>CAZWVB010000034.1:0-1746 GCA_964637185.1 uncultured Candidatus Saccharibacteria bacterium | reverse complement strand
ACGATAGCTAGAGTCAATGCGAACGGTACACGCAATATCGTCAACAGTATGAATGCCAAAACACCAATAATAATACATAGTACTACCTGACCTCGTAGCCAATAGCCAAGCTTGTCAGAGACTTCTTGTGACACGCTCAAGAATCTCTTACGAGCTTGGGCATTGGGCAGTAAATTGGCAACCTCCACTAGAAATTTCTTACCGCTAATAAGTAGGTATATCAGCAAAATAAAGAAAGTAAAAACATTGAGCAAACTGCCAAATATACCAGCGACATAAGGTATGATCTTATTACTATAATCCCCCCAGTTATTGCTTATGCTTTTAACAGTGTAATTGTAGGCATTGAGTAGTGCCGGCTGATTGCTCAACGATTCCTGGACAGATTTCTGGAAATGTGGCCAATCACGTATCAAGGTGTTGATCTGAGAAGCGACTGCTGGAACAAGCAAGGCTATAGTCCCAGCAACGAAAGCTAAGAATAACAGCATGATAATAAATACTGCCAACCCCCTGCGTATACGCAGCTTGCGCTCTATAAAATTGACACTGTGATTGAGTGCTACCGCGAATATTGCTGCTGCAAAAACTGAGAATAGTATACCGGAGGTCTGAATCACCACCCATACCAAGAGTATAGCAAGCAGAAGATAGACAAATGTCAAAGGTGATATTACTACAACATGTCTCTGAGTCTTCATGTTATTCTGTTGTGCCACCTATCACTGGTACCTTGGTTGCATCTGACTCCACCTCCACCTCAACCACACCATCGGTGTTTTTAGGGTCAACACCAAACAAGCCAATCTGGTCTAGTAGTACCACTTTCTTAGCATCTAGTATGTCGGTTAAGAATCGATCGTTGAGATTGCGACGATAGTCAAAATCTTCAAGCCGCATCGCTGTGTAGTTGAGCTCGCGGTTCATACTGATTTCCATCTCAGACATGGTCTGTGCGAGCTTAGTCTTGTTGACATCACCTACTATGAAGATGTCAATCATCTGATCACTGCCACGCACAAACGCACCACTGAGAAAAACCATTTTGACATTGCCAGCTGCCTGGATGCGCTCGAGTATTTGGTTGTCTTCCTTGTTTTGTTTGATCTCCTTGCTATTTTTGGCTGGGATGCGAGTAAATATCGACTGGAATTCATCATAAAACTTGTATTTTGGATTAACCTCGTAATAAAGCCTATTGCCCTGACTGACAGATCGCACTATACCTATATTTAGCAGGTTTTGCAGCTCTCGACGGACTGAATTGATCTGCTCCTCTATCTTGCGCGTTATCTCACGCACGTAAAAAGGTCGCTCAGGATTGTTATAAAACAAAGTTAGCAGTTTGACACGTGTTTTTGATCCAAACAATTGCTCGATCACAGTTTTGCTCCCCCGCCCGTACAATTAATCAGTACTTGGCTAATTCACATCTGATTATAATACATAGCTTGACGCTGTACCATAGACTTATGCCAATATTTATGGCTTGAGTCTTAGAGCAAAATCATGCGCCTCTGACTCTAGCCAGTCATCGATTGGGTTGAGGGCCAGCTCGATCTGGGCATGATCAAGTGCTTTTTGTAGCAACCAGTCGGCAAGTCGTGGGTTTTTGGGTAATAGCGAGCCATGAAGATAAGTCCCAATGATATTGGCCTTACGCGCGCCTTCAAATTTCTTGGTTGGGTTATTACCATAGCCTTTTTTGATTTTTCCCAACGTCTTGGTGGGATAAATTACATCTGT
>CAZWVB010000033.1:0-1769 GCA_964637185.1 uncultured Candidatus Saccharibacteria bacterium | reverse complement strand
AAAGTCTTGGCATTGGCATTGGTGCCAATATTGATTGCGCCTGTCGTGCCGGAATCAAGCGTAAGTGCACCCGTTGTGCCGGTAGTGAGATTGATTGGGGCGGTAGCAGCAATACCAGTAGTTACTATTCCGCCAGTGCCAGCGATAAAGTCTATAGTGGTAGCACCTGTAGCATTACCAATCGTAATAGTCTTAGCATTGGCACCCGTACCGATGTTGATTGCACCAGTCGTGCCACTATCTATGGTCAAAGCGCTAGCGGCGGCTGAGTTAAGCGTCATAGTACCAGAACTTGTAAGCGTAGTTGCGCCGTTACCAGTCAAGGTAGCAGAGGCAGCAGCAACAGTAAATCGTGTAGCCCCACCAGTGAGTAGAGTAAGTGTGTTGGCGTCAGTTGTCCCCAGATCAAGAGATGATCCTAGTGTATTGCCTCCATCACAAGCAAAGGTTGAAGTTGCAATGCAAGCTGAGGTGCTAAGTAGAACAGTACCGCTAGCATCTGGGAATGTCCAAGTACGGGCTGCTGTTAAATCAGCACTTGTGATAGTGCCACCAAATGCAGCACCACCTACTGTATTAGGTGCGATCGAAATGGTATCAGGTGTGCCTGCCGAGTTGGTATTGAAGGTAAAAACATTATTCGTACCATTTGTAATTGATTCTCCATTGCTCAAAACAAAACCTGCTGCACCATTAGCAGTGATACTACCAGAACAGGTTAGGTTACCAGAAGCACCCAGCACAGTGCACCCAGTTGCGCCCGAACCACCAGCAATATCAACGGTGGTGGCAGTAGCCCCACCGGGGCCAATACTCATTGTAGTCGCGGCGCCGCCGAAGTTAAGAGTAGTTGCCGTAGTATTCAATAGATTAAATGTGGTAGAAGTTGTGGTAATATCACCACCATTTACTGCTAGGTCTCCACCCAAAGTCAGGTTGTTGAACGTTGGGCTAGAAGCTGTTCCGATATCTTGTGGCGTAGTCAGTACGATCGCTCCAGTCTGCGCAACGCCGGTGGTGCCATTGACCAATACTTGGTTGGCGGTACCGGTAGCTGAAGTCACTGCAGCACTAGATAGCGTTGTCCAAGTAGGCGCACCCGCACCGCCACTTGTTAGGATTTGGCCGGCGGTACCCACAGAGCTGAAGTTGTAGCTGCTGCCATTGCTGTAAGCAATTGATCCGGCCGAGCCAATGGTGCCGCTATTGGTACCTCCTCGTGCTACTGAAAGTACGCCCGATGTGATTTGACTGGCATCAATCGCAATTGCGGTATTGGCAGCGGCTGTCAGTCGGCCTTGGGCATCAACTGTGAAGGTAGCTACTGAGCTAGCAGAGCCGTAGGAGCCGGCCGTGACTGCGGTGTTGGTAAGCCCCACAGTCACCGTGTCGGTAGCTCCAGCAGTAGTGCTAATGCCTGTACCAGCAGCTATCGTAGCTGTATCACCCTGCGAGATTGTCTGTGGGGTACCAGCGCTTCCGGCCAGTGTGAACAATGTGCCACCACTGACCACACAAGTACTACAACTTATATTACCAGCAGCCGAGAGCGCGATAGGACCAGTGGCGCTAACCGCTACGGTACCACTAGCATCTGGGAATGTCCAAGTACGGGCGGCGGTGAGGTCCGAGCTAGTAATATTACCAGCAAATCGAGCTGCTCCACCGGTAGCAGGGGTTAAACGTAATTGATCGTCTGTAGCAGTAGCTGTTTGGAAAGTTGAGTTTGGAGTGGTCACTACAATATTGCCACTACCAGCATTCACATT
>CAZWVB010000032.1:0-1877 GCA_964637185.1 uncultured Candidatus Saccharibacteria bacterium | reverse complement strand
GGCGTAGCTCAGATCACCAAGCTTGATAACATCTTGGCCGACAACCCAACCATCTTCGATGGTCTGCATCTGATCAATATCGATTATCACCGCATCAACGAGAATTATGGCAGTGTCAATCTGGTAGATACCAGCGCTACGGCTGTTTGTGAGATGCTTATCAGTCTGTTTGAGAGTCTTGATAGCGGCATGATCGACGAATATGTCGCTACTGCTATCCTTACCGGTATCATGAGCGCTACCGCCAACTTTACCGCCCCACAGACCACTGCCAAGGCCATGACTATGGCTGCCCAGATGGTAGCCGCCGGTGCCAAACAGCAGGAGGTAGTGCGTGTACTGGGCTCTAGCAAACCTCAGAATTCAATCCCGCCATCTCGTCCTAAAGACAGTTATTCAGATAAGAAGACGGAAACTATAGCTGAAAAACTAGCTCGCTCTAAAGATAAGACAAGCTCAGAGTCTGCACCCAAAAACGATGCCAAATCAGATGACAAAGCGCAATCAAACGCCAAAGAGACTAAACCCGAACAAACTGAGTCCACAGATGATTCAGCCACTAATGAGTCCAAACAAGTCGAACAAAAACTTGATCCAACAGGTGATGAAACTCCCGCTGCGGGTGGTATTGCCCCTATGATCGCTCCCAGCCCTCTCGGGTAAATGTGGTTGACAAAATAGGTATTATGTGGTAATATGCCTGCCAGCAGGATAACCCTGCGGCTCTCAATCGCATTCCTACAAAGGAGGTGGGTCGTGACCCATCCAGATCAGGTCCGCATCAACGAGTGGTGGCTCAGAGAGGGCCTCGGTGCCAGCGCCGACATCGGCCTCGCAGCAACGCCGCGAGGCTCCAACCACGCCATGCTGGTGGCCGCCCGCGAGCGTGGTGCCAGGAGCACCGCTGCCGCCAAGGCCGAGCTCGTCGCCGACGGCCTCATCGATGAGGCCGGCCGCCTCACCCAGAAGTCCCTCGACATGGGACTTCGCATGCCGGAGCGACCCGGCAGGGTGAACCCGTAGCGGTACAGAGAGCCCTTCGACCCGCCTCGGCGGGTCGAAGCAGCTCCCAGGTTTTGAACTCCGCTGTACAGCGGATTCAAGATCCAGGAGCTGGGGTAACAACCCGAGTAGAAGTACCTTGCAGTTTGAATTACAGCGAGCACGATGGCTCGTGGCAACCCAACAAGAGAGAGGGGAATCGCGTGGCGATTTCTTCACTTACATCCATCAACTACGAAGACGCCGAAGCCATCATGGCCCACGTGCTGGCCAAGGCGGCGGCGGATGGCGGCAAGCCCGTGGCGGTCTGCATCGTCGATGCGGCTGGGGATCAGATCCTTGCCGCGCGTCAGGATGGCGTCAAGGCACCGAGCGTGCTAAACGCCCACGCCAAGGCAGTCACCGCGGTCAAGTTCGAGCGGCGGACGGTCGAGTTCCGTCACGAGCTGAGCGAAGGATTGTGGGTGCCCAGCACCGACAGCTGGAGCGAGCTCGATATCGCCAACGCTCTGGGGATCAACCCGATCTTCTGCTCCTGGGCGGGTGGTGTGCCAATTCGTGAGCCAGCAGCCACGGTCTTCACACGCATCATCGGCGGCATCGGCGTCAGCAATCGCGAGGAGCTCCAGGATCACGATCTGGCCGCGAGCTACATCGAGGTGCTCACGGGTCGCTCGACAACCGACGGCTAGTACGACATGCCAGAGCCGGCCACCGTCCCACCGTTGCCCTGCCACGGGCCTGAGTACGGCCTGGAAGACATGAGCTAGCTCGTCGCGCCCTGACGGCTACAACGCAAGGGACAACCCCGAGGCCACAAACGCCGTGGCCTCGGGGCAGTTCCCAAGCTTCGATGCTACAATCGGAGTTTAGGA
>CAZWVB010000031.1:1054-1945 GCA_964637185.1 uncultured Candidatus Saccharibacteria bacterium | reverse complement strand
GCCATTGCGGCGGACGCCCCCGGAGAACACTTGTATCAATATTGAGTTCAGCTTACGCCCAAGCAAATTGAACTGAGTATTGATGATCTACAATTCAATCTTGCCGGTGGCGGACTGCATGTCAAACAATTGCTTGTATAGGCCGTCTTTTTTGATTAGCTCAGCATGATTGCCGCGCTCTACAACTTTGCCACGCTCCATCACCAGTATTTCATCGGCATGCCGTACGGTGCTCAGGCGGTGGGCGATGATCAGTGCCATACGGCCTTTGAGTAGCTCTTGTAGCCCAGCTTGGACTTGAGCCTCGGATTGACTATCAAGTGCACTCGTAGCTTCATCGAGTATGATTAGATCCGGATCTTTCAAGATAGCTCGGGCGATAGCTACGCGCTGGCGCTGCCCACCGCTTAGTTTGATGCCACGTTCACCGACCAGCGTGTTATAACCTTTGGGCAAGTCTTGTATGAACTCATCAGCATGGGCTTTTTTGGCGGCTGCTATTATCTCTTGTTCAGTTGAGCCGGCTTTGGCAATCCCAATATTTTCAATAATAGTTGCGTTGAATAGCATGACGTCTTGCATCACTATAGCCATGTGTTGGCGCAGGCTATTCTGGGTGTAGTTTGCGACTGGCTTGCCATTGATCAAAATATCACCTGCCGTCGGCTCATAAAAGCGTAATATCAGCTTGGTAATGGTGCTTTTACCAACTCCCGAAGGGCCCACCAGGGCAATTGTTGTATCTTGGCCTATCCGCAGGCTAATATTTTGTACAATTCCTTTTTGGCCGTCTGAGTATTCAAAACCCACACTATCAAACTCTAGCTTGGAAAGTGGCTCGGCTAGTTCCTTGGCGTCGGGTCTGTCAGCAAAGTTTGTTTTGGTGTCAAA
>CAZWVB010000031.1:0-1044 GCA_964637185.1 uncultured Candidatus Saccharibacteria bacterium | reverse complement strand
AATCTTCGTATCTTTATTCTTTCTCCTTGTGCAGTATCTAGAAAACGCCCCAGAGCCAAAGCTTGGCCGATCACTTGGTTGAGAAATACATTGGCTACCACTACACTGCCGATTGATATCTGATGGCTAAAAGCTAGATAGACTGCTAAGACAATGCCGAGTGAATATGACAATGTACTGATAAGTGAGCGCAACATAATAGAATTGCGCCATATCTTATTCTCACGATACTTAACACCCGAAGCCTTTTCAATCAGCCTGGCGTACTTGAGCCCCAATAGCTCGGTAGCTGACAGCGAACGAACAGTAGTAGTATGGCTGAAGCTTTCGCTGAGGATACCATCGGCTTCTTCCCCCATACGGTTGCTTTTATCATAGAGCGGCTCTGCTTTGCGGGCCGCGATCAAGAATAAATAAGTATTTATCACAAGGGTCAACAGGGCTATTACTACAAACCACCATGAGATGAAGGCCAGCCCGATTACCCCAAATATTACCAGTCCTATTGGTGAGACAAAATTATAGGTAAAATTGAAGATCATATTGATGATGGCGTTGATGCCGTTGTTGACCCTTCGAAGCAACCCGCCAGGTCTGTTGGTTTCAAAAAAATCAATTGAGAGGCTATCAAGTTTTTGGTAGGCTTTTTGGCGCAATGAAGCTTCCAGATAGACATTGAGTTGGTTACTGTAGTGTCGATCAGCAGTGTCAAATATCGCAAATAATACACCTGCAACAATCAAAACACTAAGCGGTACTACCACCATAGATATATTTGGGCTGGCACTTTTGAGTACCTCAATAACTGCGTTGATAACGCTGCCAAAAAGGTAATTTCGCAATGAAACGGCAGCAGACCCTACAATACCGATTACTAGTAACAATATTAGCCGCGAGCGGGCATCTTTGACTAGTTTTATAGCTTCTATGAAGGACTTCATACTTAGTATGATGTCATGTGTTCAAAAGTTTGACAAGACTGGAAATTATGGTCTAGCTATGCTATAATAGATGCGTAGATCATCTGGTATCAAAGCTCAGCTA
>CAZWVB010000030.1:0-2390 GCA_964637185.1 uncultured Candidatus Saccharibacteria bacterium | reverse complement strand
AGCATTGATCAAATCATACATCAAAAAATTCTTGAGCTGACAACACTCAGCAGAAGTCTAAATTCACTAGATCCCAGGGCTGTTTTGCGGCGTGGTTACAGTATAGCTACTGTCAATGGAGCAGTCGTGACCAAAAGTAGCCAAATCAAACAAAACAGTCTAGTCGTGCTACAATTACATCAAGGTACGGCACAACTCACCAAGTTAAAAGCCAATGCCACAAACACAGGAGTTACCAACCATGGCCACAGCCAGTCGCAAATCAAATTCTGATTACAACTTTGCATCTGAACTAGCTGAGCTGGAAAAGATTGTTGAATCACTCGAAAGTGAAAATAGCACACTAAACAATGCGATCGACCAGTTTGAGACCGCCACTATCAAGGCCAATCAACTGAAGAAGTATTTGGCTACCGCACAGCTGCGCGTGGAGACGCTCAAAAAAGATTTTGACAAATAGCTAGTGCTTGCTAGCGAGCTGGGCTTATTATATAGTCGCGTATTATGCAGTCAAACTACCCTGAGCACTTCTTGGCATTGCTTCGTGAGAAAACAAACTCGCTGACTTTGGAAGAGTCAGCTGAACAACTACACGCCATTTTGAGAGCGCTTGATATGACATTACCAGCAGCGACAAAGTCTGAGTTGTTTGGGTTGCTACCCAACTACTGTAGTACCCCACGGCATCAAACGTTTTTTGTACGACGGCCCAAACTGCTCGCAACTTTTCATCTAAAAAAGTATTTTCAAGTAGTATCAGCGAATTATCGCCAGGCAAGTACGGCCCAAGTGGTTAACATCACCAAAGGTTTTTTGCATGCCAACAAGATAGTGTTGGAGCCAGGTCGTTACCAATTACTGCTAGATTTACTACCCGCGCAGCTTCGAGATCGCGTATTATAGAAGTATGCAGCTGTTCGATGGTTTTCAACTACATGCCGACCCTGAATTTGATTTAAGTGATTATCTGTTCGCTATGCCACAGAATATGCGGCAATTACGGCGAATAGGGATTCTGACAGAACAAAGTTTCTCACTCAAACAACTGGCTGAGTCAGCTGAAATAATCCAATATTTCAAGCTCGGCTGTAATTACATTACAGATCAATCGCCTGCAGATGAACTCCGCTTTGATTTTGTTGAGCTCAACAAAATCAAAAGTAAACGAAATAATACCATAACATACGAACAGGCTGAGCAAGCAACAGAGCTTATCAATAACTCAAATCTTATCGTGGCTGGATACCTAGGGCATATTTCCAGCCGCTATCAGTTGTTCTTAGAAAAAACATTACTGGCTTTGCCACAGCCGGTTGTTATTACTAGAGATCTTGTAGCGCTGTACAAGTTCAACCCAGAACTAGCCAACAACCTCAGCCATTATTTTGTAGTGACGCCCGATAGTTTGGTGCGCTTGGGCAATTTATTGTATATCCCAATGAGGCCAGTACGATTGCCGTCAAGCAATTGGCACAACCTATGCCAACTAAGCATATATCTAAAAAGGCCCACAGTCTGTATCGCTAGTGAACAGATAATAGTTTGTGACCCAGTCTCAAAGAAATTATCAATTTTTCGTCTACCATCGGCCAACTCACATTACTACCTATACCTAGGGCTTTTGAGCTGTCTTATTACTGTTCATGGGCCGACTGATCTTCCTACCGATCGCCATATGCAGGCGGCCGCGATGATACTGCAGTCGATATCACAGCCAAAAGCAAAGTCGATAATTGATTTTTTGAAAAACAAATAATTGCTGGTGCCAGAGGTGGGAGTCGAACCCACACGGGCGGTAAAGCCCACACGATTTTGAGTCGTGCGTGTCTGCCAATTCCACCACTCTGGCAAGGTCAAATGTGGTTAGGCTAACGAAACCATATTATAATGTAAATTACCCCTATGGCCAAGTCAGTAACAGATAAATCCAAGCAGCCTAAGCCGAGTGATGACACCAAACGAGTGGCTTCACAAAACGGTTTGCGTATGAATCTGTTGTACAATCGTGCGCTCCAACCAGACCCGCGTAAGCAAGAAAAGGCTCGTCGCAAACTCTACAAGCTACGCCGTCGCTCCAAGTGGGCCAATCTGCGTTTTGGGTTGATTGCTTTTGCAGTCTTTGCCGTGGTCTTCAATTATCAATTTATAGTCGCTCAAGTGCAGTTTTATTGGGGTAGTCGCAAGGTATCACAACAACCCCAGACCCAGCAAGCCAAACAAGAGGCTGAGACTAAGCTAATCACTCACAACGTCGAAGCCGAGTCTGTCCAGGGTGGGGATGTAATAATTATCCCCAAGATTAACGTCAACGCACCAATTGTATTTGCGGATAGCGTCGCCGAGACCGCTGTACTAAAAGCGCTTGAGAACGGCGTAGTTCACTACTCCGG
>CAZWVB010000029.1:1295-2938 GCA_964637185.1 uncultured Candidatus Saccharibacteria bacterium | reverse complement strand
AAAAAATTACCAAACAACAGATAGAGCAATTAGTATCTCCAAGTGTAGAGGCGAGCGGGTTTCGGATGCTGGATGCCCTCATGGCTCCGGATCGCACTAGGCTACTGGCCGAATATCAACGGCTCTTGGATGATGCTCAGACTGAGCAGCAGATCATTGGCCTACTCAATTGGCAACTGCGCACACTGGTCCTGGCCAAAGATGGTCAAACCAGGTCTAGCAACAACTGGACCAAGACATTTCGTGTCGCGCCGTTTGTGGCTAACAAGGCCCGATCCATTGTGTCCAAGCTTAGTCCTAGACAATTATCACAAGCATATACTGTTATTGTACAAGCGGATTATTCAATCAAATCGAGAGGTCTTGCTTCGCAGCAAGTTTTGCGCCAAGCCTTGATAGATATACATAATATCTTGCACCAACCAGTTGTCAAATCGTCACAACCTAGCGCAAAGATCGTACAATAACAACTATAGGACACGGCCTGTGTCCAGCACCTAACTCTACGGATCAGAGAGGAGAGCCATGTTGGTATGGCGTACCAAGCGCAATCGTGTCACCGTGGTTCACTCTGGTCATGACAAAACCGGTGAGCTGCGAGCGCGACTGGTGCAGGAGAAGAGCCGCAAGGTGACCAACCTCAAGCTCTACTGCCCACAAGATCGGCTTATTAATACACTGGATTACCAAGAAGTTGCGTTGGCAAAGCAGTTAGTGGAGGAGTATTTGGCCAACAAACACTCACGCCGGGGAGGCTGAAATGTACAGCTGGATGGGTGAACGGTTTGACGATCAAGGTCATGCGCACGGCTTTCGGATGTCCTACGATGGCCGACAGATGGGCTGGATAGTTGAGATCGAGCCTGGGTACTACGATGTGTTCGTAGGTGCTCCAGATGTTGCTGTTCAGCTCAACGATGGTCTGACGACTCTCACTGAGGCACGTAACATGCTGCAGGATTGGGCTCGTTCACATGACTGACTATCCTTTTTGGCTGCTGGCCAAGGCCAGGACTCGGGGGAGGGCCTCCGGGTCCTTCTTCTATTTGGCTATGCTTGTATGTCACGGGATTTACTGACATGATGGTCTGGTTATCTACCTGCCGCGCAATTCACTTTTGGAGGTGAGCATGAGCGGATGGACCAAGAAGTACCAAGCTGATGAACCTCATAGCTACCAGATGCACCTGCTCAACTACCGAGCTGATGCCGCACCTGGAGAACAGCATGACGGCTGCGTCGTAGAGACCTTCGCTCGCACGAAGCCATCGCCAATTCTGGCTCGCTACTTTCCTATGACCCCGCGAGGCTTCTTGTTGCCTGACAGCGAATGGATCGAGGGCGAGCATGCCCTACAGCGAGCCAAGCGCTTGGTGGAGCAGGCCTATGCGGCTCGATCCCATGGCCTCACTGATGCCGAAGCCATCGAGTACGCGCGCAGCACCGAAGATGATGACCTACCGCTTGCGGAGTGACCATCCTGAGGTTCGAGAAGAAGTCCTTCTCGGGCCTCTTCTTGATTTTGCGTAACAAAAAACCACCTGTTGAGGTGGTTATTGAGGTGAGCTATTTCTTTGCAGTAGTTTTAGCGGCAGGTTTTTTTGTGGCTGGTTTCTTGGCTGATGCTTTGGCGGTGCCGTAAG
>CAZWVB010000029.1:0-1195 GCA_964637185.1 uncultured Candidatus Saccharibacteria bacterium | reverse complement strand
GCGGCAGGTTTTTTTGTGGCTGGTTTCTTGGCTGATGCTTTGGCGGTGCCGTAAGCTTGTGCAGCAGCTTTGTTGTAGGCTAGAGTAAGGCGTGATTTGCGGCGAGCTGCTGTCGACTTGTTGAGTACGCCTTTGCGCACAGCGCGGTCTATTTCAGATACAGCTGCCACAAGCTCGGCATCGGTCTTGATGGTACCAGCAGCTATAGCATCGGTTACAGCTTTGGTCTTCTTGTGTACAGCGGTCTTAACGTTTTGATTGTAAGCGCGATTTTTGATGGCTTGGCGGTTGCGCTTGATAGCAGATTTGATTACGGGCATTTAAGATATCTCACTTATTTTTTAACTTGATAGCGAGTATTGTAACATACCTGGGCTCATCTGTAAATGGTTTGCAATATGGCTTTTGTAGGACTACAATGTTGCTAAGCTTTGGTGAGTCCAGTTAGTACAAAGTAGTGGGGCCTCTTCGGGCCTAGTTGATCACAAAACCTACTTCTGGGCGTAGTTCACAAAAAGCTGCCTGCTGTGTAACCCGCAGACCTAGCCGGGAGCAATCAAAGAATTGCAGCAGGCCCGCACCGACGACAAAAGAGGAGGTGTCCATGGTCGCCATCCGTGGATCCACCACCATCATCGACATCGTCGCTCCCACCGCCGCAGCCATCGAGAAGAGCTGCATCGGGAGCGTCGCCAGCTGAGCGTCCGCCGACGAGCCTACGACCAGGAGGAGACCGCATGGTCCGTGTTCGCGCATCGCCGGCAGATCTGTAGTCCAACGATCTGCCCAGGAACGCTTCGGCGATCCACAGGCGCACTGGGTGCCTCAAGGGGATAATGGTAAGTAGGTGCTTGCAACGCCGACGCCTCACCAGCACACAAGACCAGGCCCAATACCAGCCTGGCACATTCGAGCCGCGTTCCCAGCGGCGAGTGCCGGCGAGCCCCTAGGGGTTCGCCGGCATCGCTCGTTATTATTATGTTGAAAAGTTTTGACATGTCTGTTAGTATAAGCACGATATGCAGATATTAGAACTAGCCGCCAAGCTCCAAGCTATCGGCCTCACAGACAAGCAAGCCAAGGTTTATGTGGCGGCGCTTTTTTTGGGCCCGAGCTCGGCCCAGAAGATATCTCAGCAAGCTGAGGTCAACCGCGCCACCACCTATGTAATACTTGAAGAATTGATCCAAATGGG
>CAZWVB010000028.1:0-2971 GCA_964637185.1 uncultured Candidatus Saccharibacteria bacterium | reverse complement strand
GCTGTGGCAGCAATACCACCCCGCAGCTTTGTACAAATCAAGGTACCGAGAAGTTGGCATATCATACCAGGATAATTAAGAAAATACAAATCGATCACTCGGCCTGGAGTTATTTTTGTTGTCTTTGGCTAACATACCTTAGGGCCGGTTCATATAATCCTACAATCTGTTTATTAAGTGATTTTGAAAGTTTATTATACTATTTTGTCGAAACATATTGACAACATATTATATCTGACCTACTATATAATTGTCAGTAAGTGCTGACGCATATTGACAAAGGAGTCATCGTGACCCACCAAGATACCAAGACCAGTGGTGGCAAACGCGACAATCCAGGCACTACGGTCTACAACCCGCAGCCGCCTCCCTCGCAACCCGAGCCGAAGCGCGGCAAATGATGTCGCTGCCTCGACGATCAGCCATGGAACGCCCCGGCTTGATCGAGCCTCCCTATGGCCATCAAGTTCGTTGGGGCGATCCAATCCTTGACATACCACAACTGCAATCGCAGCCCATATCTCAGCTGACTAGTCGTCTGCCGAGCACCAGTGGCGAGCAGTCAGAAGCACAGAGAGAGGAGGAATAGTGCCACTCCCCCCGGCCTCGGCCGATAAGAACAGCGTGAGCCTGGAGGCAGCCAAGCGGGCAGCGGAAGCTGCCAAGAAGGATGCCCAGGACTTGAAAGAATCCAACCGGTAATTCGCGCTTCACCAGCACGGCATCTGGTAAAACCGCCTGTAATCCTGCGGGGTAGCACCGCAGCGCGCTTGTTGGGGCGCGGTCAATACCCAACTCCAACAACAAGGAGTCACCGATGACCAAGAGCAAACCAAAGCCCAAGAAGGAAGCGGATGGCAATTGGGGCAAAAAGAAGAAGTAGCTTCTCCGCCCCAGCCAAATCTACCTCTTGGCAATCGCCTGTGAGCCCTGAGACCACAAATCTCAGGGCTCACACCAAAAACCACATTCCCCCACGACCATACAGGAGAATAGTCATGCTTAGTACATTTGGATATGTCGCAGGCAAAGCCGCCGGCCACGTGGTCGGCAAGTACCAAGCCAACAAGGCACTAGCACAGAGCATCGAAGACGAAGCCGCTGCCATCGAGAAGTACTATGCGGATGAGGTTGCTGATCTGGTGAATCAGTACCAAACCGGCATGATCGACCATCAGCGCTACACCTTCCTGCTCGAACGGTCCAAGGCCAACTGCAACCAAGCATTTGACGATCTGGAGAGGAAGACACACGGTTGCTAAGAGCACGGCACTCTTGAAAAATGCCTGTAATACTATGGGGGTAGTTCCATAGCGCTTGTCCGACAGTCAGGCGGACACCCAATCTGTCACACGGAGCCCTGAGAGAAATTTCGGGGCTCCTGTCATAGCCAAACACACATGCAAAGGGAGCAGCAAAATGCTAATAGCAGCAGACTATCTAGGATCACCAGGCAATTACCAAGATCAAACGCTTGGTGATGTACTGGGAGCGATTGGCTGGACAGTAGGCATCTTGCTAGTCGTAGCGCTACTATGCTACTGGCTTTTCAAACCGATACCGGGAGTCAGCTCGCCATCTGAGCAGATAGCCGAACGTGCAGCCAAGATCGATGAACACTATCGGCACTACTGCCAGGTCTGCAACAACTATGCAGCCAGTTGGCAAGCCGGCAGTATCAGCGAAGATGAATACTACGAGGGATGTAGAAGCGCCAAGCAAGATTTCAATAACATCTTGCGCGCTTATGGCCAGAATCCCAGTGACTAACGCGAGTCTGGAGAAGAGCCTTTCTCTGGGCTCTTCTTTTTGTCAATATAGCTTGACAAAACAATAGCTAGCTGTTAAGCTTAGGCCGACTTCGAGTCACCCTGATTCGAGGTTGGTACTTGAGAGGGGATCCCCGTGAATAACGGCCGATGACACTAAATCGTGCTGCTATTTACTGCAAAGTCGCATTTTGAGCTTCGAGCTCCTACGAACTTTGCTAGATACGCCACCTGATGATATTTTTCAGGTCGGCTATACATGTTACAGCCCTATCCTGCGCGGTTGCGTCGCAGCAGACTATTTTTGGGCAATTTAGATAGGGATAACGCAAAAGTTAGTACATCCCGCCATAGATCTTAGGCGTGAATTTACCGCCTCGTTACAATTACACAGATGTACGTGGCAGCCCGTCATGTATCATCTGTATCAACTCTTTCAAGATACCTAACCCGACTGCGTGGAGGCGTAGTCGGGCCCCCTGAATTATTACCAAAAACCGCCCTACAACAGGGCGGTTTTTGTATTTTTTGAGTTCTATGTAGTAAGAGTATTTACTTATTTGAATTGCGCGATTTGTCTTGCCAAGCCATCTCAAATACTTGACGCAGTGCTTCTACGATGTCCTTGCTTTCCAATACCATGCTCACTAGTGAACTATCACGGTAAGAGCTAAGTATGGCAAAATCTTCTTGCAAGGTGATGTCGGCTTTGGGCTTGAATTCGAGTCTTTTTGACTGTCGATTGATCTTAGAATCAGACTTAATTTCGATTTTGTCGGAGTAGTACATGGTCTGAACAGCGATATTTTTCTTCTTACGGAACTCCACACTAGTCTGCCCAGCTTCCTTGGCGAGCCGATCTGCCTCGTCGACATTGAACATAACATAAGTTGTGGAATTTGGCTTGGCATGCTTGCGATAGTACTTATTGACCTGGTCTACCCCATCTTTGCCTTTGAAGAAAAAAACTTGAGGTGTAGTGCTTTGGCTATCACGAGCAATTGTTTCTAGCTCGGGCTTGAGATTTTTGAGCTCGGCTTGTTGTTCAGTGAGGTTCTTTTTCACCAGTTCAATATGTCGGTCGATAGCTTCTGCGCCTTCGGCCACAAACACAGTCTTTTTACCCTCAGAACTTTGGCTCACCACACCCATTTGGATCAATTCTTCAAGTATTACATAGGTGGTGGCGCGGTTGACCTCAG
>CAZWVB010000027.1:0-3208 GCA_964637185.1 uncultured Candidatus Saccharibacteria bacterium | reverse complement strand
CCAAAGACACGGGTAGTACCGAGGTGCAAATAGCTTTGTTTACCGAGAAGATCAATCAGCTCACTGAGCATCTCAAGACTCATAAGAAGGACAATCACAGTCGCCGTGGGCTTCTGGCCATGGTCAGTAAGCGCCGCAGCTTGCTTGATTATCTACATAAGAAAAGCCCTGAGAAGTATCAGGCCCTCATTAAAAAGTTGAAGCTACGCCGCTAAACGGCACTGTTTGGCGAGTTTCTTCGTTGCTTTGCCAATGCAAGACTCGCTCTCTGTAGGCTTACTACAGTTCGCTCGCTGCTTTGTCAGCGCCTAGAACCTCCCTCAAACAGTACCGTTTAGTCCAAGGGTACAAATCATTGTGTTTTTGTGGCACAATACTTAGCATCGAAAACAATATAATAGGCTTGGGGAAGTTAGTAATAGAGTAAGCTGCTCAATTATTTTGAACAATTTGAGGTGCCCACTCTAGAACTAACACTATGTACACCCAGGCATTAAGGAGCATATATGGATATAATCCACCCATTTGGCGGCAAGACTATTTCGGTTAGTACCGAGCTAGCCGGCCAAAAACTAACAATGACTACAGGCGACATGGCTTTTCGAGCCGATGGTGCGGTCCGTGTGCAGTACGGCGACACAGTAGTGCTTGCCACTGCCGTGGTTGCACCCAAGCCACAGCCCGATACTGACTTTTTCCCCCTACTAATTGATTATGAAGAGCGGCTCTATGCTGCTGGTAAGATCAGTGGCAGTAGATTTATGAAACGCGAGGGTCGACCAAGTGATCAGGCTATTCTGACAGCACGGCTTATCGATCGGCCGATCCGACCACTATTCCCCAAAGGCTACCGCAACGACGTGCAAGTTGTAGTGACGGTGCTCAGTATCGACAGCGAGCACGAGCCAGATATAGTATCGATCATCGCCGCTAGTACGGCACTGATGCTCAGTGGTGCACCATTTGAAGGTCCGGTCGCGGCTGCTCGCATCGGCTACATCGATGGTAAATTGGTAGCCGATCCAACTGTGACTGAACAAAAAGATTCTTCACTCAATCTCACTGTAGCTGGTACCGCTGACGCTATCATGATGGTAGAGGCCGGCGCGAGTGAAATCTCCGAAGATATCATGACTCAGGCGCTCGAGCTAGCAGTGAAGAGTTGGCAACCAGCCATCAAGATCCAGCAGGAGCTGGTCGAGAAGGTGGGCGTAGAAGCCAAGCCTGTCGAGCTATTTACTCCCGCTGAAGAAGTCTATGACAAGGTGTCTGATTATCTCAAAGACCGCCTTGGCGAATCCATACGCAGCGCCAACAAGCAAGAACGTCACGAAGCTATCATGACCTTACACGACGCGGTAGTCGCCGAATTCGGCCTATTGCCCGAAGATGTAGAGCCTGATGGCAAACAACGCTATAGCCACCCTGATGTAGAAGTGGCTTTTGAAAAGGTGGTCGACCGTGAGATCCGCCGCGCTATTTTGGAAGATGGGGCGCGCCCGGACAACCGCAAAAATACCGAGATCCGGCCGATCAGCAGCCAAGTAGGCTTGCTACCGCGCACTCATGGCTCGGCGCTATTCACGCGCGGTACAACTCAGGCACTCTCAATCGTTACTCTAGCCTCAGCCTCGGCAGCCCAACTGGTCGATACTATGGAAGAAGATGGTGAGCGTCACTATATCCATCACTATAACTTCCCACCATTCAGTACTGGTGAGGCCCGGCCGATGCGCAGTACTGGCCGACGCGAGATTGGTCATGGCTATCTTGCTGAGCGAGCTCTTTTGCCGGTTGTGCCAAAGATAGAGGATTTTCCATATACCATCCGAGTAGTGTCTGAGCTGCTTAGTAGCGCCGGCTCGACCTCTATGGCTAGCGTCTGCGGTAGTACGATGAGCCTGATGGATGCCGGTGTGCCTATCAGCAAACCGGTCAGTGGTATTGCCATGGGGCTTATGATCAACCACGACGATCCTTCGCAGTATGTGATACTCAGCGACTTGCAGGACGCCGAGGACTTTGCCGGCGACATGGATTTCAAGGTAGCCGGTACGGCCGATGGTATCACGGCATTGCAGATGGATATCAAGATCAAAGGTATACCGCTCGATATCATGAGCGCAGCTCTTGAGCAGGCCAAACAAGGCCGCGCTGAGATACTAGCCGAGATGCTCAAAACCATACAAGAGCCTCGGGCCGAGATGAGCCCATATGCGCCGCGCATTACGACTTTGCAGATTGATACGGATAAGATCCGCGACGTTATTGGTAAGGGTGGCGAGACTATTCAGAAGATCATTGCCGAGACTGGTGTAGAGATCGACATCAACGACGACGGTCTAGTCATGGTGGCCTCGGCCGACCAAGCAGCTAGCAAGGCAGCTATTGATTGGATCAACTCAATCGTTGAAGAGCCAGAAGTTGGCAAAGTTTATGATGGAAAAGTTGTCCGATTGATGGACTTTGGTGCGTTTGTAGAGATATTGCCGGGCCGCGAAGGCTTAGTGCATATCAGCCAAATTCGCGATGAGCGAGTTGAGAAGATCAGCGATGAACTCGAGGAAGGCCAAGATGTGAAGGTGAAATTGGTAGAAATAGATGATCGTGGACGCCTCAATCTAAGTATGAAAGCTGCCCAACAAAAATAACTTGTGGCTCCAGCAACTGTCCGCCTTGGTGGCGGACAGCACTGGGGGGACAATATGACTGAGACCAAACAACAGCAACTTGCCAAAGCTGCCCAGCCTATCATGGATAGGGCAGTCGATATCGAGATCGCCAAATCCTGTCTCAACCCCGTACCGGGCGAGGGCAATCCTGATGCCGAGCTGATGCTGATTGGTGAAGCACCCGGCAAGGCCGAAGACGAGCAGGGTCGGCCATTTGTCGGTGCCAGCGGTAAGTTCTTAGAAGAAATGCTGGCTAACATCGATCTCAAGCGCGAGGACGTCTACATCACCAACATCGTGAAGTTCCGCCCGCCCAACAACCGCGACCCTTTCAATGAGGAGATCCAAGCTTGCCTGCCATATTTGCTCAAGCAGATCAAGATCATCGATCCTACACTAATCATTTTTTTGGGCCGCCATAGCATGAATGTGTTCTTCCCGGAGCTGCGTATCTCACAAGCCCATGGCAAGCCGGTCAAGCGATCGGGACGGGTCTTTCTACCGCTCTATCATCCTGCTGCCGCGCTCTACAACGG
>CAZWVB010000026.1:0-3851 GCA_964637185.1 uncultured Candidatus Saccharibacteria bacterium | reverse complement strand
TAAAACAACAAAATGGCAATATTGCGGATACCAACAAACAGCTAGGTGATATAGGCATCACTTTGACTAGTCTTGGTGATGACTTGGCCAAACTAACCAAGCGCGTGGATGAAATTGAAAAAGCCAATGTTCAGCGAGATGCCAAGATCAAAGCACTCGAGGAAGAACTACAAAAAGTCAAACAATCCAACTCTCCAGCCACTACGACAACGACTCCGTAGCTATACAAATACCCCTGGCTGAGCTAGAATAATCATAACAGGTTTACAACTATGCCTGAGAGAGTACAGCAACACCACACGGAAGAGCATTCGCATTGGTTACCATGGCTGCTAATAGGCCTGGCTTTTCTATTTCTCATCATCATAGCCATCCTGCGTGGGCTATGTACTGATGTCTGGTATGTCCGACTCTTCGGTCTCAATGATCGCTGGTGTCCAGTATCTAGCAACACTTCATCCGGTAAATTCAACCTAGCCGACGGTAGTATTACAGGTGCTAAGATAGCTGGCGAAACCATTACACTAGCCAATCTTTCGCCCCAACTCCAACAGTTTGTTACCCAAACCCAACAACTTACCCAAAACATCAGCTCGCCCATACCAGGACCGGCTGGTCCAGTCGGAGCGACTGGTTTGCAAGGTGCACTTGGTCCAACTGGCGCAACTGGGCCGGCAGGGGTTGTCACTGCCCAAAATGGCACATTGCTTAGTGGATCAACTTTAGAATTCGGTACCAATCCACTGTTACACAACACCACACTACCGCAAAACGGCTTTGACCTCACTCTCGATGCAACCGGTGGAGGTGGTAATCTCATAGCCAGTGGCACCTATGGTGCTGGTACTAACCTCACCACTTCAGGCGCAGGCACTCGCATGCTGTGGTATCCCAAGAAAGCTGCTCTCCGTGCCGGTACAGTTACAGGTACTCAATGGGATGATGGTAGTATTGGGGATTATTCAATAGCAGTGGGTCAAAACACGGTAGCTAGCGGATTGGGATCAATCTCAATTGGCAGTAGTACGACAGCTACCAATGTTGGTTCGATGGCACTTGGTAGCGGTACCTACGCTAGTGGGCAGGGTGCGCTGGCAATGGGTAATAATACGAATGCGTCAGGTAATTTGTCAGTGGCCCTGGGCAGTAGCACGGTTGCCTTGGGTGATAATTCAATTGCTTTTGGTAGTAATACATCAGCGCTCGGCTTTGCTTCGACTGCATTTGGGCGTTTAACAGGTGCTGTTGGCGATAATTCTACGGCCTTTGGCTTTGGCAGTGGGGCGAATGGATACGCTTCGACTGCATTTGGCTATTACACGGTCGCAGATGGTATCAACTCTACCACATTCGGTGATCAAACATACGCGCAGGGCAGGAGCTCGACCGCTTTTGGGAGATTTTCCACAGCTACTGGTGACTATTCAGTCGCTTTTGGCGACAATACTTTGGCATCTGGCACCGGTTCTACGGCTTTTGGCCAACTTACAAGAGCAACCAATACCAACTCGACTGCTTTTGGGGTTGCAACCAATGCTACAGGTTTAGGCTCTACGGCATTTGGTGATATAACAGTAGCTAGTGGTAATTTCTCAACTGCTTTTGGGTTTGATAGCCAAGCAAGTGGTGCATACACTACGGCTTTTGGTTTTAACACTAGTGCAAGCCAGCTATACTCAACTGCTTTTGGTCGGGACACTGTAGCTAGTGGGCAGAGCTCCACAGCTTTTGGTTTCGGTTCTAACGCCTCCGGCCAGTATTCAACCGCTTTTGGAATAGCTACCAATGCAATAGAAGCATTTTCTACGGCCTTTGGTACAGATACTACCGCTTCAGGGGCTAATAGCACTGCCTTCGGATCTGGTACTACAGCGGAGGGTGCGTATTCTACCGCCTTTGGTACTAATTTGGTAGACGGTATTATCGTCCACGATTGTGGATTCTATGGACTCCCGAATACAAAGGCATTTGGTTATGCATCAACAGTCTTTGGGGCTTGCACAACCGCAACCAATCATTATTCAACTGCCTTCGGATACGGCACTCAGGCACTAAATGATGGCTCGACATCGTTTGGCTCTCTTACTATTGCAAACGGGGATTACTCGACTGCTTTTGGGCTGAATAGCCAAGCAACCGGTTTGGCCTCGGTGGCCTTTGGCAATACCTCTTTAGCCTCTGGCTCAGGTTCTACCGCTTTCGGCCAGAGTACCAAGGCTACAAATAATGCCGCGGTTGCGTTTGGTAATCAGTCAATTGCTTCAGGAGAAGACTCAACTGCATTTGGGTCGGGCACTGTAGCTAGCAACTTCTATAGTACTGCGTTTGGTCTAAGTACACAGGCTAATGGTGTTAGTTCTATCGCTGGTGGTAGTAGCGCTATAGCAAATGGCGATAACTCCATAGCACTTGGTAGCTTGGCTAAATCAGACGGTTTTTCTTCACTAGCGATCGGTATAGGTAACTGTTTGCCCGGAGCACCATCGGCATATACCAATGGCCAAGGCGCCGCTGCAATTGGCTGTGTTGAAGCTAACGCTGATGGGGCAATGGCATTTGGTTACAACAACTACGCAAATGCGAATTCATCGGTGGCGGTGGGCAGTAACCTAACAGTAAATTCTACGGGAGGGGTGGCACTAGGCACTACGAACACTATAGCTGTCGGGTCAAATTATTCAACCGTCTTTGGATCTTTGAATACTGTTCAGACTGGCGCTGCTGGGGCTACAGTGTTTGGTAATGGTAATACTGCTAAAACAGGATCGGGGTATAGTACCGTTTTTGGTGATAGCAATTCAACAGATTCTTATTTAAGTACAGTTTTTGGTGGAAATAATGTAATACAAAACTCTTCTAATGCAAGTGTTGTTTTTGGGGCAGCCAATACAATTGATAACTCAATAATATCTTCGGTTTCAGGGCAAGAAAATACTATAACTGATCACGAGCACGGAATGGTATGGGGCTTTCGTAATAACATAATTGCCTCTTCTTTAGTAATACCAATTAATAATCTCGATGTGACGGTGTGGGGGTATGGCAACAATGGTGCTGGTAATTCTACTACTGTCTTTGGCTCTACGAACAGTGCTGATGGTGAATTTAATACTGCATTTGGATTTCAGAATACAGTTAAGGGCTCTGGCAACGTAGCCTGGGGCGCCAATAACTCTATTCTTACTCCTGTAGGATTTGCGTCAGGCTCATCAACCGCATGGGGGATTGGCAATAGTATAACTGGTGCAAATTCCACTGCATTTGGTGCGGATATGACAGTAAGTGGCAATAATTCAGTCGGCATTGGCCTAGGTACCGGTGGCCCTTATACGGTCACCAATAACAATACCTTTGCTATCGCTGGCGGTACTGTCGATATCAACAATGTCACCAGTGGTGGAGCCTCTAGTCAGTATGTTTGTATCGATGCCAGCGGCATTCTAGTCAAGCAAGCTGGCGTCTGCAATGTTTCGTCTGGGCGCTACAAACACAACATTGAAGATCTTAGCCTAGGTCTTGACGATCTCATGAAACTGCGCGCTGTTAGCTTCAACTACAATGATGATAATCGGGCTGCTATTGGTTTTGTCGCTGAAGAAGCTGCCAAGATCGATGACCGTCTAGTCTTCTACCGTGATGGTAAGATCGAAGGCTTCAACTACGACATGGTTACCGCCCTGATTACAAAAGCTGTTCAAGAACAAAATGGTAAGCTTGATGATACCAACAAACAGCTGAGTGAACAGGGATTACAACTAACTAGCATCACTGACGATCTAAAGAGACTAAGTGGGGTAGTAGATGATCACGAGACACGCATACAAAAGCTTGAAGCTGAAGTAGAAGAACTC
>CAZWVB010000025.1:0-4496 GCA_964637185.1 uncultured Candidatus Saccharibacteria bacterium | reverse complement strand
TACGAGAAAAGCTCCGAGTGGTGTACCCGGAGCTTTTCTCTAGATCTCCTACTGATTTGGCTGCACTAGGCGCGGATTAGCGCCATCGGTGTGGCTTTGCCGGCCTTGTACCAGCCTACTGCTACAGCGATCAGGCAGACCATCAACACGGCAGCTGCACTCATCAGTACGCCATCCGCGCCGAGGGTGGCGTGGAAACCTGGTGTGACCAGGTTGGTGAGCTGAATCAACAGATAACCGAGCGGTATGCCCAGTACGAACCCAGCAACCCCCAGATAAGCCATGGTAAGCGCCTCGATGGCGCCGATCTGCCTTCGGCTGGCTCCCACGGCTCGCATGATACCGAGTGTGGGTAGCTGCAGGCTGATCTGCTTGATCAGGATTACCAGCAGAGTTGGTAGGGCGAGCGCCGTGAGCACCGCGATGATGATGGCGATTAGCGGTGTGATGCTGCTGGCCCAGTAGCCGATGTTGCCATCGATGTAGGCCTGCCGTGTGATGAAGTCCACCTTGCCAGCCCACCTAGCCACCAGATCGTCTGGCAGCTTGGTGGTGCCAGGAGCGAACTTGATGGCGATGGTGTTGTATACCTCGGCGCCACCATACAGGTTGAACATGGCCTGCGGGCTGATGAACAACAACTCCTTGCCGTAGCTCCCTGTCTCAAGGGTGGTTCCGACGATCGTGAAACGCTGGTCTACCAGATCGAAGCTGTCACCGATGTGGATGCCGAGGATGTCAGCCAGGCTGTCATCGATCGTGGCCTCCTGATCGGAAGCGATGTCTCGACCCTTGGCCAGCGGCGGAGCATTGGATCCCCCGGGCCGGTACATGCCGTACAGCACGTCTCGACCTTGGATACGACCCCAGTAGTACATCATGCCATCTGCGCGAACACCTGGTGTGGCTTCGAGCTCCCGCATCAGCTGCGGGGGTACTGATGAGCTCTCGCCCTGCGAAGTACTGCCATGCTGGGTGGCTACCAGATCATAGGTGTTGGCCTGGTAGTAGCGGGCCGTTCCCACCGTAGACTCCTGGTTGATTGCCCAGAACATCATGATGAGTCCCGCCGTAGCAGCCACGAACCCGATCCGCAGCCCAGCGATCTTCTCCGAGGCATTGCCTCCTTTGGGCCGGAAGGCCCTGATCCAGGCTTGCCTGGGGACGAACATATATCTGTTGCCCATCTGTTGGCCTCCTATAGTCAGTGTCGAAGAACTAGAGTGACCAGATTATATAATATATCAGATAGTAAGTCAATATATACCTATAAAAGATCTTTACAAACAAGTATTTTTATGGTATTGTATTAAACATGTTCTCGGTTCCTATCGAGAACCAAAGCTCTTTCCAATCACTACTCGCTCGAAGGGAGCAAACCATGGCAAACAACAAGCCGAAGCCATCGGCTGCTCGCAGGATCAAGCGCTGGGCTATCGCAATCATCGTTCTCACCTCAGTGGTGTGGACGGCGGTGCGCTGGGACAGCCTTGCTGAAGTCAAAGAGAAGGTTGGCCAGGTCGCGTTCTTCGGTGGTCTGATGTTGATCAACGAGGTGTTCTTCACCTCTGGTCTCATCCTGATCGCTGGATCGCTCGGCCGTCACATCTTCGCAGGTGCAGGTGCAAACCCAATCAACTGGGTTCGTGCCTTGTGGGGGATTCGTGCCAAGACGACGGAGCTTCTGCACAGCATCGCCGACAGTCGCATGTTCCGGGTGGGCTTCACGCTCAACTGGATCGGCGCCGTCGGCACCGGCCTGATCCCCGCAGTGGGGATTGTGGTCTTGCTTCCATACACGGCTTGGGGAATCGCTGTGCTTCCGCTGGTCGACGTTGTCGCTAGCATCGGCATTCGTGCCCCAATCCAAGCCAAGATCAACCAGACTCGCCAGGAGGTGGCGTCATGATCAAGATCCGTCCCGCAAGGGAATTTGACATCCCACGCTACCTCGAGATCGTCGAGGAAGTGTGGCCCGAACAGCTGTCGGTGGCTGAGGACCAGGTGCGCAAGCGCATGGAGCTCAACCCTGATGGTGTGGTGGTCGCTGAGGTCGATGGCAAGGTGGTGGGGATGGCGACGTGCATCCTGCTCCCGGGCTACGACTTCGAACACCCCATGTCGTGGTACGAGACCACGGCTGATGGCTGGTGTACCACCCACGATCCGAAAGGCAAGGTGGCCTTCGGGGTGGACCTGACGGTCTCCTCCAAGGATGCCCCTTCCGGTACGGTCGATGCGCTGGCAGTCGGCCAGGGCCAGTTCGCTATCCGCTCGGGTGTGAAGTACTACACCTTCGGTGAGCGACTGCCTCAGTACCACCTCTATGCCGACTCGATGTCGGTGGAGGAGTACATCCAGGCTCGCGACGCCGACGGCAGGTGGCTGGACCCCCAGGTCGGCATGTACCAGAAGGTACCGGGCCTGTCGATCGTGCGTCCGATCAAGGACTACATCGACGATCCCGACAGCCTGGACTGGGGCTTGCTGCTGCGCTGGCGCAACCCGTTCTATGGGCTGCCCGGCAAGCGGTTCTGGGCGGCCGCGTTCCAGAACATCTACTACACGCAGCAGCGCGTAGAGAGCTGGCTGACTCGCCGCAAGCACAAGAAGTAGCGCTGAGCCAAGGCATGAACGAGAAGGAAAGAGTTGGGGCACCCGTGAGGGTGCCCCTTCTCTATTTATCAGGCTTTTCTGCAATTATTATGATACTGTGGCCCCAATTTGGGTTTATCTTTGTGAGTATCATGTCTCGCTTTAGCCTGCGATAAGCATTTTTGTTCTTTTGGATCTTCTTTTTAAAAAATTCAAGCTCATACAGAGCGTTTAAACCAAATATTCTGATGTGCGTAAAGTTTCTGAATAGATGCAAGAGTTTGCGTTTGCTATAAAAACGAGCAAAAGAACCGCGTACCTTGAGATTTCTAATCTCATATTCTTGGATAGGACTAATGCTTTCAAAACCGACGTTTTTCTTAAATACACTTCTAATATTATGCATTGAGTATTGAGAATAAAGCATAATAAAGATCTTTCCGCCTGGTTTCAACACACGATAAATTTCAGAAATAGTTTGGTATGGGCTTAGCGAATGTGAGACCGATCCAAATAGTGATATAACATAATCAAAACTGTCGTTGTTAAATCGTAATTTCTCCATATCGCCGACCTCGAACTTGGCTTTTGGGTGTTGTTTTTTGGCTTGCTTAACCATATCGGGAGAAATATCAATTCCCGTGTATTGGTCCCAATGCATTAAGTCGAGAGCTAGCCCGTGACCAGATCCCAAATCAAGAACATTAACATTTTTGCCAGGCAAATTTTCTTGCATCATCTCTTTTATTATCTGATTCTCGGCCTGACTCAGCTTATCGCTATATAAGTCAGAATAAATATCGGCTACTTCATCGTAGTAGTTACTAACTTGGCCTTTGAGCTGGTCTTTGTGCATAGCTTGGATTTATAATAAGAGATTGTTATGCTAGATTATATTCTATTGGCCATTGTTTGCATAGCTAACCTGTTGCTCGGGCTGCTTGTATTGGTGAACAATCCAAAGGCAGCTCTAAATCGGACGCTAGCTGTTTTGACATTCTCTTTTGCAGCTTGGAATGTTGTAACTTTCTTTGAAGACGCAAAAGTCAATAGTGTAACCATACTATTGCTCTCAAGATTAGATTTTTTATTATCAATAGTTATGGCAGTGAGCTTCTTTTTGTTTTGTGCATTGATAACTCATTCCAAAGTAAGAATACTTAAGTATTTAGTTTACATATTGGCATCAGCCAGCATAATATCTGTGTTATCTGGGTTGACTTATGTTGTAAAAAATCAAGGGACTCGAATTGTATTCGAACCTTCCTATGCGTATCCAATATTTCTAATATTTGTTGGTGTTTCAATAGTTAGTGGCTTTGTGCTACTAGTATTAAAATACCGTACAAGCAGAGGCCTAATAAAAAATCAAATAATGCTTGTACTACTTGGCCTGTTGTTTACAACAGTTATTCTTGTCACTACCAACCTGATACTGCCAAATATCACAGAAGTTACACCCGCGATTACAAGATTGGGCATATACAGTACGATATTTATGATTGCATTCGATACCGTGGCTATTGTGAGGCATAGTTTATTTGACATACGTGCCGCAGTGACTCGCTCAGTTGCTTATGTTTTATCGGTCGCGGTTATAGGGTCAGTTTATGGTTTTGTTGCTTTCCGATTGGCGAATGTCTTTATACAACATAGTACTGTTTTGCAACAGCAAACTTTCTATATACTATTAGCGGTTGTTCTGGCTTTTACATTCGCACCCCTACTAAGATTCTTTGAGAAATTATCAAATTTCATTTTTTACAAGGACCGTTATGACCCCCAAGAGCTTGTTACCAATATTGGACGGACATTGGCTAGTGAGATAGAACTTGATGCTTTGTGCCAGAAAGTCATTCACGAGCTAACCAATAGTTTAAAAATAGACAAAGCTGAGATAG
>CAZWVB010000024.1:2722-4576 GCA_964637185.1 uncultured Candidatus Saccharibacteria bacterium | reverse complement strand
GCTTGGCGAAAGAAATTAAATCCAATATGTTATCCAAATATAGTGAACACATACTTTGTTCTATAGGAATTGGTGCAAATATATGGCTGGCCAAAATGGCGGCTGGTTGTCGCAAGCCCAATGGTCTTACTATCATAGGCCGAGACTTACCAGATTGGTTGTCTAAGTGGCGTTTGACAGATATGGTAGGTATCAATAGGCGAATGGCTAGACAGTTTGTGCAGCGAGATATATACACTCCCACAGACCTATATAACGCGTCTATGTTGTATCTAAGGAGTATTTGGGGTGTTAATGGCGTCAAATGGTATTTGCGGCTACGTGGTGTAGAGGTGGATAGGTCTGCGCCATCTGAAAATAAGATGTTGGGTCATCAGATTACGACACTTCCCAACGCTCCGAAAAATATAGAACAAATCACAACATATTGTGTAAGGATAGCAACTACTCTCGGTAAGAGGCTTCGCAGCAAGGGTCTTTTTGCTCGGTACATGGGCCTACATATTTTATATGTGGATTTTGAGTCAGAGTATTTCGATCTTAGAACTACTCGCAATTTCCATGCAGATAGTGAAATCATTACATATTATAAAACGTTGTTGAAAAAGCTTCGTAATATTCGGCCTGTAAGGCGCATTAGTATGTATCTGAGCGACCTGACAAGTCATTATCAACCGTATCTGCCATTAGAGGTCATAGCCAGTAAGCCACTGACCGCCTCGGATATCAGTGATACTATCAATAATCGTTTTGCGTCTGAGGTCATGCTGCCAGCTAGCAGCTTCTTCGCTAAGAGTATTAAGCTAGATAGGGTAGGCTTTGGCGGAGATCAGGTTAAAGAGTCGTATAAGCACAATTTGGGGTATTTGGATGGTGGGTCCTAGAGGACTCGAACCTCTGACCTCTTCCACGTCAAGGAAACGCTCTAGCCAACTGAGCTAAGGACCCACAATAGCAGTAATTGTATCTGAAAAATGCTTAACTTTCAATATCCTGGTGAGTATTGATATACTTAGTATCTATGCAGAAAATCCGCAAAGCTATTATCCCAGCAGCTGGCTTTGGCACCAGATTCTTACCCCAAACCAAGGCTATGCCCAAGGAGATGCTGCCAATCATTGACAAGCCGGTCATCCAATATGTGGTGGAAGAAGCAGTAGCTGCAGGTATCACAGATGTAATTATAGTTACTGGTATGCACAAGCGGGCTATTGAGGATCATTTTGACCAAAGCAAGGACCTTGAAGCCAAACTAATTGCCGATGGCAAGCAAGAGATGGCCGGCCAATTGCGTAAGATTAGTGAAATGGCTAATTTCGTATACCTGCGGCACAAAGGCCCAGTAGGCAATGGCATACCGATAGTCAATGCATCTCACTTGGTGAGTGATGAGCCATTTCTGGTGTTGTGGGGTGATGACTTTTGTGTTAGTCAGAAGCCGCGTGCCTTACAGCTAGTAGAGGAGTACGAGAAAACAGGCAAGAGCGTGATTGCCCTGATGCAAACCACTGCCGATATGGTGAATCAGTACGGAATAGTTGAGATCAAAGCAGAAATAGCCGATGATTCATTCCAGATAGGCGGACTAGTCGAAAAGCCCGCCAAAGACCAGGCGCCGTCGCTATATGCTTCGATTGGTGGGTATGTGCTGACTCCCGAGATACTACCTATATTGGCAGCCCAAAAGCCAGACCAGACAGGCGAGGTATATCTATCGACAGCCATTGATGCGCTTGCTCGATCTAGTACTGTATATGGTAAGGTGATAGAGGGTAACTGGCACGATACTGGCAACAAAGAGAAATATCTAGAGGCGATAGTAGATACAGCATTGTCAGACCCCAAAGTCAGCCA
>CAZWVB010000024.1:0-2622 GCA_964637185.1 uncultured Candidatus Saccharibacteria bacterium | reverse complement strand
AGCATTCCCCGCAAGCACAATGGGCGTCATCATTGAGCAAGAGTGATCCGCTTTGGATAAATCGAGTGGGACCTTCCGCCAGAGGCGGAACTCGATACAGGGCGGTTTTTGTTATATAAGGAGTAAATTATGGCAGAGCAAGCAAAAATTGAAGAAATCAGACATAGTTTGGCACATATATTGGCAGCTGTGGTACAAGAGATGCATCCGGAGGCCAAGTTTGGAGTTGGACCAGTCATAGACAACGGATTTTATTATGATATTGACTTAGATACAACACTCAATACGGATGACCTCAAACATATTGAAAAGGCAATGCGTGCCATGGTACGCAGTAAGCTTGATTTCAACAGAGAAGAATGGCCGATTGATGAGGCTATCAAATATTTCAAGGATCAAAAACAAGACTACAAAGTAGAGCTTTTGGAGGACTTAAAATCCAAAGGTACTACGGCCCTGTCTGACGCTGGAGATGATGACTTGGTAGATAATTCAGTTGATAAGGTTACAACAGTCAGTGTTTACAAGACTGGGGACTTTGTGGATCTATGTCGTGGCCCTCATGTTGTCAACACCTCAGAAATCAATCCAGACGCTTTTACTCTTACTAAAATCGCTGGCGCCTACTGGCGTGGCGATGAGAAGAATCCGCAGCTCCAGCGTATCTATGGTGTAGCCTTTGAAACCAAAGACGAATTGGATGAGTATAAGAAAATGCTAGAAGAAGCTGAAAAGCGTGATCATCGCAAGCTGGGTAAACAACTCGATTTATTTACTTTTTCCGATTTGGTAGGGTCTGGTTTGCCAATGTATACACCGCGGGGCACCGTGTTAATAGATGAGATAAGAAATGCTTTGCGTGAAATCAGTAAAAAGTATGATATGACTCTAGTGTCGACCCCTCATTTAGGCAAAATTGAGCTTTACGAAACATCTGGTCATGCCCAAAAGTTTGAAGAAGAACTATTTAGAGTAAAAAGTCACTTCAATCAAGAGTTTGTTCTCAAACCCGTCAGCTGTCCGCATCATACTCAAATATATGCCTCCAAACCTAGAAGTTATCGTGATCTGCCATTTCGATACATTGAGCAAGCTATGCAGTATCGTGATGAAAAGCCTGGTGAAATAGGTGGCTTGCAACGTACCAGAGGTTTCACAGTAGATGACGGTCATACATTTTGCCGAGTAGACCAGATAGGCACCGAAGTAGATACTTTGGTGAATATCATCAAGGAGTTCTATCAAAACCTGGGCCTATGGGGTAATCACTGGGTTTCCCTTTCAGTAAGGGACCCCAAAACCCCCGAGGCTTATGTAGGTGAACCTGCAGACTGGGAACAGGCCGAGAAGATGTTGGGCGATGTAGCACAGTCTCATAAGCTAGGTGCAAAGCGTATGGAAGGCGAGGCCGCCATATATGGTCCCAAGCTGGACTTCATGTTCAAAGACGCATTGGGACGTGAGACTCAACTAGCTACTATCCAATTGGACTTTGCTATGCCAAAGCGTTTTGGGCTGGAATACACTGCCGAAGATGGGACTCAGCAGCCACCGGTCATGATACACCGCGCCATATTGGGTTCATTTGAGCGCTTTATCATGCTATTAATAGAACATTTTGCTGGAGCATTCCCGCTGTGGTTAGCACCTGAACAAGTAAGAATTTTGCCGATTAGTGATAAGGTATCAGAATATGCCAAGGCTACTTTGCAAGTCTGCAAAGAAAAAGGTCTGAGAGTTACCTTGGATGACTCTTCGGAGTCGTTAGGCAAGAAGATTCGTAACGCCGAGCTCATGAAGACACCATATACTCTAATTGTTGGTGAAAAAGAGGCTGCCAACGGTACTGTATCTGTCCGTAGATATGGTGAAGGTGATCTGGGAGCACAAAAGATCGATGATCTAATAACAACATTATTGGGAAAGGTTGCTGATAGGTCTATAGACTAGCTAGTATGGTCCAAAACAGTGCTTTTAGTAAGGTAATTGTAGTCGTAGGCCCGACTGCGAGCGGCAAATCTAGTGCTGCAATGCGATTGGCAGAGACTTTGAATGGCGAGATCATCTGTGCGGATTCTCGTACCATATATAAAGGCATGGATATTGGTACTGCTAAGCCATCTAAGACTGATCGTATCATGATAAAGCACCATCTGTTGGACGTGGTTATCCCAGATCAGGAGTACACTGTCGCAAACTTCGTTAGTGATGCTAAACATGCCATAGCCAACATCCAGTCACGCGGTAAAACAGCGGTAGTCGTAGGCGGAAGCGGTATGTATGTGGATGCACTCTTGTATGATTACAGGTTTCGCAAACCTACTGGCATGGAACAACAAGAAGTTGCTAGGTTGGATGATACTCAATTGACGGAACTGGCAAAGCAACTTTACCCGCAAGCCAGTCAAAACTTTGTGTTCAAGAATCGTCGTCGAGTAGAGCAGTTACTCACAAGAGGTCCTGCTATGAATGACGATCGAAGTGTGATCAAACTCAATGCAGCAGTTGTGGGTATAAACCCACCCAAGGCCGAATTACAGGAGAGAATTGGTCATCGCACCCAAGAATTATTGAACAATGGTTTTGTACATGAAGTACAACAACTCATATCAAAATACGGTA
>CAZWVB010000023.1:0-5530 GCA_964637185.1 uncultured Candidatus Saccharibacteria bacterium | reverse complement strand
ATAGAGCCAAACTATTACTAACTCTTTCTGATCTTCGAGAGCCGGAGTTAAAGACGTCCCGATCTTTATGCTGACACTTGAGAGATCAGAAAGTGACATTGAGCAATTACGCTACTATCCGAGGACTGTTTGAGTTCGCCTGTGGCGGATGAGTTCCGCAGGATAGTAAGTAATTGATCAATGAATACTTATTGATACTCGAACGTGACAAGAGACTTTGCTTCTTTGGTCACAAAGAAGGTGGTAACTTTGTTATAATAAAACAACTATGCCCCAAACCCTTTATGACGTCATCATTATTGGCAGTGGCCCTGCTGGCTACACGGCAGCTATTTATGCATCGCGAGCAGCGCTTAAGGTACTTATGATAGCTGGTGATAGCCCTGGTGGACAGCTGCTGCTTACCACCGAAGTTGAAAACTTTCCTGGGTTCAAAGCCGGTATTATGGGGCCAGAGCTCATGACTGAGATGCGCGAGCAGGCTGCAAGATTTGGTACGGAATTTCGTAATGATTTGGTTACCAAGGTAGCGCTTGACTCGCAACCCAAGAAAGTATGGGTTGGTGAACAGCAGTATCAGGCCAAAGCAGTGATAATCAGCACTGGTGCCAGCGCCAAGTGGCTGGGGCTCGACAACGAAACTCGGCTGATGGGAAAAGGTATCAGTGCCTGCGCGACCTGCGACGGTTTTTTCTTCACCGACAAACATGTGGTAGTGGTAGGTGGTGGTGACAGCGCGATGGAAGAAGCGCTGACACTTGCTAAGTTTGCTAGCAAAGTCACTGTGGTACATCGACGTGATCAGTTTCGAGCTAGCAAGATTATGCAACAGCGTGTATTGGATCATGACAAAATAGATGTCATCTGGGATAGCGAGGTCACTGATGTACTTGGCAAAGACTTTGTCGATGGAGTCAAACTCCACAACCTCAAAACAGACAAGACTCAAGAATTTGCTTGCGAAGGACTGTTCGTAGCTATTGGCCATAGCCCGGCTACGTGGATCTTCCAAGACCAGCTCGAGCTAGATGACAAAGGCTATATCAAGACCCAGCCCAGTACAGCTACCAATATAGACGGTGTCTATGCGGCCGGTGACGTAGCTGACCCACACTACCGCCAAGCGATTACGGCCGCCGGTGAGGGTTGCAAAGCTGCGCTAGAAGCCGAGCACTATATCCAGAGCCTAGGCTAGTTTTGTATTCTTATTGTTAGCTGGTTATACTTACTCTATGTCAGTTGATATCCGACCAGTTAGTCTGCTAGGCCTAACCCAACTAAAGACCTTATTTGAGACCGCCCTGGCCAGTGATTTTGATTATTTCCCGGCGAGCTATCATCGCGCTGTCTTGTCGCAGAACAGATTGCGTCACTTTGTGCGGGCTTGGACCAAACCGCATCGTCTGCTATTGGGCGTCTACCAGGCTGGTGAATTGGTCGGATACAGCATCACAGATTGTCGTGGCGATGAAGCCTTTTTGTTTTGGGTCTATTTACGGCCCGAGCTACGCGGCCAGGGCATTGGTCGCCAACTACTAGCAATGACTGAAACAGCCTGCAGCCGCTCAGGCTCAAGTCGCCTGCAACTAGCTACCCATCGGCATCATGACTACTATGCTCACCAAGGTTTTACTCAAGTCAAAGTAGTCACAGAGTCAGACGCGAAAGTAGCGATGTATATTATGGAGAAACCACTCAATGCCTCGGTCTAAATCAAAAATTCCGAAAGGTAGAGCTGTCGCGCCAGCCAACAAGCCTAATACTGACAAGCCTAGCCCCAAGAAGACCAATGGGCCAGACAATATTTCGGCAAATATGCCACAACATCAACCAACAACACACGATCGACACGTACGCCGTTGGTCAATTGTGGCGTTGATAGTTGAAATTATCGTAATAGTAGTGCTGATTGCTTATGGGGTATGGATAAGTCGCAAGCAGGAACCAACCAAGTCTACGGCGCAGCAGGCCACGACCACACCTGCCAAGCAGTCTGAGCCTACTACCGGTAAATTACTAAGTGATGAGCTTGTCACAACTTACAACTCCGATCAAACACTTGCAACCATTCGCCAAACCACACCCAACTACGACCGTGGCAGCGCTACAGTTGATAAGCGACTCATCCGCTATACCAGCTCGGATGGCAAAACCGACAGTGTGCCGATCTATGCCAGAGTTTATTTGCCGCAGGGTGCTGATCAGAACTTACCTCTATTGGTGTTTGCACCTGGCACCACTGGTATAGGTGATGATTGTGCTGCCAGCCTAGAGCAGCCACAGCGCCGCAACTGGGCCAACTATGATAGCCATATGCTAGCGTATGCAGCGCAAGGCTTTGCGGTCGTGATTACTGACTATGAGGGTATGCGCGATCCGGATCGGATCCATCACTATATGGTCGGTGAGCTTGAGGGCCGCGCCATGCTCGACGCTGCTCGAGCAGTGCGTCGACTCGACGCCGCCAAAGCCAAGCTATCGCCGGACGTAAACTTTGTAGCTGGTTATAGCCAGGGCGGCCACGCAGCATATTGGGCAGACCAGATACAGCCGAGCTATGCACCCGACGTGCCACTGCGGGGCTCGATAGGATTTGGCCCGGTGACTGATGTCGAGCAGACATTGGCGGATATCAATCATGGTGCCAATATCAATTGGTTTGGTCCGTATGTACTGGTTAGCTACAGCGACTGGTATCAGCAACTTTATCCCACCAACCGTATACTGCAACCGCGTTGGATTACCAATTTGCGTGCCGATGTGTTGCGTGAATGTATCGACCGCGTCAACCAATATTGGCCAAACAATGTAGGTGTCAATCGTACTAGTCAAGTCTACACTAGCGAGTTTTTGCAGGCTTTGCAGATAGGACTTCGCAAGACAGTTCCATACAAGCAATTGGCAGAAGACATGTACAAAAACATCGTTGGTAACATCAAGACCAATACGCCCAAGCTGCTCAATCAAGGTCAGCACGACAACGTCATCTTGCCAGCCCAGTCATCAGCTGCCAAAAACCGCTTTTGTCAAAGTGGTAATATTGTGAAATATTCGCTATACGATACTAGCCGCTATGCTGTCATATACTACGATTCAGTTGGCAAGGTTGATCACTACCGTACCATGAGTGCGAGCTTGTTTGATACGATAGCTTGGATGAAAGATCGAATAGCCGGCCAGACGGCACCGACTAGCTGTCAATAATACAAAAAACCCACCAAGGTGGGCTTTCTGTATTATTCAGAATTATCTATTTGGTACTGATCTTCTTGATCTTGATCACACTTTGGTGCTGGCGATGGCCAGTCAGGGTGTGTTGCCGCTTTTTGGCTTTGTATTTGAGCACTTTGACCTTGTCGGCCTTCTGGTCGGCCTCGACTATCTCGGCAGTAACTTTGGCGCCGTCGACTGTGGGGGTACCGACCTGTACCTTGTCACCGTCAATTACCAATAGCGGAGCGAACTCCAAAGTCTTGTCGGCTTTTTGGAGCTCAGTTGATATAGTTTGTCCTTCTTCTACCAGGTACTGTTTGGCACCTGCTTCGATGACTGCAATCATTGATATCCTCTTTGATTAGAACTTCCTCTTTTGAACAAGTATTGGCCCACCTGGACCAAAAAGGCTCGGACGTCCACCGTCCAATTTCGAGCCATGTCTCTTATCCACATGAGAAAGTCCTGGTTAGTTACTCTATTGAGACAATATGGAATTGTACCAAATTGGGCGACAAAAATCAATAGGCACGGGCCAATTATCTATCTAGTCATAGCTGGCATAGCAATGCTACAATAACTATATCAATAATAGGAGGGTGAGTGAGACGCACCATAGCTGTTGCCAACCAAAAGGGTGGCGTGGGCAAAACCACTACTGTCATCAATGTCGCAGCCTATCTGGCCAAATCGGGCCAGCGGGTGTTGATAGTTGACCTTGACCCGCAGGGCAATAGTAGCTCGGGGCTAGCTATCGGCAAAAACGAGCTCAAAGCAACACTCTATGACGTATTGGTGCGTGGAGTCGATGCAACTGAGGTGATCTGCAAGACCAACTTTGAGGGGATAGATGTGCTACCAAGCAATTCAGTGCTAGCGGCCGCTGAGGTAGAGCTGACCAAGGTGCGCTCTGCGCGCGAGACAAGATTGCGCCGTATATTGGCCAAACTCGACTATGATGTGATTCTGATAGATTGTCCGCCGTCACTGGGGCTATTGACGGTCAATGGCCTGAGTGCGGCTGATTTCGTGCTGATTCCGGTCCAATCGGAGTATTACGCTCTTGAGGGCTTGGGTCAACTACTCAATACCATCAAGCAGGTCCGTCAGGTCCTCAATCCCAAGCTTGCTTTGCTGGGTATAGCTATCACTATGCACAACAGCCGCACTAGCCTGTCAACTCAGGTCGAGACTGAGCTACGCAAACATTTTAAGGGCAACTTGTTTGACAGTGTGATTCCGCGCAATGTACGATTGGCAGAAGCACCTAGCCATGGCAAACCTATCCTGTATTATGATCGGTTTTGCCGCGGCGCTAGCGCCTATAAGAAATTATCACGTGAGATAGCGACTCGCGCCAAATTAGTATAAGAAGGGGGATATTGATATGAGTACATCAGACCGTTTGGGCAAGGGATTGGAATCATTGATACCAACAGATATTGATGACTTTGTGGCCAGTGACGCGCCACAACAAGTCCGTCTGGATAAGACCGAGCTGTTGGAATTGCCAGTTGAGCTAGTTGACCCCAACCCACATCAGCCACGACAGGAATTTCGTGCTGCCGAGCTCGAGGAGCTAGCCAGTTCGATCCGTGCCCATGGCATATTGCAGCCATTGGTGGTGAGTAAGGCTGCCGCCGGTCGCTTTGAGCTGATCGCGGGCGAGCGCCGCTTGCGGGCCGCCAAAAAGGCCGGGCTCAAGTCGGTGCCAGCTATAGTACGCAGCTTCGATGAACAACAGCAGCTAGAGGTGGCGATGGTTGAGAACATCCAGCGAGCCGAGCTCAACCCGATGGAGTTAGCTGCTGCGTACTCCAAGCTCAGCACGCAGTTCAATCTCAGCAACAAACAAATTGCCCAGCGAGTCGGTAAGGCTGAGCCAACTGTCATCAATACTATGCGTCTACTCAATCTTGATCATGCGGCCAAAGTAGCCCTCAATGAAGGCAAGATTAGCGAAGGGCACGCCAGGGCACTGTTGATGTGCAAAGACGTCGCCCACCAGCGCAAGCTACTAGCTATTATGCTGCGCCAACCTATCACAGTACGACAAGCTGAGGATTATGCTCGCGATTTCAATGCCACCAAAGACCCCAAATCATTACCACTGGCCAAGCGCAAACAGATCCAAAACGATCTGACCACTCAGCTAGAGAAGCTGCTGAGTACCAGGGTGCGGCTACAGACCACCACGCGCGGTGGGCGAGTGGTGATTGATTATTATTCGGATGAAGATCTCCAGCGTATAGTCGAGGCTATAGTAGACTAGTCTTCTTAAATTTCTAGGATATAGTCCTTTCGGCCTACCATCTTT
>CAZWVB010000022.1:0-5854 GCA_964637185.1 uncultured Candidatus Saccharibacteria bacterium | reverse complement strand
AGCTTTTCTGACTGCGCGGCTTCGCGCAAAGACTTGTGGGTGTCTCGGTAGATAATAAAACTTCGGGCAGTTTTGTAAAAACCGCCTTGCATAAGAGCCCGTTCTACTAAGTCTTGAGTGGATTCCACATCTGGAATTTCACCAGCAAATAGCTCCTCGAGTCCAGCAACTACGCCATCCACCAATATGTCTATTTGCTCTACGGGTATTTCACCCTCGGCCGAGCTACTGGCCTTACTAATTGCTTGATAAATACGCATTCGATCAAAAATTGCTATCTGACCGTTGCGCTTCTTTATTTGCGTGAAACTCATATCTCACCCTCCACCTTAAGCATTTTTATTTCCGCCCTACACTACATGTAGCGTATTACATATCATAGTAGCACTATATGTAGCTACTTTGTTGATATTTTACACTAAACATAAGAACTTTCGTAAGTTCACACACACCAACGAACATAATACGAACTAGCCCCCCTTGTTGTCAACTCTCACACTCACAAAAACAAAACTTATTAGCATCATAGCTTGCGACACCAAACGCTACAATATGATTTGTAAAAAATACAATAAAAAATGTTACACAGATAGCATTTAACCTAGTAAAGTAGCCGTAAATATGTTATAGTTGCTAATCACCATGGTCCCATCGTCTAACGGTTAGGACACCAGATTCTCAATCTGGCAATCGGGGTTCGATTCCCCGTGGGATCACCAGATGTTATTATTGTGTGCATGAGACGCAAGTGGGACATATCCACCAAGCAGTTGCGCAAAAAGTGCGCCGAAGAGCTGCAAACACGGTTAGATGATCAGGGTGACTCAGAATTCGGTTATATTCTGGCTGAAGACCTAATTGATATTGTTATGGAAAACCTAGCTCCTGACATTTACAACCAGGCGCTCAAAGATGCCGGTAAAATCATTCAAACAGATTGTCAGATCTGGAAATAGAACTCGAGACACTGAAACAGATAAGGTAGGGTTAGCCCAATAAATGTTTTTGGCCTGTACAGCAGATAGGTATCAAAAAATATGGTAGTTGACAGTGTGTACTTTAGTACTAAAATTAAAGAATAACCATAAGGAGAATAAGAGACATGGCACAACAAAAAGTAACCGGCTGGGTCGGCTGGGTGGCCTTCGCTGGAGTATATATGGTGATACTGGGTATATTCCAGATGATCACCGGATTTGTAGCATTATTCAAAAACGATATCTACCTCGTAGGCAAGAGTACTGTTTGGTTCTTCGACTACTCAACTTGGGGGTGGATACACATGCTGCTTGGCTTGGTAGTATTGTTGGTAGGCCTTGCCATATTGGCTGGCCAAACCTGGGGCAGAGTAGTAGGTGTGTTGTTCGTGGCTATTAGCGCAATTGCAACCTTTGCATTTTTGCCAATATATCCGGTATGGGCAGTGGTTCTATTGGTAATTGATGCTCTCGTGCTATACGCCTTGATAGCCCACGGCGGCGAAATGAAATCACTTGAGTAACCCCTGACGCAATATTGCGCAAAACCCTCCAGCTCGGAGGGTTTTTGCTTAAAGATTATTTTGGAAAAATACCACCACTCGTTTTACCACCTCCGCTTGATTACGAGAAAATAAATGATCATCGCCCGACACAGTAAAGTATTCCACCGGTTTGCCAGCTTTTTGTAGTGCAGCAACCAAATTGGTAGAGAATTGAGCTGGTACCACACTGTCGGACATACTCGCAAAAACCAATGATTTGCCAGTGATGTTTGATACATAGTTGATAGCCGATGCACTGTTCCAAAACTCAGGATTAGTTTTGGGGTCGCCATACTTTTGTAGCAGCTCCTCGCGTTTGGATTGCACAATGGCCGGCCGATCAGCAGGCATTGGGCTATTGGGCCAGCTGTAAAGAATATCGTAGATCGAACCCACTACTCCCGAGAGGTAAGCTGTAGCTTTGATCTGTGAGCTACTCACGGCTGCGCGAAGACTTACGTGTCCACCCAAGCTATGACCTATCATACCGATACGGTTTTGATCAAAGCCCGGATATTGTTGCACGCTAGATACCAAATTGAGCACATCATAGCTATAGACTGGTGAAAAATGACCACCTTCGGGCGCACCCTGGCTGTTGCCATGACCGCGATAATCGGGTTTGATCACCACAAAGCCAGCCTGCGCCAAACGTACCATTAGGTTCTGGTAGGTGGGCGTGTTGGAAGTCTGATAGTTAGTAGGATCGATATAGCCGTGGTTAAGTATTATCACTGGCCATCCAGCAGCAGGTGGGTCGCTAGTAGGGGTGTAGATCTGAGCAAACTCTTTGAGTCCGTCAGATTGGTACGAGACTATTTGATTGGTGAAACCATCGGATGTCCCTAGGTTTTGTTCAACGGTGATAGGGCTAGCTTGGTAACTTCTGCTGCGTATGGCCTCGACCTGCAACGGATCTAGCTGTACGCTCGCCGGTTTTTCTACCGTGCCTGATTTGAGATCTGCCGCCGGCCTGCGTACCAGGCTTACCGACAAAATATACAGCAGTCCAATCAAAATCACTGCTGTTATAGCTATGACAATAAGTACAGCCAGGATGATTTTGTGATGTCTAGTCATACCAACATCATACTCCATCATCGTGATAGCCGTAACCATGATTTGACGATTGTGTATAATAAGACTATGCGAGCTATATGGGACGGATCAATCAATTTTGGACTAGTCAACATCCCAGTACGGATGTATTCGGGCAGCGACAAGCACGAGGGTATTGGTTTTGATATGCTACGTGAACGCGATCATTCGCCAATCCATTACAAAAGGGTTGCCGATGACGGGCATGAAGTTCCTTACGAAGATATAGTTAAGGGCTATGAATACCAAAAGGGTGAGTACGTAGTAGTAACAGCGGAGGACTTTGACAAAGCCAATGCTCACAAAACTCAGAATATTACTATCAAACAATTTGTACAGTCGGGTGAGTTGGATTCACGTTATTTCGACAAGCCGTACTATCTAGAGCCCGATGAAAATGCCAATGAGACATACCATCTGCTACGCGAGGCGCTTGATCAGACTGATCGTATTGCAATCGCAAGTTTTGTACTACACGGCCGTGAAAGCCTGGCTGCGATCGAGCCAATTGGCAATATTTTGGTGCTCAATCAGCTCCGCTGGCCGGCTGATCTGCGCGATCCAGCTGAGCTCAATGTGGGTGGCGCCAAAATAGACAAAACAGAGCTTAGTATGGCTATCAAATTGATCAACCAACATAGTAAACCATTTGATCCCAAAGCGTGGCACGATACTTATACTGAGGAACTAAAAGCACTAATCGATCACAAACTCAAAGGCAAGAAAATTACTACTGCCAGTCCTCCTGCAAGACCCACCACAGCCAAGGATTTGGCTCAGACTCTCAAGGATAGTTTGGCACACCAATAGCTATGGGCCTGCGGGAGTATTTACATAAGAGAGTCTTTGGTAAAACTCCTGAGCCCAAAGGTCGTGTTCACCACGAAGGTCACAAACTGCGCTTTGTAGTCCAGCGCCACAATGCCAGCCATTTACATTATGATTTCCGACTTGAGTTAGATGGCGTGCTCAAAAGTTGGGCCGTACCCAAAGGTATCAGTCTTGATCCGCACGAGCATCATCTGGCTATCCAGACCGAGGATCACCCGATAGAATACCTCAATTTCAAAGGGCGGATACCAAAAGGCAACTATGGGGCTGGTACTGTCAGCATATACGATCATGGCTATTATGAGCCGCGCGAACAGACCATGGATCAAACACGTGCTATAAGATCTGGGTTGCGCCAAGGCCATCTTACTTTTGTACTACACGGGCAGCATCTCAAAGGTGAATTCGCATTGATAAAAAATGAACATTTTGAAAAAAATGCTTGGCTACTTATCAAAAAGGGTGATGAGTACGCGAAGCCAACGCCCAGCGTACCAAAAACAATTACTCGCAAACGCGCTCACAAGGCCATGCCTCAGCACGTCAGACCAATGCTTGCTACACTAGTAGATGAACCTTTTGATGGTGCCGAATGGAGCTTTGAGATCAAATGGGACGGCTATCGAGGTCTGGGTAGTTGGGATGGAGAGCATGCCAAATTGTATTCACGCAACGGCTCAGACTTTGCCAACAAATTTGCTGATATATATGTGTCGCTCAGTCAGCTTGGTAAGCCGTGTTTGGTGGATGGCGAAATCGTGGCAGTAGATAAGCACGGTCAACCTCATTTTGAGTGGCTGCAAAATTGGGCCAGCCAACCTCAAGGTGAGCTAGTGTACTATGTGTTTGATCTGCTTTGGCTTGACGGCCAAGATATGCGTGATTTGCCACTCAATGAGCGCCAAGCCCAGCTCAAAAAGTTGATACCAAAATCATCACCAATCCGCTATAGCGAGCCTGTGACGGTGAATGGCAAAGCATTCTTCGACCAAGCTGCTAAAAACAACCTTGAGGGTATCATGGCCAAAAAAATTAGTAGTAGCTACCAAAGTGGCAAACGCACTCGTGATTGGCTCAAGATCAAAACTCATCAGCGTCAAGAGGTAGTAATAGGTGGCTACACCGAGCCGCGTGGTAGCCGAGAAGATTTAGGTTCGCTGATGGTGGGTGTATACGATAAAAATAAATTGATTTTTGCAGGTCATGTCGGCACCGGAATGGACCCGTCTGTACTCAAACAATTGCATGACAAATTATCCAAGTTAGAAGTCAAGGAATCACCATTTACCGAGGTGCCCAAAGCCAACGACGTAGTACATTGGGTGCGACCCAAGCTGGTATGCGAAGTAAAATTCGCCGAGTGGACCAGCGAAGGGTCATTGCGACAGCCAGTATTTGTAGGATTACGTGATGACAAGCCAGCATCGCAGGTGGTACGTGAGCAGCAGCAGGGGAGTGGCAAGATTGGTAATATGCCCAAAACAGCAGATAGCGATCTAGTGATGACGCATCTGGACAAGGTATTTTGGCCCGAAGCCAACCTGACTAAGGGTGATTTACTCAAGTACTATGAGTCTGTTGCTGATACAATTTTGCCTTACCTCAAAGATCGTCCACAGTCCTTGCTACGTCAACCTGATGGCTACAAGGGTCAGGCCTTTTTTCAAAAAGACATTGCTAGTTTTGCTCCATCATGGGCCAAAACCACCTCCATTCACAGTGAATCAGCACACAAGGAAGTTGAATATTTGATATGCAATGATATTAAAACTCTGCGCTACATGGTCCAACTTGGCTGTATTGAGATCAATCCCTGGAACTCACGACTCAAATCACTTACCAAACCGGATTGGGTAGTAGTCGATTTGGACCCAGAAGGAGTAAGCTTTGAAAAAGTAGTCGAGGTCGCCATAGTAGTCCATCAGGTCTGTGAGGAGCTTAAAATACCAAGTTACCCCAAGACTTCCGGCAAGACTGGCATACACGTCTTCATACCAATGGGTGCCAAATATAGCTACGATCAAGCACGCCAATTCGCGCAGCTGCTAGTGACTTTGGTACACGAGCGTACACCCACACTTACTAGTCTAGAGCGCAATCCACAAAAACGTCATCACCGAATATACCTAGACTATTTGCAAAATAGCGAGGGTCAGACTTTGGCCTGCGCGTATTGTGTGCGCCCCACCAAATCTGCCAGTGTTTCAACTCCGCTACATTGGGATGAGATAAAAAAGGGGTTGGATCCTACAAAATTCACTATAGCGAACACTAGCTCGCGTATCAGGCGGGTCGGGGATTTGTTTCAACCAGTACTGGGCAAAGGTATCAATCTCAGACAAGTACTAAACAAATTACCTACTGATTCGGACTAATACAGATTTGGTATAATACGGCTATGGT
>CAZWVB010000021.1:3178-6038 GCA_964637185.1 uncultured Candidatus Saccharibacteria bacterium | reverse complement strand
GGTAATTTTTTCAACTATGGCAAGTTTTTGAAGCTCATGATGTAATGTCCACTGATCAGCCCCAGCCCAGTCAACCAAAAAACTGGCTGTAGCGGCATCTATCTGCGAGTCTTGTTGCTGCGCTTGGGTCTGCAGCCACTTGGTCAGCTGAGGCTGACTGAGTTTGGCGTACTGTTTGGCACCTTTGAGCTTGCTGAGCTGCTTGTAGATACGGCTGCGTTTGTCGGGGCTAGGGTCGGCTATCACTATCACTGTGGTACTATCGGCGCTATCTACCAGCTTCTGCAGCTGGATCTCCTCTGGTTTGGCCGCAGCTAGGTTGTCTAGCACGATCAGGCGGCTAGTGGCAAACATCGGCACCGTGGCGATCATATCTAGCACTGGCTGCAGCCCAACCTCTTTGGCGTCGAGTCGCTCGTACTCCAAACTATCGCCGACCTTCTCGACATACTTCTGTCGCAGAGCCTTGATAGCTTGGGCTATACCATAGTCGTTGTCGCCGTAGAAATATAAGATCATTTCCCCTCCTTGGGTAGTTTTTGGCAGGCTGGGCAGATGTGTGTGCCACGTCCCGCGACCCTGATCTTGACTACCTGGCCACCGCACTCAAGACAGGGCTGGCCCTCGCGACGAAATACCTTGGCAAAGCGCAGGTAACTCCCCTTCTCACCCTTGGCATTCACATAATTGCGATCACTACTACCGCCATGTCGTATACTCAGCAGCATCACCTCGCGCAGAGCCGTGAACAAGCGTTTGAGTTTGATCGTACTGACATCAGCCACCTTAGTAGCAGGATGGATACGAGCTGCAAACAGCGCCTCATCAGCATAAATGTTACCCACACCAGAGATAACTGACTGATCGAGAATAGCTGCTTTTATACTGGTTCGAGCCCGCCTCTGCAGCGCTACCCGAAAATCCGCAAAATTGTATTGCTCACCTACTGGCTCAGGGCCAAGCTTGCGCAAAAATTCTACTCGATCTGCAATGCCTTCGGTTTGCTCCAGTTTGATCCAACCAAACTTGCGCTGATCATTGAAATACAGGTGACTACCATCGGCAAATGTGATGATAACCCGAGTGGACTTATCTGGGAGTTGGCCAATCAAACTATCATTGGGATGACCAGCACCAAAGTGTTCGGAACGGCTCACAAATACCAACTGGCCTGTCATCTTGAGATGGGCCATAAGAGTATGCTGACTACTCAAGTGGATCAACAATACCTTGGCTCGACGATCAACAGACAGAATAGTAGAGCCAACAATATACTGATTGATATCGGTATTGCTGACAGGCAGCGACTTAGCCCAATCTGATTTGATCGACTTAATCACCTTGCCAGCAACGTACTGCTGCAAGCCCTGACGAACTATTTCTACTTCTGGCAATTCTGGCATAAACCCCAGTATCAGGTATTCAGGCCGAAGTATCAAGTAAACCAGAATGCACTTGACTTTTTGCAAGCTTTATGATAGTATCGCGCTGTTGATCGGATATCTGAAAACTCTTTCACTTAGAGTAGTGAGGTATCGGATCGGCACCCCACAACGACAACCAACACGAAAGGAGCGCGCCATGAAGCGGCCGCTCTTGTCCCTGTTCACCCTGGTCTTGATCGCCCTGACCGCCTGCAGCGGTCAGATGGATGCCGGTGACGGCAACATCAAGACCCCTACCTCTCAGTCCCCGCCGACTTGGGTCAAGTCGGACAGTGGCATCGATCCTGATGCCGCCATCGACGTCTTGGAGAAGAACAAGGACGAGATGTTCGCCTTGTTCGATCAGGGTGTCTGTATCGTCTACTTGTACTTCGGCAATCCTGTCTCGTCCGAGGCCAAGGGCAAGATCGAGTCGAAGGCAGATGAGATCATACGGAGCCACCATGTGCCGCCTGGCGTTGGCAACTGCCTCGCCGGCTGGCAATACGCGGTGGTGATCGGAGACTCTGGCGCCACAGTCATGCATGAGTGTGGTGTCCCCGATGTGAAGTCGGGTGGCTACGCGGCCTTGTTGCAGTTCGCATACAAGGACACGAATGCCTGTCTCCAGCCCGGCGAAGGACCAAGAGCAACCGTGCTCCAAAAGGACCCGGGTGTACCGGTAACTCCGCCGTCCACCTCGACAGTCTGAGGTTGACAACATACCGACTGCTATAAGAAGTTTGGTCGGGGGTGGAATGCAAAGTAGTTGGTTGCCGTTCTCCCAAAGTTTTTAAGTATTAAAGATTTTGGGAGTAGACAAAAATAGATATTTATGGTATAGTTAGCCAGATCGTAGATCTGGTTTCTTTTGGATTTGCGAACACCTCGACAATCACGACGAAAGGAGGCTACCATGGCCACCGGGCAAGATATCGTCCTGGGGATCATCGGTATGGTCTCCATGGTAGGCTGGATTGGTGCTCTAGGGCTAACCATCTGGGCCTATAGCAGTCGGCGTCAATCGGTTACGCGGTGGCGTAAGGCATCGTTTGGACTACTCGCGAGCCTGCTCGTGGTATTCATGGCAGTGATGTTTGTCATCGAGAGCCACAAGCCACAAGCAGCCCCTAGCTACGTAGTGAAGGAACTGCCATGAAGGGATGTTTGCGCGCTCTGCTGATCTTCATCGTAGTGGGATGCATCTGTATGGTTGTCGTCGCAGCAATCGCGGCATCTGTACCAGATCAACCCAAGCCGTTCAACCCAGGTGGTGTCGGTCAGGCACCCTCGATCGTCCGTTAGGAGGACAAGCCATGCGCGATCGACTGCAGAAAGTCATCCAGGATACGGTCTGGCTGTGTTATCTATCAGGGGCGCACATCATCATGTTTCTACCGATCGTGATGCTGGGCATGGTCGGTGTGGCCACCCCG
>CAZWVB010000021.1:0-3078 GCA_964637185.1 uncultured Candidatus Saccharibacteria bacterium | reverse complement strand
CTCTCCCTAAGTTTAGAATCTAGAAACTTTCTACTAGAGTCTAGATTTTGGGTGAGCCAAAACCCATGCTAGTATTGAAATATGGAAGATCTACCGAAAGAATCCGGGCTAGATAATATAGAAGACCCAGCAGCGCTTGAACTAGCCGTTGATTTAGCCAGGACACGGCGAGTTCAGGAGCTTGTAGGCAATCCAAATCAACCTGGTAGCAATGAATGGAAGATTGAGAACCTAAAAGAGGAGGCACCAAAACATCCAGGTGTTCCTATCCAGAACGACCTAAAAACCGAAGTTGTTCTATATAGTGAAGACGATAAGGTACTATCAGAGGAATCAAGAGAACATGCTATGGAAATAAATAGGCTGTTGTTAGAGCGCTTATTGGAACTGCACCATGGTAAGTTTGGTGATGCTCTAGTAGATGACAAAGAAGACCAAAAAGGATACATCGAACGCACTATACTATATCCAACCACTGAGGGGTTCTCATTTGTTGAAACTTATATTTTTGCAAATCTTTTTGAGGCAAATTCTGGAAAACCACCAGGTTTTTACAACTTAAGAATTGTTGCCTCCGAAAAAGGCTAACAAACTTTTTGGTATTCTCGGCTTAGGATTAAGCTATAGTTCTTGATTTAGACTATATGGACTCTAGGAAACCAATAACCACTGATTTATCTGGTTCCATAACTAGTAATTTTTTGATATTCTCAAGATCCACCCACTGGTAGTCATCGTGTTCTTCACTTAGTTTGATGTTTCCATCTACCATACTACACTCCATAAAAATCGCTACGATGTGGTTTTTCACGCCTTTGATCTCAGGCCACCACTCACCAACGTGCAATGGTCGAATCGGCTTAATTTGTAAACCTACTTCTTCGGCTACTTCACGATCCAGGGCATCGTAAAAAGACTCCTCGGGATCGATTCTGCCGCCCACCAAGCCATACTGTCCTAGCTTGCTTCCCTCCTGGTAACTACTGGCTTCGCGGACGATTAAGACTTTGCCCTCGTGCACTATGACAGCCTTGGCGGCAACTCGAAGGTTTACCTCGGACACTATAGTTCTCCCCAGTTATCGCCAGTTGAAGTATCAACTACTATCGGTACCTGGAGTTTGGCAATGCCTTCCATCTCCTTCTGCATCAACTGAGCCACCTTGCCCGCGTCGGCCTGATTGCATTCCACAATCAACTCGTCATGGATCTGTAGTAGCATATCTGCGCCCTCCGGCAGTATTGGTGCTATCCGTACCATCGCGAGTTTGATCAGATCAGCCTGCGTACCTTGCATAGGCATATTGACCGCCGCACGCTCGGCAGCAGCGCGGACTGCAAAATTGCTGCTGTTGATATCTGGACAGGGGCGACGACGGCCAAACATGGTCTCGGTATAGCCCTGGGCTTTAGCTTGAACTTTGAGCTGCTCTATGTAATCCGCCAGGCCTTTGCGAAGATTGAAATATCGGTCGATAAAGTCTTTGGCTTGGGTGTAATCAAGCCCGGCCGCTACGCTCAGCCCATGCGGGCTCATACCATACAGTACGCCAAAGTTGATAGTCTTAGCTGCCCGGCGCTGCTCGCTACTCACCTCCGAAGGCTTGATGTCAAACATCTCTGCGGCAGTCAAAGTATGGATGTCGGTGCCGGACTTGAAGTCCTCGATCATCGGCTGGTCATGGCTCAGCTCAGCCGCCAAGCGTAGCTCGATTTGAGAAAAGTCTGCGCTTACCAGTGTTTTACCCTCGTCGGCCACGAAGGCCTGTCGGATCTCCCTCCCCAGCTCAGTCCGGATTGGAATATTCTGCAGATTGGGATTGATGCTACTCAGTCGACCTGTCTGAGCGATGGTTTGGTTAAAACTCGTATGGATGCGCCCATCTTGTTTTACCAGCAATGGCAAAGCATCGATATAGGTGCTCTTGAGCTTGGTAAGCTCACGGTATTCGTACAGTAGATCAATGATAGGATGTCTTCCACGCAGCTTATCCAGCTCACTTGCAGCCGTGCTTATGCCAGTCTTGGTCTTTTTGAGCCCAGCAGTATCAATCTTGAGCTTGCCAAATAGTATTTCCTGCAATTGCGCTGGCGAGCTTATGTTGAACTGACCACCAGACAGCTTCCAAATCTTTTGCTGGACTTTGTCGATTTTGGCATCGTATTGTTTGGATAGTTTAGCCAAAAACTTGGTGTCCAGACGAATGCCAGCGTATTCCATATCACCAAGCACTGGGATCAGAGGCCACTCGGCAGACTCGGCTAGTTGAACCAATTTCTTGCTCCCTAGTGGCTGTTGCGATAGCAACTGAGCCAGTTTGGTGTACAAACGCCAGGTGATATCGGCATCTTCGGCAGCATATTGGGTGGCTTCGGCGACCGGCACACAGTCAAAACAAAGCTGTCCGCGCCCCTTCTTGCCAATCAGCTCCTCGATATCAATCATGCTTATACCGAGCTCAGCATAGGCCAGAGCGCTAAGCGACTGAGCTCGACCAATTGGGTTGAGCAAGAATGCCGCCACCATGGTGTCAAATACGATTGGGCCTAATCGGATGTCGTGCTCAAGTAGTACCACATAGTCGTATTTGATATTGTGACCGACCTTGCCAATCTTGGGGTCTTCAAGGATTGGTTTGAGAGCATCCAACACCGTCGCGACTGACAGCTGGCCAGCGGCCAGCTCCATATCCTCGGCTGTGGGGGTCAGTAAGCTAGTTTGGCCAGATTTGGCTTGTTTGACGTGCTCGTCGGCTTTGATGTGCGTAAGTGGTATGTAGTAAGCCTCGCCCTCGGTCATAGCAAAACTCATACCCACTAAGCGAGCATCGATCGGATCCTCACTGGTGGTTTCGGTATCAAAGGCAAAAACTTTCTGCTTGCCGAGCTTTTGGGCCAGCTCCGTCAGCTGAGACTCGGAATTTACACAATGATATGTAGCTGATGCAAGGTGTCTGCGATGGGCTGCTTCAGCTGAAGGTTGCTCTCCAGTCAATTTGGTCTCTGTAGCCTTGCCAGCTGGAAGCCGGCTAAGCAAACTTTTGAAATCAAGACGGTGAAATAGATCAAATACCTTCTG
>CAZWVB010000020.1:0-7110 GCA_964637185.1 uncultured Candidatus Saccharibacteria bacterium | reverse complement strand
GTAGCCCAGTACAGCCTCAAACCACCTGACGGCGTCAAGCTCAACAAGATCACCACTCTCGATCGCGATCTTGCACTCGCTCTGGCTGCTCACCCGATTCGTATTGAGGCACCAATACCTGGCAAAAGCCTGGTTGGTGTGGAAGTGCCCAACAAGAAGGCTGCCATGGTGCGCCTCAAAGATATCTTGGGCAGCAAGGACATGGATGCTTACAAAGCCAAACTCAGCTTTGTACTAGGCCGCGACGTAACCGGTGAGATCATGGTGGCTGATCTAGCCAAAATGCCTCATCTTCTGGTAGCTGGTGCCACTGGGTCTGGTAAGAGTGTTATGATCAATGCTCTGATTACCAGTCTGTTGTATCGCAATAGCCCCAGCGAGCTCAAACTGATACTGGTGGACCCCAAGCGCGTTGAGTTGACTCCTTACAATGGCATACCTCATCTTCTGGCACCAGTGATTGTTGAGCCTGATCGTACGATATCGGCGCTCAAATGGGCGGTAGCGGAGATGGAGCGGCGTTATAGATTGTTTGCCGAGACCAACAACAAGAATATTGCTGATTACAATGTTAGCCATCGCGAAGATGCTATGCCATCGATTGTTGTACTGATCGACGAGCTGGCCGACCTTATGATGGTGGCAGCCAAAGAAGTCGAAGGCCTGGTAGTACGTCTAGCCCAGATGGGTCGTGCGGCCGGTATGCATCTGGTCTTGGCCACACAAAGACCTGATGTCAACGTGATTACAGGTATCATCAAGGCCAACATCCCCAGCCGCATTGCTTTGCGGACTGCTAGCCAGATAGACTCACGTACAATTCTTGACCAAATGGGCGCAGAGAAGCTAGTTGGCAATGGTGATATGCTATTCTTGGATCCTGATTTTACTAAGCCTAAGCGTATCCAGGGTGTATTCACATCCAACAAAGAGATTGAAAACGTCAATACATTCTTGCGCGAACAGCGGGCTGCTGAATACAACGAAGAAGTCACTACCCAGTCGGTTAAGATGCCTGGTGGCGGTGGTGGATCGATCGACGACAGTGATGATCCAATGCTCAACCAAGCTATCGAAGTGGTATTACAAAACGGCAAAGCTAGCGCCAGTGTTCTTCAAAGGCGTTTGCGAGTTGGTTATGCGCGTGCCGCGCGGTTGATAGATATTTTAGAGGAGCAAGGTATTGTTGGGCCGGCCGATGGTGCTCGTCCGCGCGAGGTCTTGATAAGTAGTATGGAAGAGGTGGGTGGCGGCGCTCCAGAACAGTCTGAATAATGGAGCAGCCAAAGTCCAAACAACTTCATATCCCTTTGTGCAAGTTGTTGCGTACCCAACGCGAGGAGCTGGGTATTACCCTCAAAGAGGTTGAGAAAAACACTGGTATTCGTGCTAGCTATCTGCATAAGATCGAGGCTGGCGATTACGACGGGCTGCCTGATACGGTTTATACAAAGGGTTTTGTCAAAAACTATGCCGAGTATCTTGGCTTTGATACTCATGAGATCATGCGTTTATATAGTAGGGAGCGTAATGCTCATGCTGGACAGAATAAGCTCAAACGCAGCTCTAGTTGGCGTTCACTCAAGCCGATCGAGGGGCGGCGGTTTGTGTTGACCCCCCGACTTCTAGTAGTCTTGCTAGGCGTTCTGACCGTATTGGTAGTATTTGGTTACATAGGTTGGCAATTTTTGCAGCTAACTGTACCTCCAAAGATTGTTATTACCAATCCTGTCAACGATACTGTGACCACACCCACCATCATCTTGGCTGGCCAGACCGATCCTGGCAGCGAGTTATTTATCAATGGATCACCGGTATTGATAGGTGTTGATGGTAATTTTAGTGAACAAGTATCTTTGATAAACGGCGTGAACACAATAAATATACGTTCTCGTAATAAGCTGGGTAAGGCTGCTGAATTGGTCAAGAATTATACTGCAAGTTTTGCAGCTGCCGCCACACCCAATCCTGCCGATCAACAGAGTGCAACTACAATCGATGGTGTTCAGGTCCTGGTCAAAGTTGACAAACAGGCGACTTGGATATCCATCAGTGCAGATGGCCAGGATACATTTCGCGGTACTATGCTGCCTGGCAGCAGCAAGCTTTTTAGCGCCAAACAAAACATCAAGCTAACCACTGGTAATGGAGGCGCGACAGCTGTAACTATCACCAACAACAAGGTAGCGCGCAAAGACCTAGGGCAAGTTGGCCGTGATGGCGAAGCCAAACTAGATCTGGTATTCAACAAAGACACTGAGTTTGGCCAGTAGCTATTGCCCTTATACTTTACCGGATTCTTTTTCAAACATACAATAATTCTGTTCGAACCTCGACAAATGGGGGAATTAGATGTTGATCATCACCAAAACGTTCTTGTACTGGTACTATCCCAAGCTGGAGGCGGCCCAAGAGCTGTTAAGTCAGCTGGGTCGACTGGCACCCAGTCAGCTGGAAGGTGAACAGTGGCTGCGACAGCCCATGAACTTGGGCGAGGCGCGTCATCTACGTATCGATGCACTACTTGGCTATCTCCGTCGTGAGCTTGGCGATCGAAGCATCCAGATCAGGTATGAGATTGGCAAACAACAGGCCGACCTACGTTTGTCCAGTCGGTTTGGACACAGTGGGTTGGTGCCCATGCAGCTGCCGCGCTCAGTCAATGACTATCTGGCCTGTCGCGAACCTTTGCCGATCAAGGCCGAGCTCGATCGGGTACAGACGACGGCTGTGCTGGCGCTGGCTAGAGCCGAAGGAATCACACCAACTCAGTTGGTAAATAGAGCGATATTCGAGTACATCGTGGCACATGGTTGCACGTTGATGGGCCAGCTCGGCGACAATCAAGGCAGTGACTCTGTGCTGGCGGCCGATCTTCGTAGGCAGGGCTACCATCCGCATGAGTTCGTCTTGGCCTACCGCTCATTTGCTGCGAGCTTTCTGTCGGGCCGGCCGATGTCGGCATGACCCCATCGCCGCTTACTGTCTCTATGAGATGGTGAGTTGGCGAAAAGCAATCATTGATTTAGGCTAGCCAACGATTTTTTGATAAAATTGCATATGAATATGTTGACACGTATGTTTTTTGTTCGGTATAGTATATACGAACACTAACCAAACAGGAGGCATATGAGTACAGCCACAGTAACTAAACCCAAGGAGACCAAGGTGACAAAGGCAGATCCGGATAAGAAGGCTCGTTTGCAAGCAGTTGATTTAGCAGTAGAACAAATCGAACGCCAATTTGGCAAAGGCTCGATCATGCGACTAGGAGAGGGGATGCAGGTAGCTGTTAATACCTATCCAACAGGTAGTATCTCACTGGACATGGCACTGGGTGGCGGTTTTCCGCAGGGTCGTATTATTGAAGTTTATGGCCCAGAGAGTAGTGGTAAGACCACTTTGGCTTTGCACGTAGTTGCTGAGGTACAGCAGCGAGGAGGATTGGCTGCCTTTATAGATGCCGAACATGCGTTGGATCCTGAGTACGCGTCACGTATTGGGGTCAACCTCGATGACTTGCTTATATCCCAGCCTGACACCGGCGAGCAGGCTCTAGAGATTTGTGAGACCCTAGTACGTAGCAACGCTGTTGATATTGTTGTAGTCGACTCTGTAGCTGCTCTAGTGCCGCGAGCTGAGATCGAAGGCGAGATGGGGGATGCTCACGTCGGTTTGCAGGCTCGCCTGATGAGCCAGGCTCTACGCAAATTGACTGGTGTTATCGCCAAGTCCAAGACCACAGTAGTGTTTATCAACCAGCTACGTATGAAGATAGGTGTCATGTTTGGCAACCCAGAAGTCACAGCTGGTGGTAACGCTCTCAAATATTATGCATCGGTCCGACTGGATATACGTCGTACTGAGCAGATCAAAGATGCTGACAATGTTATTGGTAACCACGTCAAAGTCAAAGTAGTCAAGAACAAGATAGCAGCGCCATTTAAGATAGCTGAGTTTGACATCATGTACAACGAGGGCATATCCAAAGCTGGTGATCTAATTGATCTAGCTACCAATCGTGGTATTGTCCAAAAAGCCGGTGCTTGGTATGCCTACCAGGGCGAGAAGATTGGCCAGGGGCGTGAGGCTGCCAAACAGTTTCTCAAAGACAACCCCAAGCTAATGACTGAAATCGAAAAAGCCGTACGTGAGGCCAACGCGACGTAGCAGTGGCCAATATCACTGATATCCAGGCCCAAAAACGACGCCAAGGATATTTCAACATCTTTATAGATCGGAAGTTTGTTTGCTCACTGTCCGAGCTTAGTGTCCAGACATCTGGCTATCATATCAATCAGCAACTTGACAGCGCACAAATCGCCCAACTCAAACAACTTTCCGCGGACGGCAAGCTCAAGGATCGTTGTTTGCGCTACTTGGCTATTCGCAGACGCTCGGAGCTCGAAATGCGACAATACATGAGAAGACTAAAGGTAGATGTCAGCGAGGTTGACCATATCATGACGTGGTTGAGGCAGCTAGGGTATCTTGATGATGCTGAGTTTGCAGGTGCTTGGGTAAGAGACAGGCTAGCCACACGGCATCGTTCGCGGCGTCAGTTGCTGGCTGAGCTTGCGACCAAGGGTATCAGCAGAGATATTGCTCAACAGGCCATAGAAAGTGCTGAGTTGGGTGATGAGTTTACCATCAGGCAATTGATTGACAAAAAGTTGCGCTCTGCAAATGTGGACAAACAAAAGCTGCAGCATTATCTGCTGCAGCGCGGTTTCTCGTATGATTTGGTAAAATCTGCTACTGAAGATATCAGTTCTTACTCAGAACAAACCGATACACGATAGCTGCTACCACGAGCCACATAAGTATTACAACCAACACACCCTCCTTTGTTTTATCTTATTATGAATGATTAGCTTGAGACAGGCAACAACTCCGGTGCAGCTTTTTGGTTTTTGACGGTATTTTCTTTGACTGTCACGACATCGCGCTCAATTTTGATGATTTGTTTGCGAGTAATTATGAGGTTTTTGGCCAAAGGCATTAGCAGCCATCGTGATCTTACTTCTAATTTACAGATGTCAAACGTGGTTTTGTCGAAGCTGAAGTCTATTATAGTTCCTAGTTTGGTGTCGTTTATTGTCTTGACCTTGGCTCCAATTAGCTTGGCCCCAAATCTGATCAGGGGTTGGTAGCGCACCAAATCTTCGTTGTCCGATATATCTTCTTCAGAGTTGACGACAATAGAACCGCGATCTATTCCACGGACAGCCTGTGGTAATACATAGTAGTGACTGCTACCTAGACTGCTACCGATTATCAGCAGTCCGATCTTGTTGGTATCGGGGTCTATCAAACAGGCCTTCAGCTGATAGCCGGTCAGACCAGACTGCAATCCAACGATTGGCTGGCCGATACGTTGTCTAAAAGACAGACTCATATCTGTAGTATACCTTGACTGTAAGCGGTTTATAAGGTAAAATTGTCCGAAGTTGCTAATAATACTAACCTTTTTGCTTCGATGAATATATCGAAGCCAATCGCCAAATTTGGCGGAGCCCAAGGAAAGGAAATCTATGCGTAATTACGAAGTAGCCGTGCTGCTACATCCAGACCTCGAGATCAATATCGAGGCTGCGACCAAAAAAATAGAACAGATCATCACTACAGCTGGTGGTAAGGTTGTCAAAAAGGACAGTTGGGGCAAGCGCAAGCTAGCTTATCCTATCAAGCACCAAGAATGGGGACTCTATGTTTTCTATGGTGTTGAGATGCCAGCCGAATCAGTTGCCAAAATCAATCAGAAATTTCGCATTACCGAAGAGATTATGCGTTATCTGGTAATTTCATTGGAAGATATTATGTACATCAATCAGCCAGCTCCCAAAGAGGCTAAGTCGGCTGAGAAAGGGGAGAAGTAATGGCCAAGGACTTCAATCAAGCAATTGTGATGGGCAATCTTACACGTGATCCGGAGTTACGTAATACACCATCGGGTCAATCAGTGGCTAGCTTTGCCGTAGCTACCAATCGTAGTTGGCAAGATGCCAGCGGCGAGAAGCGCGATGATGTGCAATATCATGAGATCGTGGCTTGGGGCAAACTTGGCGAGCTTGCCAGCAACTATCTCAAAAAAGGTCGTAAGGTATTGGTAGTTGGCCGCTTACAGACACGTAGTTGGGAAGGCAACGACGGTGTCAAGCGTCAGAAGACTGAGATAATTGCCAACGACATCAACTTCCTTGACCGTATGGGTGATGGTGCTGCCACAGGCGATTTTCCAGCTGAGACATCACAAGAGCACCCGGCTGAGGATACCAAACCAGCCAAAAAAGAAGAGGTTGCTATCGAGGATATGGGTGATGGCGATATCAATCTAGATGACATACCGTTTTAAATGAGGGATAACTATATGACAACTGACAACAATTTCAAACCCAAGACCGCCAAATTCTACAGCGAGAAGATCGAATACATCGACTACAAAGATGTCAAAACCCTGCAGCGTTTTATCAACAGCATGGGAAAAATCGAATCGCGCAAAAAGACTGGCGCTAGCATGAAACACCAACGCCAGCTGGCAGTGGCTATCAAGCGTGCTCGCCATATGGCCTTACTGCCATTTGTTGTTCGATAACTATTCACTATGTTTGGACCAACGGATTTACGAAAAGAGACATTAGTAGAGATAGATGGCCAGCCTTACAAGGTAGTGGACTATGCCCAAAAACAGCTCGGCCGCGGTGGCAGCATCGTCAACACTAAGCTAAAGAATCTAGTAACTGGTAGTGTGCTCGATCGTACCTTTAAGAACGATGAGCAAATCAAGCCAGCCGAAGTGGGGCGTGTTACTGTGCAATATTTGTATGCAGATAGTGATCAACTGCATTTCATGGACAATTCTACCTACGAGCAGTTTGATATACAGCTTAGCGTCGATCCAGATGTGCCCAAATACATTTTGGAAGGTGGTAATATTGATGCACTAATATTTGATGGCAATATCATAGGCTTTGAATGGCCCAAAAACGTGGTACTCAAAGTGACTTCTGCTCCTGGTGCCGACAAAGGTAACAGTGCCAGTGCTACCACCAAAGAGGTGACTGTAGAAACCGGCATCAAAGTCCAGGCCCCACAGTTCATCAAAGAGGG
>CAZWVB010000019.1:0-8966 GCA_964637185.1 uncultured Candidatus Saccharibacteria bacterium | reverse complement strand
TAAGCGCCGTGCTTGTGCTCATCCTCCACACTCAGCAGCAAATGGTGCGGAGTAACACCACTATAGACCGGAAATCCTTCGTCTTTCATACGGACCACGAAGCTCAGCTCGGTCTCACTACTCACATGACACACATAGGTGGTTTTTTTGGTCTGGCGTACCGCGTCCTCGACCAGATAAAGAACATCGTCCTCGGCATGTAGCAGGATAGGCTTGTCGCTCGGCCAGGCTTTATATATCTCTATAAGTTTGTCTTTGTCTACTATGAAGTTACCAGTCGTCACATTCATATATATCTTGAGGCCGCAGACTTTGTCGATCACTTTGCGAAACTCGTCAAAATTGTCTCCCAGAGTGCCAAAGTGAAAGCCTACATCGCACACGATCTGTCTGCTCGCACTCTCCATCTTCTGCTCTAGTCGCTCTAGTGTAGTAATAGGCTCGGCGTTGTTGGGCATATCCATGATGGTGGTGTAGCCACCAGCCAATGCCGCACTAGTACCAGTAAAGAAATCTTCTTTGTGGGTCTGTCCTGGATCACGCAAATGCACATGTGGATCGATTAGGCCTGGTAATGAAATTGTTTTGGACATACTTCCTCCATAAAAATCTACTATACCATACCAAAAAGCCGCCTATGTCTGGCGGCTTTTTGTTGCGGTACTAAATTTGATTAGCTTTTGTACTCGGACTTGATAGCTGAGCTAGCTACCATCATGACAATACCAGTCATGATGAAGTTGATGCCTAGCAATAGACCGATCAACCAAAGCGCTGTGTTGGGAAATGCACTCCATAGTATGATCGCTAGGATTAAGTCGATCACACCTTTGACAGCCATAAAGCCACGATTGGGTACATTCTTGTTGACCAGTGACTCCACCACATCGAAGATACCAGCCACAAAGAAGTAAGCAATGATAAACAGCGTGACGGTAGTGATGAAAGTAAACGGATTACGCAATACGAAGGCACCGAGCAAGAAGAAAATGATACCTAGTATCAATCTTCCCCAGAAACCAGACTCGCGACGCACTATAGCATTGAATACCGATACAATACCCGCAAAAATAATCAACCAGCCAAACACAGCAGCTGATAGATAGGTACTGTAAGCTGGGAAGAATAGCATTGCTACACCCACCAGTAGGATCAATACCCCAAACAATGTTGTACTGCGAAGACCAACCAATATCGGATCTTCATTTTTTGTTTTTGCAACTGACTTAGCCATGTAAATACTCCTATTAAATATTTGGTATTAGTGCTATTATAACAAACCAGTTTGATATGCGCGAAACATCTAGCACACCAAGCACAAATAACCAGCGCTCTACAGCTAAAACACTGGCCAAAATACTAGCTATTGCGGCTGTCTGTATGATCGGCGGACTTATACTATTGTCAGTTGTTTTGATGTTGGTATTTGCCTGGCAACAAAAAAACAAACCTGAGCAGATCGGCGTGAGCTTCAGCCAAGTCCAGGCCGAGCGCTACGGTAGTGATTGGCATGACAACTATACCAATATGCTTGAAGATCTCGGCTTCAAGCACATCCGTGTTGCCGCCTATTGGGATAGAGTTGAGTCTGCACCAGGACAATACAATTTTTCTGAGCTGGATTGGATGATCGAACAAGCCAAGCAACACAATGCCAAACTGACAGTAGTGGTAGGCCAAAAAACCCTCCGTGTACCAGAATGCTACTACCCACAGTGGCTAGATAGAAACAATACCAAAGAGGTATCCGATCGTGCCAATGCTTTGATAGCTGCGATAGCCGAGCACTATAGTAATGAGCCAACTATTGAGAAGTGGCAGCTCGAAAACGAGTTCTTGCTACGTAATTTCGGACAATGCCCCAAACAAAATCTCACCAATCTTGCACTGATGCGCGAACTCCGTACTTTGCAGCGTGCTGATAAGATGTCACGACCCATCGTCTTGAGCCAGTCCGATCAATTTGGCTTCCCAATAGTTGGTCCATTCACTAGTGACTACGGTTTTTCGATGTACCGTACGGTTTGGTGCGGCTGGTGTCACAATTATTATGTGTATCCGCAGGGTGGATGGTTCAATTGGTGGAAAGCGGCCATCATACACTTCTACACTGGAGCTAATATCAAGATCCACGAGCTGCAAGCCGAGGCATGGGGCCCGATGGGCAACGAGTACCTCAGCTACAATGAAGCCCAAAAGAGCATGAATCCTGACAAACTAGCTGACAACATTGCCTACGCCCGCTCTACCCACATCAAAGATTTTGACCTATGGGGTGTTGAGTGGTGGTATTGGCTACGCCAGCATGGACATCCGCAGATGTGGGAAGCAATAAGAAGTACTATCAACCGCGGTTAGCGACTTTGGAGTGCTTTTTGATAGACAGCCAATGTTTGTTTGGCGGTTTTTTGCCAGGAATATTTCTTGACTTGCAAAATACCTTTTTTGATAAGTCCTTCTCGCAACTTGGCATCAGACAACACATCGGCTATGACTTTGGCCATCTTGGCAGGATTGTGAGGATCAAAATATACCGCTGCATCACCCAGCACCTCGGGCAGACAAGTCGCGTTGGAGCTAGCCACTGGGACGCCATGGCTCATTGCCTCAAGCGCGGGTAGACCAAAACCTTCTGACAAAGATGGGAACACGTACAACGATGCCTTGTTGTACAGACCAGCCAATTCTTGATCGGAGACAAAGTCGGTAAAAATTATGCGCTTCTTCAGCTTGGCATCGGCTACTTCACGTTCCAGCTCTTTGTGAAACGAGTCTTTTTTGCCGACTATCACCAACTGATAATCGAGCAAGTATTGGGTCACCAGCTTACCAAAAGCCACTATCAGACGCTCAAGATTCTTGTGTGGATAAGCATTGCCCGCATACATGATATATGGCTTATCAATACCATACTTTTCAAGGTTGACTCTCGGCACTGCCACATCTTGACTCGCCGCCTGATAAGTCACGAATATTTTGCTGCGGCGTACTTTGAAATATTTGGCAATACCATCTTTGACATATTCGGTCGGGACGATGATGGCCTTGGACCTAGTGACACCTGTACGCAAGGTCAGTCGCATAGCCATCTCCTTGACTGCGTAGACATAGCGATGGGCAAATTTGCGTCGCACGTTCTTGAATTTGAGTAGTGTCAAATCATGAATGGTCACGACAAAACGGCCTTTGTAGCCCAGTGGCAAGTTGAAATTGGTGAAATGTACCAAGTCGGGTTTGAGGTCATTAATTTTTTTCAGTAGCAGAGTCTGCTCACGAGTGGTATACCAATCAATATTGACCGGTACAAATATGAGATTGTCAGCCTTGAGATCCAGCTTGGGCACATCGACATCGCGTACTAGCAAAAGATATTGATTGACATTGTCGAGTTTGAGTATCTCACGCAGTGTGTTTTCGATGTAGCGACCTATACCAGTCGCTTTGATCCAACGTCCATCGACAACGATGCGCTTGGGTACTATCTGATTTTTCATACGACATATTATACCCTATCTGACAAGCACGAAGCGGAATCAACAAGCTCCACGCTTGCCACGCTACCCCACGACCAATATTTTGATATTAATACCTATCCCACGAGTCATATAGGAGGTAAGATGGGTATCGCACGGAGGGCACTACGCAACAGCTATGTGCTCTTTTTCATTTTCACAGCGGTGTTGGCCATGCCGGCAACAAGCTGCATGATCACACCACAACTTCCACTACCGGTGGTACCGGTTGTGTCTACCACTACGACAACTGCGGCACCGCTCAGTGTTGGCACTGGTAGCAACAACCCAGCAGACTTCATCGACGCCTACAACCGCAAAGATGGTGCTGCCAGCCTCGGCCAACCGATCAATGCTGTGCACTCCTGGCACTGGGGTTGCGCCCAGGACTTCTCAGGAGGCAACTACCAGGATGCGATCATCATGCAGCCGCACTGCTCGGGTACGGCCTACGCTGTGGTCGGTGCCTCGTGGCGCTATTTGCGTGACCGCTTTGCCGGCAACACGCCGTTGGAGGTGGGCTATCCCAGCCAAGACTCACATCGGTGGGGCAAGGGCTGGGCCCAGAACTTCGACGGTGGTGCACGTGGCTGGACGATCGTGGTTCGCGGCGACGACGTCGGAGCTGTTCACGAGATCCATGGCGGTTTTCTCAATAGCTGGTACTTCAACTACCACGAGGTCAGTGGGCCACTCGGCTTCCCTACTTCAGACGAGTACGTCTGGGGAGCCGGCACTCGCATCGACTTCCAGCACGGGTCGCTGATCTGGGACGGCCCAGGCGGGATCAGATTGCTCGGCAGTGATTCGCGTGAATCCAAAGCTGCCGACTGGGCTGTGGCTGAGCTCAACTCGCCCGATCCCACTTGGAGTGACGAGTTCGGCCGGCCATGGAGTGGCTACTGCGAAGGCTTCGTGGAGATCGCCTTCCGGGTAAGTGGCCCGTACTCGAAAGGCAAGTTCGGATCGGCCGACGAGCACTACAACTGGCAGTCGGCCAATGGTCGAATCCACACCGACACCAACCCGCCCCGAGGCGCTGTGGTGTTCTACAGCGGTCATGTCGGTATCAGCCTAGGCGATGGCACCACCATCTCAACCCAAGGCTATGACGGCCAAAGGCTCAACGTCTGGCATCACGCCACGACTGGGTTCTTGTCCAACGCCTATCGCGGTTGGGCCTACGCACCCGATAGTTGGCCTGGCCGCTAGCCAAATTTGGCCTCCTTGGCGACGACAACGACGTTGTCGCCTAGGCCCAAGTTATTATCAAATGAGTTACAATATCGAGATGCAGACATCTACCAAATTCTGGCGTGATCCTTACTTCTGGGCCCTATTTGGTGTTGGGGTAGTTATCATATTCTTTCGGCTAGGTGCCAAAACACTCTACAGTTGGGACGAGGCGATATATGGGCAGATAGCTCGAGAATTTTTGGGCCTGCATCATTGGCTCGTACCTCAATGGCAAGCAGTACCTTGGTTTGAAAAACCGCCATTGGCGGTCTGGCTTATGGCAATAAGTTTCAGGACCATAGGTATCAGCGAATTTGCGGCCCGTCTGCCTGCCGCGCTAGCCTCGCTAGCTACCCTAAGTCTTACTTATGTTCTAGCCAAGCGGTTTGTACCTCGCTGGGTAGCCACCGGAGTTGGACTAATACTGCTGACCAGCTATTTGTACTTATACGAAGCCCGGTTTGCTACTACCGACATGCTACTACTGAGTTTTGCGCTGGCGAGCCTATGGGGATTTACTAAGTTGCTAGAAACCAAATCACCGGCCTGGTGGTTGGTAGTGTGGGCATCGCTTGGCCTAGCTACGATGACCAAAAACATAGCTGTTGCGCCAGCCGTGATAGCCCTTGGCGCGGCAACAATCATATCTTGGCGTGATATTATCAAGCTCGGCAAAACCAAATGGTTTGTGGCAGGCGTGACGATATTTTTGCTGCTGGTGGTGCCATGGCATATCTATATGTACATGGTCTACGGCCAGCCGTTTGTTGATCAATATGTCGGCTATCATATACTGAGCCGTGGGCACGGTCTTGAGAACAATACCAGTGGACCATTCGATCTATACTATCCACACACGTTACTTACCAAGTATTGGTATCCATGGGTATATTTGGCGATAGTCTCTGGTGTAGCTTGGCTGCTATCTATCAAGAAATTTGCCCAACGACAAAATCCGTTGGCAGTGATGCTGCTAGTACTGCCAATAGCTACCTTTGGGCTATATCAACTCTCTGGTACCAAGCTGTTTTGGTATATGTTGCCCCTGCTACCACCACTGAGTGTTATGGTTGGTTGGCTTTGGTGGGATGTTTGGCAACACTGGCGCACAGTGCCAACCCTATTGTTGTTTGTAGGTTTTGCAGCTGCCATGCACTCCACGCCGTGGGCATTGATAATAGTCTTACTGCTAGTGGCGGCCGCGCTAGCTACCAACCGAAAGCTATTGAAGCAACTTAGCCTAGTGGCATTGGCTCTATGCTGCCTACTTAGTGCAGTACAGCAGCTACGCCCCCTTTACCAGCGATCACGAGAATTTGTGGAGCCGATCGGCCAGTCTCTACCAGCCACCGATCAAATAGAGCCAATCTTACTATATAAGACACCCATTCAAGGGCCTGCGCAGATCTACTATACTGGGCGGGTAGCGATACTTATGAGTACTCAGGCAGAATTATCGCAATTACTGCAGGCCGGCTATGCCAAAGATCAAGCCTACAACGCTCTCAACCCACTTGCTGGTCAATACGCTGCCACATTCCATGGTAGCAACCAAGTGAAGTTGACCCGTTACGCGATAGTGCTATCCCAAGCTGATTTGGCCGACATCTCTAGCCTTGGTCATTTTACCCAAACTGGTCAAGTCGGCAACCTATTGGTTGGCACTATTGAGCCGGCACAGCGCTAGGCTCGGGCGGGCGTACATAGTAGATAATGAAGTTGCCATCTTCATATGGCTTTAAGAAAAAGAAATCGTAGTAGATCTGCGGCTGTGGCAAGCCAAATCTCTTATCTACTATTAGATAATCGACTTTGTCCTTTTGTAGAATACCAATATTGGCAATGGTGAGATCGGCTGCATTGAGCGCAAAACCTTTGCGATGGCTGAAATACATCATGATAGGATTCTCGCCACCGTTGGTCACCACCCGAACAGTGCGGCTGCTTATACCATCCATGATTGATTCTAGCTGGGTATAATAGCTAGCCTCTGAGCTATACAGTGGTCTGACCCGCCAGACACAATAGCCAAGCGACCCCACTACAACCAATCCAGCTACTGACCAGTACAGCCATTTGGATTTGAGTAGTGAGATTATCCAGACTACTGCGACAGCGGACAGCGCAGCCAGCACTGGTACAAATGGTAGGCTGTAGTAAGTGTGGGCCAGGAATTTGGCTGGGAAAAGCACCGTAAATATTACAGTTGACACTAACCAAGCCAGTAGCAGCCAATCGCGCCGCAGGATACTGCGCACAAAGCCTACTATCGCGAGCAAGCTGGCCACTAGGCCCATCACTAGCGATGGTATGCGCAACACATAGACATGCTTGTAGAACTCGGCTTGTTTGAGTACTGCTAAATTGGCTTTAAGATTGAAGCCCTCGTAGAAATAACTGCCTAGGCCATAGCTATCACTCAAGGCTTTGGCATGTTGGTACCAGACGATCGACGGGGCTGCCACCACTGCGCTAGCTACTATCACCATCCAGGCTCGCAGCGCCTTGCGGCCCTCCCAGGCAATCACAGCTAGTGGCAATAGTACAAACACGGCCGGCAACTTCACCAGCATAGCCACAGACAGCAGTAATACCGAGGCTACAAACCACAGCTGTTTGGCACTGTCTTTGAATCGTTGCATCAGATACAGCGATCCGATCGAGAAAGCTAACATCATGGTGTCGGGCTGGACATTGCGTGAGAAATAAAACCACAGCGGGCTCGCCGCCATGAATAATGCTCCCCAATTGGCTACCGCTTGACTATAGCGTCGGCGCAGCAGCCCGTAGAGAAAGCCAATGCCCAGCAACCCAAATAGCACTGACCACGCTCGGGCCAGCCAGAAATGCAACCCGGCTACTTTGGCGCTCAAGAAGATCAGATAGTTGTAGAGCGGAAATTCCATGCCGGTGATGCCACTGTAAGTCTGGCGTATGTCGATGCGCGGATAGAAGATATTGGCCGACTCTTCCAAGAAATTGCGAGCTACTGCCAGGGTATCGGCCTGGCGCCAAGCATGCGTATCAAGTATTGGCGCGTTGAGCTTGTAAAGATGTAGCAGGCCAAACCCCAGTAGGATAGTTATTAGCACCCAGTGATCAATGAAAACTTTTTTTGTCCAAGCCAATAGTTTGTCAAACCAGACTTCGAGCCGGCTAGGCTTGGAGCGCTGGCGTAGTAACATGCCGGATATCCCATACAACAGCCCGACCACAAACCACAGCGTAGTGATGTAGATGGTCGAGTAGCTCTGATACTGCACAGCGGTAGCGCCCAAGAAGCCAAGTAGTGCGAGCTGCACTACCTTGGAGCTATCCAGCTTCTTTTGGCCCCACAACTGCTTGATGGTGAGCCAGGCAAGTCCTACAAAAAAGCCCAGCAACAGCACGAAGCCGACTACGCCGGATTCGGCCAGTATCTCAATCGGCTCGTTGTTGACTATTGGATAGCCAGGAAAATCACTCGGCACGTCAATCTTGGCATAGACACCAAACTGACCAGGCCCGATGCCTACAACAGGATGCTGTTTGAAGTATTTTATACCCAGCTTACGCGTCGCCCCACGGCTGTCACCTTCGCCAGCCAGATTGCTAATTTGATTGCTGTAGCTACTCACCCCTGTATTTTTGTTGAGCGTGTTAAAAGCCGGCTTGTTGACAAAGCTAAATGTTAGTAGCGACAAGCCATAGGCCACTACCATCACTGCCAGGTACCACCATATCCGTCCACTACGGAATTTCTTGAGTAAGACGTAGCCAATCACACTAGCGGATATCAGCACCGCCATCGCCACTGTACCGCCGCGCGACACAGCTAGAAATAGGATGTAGCTACTCAAGAATAATGATGCCAGATACCAGCGCCAGCCCGATAGTTTGCGCTCCAGCAGTAGCTTGGCACTGGCCAAAGATATGGGTAGTAGTAGATAGGCACTAAGATAGAGCGGCTCTAGCAGCGTACCCTGCACGCGCGGATAGCCAAATACAGGCCACTGGTAGCGTACTTGCAGACCAGTGATGGTGTTGGGTACACCGAGCATATCGCCGAGGTATTGGAAGATGGCAAAGCCACACACCAGCGCTGTCACTATTAGTACCGTCTTGATAATAGGATCCAGATATTTCTTGTTGTATAGCAGCCCGATAGCAAAAGCTAGTGCCACGACATAACCGGTCGAGCCAATTACCACTAGTGCCCGAGCCTTGGAAACAGCACCC
>CAZWVB010000018.1:0-9168 GCA_964637185.1 uncultured Candidatus Saccharibacteria bacterium | reverse complement strand
AGTAGATGATCACGAGACACGCATACAAAAGCTTGAAGCTGAAGTAGAAGAACTCAAAAAGAAGCAAGTTGTGCCAACTAGCACTAGCAGTAACACACCAACTACGCCTGCGCAATAATCCAACTGTTCGGTTGGTATGTGATACCCAACAGATAGGGTTGGTGGTATAATTAGCTACCGATGAAGAATATACTCAAGCGTCTAAATAAGTCGCGCTCGCTGTCGATCGCGGCTTTCATAATTTCACTCAGTTATTTGCTGTCACGCATATTGGGGTTGGTGCGCGACCGCTTGTTGGCAAGTAATTTTGGGGTCAGCGCTGCTACCGATGCCTATACGGCGGCTTTTCGTATCCCGGATCTGTTATTCACGCTTTTGGTATCTGGTGCTTTTGCCGTCGCCTTCATACCTGTATTTATCGACTATTTTGAAAAAGGTAAGAAAGATACCGCCTGGCAGCTGGCCAATTCGTTGCTAAATATACTGTGCGTCGGCACACTACTATTTGGTGCATTGGCCTTTGTGTTCGCAGGCCCGATGGTGAAAGCTCTGGCACCAGGCTTTGATCAGCAGCGCTTTGATATGACTGTACATATTACACGCATCATGCTGATCACGCCATTTTTCTTTGCTCTGGCGAGCGTGTTTGGAGCTATTCAACAAGCCTTCAATCGATTCTTGCTATTTGCTATGGCCAGTGTATTCTACAATCTCGGTATAATTGTCGGGATTGTTGTCTTCGCTAAGCTTTTTGCCAACGATCCAATTTACGGCGTAGCCTGGGGCGTAGTACTCGGTACTTTTATGCAGGCTGCGGTACAAATACTTGGCACCACAGGGCTCGGTTTCAAATATGGCTTCATATTGAGTTTCAAACTGCCTGGTGTATGGAAGGTGATCAAGCTAATGATACCTCGCTCGCTAGACCTGACAATTGATCAGATCAACTGGATCATCCAAACTGCCATAGCTTCACGATTGAGTGTAGGTAGCCTGGCGGCCTACTACTATGCCAACAATCTCAAAAACGTGCCGGTGGCTTTGTTTGGCGCGGCAATATCAACTGCAGCGTTCCCTAGTTTGATTCGAGCAGTCAAGAACAAACATGGCCGGATGCCTGCCGAATTTACTCGCGACATGGGGCTGATACTATTCTTGGTCATACCCTCTGCCGCTATTGCTTTTGTGATGCGAGGATACATCGTGCGCTTGCTATTTGGGTTTGGAGATCAGACTACTGCCAACACATTGGGTTGGCTCGCTGGTACGATTGTAGCTCAAAGCGTTTTCTATATGGTAGCCAGGGCTTTTTATGCGCTTGAAGATACTAAGACGCCATTGTATACAAGTCTTAGCTCAATCTTGATAAATATTGTGCTGAGTTTTACTTTGTCCGCCAAGTTTGGCGTAGAAGGTATGGCCATGGCGCTGTCAGTATCTACTTTGTATGAGGCAATACTACTAATGTACCTGCTAAGGCGTAAGGCCGGCAGCTATGGAGGTCGTGATCTGCTAATTCGTACCACCAAAATAACAATTGCTACCGCAGTGTCTTCGGTTGTGATGTACTTTCTAGTTACCAAAGTATTTCCACTATACAAGGCCAGCGTTGGTTTTCTGTCGCTGGCACCACAGTTTGCCATCATAGCCGGCAGTGGCATCATTATATTCTTTGGATTGAGCCTACTTCTACGGGTAGATGAGGCTCACGTTGTGCTGCGTCGCGCGCTACATCCACTACGGCAGATCAAAGATATTTATACGGGTAAAAACACATGAGCGATCAGACTCACATACGCAATTTTTGTATTATCGCGCACATCGATCATGGCAAAAGTACACTAGCTGATCGCATGCTGGAGATAACCGGCACAGTCCAAAAACGCGAAATGAAAGAGCAGCTGCTTGATCAAATGGACATCGAGCGTGAGCGAGGCATCACGATCAAGCTGCAGCCAGTACGCATGGCATGGCAGGGCACTACTCTCAATCTTATAGACACGCCAGGTCATGTAGATTTTAGCTATGAGGTGAGCCGTAGCCTACAAGCTTGCGAGGGCGCTGTGCTGGTGGTAGATGCCACCCAAGGCATACAGGCTCAAACACTAGCCAACGTGTATTTGGCGATCGAAGCCAATCTTCATATTATCCCTGTTATCAACAAGATTGATTTGCCGGCTGCTGAACCTGATCGAGTTGCCGCTGAAGTAGCCAATCTCATAGGATGTGATGCTGACCAAGTAATGCGAATCTCAGCCAAAGATGGCATAGGTGTAGATAAACTTTTGGACCGAATAGTAGAGGAGGTACCAGCACCAAATGGCAATACCCAGGCTAATACTCGTGCACTTATTTTTGACTCTATATATGATGAATACCGTGGCGTTATCTTGTATGTACGTGTAATAGATGGCAATATTCAAAAAGGTGCCCAATTGCATTTTATGGCTGGCCAAAATAATGGACTAGCTCTAGATGTCGGGCATTTCAGCCCAGCGATGCAACCAGACCCTCAACTTGCGTGTGGCCAGATTGGCTACATTGTCACCAATCTCAAGGCTTCTTCAGAAGCTCGTGTAGGTGATACCGTGACTTTGCAGGCCTACCCAGCATCAGAGCCGTTGCCTGGGTACAAAAAGGCGATGCCTTTTGTGTTTGCTGGTATCTATCCAGTAAGTGCGACCGACTACTCAGGTCTCAAAGAGGCCTTGGTCAAGCTGAGCCTCAATGATTCAGCACTTAGCTACAGCCAAGAAAATTCTAGCGTGCTGGGATTTGGCTTTCGTGTCGGGTTTCTTGGATTATTACATATGGAGATAGTCAAAGAGCGTCTTGAGCGAGAGCATGACATTGACTTGGTAGTAACCAACCCTAGTGTAGACTATATTGTCCAGACTCAGTCTGGTGACAAACTACACCTTCAGTCGGCATCTGAGTTGCCCGACCCGACTCAAATCGCGACTATTGAGGAGCCCTGGATCAAGGGAGAGATAATCACACCCAGCGAGTACATGGGGCCACTACTCAAACTAATCAACTCACTGCGTGGTCAGCAGCGCAATCTTAGCTACATCGATGAGAACGTGGCTCTGATAGAGTTTGCTGCACCACTTGCCAATATGCTGGTGGATTTCTATGATCAGCTCAAGAGCATCACCTCTGGATATGGCAGCTTCAACTACGATTTTTGGGAGTACAAGCCTGAGGATCTGGTGCGAGTTGATTATTTGGTCGGAGGCGAGCGAGTCGATAGTCTGAGCATGATAGTCCATCGCTCAGAGGCGTTGTCGGTAGGGCGACGTGTGGTAGCCAAGCTGCAAAAAGTAATCCCAAGGCAGCTTTTCGAAGTTAGCTTGCAGGCTGCCATAGGAGGCAAAATTATCGCACGCGAAGATGTCAAAGCACTAGGCAAAAACGTTACCGCCAAGTTGTATGGAGGTGATATTAGTCGCAAGAAGAAACTCTGGGCCAAACAAAAAGCCGGCAAAAAGAAGATGAAGATGATCGGCAAGGTAGAGATACCATCTGAAGCATTTATGGTACTAATGCAGAAAAACGACTAGAGATGGTATAATATAGATCAAATGCCTCGCAAGGTAGAAAAAACCCCTATTAGCAAGGATCAGCCAAGGCAACACCTCATGTATATGTGGGTGCTCATCACCGTTTTGGCTGCCCTGGCTATTGTCGGCTGGTCAGTCTACTTTTTACGTTCGGCCAAGTATCAGTCAGATCTGCAAAAACTCCAAAATGAGCGCAATCAGGCGATACAACGGTTACAACAATACGAGGATGTCCAGTCAGAAGATTTGTTCAACGACTATCAATAATAGGTAATAGGAGGGAACTATGCCACCACAAGGAACACAACAACCAAACACAGTACCAACACCAGAACCAATCGATGTCAGCTCACCCAACACTATGCAGCTGCCCAAACGTAGCGGGGGCAAGACAGTACTAGTAGTACTATTAGTAATAGCGCTAGTTGCATTGTCCGTAGCTGGCACTTGGTACTACATGAATAAGAAGCTACAAGATGAAAAGTCACAGCATCAGGTGCAGATCGACCAGCTCAATGTACAAGTCACTACATTGCAAAAACAAGTTGACACTGCCAATCAGACACCAGCTGTTGCGGCTGGCAACAATCTTAAGGCATTGTATGACCTGTGGATCGCCGGTACTGACAAAGGTACGGACAAGGCAGCTATGGCAGATGAATCAGTTAGTAAAAATTTGGTGACTACCGAGTTAGGCGCCTCGCTCAAATCAGGCAAGGTCAATCTTTTCTGCTCGGTTACGAAACCACAGAGCTATGTCTATACTATTCCTAGCGCGACTGACAAAACAGTTACCTCCAATATGACTTTGACTGGCACCAACAAACAGACTATCAACCAGACTATTACCAATGTTGACAACAACTGGAAGGTTAGTACTGTTACTTGTGGTGCCGCAGTTCAGTAAAATATTAACAAAACCTTCATTAGCACTCTTGACATGAGAGTGCTAATTTCGTTACACTAGATACAGCTAGCACTCTACGGTGCTGGCTGCCAAACTCAGAGTTTATACAAGACCACTGTCATGACAGAACGTCAAAGCGATATCTTAGTAGAAATAGTTCGTCTCTATGCCGATTCGGCTGAGCCGGTGAGCTCTCGGGAGCTTTCCCGTACTTTTGGGCTCTCTTCTGCCACTATCAGGGCGGAGATGGCGCATCTAGAAGAGGCCGGCTACATCCATCAGCCACATGTTTCGGCAGGACGCGTACCTACCGACAAAGGTTATCGCTTCTATGTGAATAACGTAACAACACGACAAGCTTCCCCGTCTGGGCGTAGTTTCCAGACGATTGCCAAGCGGGTAGATTCGCTCAAGGATCGGACAGACGGCGCTATCAAAATTGCCGCCGAGACCTTGAGCGATCTCACCGGCAACATGGCTTTTGCTACCCTCAGCGATACTGTCTATTTCCACGGTATGAGCCAACTGTTTTCTCAACCAGAGTTTGCTGCACAGATAGAAGCCAGCCAAGCGGCCCGCTTTCTAGACGCTATGCAGCAGTGGCTGTTTGAGAGCAAGCTCGAGAGTCTGCAAGTGTATATAGGGCGCGAGAACCCAGTAGTAGAGACAAGTGGGCTCACCATGGTGGTCAACCGATTTGCATCACCATATAGCCAACATAGCTATATAGGAATAGTGGGCCCTACAAGGCAGAGCTACGACAAGGTAATGAATCTAGTTGAGACTACATCTCGGGCTCTTGAAGAAGTGTTTAGTGAGGTTTAGATATGAAGCCAGACAAGCCAAAGCCAGCTAAGAAGCCAAATCCATCTGCCAGCCAGCGAACTATAGCTGATTATGAGCAGCAGATTGGAGAGTTGACTGTCCATTTACAACGGCTTCAGGCTGAGTTTGAAAATTACAAGAAGAGAGTAGGTGTCGAAAGCACAGAGCTAATGAGTAGTGCCAAAGAATCCATTCTAGCAGAGCTGTTGCCAATTTTGGATAATTTGGAATTGGCGGCTAGCCATTTACCGAAAGCTCTTGAACAAGACGCATGGGCACGTGGCATGCAGTATATCGGCAGTCAGTTGAGCGGTAAGCTCGAAGAGCTCGACGTGCATAAACTCAATCCACTTGGTGACAAATTTGACCACAATAGAGATGAAGCAGTGGAGTATGTCGACTCTGACAAGCCAGAAGGAACAATTACTGAGGTACTGGCACCTGGCTATCAAATTGGAGACAAGATTGTACGCCACGCTAGAGTCAAAGTTAGTCAAGGCAACAAAAAAGAATAAGTTTAATAAGGAGAAATAATATGAGTAAGATAATTGGAATTGATCTAGGTACGACCAACTCAGCTATGGCCGTGATGGAAGGCGGTGAGGCTACTATAATCGCCAACGCCGAAGGTGGTCGTACTACACCATCTATTGTGGCTGTCAACAAAAACGGCGAGCGTTTGGTTGGTCAGTCTGCCAAGCGACAAGCCGTAATCAACCCTGATAATACTATTTTTTCTGTCAAACGCCTGATAGGTCGTACCATTGATGACCCAGAAGTAAAGCGTGATATTGATCTCATGCCATATCAAATAGTCAAAGCCGATGGTCATGTCAAAGTGAAGATGGGTGACAAAGAATATACAGCCGAAGAAGTCAGTGCTATGATACTCGGCAAGCTCAAAGCCGACGCCGAGAAGTTTCTGGGTCAGCCGGTCACCGAAGCAGTGATCACTGTGCCAGCCTATTTCAACGATGCTCAACGCCAAGCTACCAAAGATGCCGGTAAGATTGCCGGTCTAGAGGTCAAACGCATTATCAACGAGCCAACTGCCGCTGCTCTAGCCTATGGTCTTGAGAAGAACAAGGAAGAAAAAGTAGTGGTCTACGATCTCGGAGGTGGTACATTTGACGTGTCAGTACTCGAGCTTGGCGACGGTGTGTTTGAAGTCAAAAGCACCAATGGTGATACACACCTCGGTGGTGATGACTTTGATGTAGTGCTGATCAACCACTTGATCGATGAGTTCAAGAAAGACCAGGGAATAGATCTTAAGACTGATAAGGCCGCTATGCAGCGCCTCAAAGAGGCGGCTGAAAAAGCCAAAATTGAGCTTAGTACTACCAACGAAACTAGCGTAAATATTCCATTTGTTACCGCCGATGCCAGTGGACCCAAGCACATGGATATGACACTCAGCCGCGCTGATTTCGAAAAACTGGTACTAGAACTAGTAGAGAAAACTCTTAAGCCATGCGAAGCTGCTCTCAAAGATGCAGGCGTGAAAAAAGAAGATATCAACGAAGTGATCTTGGTGGGTGGTATGACACGTATGCCATTGGTACAGAAGAAGGTCGAAGAATTCTTTGGCAAAAAGCCACTGCAAGGAGTAAACCCTGACGAAGTAGTAGCTATCGGTGCTGCTATCCAAGGCGGTGTACTAGGTGGGGATGTCAAAGACGTATTGCTACTAGATGTAACTCCGCTCAGCCTAGGGCTGGAAACGCTAGGTGGCGTGAGTACCAAATTGATCGAACGCAATACCACTATACCTACTAGCAAGAGCCAGGTGTTTAGCACGGCCGCTGACAACCAACCCAGTGTAGAGATCAATGTACTCCAAGGTGAGCGCGAGATGGCCGCCGACAACAAATCACTTGGCCGTTTTGTGCTGGATGGAATTCCACCTGCTCCTCGTGGTGTGCCGCAGATCGAGGTAAGCTTCAATATCGATGCCAATGGTATCGTCAATGTCAGTGCCAAAGACAAAGGTACCGGCAAGGAACAGAAAATTACCATTACTGGTGGCGGTAATCTCAGCGACGAAGACATCAAGAAAATGCAACAAGATGCCGAGTCACATGCTGACGAGGACAAGAAGAAGAAAGAGCAAGTCGAAGCCCGTAACCAAGCCGATACTCTCATCTATACCGCAGAGAAGACTATCAAAGATGCAGGTGATAAGGTGAGTGAAGACGATAAGAAAGCTGTGGAAGAGGCCAGCAAGGCTCTCAAAGACAAACTCGACAGCGAAGATGCCGAGGAGATCAAGAGGCTTAGTGATGATCTGAGCACCAAGCTGCAAAAAGTCGGCGAAGCTATGTATGCCGCTGCTGACAAGGCCGAAGGCGAAAGCGACAAAGCCGACAAAGCCAAGGACAATTCAAAAGCAGATGAAGACAAAACCGAGCAAGCCGAAGAGGGCGAAGTAGTCGACAAGAAAGAAGACAAATAGAATATGTTTGTAGAGCGGAGCTACAGACTAGTAATGGTCTTGGCTTCGCTCGAACAATGCCGGTAGTCATGAGATAATAAAAACGCTATGAAAACCCCAGCCAATATCTACATCGATGGCGAAAACCTAGTTTATCAGCTGGTCGATGTATTGGTACGCAAGAAAGTTGTTAGTGAACGGGCTGAGATGCGCCAAATAGATATTATCTCATTGTTTGCCAAGGCTGTAGCTGACGACGTGCGGCCGATCAATGTTCGCTACTATGGTACCAAGCTACATGAGGTAGAGGATTTGGGCGAAGAGGCCCATGAAGCTTCGCTTGGAATGATCAAACATCGCGAAGATTGGGACAAATGGCTTGCCAAGCAAAAGATTGAGTTTGTGACGGCAGGCAATCTTAAAGCCCGTAAGCGTGGTGAGAATGTGATTTTTCAAGAAAAGGGTGTGGATGTACGAATAGCTGTCGACATGGTTCAAGCCGCCTACGAAAATGATCATTTACACTTCGTGATAGTCAGCAATGACTCCGATGTGATTCCGGCCATAAGAATAGTAAAAAAGAGAGGCCACAAAGTTACTTACGTAGGAATGCGCGGCAATCTCAATAAAGCTATTGCCGCACATGTTGATAATACCATTACTTATACCAAGGACGATATCGTAGCTAGCTACGAGCGAGCCAATCAATGAGCCAGCGTGATTATTACGAGGTTTTGGGGGTAGAAAAATCTGCCTCCAAAGACGATATCAAGAAGGCTTTCCGCAAAAAAGCTGTCGAACACCATCCTGACAAGGGTGGTGATGAAGCGGCATTCAAAGAGGTCAATGAGGCCTACGAAGTGCTCAGTGACGACAGCAAACGTCAGGCTTATGACCAATTTGGCCATGCAGCTGGCGCTGGTAATGCTGGCTTTGGCGACCAAGGTATGGGCGGCAACCCATTTGGCGCTGGCTTCGGCGGTGCCCAAGGGTTTGATGGTGTACAATTTGATTTTGGTGGACAGGGATTTGGTGGTCTCAATGACATATTTGAGGTATTTTTCAATGGTGGGCGAGGGCGCGCTCGCGACATCGAGGTAGTCGTATCAATTGATTTTGCAGAAGCGATTGCGGGAACCACCAAAGAGCTCAGCTTGCGAGTGGCTGACCACAAATCAGGCGAGCGTAAGCAAGAGGCAGTCAAGGTCAAAATTCCTGCCGGCATAGACGATGGACAGGCTGTCAAGCTGGCCGGCAAGGGAGAGATCGGTCAAGACGGATCACGAGGAGATTTGTATGTCCGTGTCCAAGTTAGACCAGACCGACGTTTTCATCGCGAAGGTGCCAATATTATTTCTGAGATCGAAATTGATATGGTAACAGCGGCTCTTGGTGGCGAGATAGAAGTAGAGACCATAACTGGACCGGTAACTATCAAG
>CAZWVB010000017.1:0-11352 GCA_964637185.1 uncultured Candidatus Saccharibacteria bacterium | reverse complement strand
AAAAAACGCTCGCACAGCCAATCCAACTCACAACAATCGGCTGGTGGCGGCAACCAAGGTAATTCAAGAAAACGCCGTCGACCACGCAATCGTAGTAAAAAATAGGATAACTCAGCGAATAGTACTGCGTCTAGCAGTCCATAACAACGTACATAGCCAAAATACTTACGCTAAGGCTTAATGTATTCGATAATCGTGATATACAAGTCACGTGAGGCAGAACTTAGCTTAGTCGCACAATGTATATTTTGCGTACCAAATCTACCCACAAAGCTATATAGCCACAAAAAATGATAATTTTCAATCAATCACAAATTTGCTCAATACCACACGAAAACCTGAATATCGATAGTGTAGCAAAACAGCACTATTTTGAATGGTTTGGAATAATAATATGCACTTCTCTTAGTTAAACAAAAACCGAACTTAAAAGTGTGTATTTGTTGAAATCTGGCTGAACAATATGCGAAACGGCTAAGATAGTACTCAACCAATAGCCATATGATAGTGAAATTGCTAGCGTAAACCTAGATCTAGTCACTACTCTACGGTTAGCTGTCCTCTCGTCTAGCATCAGCTCGCCTAATTGTGCGACTTGACTTTTAAAACGTATTATTACTTATAGAAGGAGCGGCCTGCAATACGAACATCTACGTATTCGTTGATTTTTTTGTTTTGTTTTTTGACCAAACCAATTACTGCCGATAGTTCAGCGATCTGATCTTTTGAGGAGCGTGAACTATCTAGCTTGATACGATAACCAGTGGCAGTAAGCACCGATATTTCATAAGTCGTGTCAAAAACATCATACTGTTTGATGCCACCTACTAAGCCAGGTAGCTGTGAGTCTATTTCACGCACAAATTTCACAAATTGATCAGATGTTACCTGCTGCCCCTCTGTTAAGGGTACGTTAGAGTTATCCACAACCAATGGGAGTTGATCATCCTGCCCAGATGATTTACGAAAAGCCCTGCCATCTGATGCTACAGCATAGTTGTCAGCACCACTTCGCCATCTTATTTGAGCTTGGTGTAGCTGCACGGCTGCCACAAGACGCAATGGTAATGCTAGTCTTACCTGGATAGACTCGATTAGTGGGATCTGGCGTTTGGTTTCTTCCTCTATCTTGCGTGTATTTAGACTAAGCACATTGGATGAAAATATGTTTTGACTTAGCTGAAGCTCGATGCTTTTTTGGATGTCGCCTGCCATAGCTCCACTGGTGGTACCTTCAACTTTCACGCCATGTACACGCAATAGTGTTGAGCCAAGAATTACGTAGACTGCTGCGATGACCAGTAGCATTATCAAAATTATCCTAATTATGCGCCAGGGCCGGATACGACCACGCGGTACTTTAGATTTTAGTGATTGATTAATGTCAGTAGATGTATTTCGTACAACACGCCTAACGCCCTGTGGCATATCGACCCTCCTGCCCTGCTGCTAGCAAAAGCTGTTCTATTTTGGTTGCCGAGTCGGGGTGATATAGCTTCCCCAACTGAGTCAACAAATGTTGTCGTTCTGTATCGCGGTCATACAAACGATCAATTGCAGCCTTGATGCCCAAGATACTGATCTCCTCCTGTCGAAACACTCTAGCCGCAGCCAACTTCTCGAGTGCCTGAGCATTTACCCACTGATGACGATTGCTAAATGGCGCGATAACAATTGGTACTACTTTATTGGCTGCCAGCTCTACAATTGTATTTATTCCTGGCCTAGTGAGCGCTACGTCGGCAGCCCCATAGATTTTACACATCAACCCAGGATCAGCAACAAAATCAAATATTTCGTAATGTGGCTGATTCTCAACCGGCAACCGGCTCTTGTGTATTCGGGCATGTTCAACATCGGCCTTCCCTGTTATGTGAACTACACTATACCCTTCTGTCAAACTTTTAAGATTGTCAAAAACAAATTCGTTGATAACATGCGCACCTTGAGAACCACCGATGACCAGCAGAACCAACCTTTCGCCAGACTTATGTTCGGTTTTTGTTTGTTTAGATACCAATTCTGGCCGTACCGGATTGCCGACAAAATGCAGCTTAGCGTCAACTCCTGATGGCAGGTTCTTGTAATACGTCACAGGAAAAGCAGTTGCCACAGCCTGGGCTTGTTTGATAAGCAGTCGATTGCCCTTGCCCATCTCCACGTCCGACTCATGTAAAACCAGAGGGATTTTGAGATGCGATGCGGCCAATCCTATCGGCCAGCCAACATTACCCCCTTTTACCAACACGACATTTGGGTGGAACTTACGAAGAATTCTGCGAGCAGCCATGTAACCACGTAGGCTACGAGATGCATCGGCGGCATTACTCAGTTGGGTACGAACATCAATAGCTTCTTTCCACACTCCTCGGTTGTAGCGCCGAAACTTCCCAGCCTGTACGGCCTGAAAATCTACACCTATACCACTCACCAACTCGCCTGCCAGATCCCTTGATGAGCCAATAAAAAGTAGTTGGTGATCAGACTTTTTCAGCTGATCAAGTACGGCTAGCAGTGGCGTGATGTGCCCGCCGCTGCCGCCGCCCGATAGTACTATCCGCATATCGTGGCTCCTTCTTGGTATAACGTGAAATATTTTGCAAGATACCTACTGCTGCCAATAAGGCCAATAAACTAGTACCTCCATAGCTGATAAAAGGCAAAGTAATGCCCGTTAACGGTATTATACCCACCATGGCTGCGATATTAATTGCCGCCTGGGCAGTAATCCAAATCGTGATGCCAGCTGCGACCAAGCGTGCGAACTCGTCCTTGGTAGCTAACGCTATTCGTAAACCACGCCAGGCCAACAACCCAAATAGTGCGATAACTATGCCACAGCCTATCAAACCAAACTCCTCACCGATGATAGCGAATACTGAGTCGTTGGTAGCTTCTGGCAAATAGCCATAGGCCTGCAGACTCTTGCCAATACCTCGTCCAAGCATACCACCTGAACCGAGCGCTATTAGGGCTTGGTTGATGTGATAGCTAGCTCCACTAACATCATCACGGTGATTGAAAAATGTCGTAACCCTACTTAGGCGATATGGAAAAATAATTATCATAGCCACAGCGGCACCTAATGCTGAGCTTAGCGCTACCAAAAATAATCTCAATTGTACTCCACTCATCCAATACATACCAAAGCCAATTAAAGCAATTACCATAGCGCTACCCATGTCTTTTTGAACAATCGTCACTAGACCGGCTGATACAGTGAGTAGTATCAAAAATGGTAACAAGCCCTCCACCCAATTGGATTGTAGTTTGCTACTATTTTTCTGTAGCCAGTGTGCAAGATATAGTACAAAGCCGAGCTTGAAAAACTCCACTGGCTGGAAATTGAGAAAACCTATTCTAACCCAACGTGCTGCGCCATTGACCTCGACCCCTATCTTGGGGACTAGTACCAAAAACATCAGTACCAATGATACATAGAATACATAGGGTGCTGACTTGCGCAACCAGCTAAGTGGTATTTTGGCACAGGTGTACCAGACTGCCAAACCAAGACCGAAGCTTATCAATTGACTATAAAAAAGACTGTTCCGATCACTAGCACCACCAGTTTGTTTGAGTATACTTACCCAGCCAGTCGAATATACCATTACCAAACCTACCGCAATTAGCGCTAATACAATAACAGCTATTGAATAATCCACTCTGCGGCCTAGCAATGGTGCCGGGCGTTTGAGCTCCATGTCAGCTGGCTCTTGCATACTAGCCTAACCGCCTCCGAGGAGCCCGATAATCAGTCCGATACCTGCAAAGATCGCGCCAATCACCCAAAGTCGCATAGTTACCTTGGTCTCAGGCCAGCCTATAGCTTCGAGATGATGATGCAATGGTGCCGACAAGAAGATCTTACGATGAAATAATTTCTTGCTCATGATTTGTAGCGCGCTAGATCCACCTTCTAGCACGAATACGGCTCCGATAATCACCAGCACCAGTACTGAGTTGGTAAGCATAGCAACAATGCCCAAAGCGGTGCCTAGTGCAAATGAGCCGCTATCCCCCATCATGAACCTTGCCGGATGGATATTAAACCAAGTATATGCTAACAATGTACCAACTATCGTCATACAAAACCCAGCTATACCAATGTTGCCTTGAATAAAAGCGATTACCGCATAGGCCGAGAATGCCATACTGAGCAAACCTCCCGACAAACCATCTAGACCATCGGTGATGTTGACGGCGTTGGCGGTCGATACTACGACCAAGATAAATAACGGTATATAAAGCCAGGCTATCTCAAAATTGCCAACCGCTGGTATATGGATCTGGCTGTAGCCGAGCCGGAAGAAGAAATATACTGCACCCAGGATAGCCACGAGTAGTATCAGCACAAATTTGATTTGCGAGCGTAGGCCAGCTACACCTTTGCCGCTGCCTCTAATATTGATAATGTCATCGAGCAACCCGACCATACCAGCACCTAAAAACCCAAACAGGGGTAAGTAAGTTTGGCTACGCGACCAGTTGAACGCCAATGTAATAACACCGACTGCTATCAACATGATGATACCTGACATGGTCGGAAATTTACGCTTGTGCTTGGCAGCATGTAACTTATGAAAGATGGGCGCCTTTTCTCCAGTGGTGGCAGTCTCGCGCTGCTGTTTCCAAAGTTTGAGTTTGTAGGCAAAATGCGTGTAAATAGGGGTCAGTGCCATGCTCAGGATAAAGCTACCAAAGCTGAGTGCTAGTACAAAGCTGAGTTCGTTGACACTGGTTTTTTCCAAAAATCCGTACATAGTGGCTATATTATAGCTGATTTACTACTCTTTGGGAGGTATTTTGTAATAAGCAAATAACTCGCGTGCAATGGTGGCAAAGGCCGGCACTGCAGTACTCTCTGCAAAGCCGTCAACTTTGGGATAATCGACTCGCACCAATATAATAAACTTGGGATCATCAACCGGGGCAAAGCCTACAAAGCTACCGATGTTTTTCTTCTCCTCATAGCCTTTGCCGTCAGCCCTCGGCACTTGGGCCGTACCAGTCTTGCCGGCTATCTGATAACCTTTGGTCTTGGTCATGTAGCCAGATCCATGCTCGACGACTGATATCATCATGTTGGCCACCGTAGCTGCAGCTTGGCTGTGGATGACATCGTCAGCAGCTACCTTGGGTTTGACATCTTGTATACTCCCGTCTTGACGAATTATCTTGTCCACAAGACGAGGTTGATAGCGAGTACCACCATTGGCAATTGCTGCCACTGCTGTAATCATCTGCATGCTAGTCACAGAAATACCCTGGCCAAAACTCATGTTGGCATAGTCAATATCAGCTACCTTGGGCTGCTTGATGGTTGCGTTGGCTTCGCCGGCCTGTTCGATCCCAGTCTTTTGGCCAAAGCCGAATTTCTGCACATAGCCATAAAATACCTCCTTGGCTTTGGTTGTAATTTTGGTACTATCCGTACCAAGATTTTGAAGCGCAAAAATAGCGCCGGTGTTGAGCGATTTTTGGATAACATCGGTCATGGTTTGGATGCCAAACTTGTGGTTTTCAGCATTCTTGACTGTATACCCACTAATTTTTACTTCACCCGTATCATCGTACTTGGTATCCGGCTTGACCTTGCCTTCATTGATAGCTTGGGCCATAGTGATCACCTTGAATCCTGAGCCCGGCTCGAACAAACTAGACACAGCCGAGTTGGTAAACTCGTTGTACTTATCTGTTGGCACTTGTGAGTAATTATTGGGGTCATAATCAGGATAATTTACCAAGGCCCTGATAGCACCAGTATGTGGATCCATAACTATCACACTGCCTGACTCGGCCTTGTTATCTATGACAGCTTTAGCTAGTGCATCGCGAGCCAATGATTGTATCTTTCGATCCAAAGTCAGGACGTAAGACTGGCCATCCTGAGAATTCTGGGCAATGTTTTCTGTGCTAGTAATCGGCACACCCAAACTATCTGTAACAGCCTTAAACAATCCATCTTTGCCATGGAGCTGGTCCTCGGCATACTGCTCAAAACCATATTGTCCTACCCCGTCGTTGTTCACATAGCCTAATACATGCGAGAACAGATTGGCTTCCGGATAGTATCGGCCGGCTCTAGGAACAACGAAAACACCGGTTAATTTCTCATCTTTGACCTTCTGAGCAGCATCGTAGGCCAAACCTTTTTTGAGTTCTACATAACGACCACCGTTGGCGCTGGCTATCTTTTGTTCTATTTTGTCAGAACTCTCTTGCAATAAGCCGCTTAGTTGTCGAGCCGTTTCAGCCCGATCTTTGATGTAGCTAGGGTCGGCTGCCACCACAAACTGTTGTTGATTGAGCGCGACTGGGTAGAGCTCTGTGCCATCATTGAGGTATATCTGACCACGCGATGCCGGTATAACAAACTGCCGGTATTGCTGTTTGGCAGCCTGAGCAACATAGCTGTTATGTAGCCAAATTTGTATGTAAATTAGTCTTACAAAGATAAGTCCACCAATTACACCGAAAAAGATTGCTAGTCCTAGCAACCTTTTGCGATATTTTTGGTCTGCCGATGTAGGCATAGACTATTTAGTGTATTGATAGTTGCCAGCTGGGCTAAGATTGGCAGCAGTACGACTTTTGAGCTCGTTGACAGATTGCAAACGGGCCGCCTCGACTTCAAGCCGCTGCTGTTGCTGTATGAGTTCGGATTTGGTATTGCTCAGCTGCGATACACGATAGTTAAAGGTTGATGTTTTGGTCACCTGGTTAAGATATAACAATGACAGCACTATCACAAGCCCTATTAGCAATACTGTAGATGTTACTGGTCCGGCCTGTACTATGGTGGCAGTACGGGTTAAGTTTTGATTGCGACGTAGGCCGAGGCTTGCGGTGGTCATTTGAATTTGTGCTCCTTTTTGGTTTTGAAATTTTTGTTTTTGTGTTTGTTTTTGTTGTTTATTTTTCTGCCAAATTCAATCTAAAACGTCGGTAGATCTTACTTACAGTGAAAAAATCTAAGCTTTTTTGGATAGAACGCGTACTTTGACGCGGCGAGCCACACGGCTCTCGTTTTTGATCACAAGTGTCATAAGAGTTGTAACCCTCCTTATGTGTTTATGTGTTAGTTGATTTTCTCAACGACCCGTAGCCTAGCGCTACGAGCTCGCGGGTTTGTTTTGTCAAATTCTTCGCCTTTTATGGCTTTGTTGGTAACCTTGGCAAATGATGCAAACTGAGTGATCGCGCCGCGCTCGTTGCGAACCGGAGTGGTCCACGCACGGAAGGCTTGCTTGACCAGGCGATCTTCGCCGCTGTGAAAACTGATTAGTGCTACCCTGCCCCCAACCGCTAGCAAGCTAGGGATGTGTTCAAGCAGTAGTTGCAGCTGATCTACCTCTTGGTTGACTTCCATGCGTAAAGCTTGAAAATACGTGGTAGCAGGATCAATTTTCCGACTGCGGCTGTGTACCACACTACTTATGAGGAGTTGCAGTTGACGGGTGCTGGTGATTGGCTGTGTTTGTCGTGATTGTGTAATAGCTTGAGCGACTCTAGCTGCACCGGGCGCTTGGCCATGGGTGCGAAATAGCTGAGTAAGCTCGGCTTTGGTATAGGTGTTTACGATGTGTGATGCGGTGATTGGATTACGTATATCCATCCGCATATCGAGCGGTCCATCGAGCTGAAAACTAAATCCGCGACTGCTATCGCTAAGCTGCTTGGAGCTTACCCCCAGATCAGCAATAACTATGTCGACAGGCTTATTCTCTATATCGGCTAAATTGATTTCCCCAAATGGTTTGTGTAGCAGACGGCAGTTGGGTTGAGTCGAGAATTTCTCGCTCAAATATTGCTGTGCGTCGCTATCTTGGTCATTGAGGTAGCCGTATCCACTCTTGGCAACCGCTTTAAAAAGCAGTTCACTGTGTCCGCCGAATCCGGCGGTACAGTCCAAAAACCTTTGGCCGTGAGCTGGCTTTACCAGCTCAATAAGCTTGTGGCTTAATACCGGAATGTGTGGTGTTTGCATCATTTGTCAAGGTTACCTATTCAGCAGCCAGTAGTCTGTCTTTTTGTTTTTGAAAGAGTTAGTACAAAAAATCCCGGCCAAAATATGGTCGGTAGCTTTTGTGAGTGGCAAGGACTTGTCCTTATTGCGTGATAAGTCCTTTGAGTGAGAGAGAGTTGGTGTGTGAGGTGGAGTTTGTTCACAGGTTCTAGGGTAAATTGTAAGCGTCACCCTCCAGAAACGCTCACTGACTGCCGAATAGCTAACTTTGATTTTGGTATTTGATGTTTGTTTTGGTTTGTAAAAGTACTTGGCTGTAAGCCCTTCAGCTAGGCTTTGTCGCGTGCGACTAGTCGGAAGTAGTTTCCGGCCCGCACCGCTACGACATCGCGCTCGATGCCTGCATAGCTCAGCTGATGAGCTTCCAGAGTGATCCGGCCTTGTTTTTGGTCGACTGCAGAGACTGTTTTGCCACTGCGAAACCGTACGTTGAGATCGGCTACGCGCTCGTCGAGGATATCACCTCTCAGTGCGCCTTCCATCTCTTGTTGCCAGATTCTTTCAGGGTACATGTGTAGGTAGCCTGCAAAACCGCGTGTGATTACTACTTTGTCCCCAAACTCCAAGCGGAGCTCTTTGGGGAGCGTCAGGCGGTTTTTGTCGTCAAGTTTCCGTTCGAAGTAATCCATCTCTGTTGTTCTCTTTTCTATGTGGTGTGTCTGGATTACCCACAACTACCCACTAACCCCATTGTACTACCCACTTCTACCCACGCGCAATAGTTTTAACCAAAGTTTTTTGCATAATTGCAGTAATTGTGTCATAATACGAACAAAATACGAATGCCTCTGTTGGCTATTGCCACTTCCCCGGCAATGCATAATACTTGTATATATGACACGACATTATGGGCACAAACGCGGACTCTCGCCTGATTACTTACATAGTGGTTTTTTTGGTATTGAAGACAGCCTGGTATCTACAACGGGGGCGCTTGCTGGTATTGCAGTATCTGCCACCAACAAGGAGACAATACTGGTGACAGCCCTGGTAATCATTGCCGTAGAGTCTACTAGCATGGCAGCCAGCGAGTTTATTAGTGAAGAGACCGAGGAAGATGTCGAGAAAGAAAAACAGCCGGCTAGTCCACTCATAAGTGGGCTTATTATATTTGTAGGATATGTACTTGCCGGGCTAGTGCCACTGACACCATATTTGCTACTACCCCATTTGCAAGCTATACCTGTCAGTATACTAGCTGCGCTCATCGGCTTATTCTTCTTGGGTATCTATAAAGGCAAGGTTAGCCACAAAAGCCCCACCCGCTCGGCTCTGGAAGTGCTAGTAATCGGTGGCGTCGCCGCTGGGATAGGTCTGGCAGTCGGTCTGATATTTAAAGTGTAGTTCTGATTACTTACGCTTCCACTCTTTGTACAATGAGTAGTCTACATTAGTTCGGCCACCATTGACCGTAACAACCGAACCTGTAGTAAAACTTGAAGCATCAGAAAGCAAAAACATCGTAGTTTGAGCTATTTCGTCGGCAGTTGCAATCCTGTTGAGCGGGGTAATCTCTTTTATTGCAGCTAATAGTTCATCACTATCGGGGCCCATGTCTGTGTCCACCCATCCTGGTGCCAAAGCATTTACGCGAATTCCCCTGTCCCCCAAAACGTTTGCCATGCTATTGGTTAAACTAATAAGGCCAGCTTTGGCGACCGAATATGCAAATCCAGCATATTCACCTAGATATGCATCATCACTAACTATATTTACTATTGAGCCGCCACTTGGCATGTTCTTAGTTAAGCTGTGGCAGATAATGTACGGGGCAGTCAGCATTATTTCGAGAGACTTATCCCACTTAGTAATATCAAAATGTTCAATACTCTCTTCTTCAAATACACCGGCACAATTAACTATATAACTAAACTCTAGGTCTTCTAGCCCTTTCAGGACAGTAGTTAGTTCTTCCCGATTGTTTAAATCGACCTTTAGAAAGGTAACATTCTTAATGTCGGGTGGCGTAGTACTATTGTACGTACCTATCACTTCTGTATTGTCGTTGGCTAAGCTCTTTGCTATAGCCAACCCCATGCCTTTTGACGCTCCTGTTACGAAAGCTTTTTTCATTAATCTTTCCTCACTGCAGTTACACTCAATTCGATATCAGCTCCCAATGGCAATGCTTTCACACAAACGGCCTCACGAACTGGGAATGGCTCACTAAAATAACCTGAGTAGGCCTCGTTAAACTCTGGCAACATCGCCATATCGGTCAAATAGATCGTGATCTTGACTACGTCGTCGAGTTTAGCGCCAGCAGCATCAAGTATAGCCTCGACATTACTCATCACTTGTTTAAGTTTGTCAGCTACGCTACCCTCTACCAGGCTACCATCAGGCTTGTTGTGAATCTGGCCAGCCAAATAGATAGTATTATCGACTATTAGTGCCTGGGAAAGAATATGGTCGGCTTTGGGTGCATCGTCGGTTTTGACCTGCTTCACTTGAGTTTGTCCTCTAGATAATTTTTGAGCTCTTCGATTTTCACGCGTTCTTGGGCCATACTATCGCGCTCGCGGACAGTCACGGCTTTGTCTTCTAGGCTGTTAAAATCGACAGTTACGCAGTATGGTGTACCGATCTCGTCTTGGCGGCGGTAGCGCTTACCAATCGATTGGGTCTCGTCGTACTCGACGTTGTACTGCCCGGCGATCTGCCCAAACACCTCGCGGGAGACTTTGCTGAGTTCTGGCTTCTTGCTAAGCGGTAGCACGGCCACCTTGACCGGGGCCAGCTCGGGCTTGAGTTTGAGAACCACACGTTCTTCGTCCCCCACCTGCTCAACTGTATAAGCCTGCGTGAGGGCGGCTATAAATAGTCGGCCTACCCCCATAGAGCTCTCAATAACATTTGGCGTGTAGCGCTTGCCAGTCGATTCATCGAAATAAGTCAGATCCCGGCCGCTGACCTTCATATGGCTGGTCAGATCGTGGTCAGTACGATCATGAATTCCGCAAAGCTCTTTGCTACCATGTGGGAAGTTGAAGTAGATATCGTGCGCAGCGGCCGCATAGTGAGCTCGCTCACCCTCGCCGTGCTCGTGCCAGCTGATATTATCTTCGCTCAAACCAACATCTTGTAGCAAGAAATTACGAGTAAACTCACGCCAGGCCTCATATTCGCGCTCTCGTTCATCAGGATGGATGAAATACTGCATCTCCATTTGTTCTAGCTCCCGGACACGGAATATGAAATCACGTGGTGTGATTTCGTTGCGAAAAGCCTTGCCGATCTGAGCTATGCCAAATGGTATCTTAGCCCGGGTAGTCTCACGCACATTGTCATAGTTGATATAAATACCACCGGCAGTCTCGGGA
>CAZWVB010000016.1:0-14757 GCA_964637185.1 uncultured Candidatus Saccharibacteria bacterium | reverse complement strand
TGTCCAGTATGGCTTTCCTACCATCATCAAAGCTTTTGTAGAGGCCGGTCAAGAGCTTGATGGTATCAATATAGAGGAGCTAGCCGAGTATGCCAAAGCCAATATCTATGATGGCATGAGCGAGGATGAGTTTGATGATGCACTGATCATGACTGCCAAAAGCCGTATCGAGCAAGATCCGGCCTATGATGGTCTGGCGGCTCGCTTGCTACAAAAGAAAATGTACAAAGAAGTACTCGGTGCAGTCGAGACATCAGAAGTTGATCAAGCCTACCGCACCGTCTTTAAGACATTTATTGAGACAGGTATCAAAAACAAGCTATTGCACAAGGAGATGTCGGGTTTTGATCTGGACAAGCTAGCTGATGCCCTGCAGCCAGAGCGTGACAAATTGGTTGACTATATGGGGTTGCAAACTCTATATAGCAACTACTTTCTGCGCCCGGAGCGTGAAAGCAAGATAGTTCTGGAAGTACCACAGATATGCTGGATGCGTATCAGTATGGGCATGGCCCTCAATGAGGACAAGACAAAACGCACTGCCGTGGCGATAGAATTCTATGACATTCTCTCAACCAAACGCTATACACCTAGCTCGCCTACTCTTTTCAACTCCGGTACAGCTTGGCCACAGATGAGCTCATGTTATCTCAACACTGTCGAGGATGATCTCGACCATATCTTCAAGGTCTATCGCGATAACGCACTAATGAGTAAATTCTCTGGCGGCATCGGTACGGATTGGACCAACATACGCTCGACTGGTGCGCTGATCAAGACTATCAATATCCCCTCCCAGGGAGTGGTGCCATTTCTCAAGATAGCCAACGATGTGACAGTGGCCATTGCCCGCTCAGGTCGTCGTATAGGTGCCACCTGCGTGTATCTGGAAAACTGGCACCTTGACTACGAAGATTTTCTAGAACTACGCAAAAACACCGGTGATGAGCGACGGCGTACGCATGACATGAACACAGCTGGTTGGATACCTGATCTATTTATGAAACGCGTCGAAGCCAATGAGCAATGGACGTTGTTTAGCCCTGAAGAAGTGCCAGAGCTGCATCATATCTACGGCAAAGAGTTTGAACGTAAATATACTGAGTATGAAAAGCAGGCCGATGCCGGCAATATTCGCCAATTCCGCCGCGTCAGTGCTCTTCAGCTGTGGCGCAAGATGTTGACTATGTTGTTTGAGACCGGACATCCATGGATAACATTTAAGGATGCCTGTAACGTGCGTAGCCCACAAGATCACGTTGGCGTGGTGCACAACTCCAATCTATGTACCGAGATCACGCTCAATAATTCACGCGACGAGACTGCTGTATGCAATATCGGCTCGGTCAATCTGGCTACGCATATTAAGGCCGGCAAACTAGATCGTGAAAAGCTAGCCGAAACGGTCAAAACAGCTGTACGCATGCTTGATAATGTGATTGATATTACCTTCTACCCCACTAAAGAAAATGAAACTGCCAATCAACGTCACCGTCCGATAGGGCTAGGCATTATGGGGTTCCAGGATGCGCTCTATATGTTGGGATTGGATTTTGAATCAGACAAGGCAATAGCCTTTGCCGACGAATCTATGGAGTTTGTAAGCTATCATGCCATCATGGCCAGCAGCGAGCTAGCCCGCGAAAAAGGTGCTTATAGTACCTACAAAGGCTCCAAGTGGGATCGAGGTATATTCCCGCTGGATAGTTTGGACTTGTTGGAAAAAGAGCGCGGCATCAAGATAGATGTGCGCCGTACTAGCAAGCTGGATTGGAAACCGGTGCGTAGCTTGGTCAAGAAATACGGTATGCGCAATAGCAACACTATGGCCATTGCTCCGACTGCCTCTATCAGTAACATCAACGGCTGCTACCCATGTATTGAGCCGATTTATAAGAATCTGTATGTCAAATCCAATATGAATGGCGAATTTACAGTCATCAACCCATACTTGGTGGCGGACCTCAAAAAACTCAACCTTTGGGGGCCGGAAATGGTCCAAAAGCTCAAATTCCATGATGGTTCGGTCCAAAAGATCAACGAGATACCCGAAGATATCCGTCGCAAGTACAAAGAAGTGTTTGAGATAGACCCAATGGCGCTCATAAGGATCACCGCCCATCGTGGTAAGTGGCTTGACCAAAGCCAGAGTTTCAATATCTTTGTATCGGGTATTAGTGGCAAGCAGTTGAGTGACATATACCTGTATGCTTGGCGCATGGGGCTCAAGACCACTTATTACCTGCGTAGTTTGGCAATCTCGCAAGTTGAGAAATCTACTGTCAATGCAGCTGAAGTGGGTGCCACCCACAAACGCGAGCTAGCTTCTGCTATTGCTGATACCGCGCCCAAGCCAGAATCAAATCAGACAAGCCTAGTCTAATAATTTTTAGGAGAACAGTTATGGCCCTAACAATGACCAAAAAACGAGTTGACATCAACAAACGCCGTATTATCAATGGCGAAGATGCCGATGTAGTACAGCTGCATCCCATGAAGCATACTTTTGCCTGGGACGCCTATACTGCCGGCAATGCCAACCACTGGCTACCCACAGAGATAGCTATGCAAGACGACATAGAGCTATGGAAATCCAACAAGCTTACAACTGATGAGAGGCATGCTTTTGAGACTGCGCTGGGATTTTTTACCACAGCTGATAGTATTGCCGCTAACAATATCGTACTGGCGCTGTACAAACATATTAGTAGTCCAGAGTGCCGCATGTATTTGTTGCGCCAAAGTTATGAAGAGGCCATCCATACCCATGCTTACCAATACATTGTCGAGAGTCTGGGCCTAGATGGCGGTAAGATTTTCAATATGTATCGTGAGAATACAGCGCACTATAGCAAAGCCAAATTCATACTGACCTTCAACGAGGGTATTTTTGATGACGGCTTTCATACTGGTACGTTTGAGAATGACCAAAAGTTCTTGGAAAATCTATGTGTGTTCTCGCTGATCCTAGAGGGCATATTCTTTTATAGTAGCTTTGCGGTAATCTTTGGATTTCAGCGTCAAAACAAATTGACGGGAAGTGCTGAGCAGATCCAATACATCATGCGCGATGAGTCTCAACATCTCAACTTCGGTATAAATATGATAAATACTATCAAAGAGGAGCAGCCTGAGTTGTGGACTGACAAGTTCCAACAGCACATCATCGACTTGGTCAAGCAAGCCGCCAAGCTCGAATACACCTATGCCCAGGCAGTGTTTCCCAAGGGCATCTTTGGTATGAATGCCGATGGCTTTCGCCAGTACATCGAGCACATAGCCGATCGACGTTTGGCGATGGTGGGCTTGCCTACTCAGTTCAATGTCAGTAACCCCTTCCCCTGGATGAGCGAAGCCGCTGATCTTACAAAAGAAAAGAACTTCTTCGAAACCCGAGTCACCGAATACCAGACCGGCGGCACTCTCGACTGGAATTAGTTAGATAAGTATAGCTCCAACTCAGCTATGGCTTCGTTGATAGAGTATTGTTTGGGTATATGTACAAAACTATAGTGTTTGTTCCACGCAATCCAAAAACAAGCATTAAATAGTTTGTTTTAGCTTATCCAGTAGTATTCCACGATATTTACCAGTGAAGTTGTGATCGCCATCAATGTGAAGTATGTTTGCTTTACTCTCAAGGTAATCAAAGTCAATTGGTTTTAATATTTCATCTTGATCGGCAATTATTACAGTAAGTTTGTTGGCATCCGCAAACTTGGCATACAACTTGGTCACATCAATGCCAAACATATCGTCTAAGAACGCCGGGGGGATTCTTGTAGTACTACCATCGCGGCGAGGCACTCGCAGGGTGCCATCATCTTCGACAACAGTTCCCTGGCGTTTGCCAAAAAACTCTTTTACTCGCTCAGCGCTGACATTGCCTGGCGGGGTAAGGAAAACTACTTGCTTGAGATTTGTCGGGTTGGCTAATGCTGCTGCGACGCATCCTTGAGAGTGACAAACCAAACTTATTTGTGCACCCTCTTCAGTATCCCTCAACCTATTTATCTGTTTATTCAAAAGTCTGGCTTGCTCGCTTAGCGGTAAAACGGTCAAAACATTGTTAGTTTCATCGACATCGTTGTAATCAAAAAGAATTGGTTGATAGTCAGACAGAGCTTCTGCAATGTCCGTTAGTAGTCCGCGGTCGTCTTTTTTGACTCCAAAGCCATGCGAAAATACCAAATATTGGCTCATAGCGCAGCTTTGAGCCGCTTGATTGACTCATCCTGACCCAGTGTTGCAATGATATCAAACAGCCCAGGTGCTTCGGTACGACCAGTCAGTGCAACTCTGAGTGCAAAAAATAGGTTGCCTGTCTTAATATCCAAGGTTTCAGCCAAAGTTCGCAAACATTTTTCGATGTCATCATGGCTAAATTCATCAATTCTGGTTAGCTCATCGGCAGCGGCTGTCAGCCAGTCTGAAATATCACTAAGTTTATCCTTCTTACTAAGTAGTTTCTTATCTATTTTTGGTGTCTCAAAAAATATCTCCATAAGAAAACGGGCTTCGTCCAGACGCTTCATACGTTCGATATCAAGTCTCAAGACACGTTTGAAATACTCAAGATCTTTCATCCAATCAGTAGGTATAAATGGTTTGAGCTTCTCAACTAGTTCAGTTTCGCTTACCTTGTTACGAATGTATTCACCATTCATCCAATCCAGTCTTGCTACATCAAACGAGGCAGGGCTTTTTTGCACTCTACCAAGGCTAAATTTGGCAATTAGCTCTTCGATACTGAATATTTCCTGCTCAGTACCATCATTCCAGCCCAATAATGCCAAAAAATTGATCAAAGCTGCTGGCAAATATCCTTTCTCACGATAGTTGAGTACTTCGACATCACCATCGCGTTTGCTTAGCTTCTTTTTGCCATCAGGGCCAAGGATAGGTGCAAGATGTACGAACTTGGGCCGCTCAAACTTAAGTAGGTCATACAGAATTGCGTGTTTGACGGTGCTACCGATAAACTCGTCGCCTCTTATGACATGGCTGATTTCCATCAGATGATCATCAATCACATTGGCGAAGTTATAGGTAGGAAATCCATCTGCTTTGATAATAATAAAATCATCAACGAGCCCATGATCAGTTTCAAAATCACCGCGAACTTCATCTTGCCAAGTCGTTTTGCCTTCAGGCACCTTTAGACGTATTGGCAAACCGTCGGTAGACTTAGGCGCTTCAGCTGGTTCCATAGACTGTTTGTACACAAATGGTTCTTTGGCCTCAATTGCTTCTTCGCGCAGGCTTTGAAACGCCTCGGCTGTGATATGGCTATAGTAAGCCTTACCTTGTTTGACCAGCTGATCGGCATACTTTTTGTAGTGCTCCAGCCGCTCTGATTGTACGTATGGCCCATGATTGCCTGGTTTTTGCTGATACCAAACACCTTCGTCTGGATGTAGTCCCATCCAGTCCAAGCTAGCTATTATTTGTTCTACCCCAGCTTCGATAAACCGCTCACGATCGGTATCCTCGAGCCGCAATATAAAAGTACCATCGTTGGCTTTGGCGAATAGATAATTGAAAAGTACGGTGCGGACACCGCCAATATGCAAAAACCCAGTCGGACTGGGTGCAAATCTTACACGAACTGGTTTGCTCATAGCTGGTATTATATCAGATTAGCTAGGTGACATCAGCTCCTCGGGAGTGATCTCGTTCCAGTAGCCATCTGCAAGTTGCTTGTAAAACGTTACTTTAGAGGAGGTATCCTCAGGATCGTAAACATACTCTACTCGACTGGCAGTGCCGCGCTGGTGAAAGTGAGTTTTCTTGTCTACTATTCTTGGGCTGGTAGTGCGCTCTATCTTATATTTAACATTGTCGCGCTCAAACTCGATTGACTCGATAGTACGGCTTAGCTCGTGGTTGTCTTCTAACTGCTCAGTTCGTCTGTCACTGTTGTCTATAGTGTACTGATTGTCTACTAGATCTGTAAGGTCCTCCCAGGCTTTGTCTGTCATAGACTGGTCGCTATCTTGATAATTTGGTCTTGATTGATGTCTTGGCCAGTGCCCTCGAGCTTATACCAACTACCATGATTGACCCAAGTAGCATTTCCACCATAAACATAAATGGTTAGCCCTTGTGCTTGTAGAGCCAGATACTGTTGAGTTTTCTTACCAAGGTAGTTTTCGGCCAATGCCTGACTGTCCCAGTCTGAGCGTGATTGGGTGATCGCAACTCTCTGGCCTCCGTCAGCTGATCGCAGGCTGTATTGCACCAAGCCTGGGCTGGCGTTGATATTACCACTAAGACGCCATCCTGCAGGCATATAAGTGGGTAAGCTGACGGCTAAGCCTGATTTGGCTGCTGCGACCTTGACTGCAAGGTTGGGATAATTGATCTGCCAGACATAAACACTAACAATAGCTACAGCGGCTATAGTTGCCATGGCGCTGGCTAGCTTTACACCTACCCCACTTTTGTTAGTGCTAGCATCTGCTGGTTGGGGGGCGTTGTCCATAGGGCTGTCAGGAGCAGTAGGCGTTGCTGCCACTGGTGCAGTGGCAGCTGGCTTGATGTCGTGGATAGGTCTAGGTTGGGCTGAATTCATAGCGGTGTTATTGGTGCCTGGTTGAGATAATGATACTTGCTGCTTGGCTGAATTGGCAAGAGCCTGAAACTGTTCATCAGAAATAACTGGGTTGGGTGCTTCCTCGAGCGCGCCTAACTCGTTGCCTATTCGTTCTGGTTGCTCATTGGCTACACTGATTGATCCTGGCTGAGTCGGCACTTGCTGAGGCGGCCTCACGTCAGTAATTGGTGCGGCTGCAGCAGCGGCACTGATCTGCGCTTGAGTAGAAGCCGCGGCACTCACCTGTTGCCGCTCGGTTGCATAGGTTTGGGTTAGCTGGCCTACCTGTGGGTTGACGACGGGCGTAGGGGCTGCGGGAGCCGCCATTGCCTGCTGCGGCATCTGCTGTTGAGCTGGCTGTGCTACGTAGCTAGCTTGGTCAGCAGTTGGTTGGGTGCCCGGCATGCCGAAAGATTGAGTGTTAGCCGCTACTAACTGAGGATATGCCACTGGCTGTTGTGGTGGTATCGACTGAGTCATTGGTTGTGGTGGCGGCTGAACAACAGCCGTGGCTGGCACTTGATTGGCCGGAGGCGTAGGCATGGGTGGTTGAGTCATATCTTGTGGCAGTCGGTATTGGTCTTTGCTGGCAACTGCAGTATCCATACTACCAGGATTGACGCTAGTAGTATCGGCAGTCGTGCCAGTTGATAACGTAGGTTGTTCGGTGTGTTCTTGAGCATCTTCGGCTTGAGCCCCACCATCAAGACGAGTGCCGCAGTTAGCACAAAAAATTCGACCAGCTATTTGGACTCTTTCGGTAGCACCACATTTGGGGCACGGTGTATTTGTAGAAGCGTCGATATTTCCCTCCGATTGGTACCATAATTATAACATAAGCAACTTAGGGCTTGCGACTGCGTTTTTGACGAAATATCAGCAAAACAAAGTTCAATAATTTGATCTGACGCAAAAATCTTTTGGGCTGAATGAGCAGTCGCCATAGCCACTCCAAACCAATTTTGCGTATCGTTTTGGGGGCTCTTTTTTGTATCCCCGCCAAAAAATCTACTGTACCACCACAACAATGAATAATAGCTGGTTGTGGTAGCTTGTTGGCAATCTGTGCCGACCATATTTCTTGAATGGGCGCGCCTAGACCAAGCAATATAATATCTGAACGAAACTGCTTGATGTTATCAAATGCTGCTGACAAGTCGTGTACATCAAAAACAGTCGAAGCAAACTTGGCATGTGGATATTGTCGGGCTAATTTTTGGCTAGCAAGTTCGGAGGCGTTGGGATCTAGCCCATCGCTACGACTTACCAGAAGTACCTTAAGCCTGTTGCGATCAGCTAATTTGATAAGATCAACCGCAAAGTCTGCTCCCGACAAGCGAGGTATACGGCTATGATAGAGCCTGCGTACTGCCCATGTCACACCGACCGAATCTGCCAGTCGCAGTTGAGAGTATACCAAAGCATTTTTTAGCTCTTCATTGCGTTGGGCTTGCATGATTATCTCGCTGTTTGGTGTGGTTATTATCGCCGGTTTTTTTTGTACTAGATATTTTGTAACCACCTCGAGTGCCCTTATGGTAGTTAAGCCATCCACCGGTACCCCGGCTATTATGTAATCTTTACTTTGGCTCATAGCTCTTTACCAATTTGATGATTTTGTCATCAAAGATACTGCCATCAAACTTGCTAGACTGATCAAACAAGGCTGGTTGCATAAAACTAGTTTTATCAAACTGTCTTATAGCCTGGGTTAATGAACTCGAGGTTGGTTCTTCAAAAAACAGTCCTGTCTTGCCAGCTACCACGGTCTCTAGAAGACCGCCTCGCTTGAGTGCTATTACTGGTGTACCGGCTGCCATGGCTTCAACCGGGACTATACCAAAATCTTCCACTCCAGGGAAAATAAGCGCGCGAGCTTGCTGCAACAGCTCGGTTTTTTGAGTCTCATCGACATAGCCACGAAACTCGATATTCTTAGCACCACTGGCAAGGTTTTCTAATCGTCTACGATCCGCGCCCTCGCCCGCTATTATCAGTGGTAGACCCGACTTGGCAAAGCTCTGTACTACTATGTCAACCCGCTTATATGGAGCCAATGTCGACAGCACCAAGAAGTAGTCTTGTTTTTGCACATTTTTGGATGGATGGTAAGCACCAATTTCAACGGGTGGATAAATCACCAAAGATTCCCTACCATAAAACTTATGGATGCGGCTTGCCACATAGTCACTGATGGCTACGAACTGAGTTACATCACCGCTGCCATAGTAATCCCACAGCCGAAGCTCAGAACAGAGTTTGAGTAGTGTCAATCTAGCTGGTTGAATGCGTGATTTAGGCGCGAATTGTTGATCCAGATATTTCGGCCAGCTATCCCACAACATACGAGCCGGTGTGTAGCAATAACAGACATGAGGCTGGTTGGGGGCTAAAGTAATGTTTTTGCTCCAAGCTCCTGAGCTACTTATTACCAAGTCATAGCTATCAAACTCCCATTTGCCAATCGACTTTCTTATGGCAGGCAGCAAGTATTTTGGATTATCACGGAACTTCTTAGGATATTTTTGCAAACCCGAGACTACGACCCTACTTTGTATCTCCTCAAAATAATCTGGGTTAAATGCCAAGGTATAGATATCGGCATCACTAAACAGTTTGCTCAGACGCAGCAAAACGTTTTCTGCACCACCACGTTTGTGATTGAGCCAATCATGTACGATTGCTATGCGCATATGCCTCTCCTGTCGCTAAACCAATAATAATTGCTGCCATGTAGCTAAGTGTACTATCTGCCATGCTGTGCAAAAATAGGTTGACTACCGTCAGACCAAGTAATATCACTAATGCACTATCTCTCAATACGGAGCTATGATCACGCCACAAAGCAATTGCAAAACACACGGCTGCTGCTACATAACCAATCAAGCCTACTAGACCTATCTCGTATGCCAACTGAACATACCAATTTTCGGCTACCACTGAATTGGATCCTAATTGGCTAGCAGGACCGGCTGAGCCTAGGCCATGTCCCCAAGGCTCATGCAGTACTAGCTTCAGTTGGGTAGTTAGGTTGATGCCACGCAGTGTGTCCGGCGAGCCCATATTGGTACTGGCAAAAAACCGACCGTGTAATAATACAAACTGAAGATACTTGTTTGGGCTATTTTGTATTCTTGTTGCCAGGCTATTCCAGCTCATGGCTAGTGCACCAACAATACCCAATGGTAGAACAACTCTCAACCAAACCGGCAGTAAGCTAATTAATACAGCAACAATTGCTAACGCCGCTCCGATCCAAGCACTGCGTGAAAAACTCACAATCAGCCCGCCTAACAAGACTACACTAATTGCTAGATATCGCCATCGTCGATAGCGTAGTGCCAATACAGTGGCAAAACAAATTGGTATTATCAGATAGGCACCCAGCTGATTGGGTCCGCCCAGGCTGGCAAAGGCTCGATGTATATTGGAAGAGTTTTCAATCATCTGTAGTGGTGCTATGGTATTGGAATTGTAGCCAAGCCACTCCAGCCATTGAGGTGGTAACCAAATTGACTGAATTAATGCTACAGCTGCAATCACCACAGCTGGCAGACAGACAAGTTTGCCCCACTCATATTTCTTGATTACATCATGAGCAGGCTGTATAGCTAGCAGAAGTAGTAGCGGCAATAGATTGGCTTTTATACCAAAGGCCAGTTGGTTGAGCTGTGGTTGTGTGATCAAGCTAACAATAATACTCACTACCAGGACAAACATGATGACTAGATTGGCGGGCCGCAGTAGCAAGGCTTTGAGTTGCCCACTTCGCCAAGAATAAACTATCAATGCAGCAATAAGAACTACCACGTAGCCGTCTTTTAGTAAAGACCAGAATGCCCGATAGCCCAAAAAGTAACCTAGCATGATCGATATAAAAGCGTGGACCGGCATATACAATAGTAGCGCTATCACTCCCCAACGTAGCCACTTCCGCCATGTTTGCTCGAGCTTAGACATAATAGCTCATCTATTACTCATCACGCTGCGTAAATACTCGCTTAAATTCTCGGTAGCAATACCTGCGCCTTTGATCACGCTGAGCTGGGCATCATCTGTGACATAGCTAGGTACACCAGTAACTTTGGTCATAAGCTTATCAATATTGCGCAACAGACTTCCGCCGCCAGTCATGATCATACCGCGATCAATAATGTCGCTAGATAGTTCTGGAGGAGTTTGCTCAAGCACCGATTTGACTACCAACAGTATGTCATTGAGATGCTCAGAAATTGCTTCTGTGATCTCATCAGAGTTGAGCTCGATGGTGCGCGGCAAGCCAGCTACAGCATCGCGCCCCCGGACTTGTTTTTTCAATTTTTTAGATAATGGTAATGCGGAGCCTATCTCTTTTTTGATTTCCTCGGCCGATTGACTCCCTATTATCAAACCATGCTTCTTACGCACATACTCCATGATAGCTGCATCGAGCTTGCCACCACCAAGTCGAGCACTTTTCTGTGCGACTATGCCGCCAAGACTCAAAATGGCTACTTCGGTAGTACCTTCACCAATATCTACTATCAAATTGCCAGCTGGTGCGGCAATCGGTACTTGGGCGCCTATCGCTGCTGCAACTGGTGTACGTATGATATAGACTCGCCGTGCCCCAGCGCTGACGGCGGCATCAATTACGGCTCGACGCTCGGTTGATGTAACACTAGCTGGCACACTTACCATAACCTCAGGCCGAAACACTCGCAGCCGCCCCATTATCTTATTTAGTAAATAACGCAGTAAGGCTTCAGTCACTCGATAATCAGCAATTACCCCATCTACCAATGGCCTTGAGGCCACAATCACATCTGGAGTGCGCCCTAGCATCTCGCGGGCTTCGCTGCCGACAGCCAGGATTCGATTGTCGTCAACGCTCACCGCTACCACAGACGGCTCTTGAGCTACAATACCTTTCTTAGGTACGTACACCCGAACAGACGAAGTCCCCAAATCAATGGCTATACGCGGAAAAATCATAGCTGTATTGTACCAGTTATTGGGCTCAACTCCAATCTGATAATCAAGCTGTCACGCGTTCAATGTCGGCACCCAGCGAGGCAAGCTTTTTATCAAATTTCTCATAGCCCCGATCTATATGCTCTATCCTTTCGATCACTGTGCGACCTTCGGCCACCAAGGCGGCCAGCAACAGTGTGGCGCCAGCGCGGATATCAAAAGAAATTAGTTCCGCTCCTTGCAATCGTGTTGGCCCAGTAATTCTTCCAACATGACTATCTTGAATTGCTACATGCGCACCCATTCTCTGTAATTCGTATAAGTAACTCATACGGCCTTCATACATTGTCTCAAATATTTCTGATGTACCATCAGCTTGAGTCATCAGTACGGCCATTGGGGCCTGCAAATCAGTAGGAAAGTTGGGATATGGATGGGTCACAACTCGCGTAGCCAGTAGATTTGGACTGGGCATGATGTGGATAGTCTGATTATCAAGCAGCTGACAATTAACAGCCATATTTTCGAATACAGTCAGTAAAGCATCATGATCATCGGCTACGAATTGATGTATCGTAACATCGCCATGGGTAGCAGCCGCGGCGATAGCTAGAGTACCAGCTTCCAATTGATCAGGAATGATTTTGCCTTCTCCGCCGTGTAATTTCTGCATCCCCGTAATACGCAAATTGTGGGTATCAATGCCCTCGATGTTGGCACCAAGCGAATTGAGAAAGCGGCACAACTCTACAACATGAGGCTCTAGCGCTACGCGACGTATTTCTGTAACACCTTCACTGAGAACAGCTGCCATTATGGCATTCTCGACGGGTGTAACCGAAAGCTCGTCCATGACAAGGGTTTTGGACTTGGGGCGACCCTTGAGTGACAATAAGCTACCGTCGACGCGAACTTCTACTCCCAATTTCTTAAATACACGCAAATGCCCAGTGAGTGGTCGTGCGCCAATAATATCACCACCTGGTTCGTAAGCAGTTACTTCGCCAAAACGTGCGACTGCTGGTCCGAGCACCAATATAGAAGCTCTCATGCGATCAGCGAGCTCCTGGGTTACTTCGGCAGTGTGAGCATCTGATGCATCCAGAGTTAGTTTGTGACCTTCGCAGCTATGTTTGACGCCAAAAAGTTCCAAAATATCAAGCATTGCCTCTACGTCGGATATCTCAGGCACGTTGTGTAATGTGATAGGCTCAGAACACAACAAACAAGCTGCCATCATCGGCAGTACATGATTCTTGCTACCGGAGACAGTAATTTCGCCCTGGAGCGAGGCTGGGCCATTGATAATTAGTTTTTGCATTACTAGTGTTTTGAATCCATTCTAGAGTATAATCAAGCCGAAACAGTAACCCCCATGATATCACAAAAAACCAGACAAAGTTTGCTATTCGGCATTGCCACGGTAGTGATTGTTTTGGGCACGATCTTGACTGTATTGTTGGCCCAAGGATACCGTATCAACCCTACAACTGGCGCTGTATACACAACTGGCCTCGTTATCACTAATACTCAGCCTACCGGCGCTAAGGTATTTTTCAATGGTACCAATACTCGTACCAATACACCTGCCAGATTTGAAAGTATTGAGCCTGGTCCACTTGTCATCAAGTACACTCGCCAAAACTACCGAGATTGGCAAACTACCAAACAAGTACGTGCTTATGAGGTTGTTTATGCTGATTATGCACTACTTGTCCCCGATCGTATACCTTATGTCAAGCTCAACCCTGCTGTAAGTTTTGGCCCCACGACGCAAAGCAACGACAAACGCACAATCTTTGGTGTAAGTAGCCAAAATCCATCAGTTTGGAGGGTGCGTAACGATTTTTTTGAACAAATCTACTCACCATCAACTACCGCACCAGCCCTTTCCAAACTAGATGGCTTGGTTAGTAGCACCAGTGGCGATCGTTTACTATTACGTCAAACGACAGTCGACTCAGCTACAGGATCAATAATTTACTTGGACACCAACAGCAAAAATTCGACCAATCTTACGGCTAAATTTGGGCCTACGCTGCAAGACCTACGTTTTGCGCCGGGTGTAAATGACCAACTCTACTGGCTTGAAGCTACTAACCTACGGCGAGTTAGTATGCCAGCCCAGACTGCTAGCGAGGTACTTGCCCGCAATATCATCAGTTATAGTCTTAGTAAAAACAATATTATTACAGTCGAGAGGGAGCCTACGGGTACGGCTTCTGAAGACAATATATATCGCTACGACTTAGATGGTTCAAATAGACGGTTGGTATATAACCTACGCACAACCGCAACTAGTTACACATTAGAATTTAGTAAAGGCCAGTTCAATGACTACTTGTACATTCTCAATCCGGATAGTCATCAAATCACTGTACTACGTGACCCGTTTGGTAATAGCCAGATACCATCAGTTATCCGTAACGCCACAGGGTTTAGTGTCAGCCCAACCGGACGATTTTTGGTGGTTGGCGATACGCGTGGCGGTATGCGTAGTTTTGATTTAGAGTTTGTTTCGGCCACACGAAGTCAGACTCAATTACCTAATCCAAGCGGCTTGTATTGGTATGGAGATTATCAAATAGTATTTGAACGTGATGGACAATCATATATCGTCGACTATGATGGTAGCAATTTACAACAACTATCCGAGACAGGTAGCAAAACCAACCAAGTTTATCCGTACATACTTGGCAAAGGGTTTTATATCATCAATGACAAAGGTCAAATACAAATGGGCAAATTCGAGGCTAAGAACTAATTGTTGATCACACTATGGCCTGTTAGGCTCGCCCACAATGTTGAGAAAAAGTTGGTTATACGTTCAAGCAAGCTAGGCGAATTGCTCGGCAAAATAGTGGCGGTAGCTGTAGGTTGAGCCTTAGGAGCTTCCACTATTTCTTGTACGGGTTGTTGCGGGGGTTGAATTTGGTTGGCCGATACGATGAAACGTCGCCAACTGGTACCTGGCGGCGTGCATGTGATCAGTGTTGCTGTTTTTTCGTTGGTCTGGCGCAAAACACTCAGGTCATTGGGCTGGACTACTTTGGTAGCAGAGACCTGGTAGACATATTTTTTGCCACTATAGTGGATCTCAAAAATATCACCAGGTACCAATTTTTCAAGTAATACAAACACATATTTGTAATTGCCGGGCACCCATGCATCATTACTGGAGTGACCAAAAAATACAGTATTGCCAGGCT
>CAZWVB010000015.1:0-16140 GCA_964637185.1 uncultured Candidatus Saccharibacteria bacterium | reverse complement strand
GTAGTGGCATTGTACGGAGCCTGTAAGTCAGCAGTTAATTGAGCTGAGTTCTCGCCATTGAGTAGTGTAGTGCCGCCCAGTACGTTGAGGGCAGCTCCAGTAGTGGCAATATTGGCGGCCGCAAGAGGATTGTTGGATCCACCAAATGCCGCTGCTTGATCTAAGATGGTTAAGCCAACTGAGCGGTTGATTGTGCCCATATTGCTTGATGGTAGTAGTAACAGCTTTGAATCATTGGCTATCACTCCGGCCGGATTATTGTTGTTGAGCCCCACAACACCACCAAAAGCATTGCTAATACTGCCGCCATCAAGATTGATAACACCGCTCAATGTAGCGTAGGCCGAATTGATATTGCCGCTACCTTTGTGCACTACACCGTCCACTTGTCCAATAACAGTGCCAAAATTCTGACTATTACCATCAGCTACAGTTGCCACCGTATATGCTCCACCAAAAACAAATGGTGCGGGATTGGTGGTGGGATTGAGCAACAATTCATTGCCTTGGGCTACATAAACAGCTGGCAGCGGTGGCGCAGTACTCAGATCTGTAATCGTCTCGGCCACGTATTGTGTGCGTCTGGCCATGAGGGTTGAGAACGGTGGTGGTAGCGGTGTTACAAGCAATCCGTCACCAAGTGTGGCACTTGGTCCTATGGCAGTATGGCCAGTCACTATCCCACTACCCTGCACATGTAGGTCTGTTTGAGGGCTTGCTGTATTGATGCCAACTCTAAGATTGGAAGTATCTACGTTGAAGATATTGTTGGCAGCTGAATTCCGTACTTGAAATCCCGTCGTAGTGTCATAGGCATTTTGAAAAAATGTCGAACCATTGGGGTTGATTTGCTGGGCGGTCAAGCCGTTGGTGCGCAATCTCAAAGCATTGGCGTCATTGGTACCAAGTTCGCCAGCCGTACCAAACAAATTTCCATCTTGGCAGAAATAGTTACCGCCTTGCAAACATGGACCTGTCGGTACGATCACAGTAGTGCCGCCATTATTTGTGTTGGTTGTCAGCGTCGATGGTTGGCTGGCCAAAGCCGAACGCAAGTAGTTAGCTATTTCTGGATTTAGCTGCACAAAACCTATTGATCCGTCGGCTATGCCTGTAGCAGCAGGTAGTTTGAAGTTACTGCCTTGATTACGAATATTACCCATATCCCACCACAAAAGAAGTATCAGTATCAGCAGTAGTATGATCGCCAATATTGTTACATCAGCCAAGATGCGCAACCACTGTACGCGCTTTGATGTAACTGCTGCTTCATGTGCCAAATCTATCTGATCTGACTGGTCGTATAGCTCTTCCACAAGCTCTCCCAATACTTATGCTTATCATTATACTCAAGAGCGATCCAGCCGGCAAATCAAAAAGAGCCCCGAAGGGCTCTTTTTTACAGACCTACGCAAACTTAGGCTTTTTTCAAAGCAGCTGGTCCGACGTATTTGGCATCGCCAAAGCCGAGTATCAAGTAGCCGATGATAGAGAAAATCCAAAGAGCTACCACGCCAAAGGTTGGGCTTTTGCCAAACGACTTGGCCATATCGAGCGATACAAAAAGAAATACTACAGCCAAGGCGATTGGGCCTACAAAAGGCACGATTGGCAATAGCAAGAACACTAGCCACCATGCTGGTCGACCAATCACTTTTAGCATAATGTAAAAGTTGTAGATTGGGATAATCGCTGCCCAACCAGGTTGCCCGGCTTTTACAAAAGTCTTCCATAGGGCAACAATGCCCACTACGGCGACAATCAAAACCACGATCAAGTAGACCATGAAGAAAGCGCCCAATACACCAGCAGCCGCAGTCGAACTAGCGTCTGTAGAGTAAGTATAAGTAGTATCGTACATCTAACTATTCTCCTTTTTTAAGTTTTTATAACTTAGCTCTATCTTGCCTTATCAGGCAGCTTTTTGCAAGCCTTAAGCAGTATGATATTGGCAGCAAAGCGCAGCGAGATTATTTGGCATGGCGCTGTGACACATTTTGGCCTGAACTGGGTGGTCCAAAAAACTCCATACCTTTGGCCGATGCCAAGACTGACTTGAGCTCGGCTTTGTGGGTGCTCAGATATAGCAGCCCACGCAATCGACCAGCCACCGAGCTGACATTTTTCAGCACCAAACTGCGTAATTCTCGGTTGTCGCATATTCCTGATAGCCGAAATAGATTGTCAGTGGTATCAGCATATTGGACCGCTTCGGCAAAGCCCCGTCCGATATCCTTGCCAGTGGGGTCGGTCAGATATACCGCCCCTTCGTTGTACTCACTACCGTTGGCAAATACATTGGTTTGAGCCACTGGCACTATCTGAGCCATTGAGAAGTTGCGAATGTCTTCGGGCAGCGTGTGATCGAAGCTAAACCGCCAGCTGTTGGGATGCCAAGTGTTGGTCACCGGATACAGCGCTTGATTGGGTGATGTGGTACTTTTGATCCAACCATCGACCACAAGCTGGCCACGCGCCAGATGTTGAGCTTTGTGCTCATCCATATAAGTACCGGCTACATTGACTGTCATCGGCCCTGGTGGGTTGTCGCCAGTCTGGAAGTAATACTGCATACACTCTTTGGTATGTGGCGCAAACATAGTCAGCTGGCGATCGCCACTGAACTGCGCCATATACCAATCCCAACCAGCCGGTGCTGGCGCCGATATACTATTGGCAGCACGCAGCACAGTCGAGTCGGGGTTGCCGCCCAAAAATCCCCATTGGTGGTCAAACCAAAACGTCCCTTTTTGGAGCTTGATAGTCTTGCCGCCGTAGTTGATAGTACTGCCAGGCTTGAGCTCGATGTTGGGTATTGAATAATACAGAGTTCCCATACCAGCGATGCATGGCATGCAGCCGCCATCGCCCTGCAGTAGTGTCTCTTTGCCGTTCACAAATTCCAGATCCACACCCAAATCAAAAGGCTCACTATCGCCTCGGTCTACGCCCTGAGCCTGCAGACCGATTGGGAAAAATGCCCCAGACTTCTTAGACTCAATGGTATTTTTGCCGACACTATACCGCAGCGGATCGGTCTTGACTTCCACAAGGCCGGTCGTGCCAGCTACTATTATTGGATCAGCCTGATGGTGCCTTTCGCCGGCCTTGCTGATGCCTAGCTGAATTTCAACCACTTGATTCTCTATATCGCTGAGGCCGTGTTGGCGAGCCAACTCTGGCGGCAGCAATGCTACTCGGAAGAACATGAGTTCTATCCCCCACTCTTGTCCCGACTCGTCCCAGGCCGACCCCACAAAGAAATGCCAGCCAACTTGACTACGCAGCTTGGGTGCATTATCGCGTGGGAACTGCAGATCGGCCGACTCCGGCATAGGCTCGTAGCCCTGTACCGAATTACTGCCCAAGAATTTCATGCCTATCACATAGGCTTGTTGGGGTGTGAGCTCGTAGATAGCATCACGCAGCGCAGTATAGCGCTTGGTATAGTCGGGATTGTAGCTCTGCTGATGTTGCTTGAGCCATTCCATATAATCACGCATGCGCTCACCCATGGCATGCTCGGAGTTCTTATCGGACTGAATAGCCGCCAATGTCTTCTTGTCTATCTTGGAATCATTGTAGCTGTCCAGCCACAACGCATCGGCGATGTGTTGTTTGGTCGTGTCGTTGAGTTTTGTTTGATCGGACATGTACCCTCCTTTTGTTACAATTGTAGTGCATGCTGTGGTGATTGACCAATATGGTGATTATCAGGTATAATCGTCGGGTATTCCGGAGTTCTGTTTGGTAAAGTGTTCACCGGAAGTATTTTTAGCAATCCGGAGTAGCTCAGCGGTAGAGCAATTCGCTGTTAACGAAAAGGTCGCCGGTTCGAATCCGGCCTCCGGAGCCATGAAAAATGTCCGAGCTTTGTCTCGGGCTTTTTTCATGAATTCTGGGTACCAGAACGAACCGTAGGTTCGGCGGAGCGATAAAGCGCACAGAAATTTATTTCGAGCACTTTTGAGTGGAGGAGGCGCTAGCCGATATCCGGCCTCCGGAGCCATAGTACTTATGCTTAAAAGACCCGTTTGGGTCTTTTTTGATATGATGTAAACAATGGAAACAAATCCAAAAGAACTTGAACCAAAGCCAGATGTTAGTTTTAGGCCTATGACACGGGACGACTTTCCGTTGTTTGCCAAGTGGCTGGAAGCACCTCAAGTAAAAAAATGGTGGAAGGAGCCATCTACACCTGAAGCTATTGAGAAGAAATACGGACGAAGAATTGACGGCAAAAGTGCCACGAGATGTTTTGTTACTGTAGTAGAAAACATACCAATAGGTATGGTGCAGGCTTATTGGGTAAAAGATTATAAAGACTATGCGGAAGCCATAAATCTTGATAACTCTGTTGCTATTGATTGGTTCATTGGTGAAGGAGAATATATAGGCAAAGGTTTGGGGCCACAAATAGCTACTTCTTTTGTGCAGAGTGTTATTGGCGAGCAATATGGTGATGCTAAATTTGTTGTGGCAAGCCCAAGCATACATAACCCTCGTTCAATTAGTGCTCTAGAAAAGGCTGGGTTTGAAAGTAAACAAGTGATGCAAGTCCCTGGCGAAGAAGACCCTGAACAGCTCATGGTACTGCCACGATAGTTCTAACATCCATCACAACACGGAGCCAAAAGTTAGAACCAAACATAACAGAGGCAAATGCCTCTGTTTTTGTTTTTGGGTGGCCATTGTGATTGAAGTTATAATTAATTTGATATGATTGTTTTATGAAGATATTTGTATCGGGCCAAATAGATGAAAAAGAAGAGATTAATTCTATATATAAGAAACTCCAAGACGCTGGACATGAAGTTACGCATGATTGGACTAAAACTGATGATATTGGAGATAAGCTAACAAACCAAAAAGAGGCAGGACTGCGAGCCGCAAAAGACATTACAGGAGTAGTAGAAGCTGATGTATATATTTTGGTAAGTAACAATTCCAAGCCCGGCAAAGGCATGTATGTAGAGTTGGGAGCCGCTCTGGCACTTAATGAGGCAGTTGGAAAACCACAGATTATTACAATTGGCTCAAGAAACCACCTATCTATCTTCTATCTTCATCCGGCAGTTTGTCATTTGGATACCATTGAAGATGTACTTCAAAAGCTAAGCACTAAAAGGACGGACTGACAGTGAAAGTGGTTATCTGTAGTTCTACAAAGTACCATGAGTTTGCTAAATATTATGCCGATGAGATAAAAAAGGCAGGCGTAGATGTGTTTTGCCCACCAAAAGTGTCCGGCACAGAAAAGTGGGTACAATTAACTGCTGATGAAAAACGGAAAGAAGTAAAGAAGCTAATTGACGAGCATTTTAGTGAGATTAGTTCTTCAGATGCAATTTTGGTTATCAACAAAGACGGCTATATAGGTACAAGTGTAAACATAGAAATAGGATATGCAATCGCCAAGTCAAAGCTCATTTTTACAATTGAACCAGATGCTGACTTGTCTCGCTCAACATTGATTGAGGCAGTATTAGAAAACCCAAGACAAATCAAGCAACTATTGGTACATTAAACAGGTTCTAACATCCGCCACCACACGGAGCCAGGAATTATTCTAAAAAAGACCCGATAGGGTCTTTTTTAGGTTGCATATAGAAATACAAAATCTATACTTAACTCATGAAGAAAAGTATTACCCAAGAAATGCCAAACGGTTGCGGAATTGCTTGTTTTGCCTTTGTCTGCAATATTTCATATAAAGAAGCCGAAGAATTTCTTGGGCCAGAACAAGCAAAAAGCAATCGATTTATTATTAAACATTTCAGAAATGAGTTAAACCGTTTTGGGCTCCATTACGCATCGCGACATATAAGGCCAAATCAAAGTATAGACCCAAAGGAAGGAACAATAGTGCTATTGCGACGTTCTACAAAATTTCCAGTTGGACATTACTTAGCATTTCATAACGGCAAATGGATGGACCCAAGGATAAACCTACAAGATGACCGAATGTTTAATAATCCAAGCTCTGGTTTTCGAGATAAACTTCCTGGCGAGGTTATGTATGTTCTAGAGCTAGAATAGTTCCAACACCCATCACCACACGGAGCTATAATATTATCCTGAAATTGTCAAAGGATGCCCATAACTACATTTAGTAAATTAACATGTTATTATAATTGCAATGGGTAAGGAAAAAATTCAGCAAAGTGCCCTGCCTAGTCAAGCAAAGTCTAGCTCGGGCAGAGATCAAAATCTTCCTCAAGATCCATTACCGCAACAGCAAACCAACAGCAAAAAGCCAATATTTATTGTAATGACTATGGCCCTAGTCTTGGCTGTTATGGGGTTGATTGCCTGGCTATTATTGGTAAATAACAAAAATAGTAATTCTACGGCCAACACAGGTACAGGTTCAATAACCAAAAATGAGTCATCGCAAAAGACTGTAGATCCGAACACAACATCACCGCAAGTCACTGGAACAGTTATCACTACTGGTGACAGTGAGTTTGGAACAATGCTGTTTAATGAAAAAAAGCAGGCTATTTATATATGGGAGTTGGAGCAGTCCTCAAAAGCTGAATGTTACGGGGAATGTGCAGAAGCTTGGCCACCTGTATTGACCAATGGGACTCCACATGTAGCCGGAGAGGTGAAAAGTGACTTACTTGGCACAACCAAGCGCAACGATGGCAGTACACAAGTAACCTACAATGGTCACCCGCTATATTACTACGCAAATGAGGGCCCTGGGGAGGTGAAATGTCATAACGTTGTCACCCACGGAGGCTTATGGTGGGTGATTCAGCCGAATGGTAATCGTGCTAAATGAGCTTTTTAATTAAGAGGTTAGTAAAGTAATTACTTCCATGTTGCTAATAGTTTGTAGGAATAAAAGTAATCATACTCACTGCCTTTAGCATCGGGCGAATGGGTCTTTTTCGGTAAAAAAACAATGTCGATACAGTACTCGTATCAACTGGAAACGACTGTAAACTAAAGTCATGACTCTAAAAAGATACCTAGCAAAGACAGGCCTAGCCAATCTAGCTATTCCATCAAACATCGCCTATGGCACGGCTATATATGAACGTGGTGCAGTAGAGGTAATTGCTCAAGAGGCTAGTATGATAGAGGCCTGGGCTGGCGGACTTAGTGGAGCTGTCGGCGAGGGTGGCGGTGGCAAGCGCCATGTTTGGATGGAAATTTCCAGTGATCAACACAGCTGGCACTGTAGCGGCAACCCCAAGACCCACGACATATTTTGCAAGCATTGTGTGGCAGTAGCCCTATTTCTAGTTAACAACTAAATCAGTTATGTTTGTCCTTACTCCCGCCAAATAGTCAACGATATAATACAAAAAGATGACACATCACCCTGGATGGTTGGCGAAATAGAATTACAAGAAGATTTAGAAACAGAAGGTATAGTAGATGATTATATCGATGCTGAATTACCTACCAGTGTTCTTGCTAAGAGAGTATTAGAGTTCTAACATCCTACATCGAAGGCTATACCGAAGCCAACGCCGCTTATCAAAAGGATCTTTGATAAAATTGATTTATGACAAACTTTATTGATATTGCCAAGCTTGTTGCCGGTGGTCAGTCAAAACATTATCCTGACTGGCTAACTAGCCTATACGAGGTGAAGGAATATGTTGGACGAGAAGGAAAACTGAAATCAAAGCAAGTTAGAATTGGCCAAGTAACTCTAAAACCGAACGCAAACTACCCAGTACATATGCACCCTGCTGACGAGATATATATTCAATTGAACGGTAAAATTCAATGGTTGGTAGGAGAAGAAACAAAAGTGGTAGTATCCAAAACAGTTATTAGTATTCCTGCAAATACCCCTCACGCCATGAAGAATCTACAAAATAGTGAAGCAGATTTGATTTATTTATGGTATGCGGAAGATGGGGATATTACTAAATTGGATGAAGATGCCCAGCTGTTAAACTAAATATGTGATACGTATTCTTGCATTTTTCCATAATTATCATCTAGCAAAAGATCGACATTGAGCGACACAAAGCCCTGTTTGGTATAATTGAGCAATGACTAACACCACCGTACAGACACCAGCTGAGCTCACAGCAGTGCTCAAATCCAACCCCAAGGCGAAGAAATTGTGGGATAGCCTCACCCCTATCGCCCGCCGCGATTTTGTCAGCTGGATAGATGATGCCAAACAAGACAAGACCCGCCAAAGCCGTGTCGAGCGCGTGCCATCGATGCTTGAGGCCGGCAAGCGCCGGCCGTGCTGCTACGCACTAGTACCGATGAGCCTGTACAAAGCTCTCGGTAAGATGCCCAAGGCCAAGGCTACCTGGAGCAAGTTGTCACCTGACGAGAAGCGTGATTACATAAGTTGGGCCAATGCCGAGAAAGACAAAGCCAAACATGCTCAGCGAGTAGTACAGATCTGTGACATGCTGGCAGCTGGGAAGCTACATCCCTAATGCGAGATTACACCCTCGAGACAGTAGATCAGTGGATCGCTCTGACTCCGAAAGAAGCTCAGCCAAAGATCAAAGAACTACGGGCAGTCATACTGTCGGCCGTGCCAGGAATAGAAGAAGGCATCAGCTGGGGCCAGCCGTACTACCGCAAAGATGGTTTGTTGGCGGGATTTGATGCTTTCAAAGAGTATGTAAGTTTTGGCTTTGGCCCCTCGTTTGAGTCCGAGTTCCGCGCCAAGCTCGAGGCCAAAGGCTACAAGACCGGTGGCAAAACCATCCAAATTAGGTTTGATCAGGCAGTACCGGCTGCAGAGATTCGACAAGTGTTACGCACTCAGGCGAAAGCTAACAAGGCTAAAAAGAAAGCCAAGTAATTCCACTTTACCTCAGACGCTCTAGCTTTCCTTTTGTTTGACTATGTTTTTGTAATCCCACTGGATAGTTTGGGCTTTTGCAAGCCAGCTCTTTAGGCTTGATTCATCAATCTGATCTACGGCCGTATAGCGCGCCTCAGCCGCCTTGAAGCTGACCTCCGGCTGCAAACCAGGCTCATCAAATCCTTGGCCACTCCAGAATAGTATCCGTACACAATCTTTGAGCACGCTATAGCCGACTACAGGGTTGCCATCGTCAAACCAGACTGGCGACCCATGCCATATCTTACTTTCAAAGTCTGGCATATTGGTGTTGATAATAGTCATCAATCGCTCGCATATTGCTCTGTTTTCGTTGGATTGAGACCGATTGTAAGATAGGATGTCTTGGCTCATAGCTCAATACTACTACTTTATGACCACAGTTTGATAGTATATGAGTATGAATAAGAACAAGACTACTGCAACACAGCAAAATGTGACTGATTTTCTCAAGACTGTTAGTGATGACAAGGCCGCTGATGCTAGTACTCTTATTGATATAATGCAAAAGGTGTCCAAGCTGAAGCCTGTGATGTGGGGGCCAAGTATCATTGGGTTTGGCACACAACACTACAAATACGAATCAGGTCGAGAGGGAGATATGCCCATATTGGCATTTAGCCCGCGTAAGTCGGCCATCACCATATATTTCAGCGAGGGGTTCAATCACTATGGAGATCTTTTACCCAAGCTAGGTAAGTACAAGACTAGCCTATCTTGTCTGTACATCAGCAAACTCTCTGATATCTATTTGTCGATTCTAACTAACATGCTAAGGAGGTCTTTTGAAATGACTAACAATCCAGCACCAAAACCAAGTGACGTTGATGCGTACATCGCATCTGTGCCCGATGCCGCCAAGAAACAATTTGAGCAATTACGTAGTATTGTGAAAAAACTCTTGCCTCATGCGCAAGAAGTAGTGAGCTATGGAATAATTGGCTATAAGCTGGATGACAAAAGAGCCAAGCTATTTATCTCTGGGTTTCGAGACCACGTAGCCATATACCCTGTGCCCAAAGACTCTGTTTTACAAGCCAAGCTGGCACCCTACATCAAAGGCAAGGGTACGCTGTGGTTTGATCTCAATCAGCCGTTGCCCATCGAGCTGATAAATCAAGTGGTCAAAGCCCTCGCAGAAGTGTAGTTATTACATGCGCCACCGTGATATTCTTCTGGCTGATAAAATCGCTGAATCTTCAAGTTGTTTGGTACTCATCGTGCCACCCAATATAAAGTGCGCATTACGCCAGGCGCGGTGCCTCCAACTAATAATACGACTGATAACCAACCGTCTGTACAAATACCTGGCTTGATAGCCGGACTTGGAGAGTAAATGATTTGCATACATATCACTGAGTATATCGTCGCTGACTTTCGCAAATACTTGATCCATCGCGAAGAAGTCACCCTCCACTGCCGCTAACTTTGTTGGGCCCAAGTCTACCAAGGCCATTGCAAGATCATGGTTGATATGAGCATTGGCACCAAGCAGCAAAAGAACATAGCTAGGCTTCCCTGCTCGATCGACTACTTCCTGCCAAACGCTGGGCAAAGTGTCATGAGCGATTTGCAGCTCGATAGCATCAAAGTAGTAGTTGGCAAATACTCCGTCCAGCTCATCGACCAATTTTGGTACGGCAAAGCCAGCATGGCGAGAAACTCTGAGTACACCATGGGTCACTATCTGATATGCATTGTGAAAAGGCACAAAAGCATCTAGTCCAAAATTAGGCAATTTAGACTTGAGGCTATCCAATCTGTGCATAACACGATCTATGTTGTCCGATACTTCCACATATCAAGTCTGCGGCTTTGTTGGGCAAAAGTCTAGTTATTGCCGACTCGAGGTATATAATCATTGGTATGCTCAAATTGCCAGAATTCGTGTCCAACAATACGATGGGTGTGCTATGCACATCAGATGATCACTGCAACCCATCGGGCGCAACTATCTTCTTCATGGTTGAGAATGACAAACTATACTGCCTCACACATGGTGATAGCACCAAGGCAAAACACGCTCAAACCAACAAGCATGCCTGTTTTGTAGTAGTTGATTATACACAGTTTGAACAAGCTCAGATATATGGTGATGTCTGTGTAGTCGACAAACCGGCAGATTTCGTATCCAAACTCCAGCAAAATATCGAGACAGCCTCTGAGCAAGCCAACACCATGCCACCATATACTCTTATAAAAGGCAGTTCGCCAGTTGTTATCCAGCTCACGCCTACGCTCGTCAAACACTTCCGTCCAGGTATTGGTATGACAATCATCAAAGACAAATAATATGGCTATTTCACCTATCTGTGATCGCTGTGGCCAAGAACTCACCAAGTTTGGGGCTTTGCTTTTTAGTCCACCTGATAGCAGCAACGAGGTGCGCAAGTACCACATCTGTGTCGATTGCTACAAGCTACTAATAAGTGATTTCGAAAGATAAATCGACTTGACTTGACCACAAGCATGTTTGTTATACTAGTCTGCGATGAAGCATGCTGTGTCGATCAAACAATTTCTGAATACTAGCTTGCTTTCTGAGCTATTCGCGTCAGCCGACCGCTTTGCTGAGGTTCAAAACAACCAATATCCAGAAGTCATCAAAGACAAAGTAATAGCCCACCTTTTCTACGAGCCCTCCACTAGGACTCGTTTTTCGTTTGAGACAGCTACACTGCGACTTGGTGGCAAGATCATCAGTACTGAAAATGGGTCGGAATTTAGTAGTGCTAGCAAGGGAGAGACGTTAGAAGACACTATCCGCACCGTCAACTGCTATGCCGATGGTATTGTCATGCGCCATCCAGAAATTGGCTCCGCCAAGCGTGCCGCTAGTGTATCTAGCATACCTGTCATCAACGCTGGAGATGGTGGCGGTGAGCACCCCACGCAAGCATTACTGGATCTTTATACTATCGCTCGAGCCAAGGGATCACTCGATGGTCTCAATATCGGCCTGGTCGGCGATCTCAAATACGGCCGTACAATTCACTCACTTGTCCACCTACTGGGGTTGTACAACACTACTATTACATTGATAGCTCCCCGGCAACTTCAAATACCACAAGATTATTTGGACGAATTATCCAATAGCAAAGCCAGCTACACTATAGTATCTAGCTGGAATGGTGTAATAGGCAATTTGGATGTAATCTATATGACTCGTATCCAAAAGGAGCGCTTTTCCGACCCATCCGAGTACGATCAACTCAAACATAGTTTTGAGCTGAACAAAAAAGTAATGCAGCATGTTAAAAAAGATGCTATAGTAATGCACCCGCTACCGCGGGTCACGGAGATTTCGCCAGAAATTGATGATGATCCGCGCGCTATTTATTTTGACCAAGCTCGCAACGGCATGTTTGTACGTATGGCCTTACTTGAAAAACTACTTGCGCCTGTACCAGACAAACTGCCATTGGGTGATTTACAAGCTGCCTGATAACTACTTAACTTGTTTGTCTAGAAACTCACAAACTTCGTCGTATTTAGCCTCATCAATGGCTTTTTCGCGATGTAGTGTTTCTATAACTTCCGGCACGGTCAATACAGCGTGTAGGTCGTAACCCTTTTTGGCTAGTTTGGCCTTGGCGCCCTTGTTGTAGTCTAGTAGCACAGCACAATCACTCACCTTCATGCCTACCGCTTCAAAAGGTGCAATTACTTCAAATTTGGAATCTCCATTGGTAACCAAGTCGTCTACAACCACGATAGTCTCACCTTCTTGATACTCACCCTCGATCATCTTGTTGGTGCCATAGCCTTTAGCTTCTTTGCGGGTATATATCCAAGGCTGTTCGTTTTCGGCTGATATTGCTGCCACAATCGGCATGGCCGCATACGGCACAGCTGCCATACGGTCATACTTGAGATTTTTTAGCAGACCAGTATAGGCTTTGGCAACTCGCTTCATAGTGCTTGGGTTGGATACTAGCATGCGTAGATCGATGTACATAGGTGACACAATGCCGCTTTTGAAGGTAAACTCACCAAATTTAACAATGCCATTGCGATGCAGATCCAACACCAACTCAGTATGACGGTATTTATTGATCTCATCACGCAATTTTTCAGTCTCAGCTCGAGCAGCATCGGCAAAGCCATCGCCATCACTAGCAAAGATGATCCCCCGAGCAGAATTGACGATAATACCGTCACCATAGGCATTTACTCCCGCTCGCACCATCTTTTCGACATCACCTCCTTGGGCACCCACACCTGGCACTAAGAAAGTAGTATTGTCACCCATCATGGCACGGATTTCTTTCATCTCTTCTGGATAAGTCGCACCTACTACTAGCAAACAATTATTGTTCTTATTCCACCTGTCACGAACAGCGTGTGCAACTTTTTGATACAACTTCTGACCGTCCGATTCTAGATCTTGAAACTCGCCTGCCCCATCATTGGAAGTGCGGCACAGTACAATTATGCCTTTGTCCTTGTAATCCAAAAATGGTTGGATGGCTTCCTGACCCAGATATGGGTGTACTGTCACGGCATCTATACCTAGATATTCAAAGATAAATTGTGTGTATCCCTGGTTGGTGTTACCAATATCTGCTCGCTTAGCATCGAGAATCACTGGAATATTTGGGTATTTATCGTGAATATATTCAACCGTCTTACGTAGCTGTTCTATCCCCACGGCTCCTTCGGCTTCGTAAAAAGCTGAATTTGGTTTGTAAGCGCATACCAGATCGGCAGTAGCATCAATAATCGCTTTATTAAACTCAAATTGTGGTTCTTTGGCTTTGCGAAACTTGGCTGGTAGCTTGGCCACTTCGCTATCTAACCCAACACAAACAAGCGAGTTATTCTGTGCTACACTGGTCTCAAGCATGTTTTGGAAATTCATACTTCCAAGCATATCCTTAAGCACAACATGGAGGCAAGCATAAGCGTGATAAAATCATTCTACGACCCCACAATCGACTACGATAAGAATTTCGACAACGGCCCAGTAAAAGTCTACGACGACACCGAGCCCTACAAAAACCACGGCGAACCAAAATACGATGTACTTGGCCATAAGGTCTATGAACCTTTTGGTATTCCAGCTGGACCACTTCTTAACAGTAACTACATCCGCTACGGCTTTGAGCGTGGCTTCGATGTGCTGTGCTACAAGACCCAGCGCAGTGAGATCACCCAAAGCAATCAATTCCCGCAAGTTTTGTTCGTAGATATCGATGGTGATCTCACGCTTGAGAAGGCCACCAGCCCTTTGATTGGTCTTACCAAGACTAGCAAATCCCCAACTGAGTTATCTATCACCAACTCATTTGGCAACCCCAGCCGTGGGCCGGAGTTTTGGCAGGATGACCTCAAGAAAGCCATCAGCTATCAAGGCAAAGGCCAGCTACTGATAATGAGTGTGGTCGGCACTATCAAGGATGGTTATAGCGAAGAAGATTATTGGGACGACTTTGCTCATACTGCCAAACTAGCGGCCGATGCAGGTGTGGAAGCTATAGAGCTCAATCTGAGCTGCCCCAATGTGGCTACCGAAGGGGTGTTGTGCTACACCCATGATGCCGTGGTGGAAATATCCAAGCGAGTAAAGGAAAAAGTTGGTGATATACCAGTAGTTGCTAAGTTTGGCTACTTTAGCGTCGAGCAGCAAGAGTTGCTTGAGAAGATAGTCGCTGATTCTACACCATTTCTGAGTGCCTACTCAGCCATCAACACTATCTCTGCCCCAATAGTTGATGGGAGCGGCGAACAAGCTCTGCCAGGCCCAAATCGCCTCAAAAGTGGTGTCTGTGGCGCTAGCATCAAGTGGGCAGGGCTTGATATGGTAGCTCGTCTCAAGAAAATCCGTGAAAAAATGGGACTCGACTATGAGATCTTTGGTGTTGGTGGTGTTATGACCCCAGCTGACTTCCAAGCGTATCGCAAAGCCGGCGCTGACTGCGTGCAATCCGCTACCGGTGCTATGTGGAATCCCCATCTCGCCCAAGAGATCAAAGAGCAACGATGAAACACGCTGTTACTGTAATACCTGGTGATGGAATTGGTCCAGAAATTGTCGAGGCAAGCATACAAGTCTTAGAGGCAACCGGTGTCGGCTTTAGTTGGGAGGCTGTTGAGCTTAATGCCGAGATCATGCAGAACAGTCCTACAAAGATTCCAGACCGTGTTTTGCAAGCAATCAAGAAAAACAAGGTTGCTATAAAAGGCCCTATCTCAACTCCCGTTGGTGAGGGCTTTACCTCACCCAATGTATTGATTCGTAGACAGCTTGACCTTTTTGCCAGTATCCGTCCAGCTCATTCTATAGCACAATATGCAGCCACCAAAAAGCCGATCGATGTCATAACAGTACGTGAGAATACGGAAGATGTTTATGTTGCAATCGAGCACGAATCCAAAGACAAAGTAGTGGCCGAGAAAGTTATTACCCGTCAGGCATCGGAGCGCATAGCACGATGTGCGTTTGAGTTAGCTACACTCCAAAATCGCAAAAAAGTTACTGCCCTCCATAAGGCCGACATACTCAAGAAAGCCGATGGTTTGTTCTTGGATTGCTGCAGGGGTGTAGCCAAGGAATTTTCGCAGATTCACTATGAAGAAGCGATTATTGATAGTGCCTGCATGCAGCTGGTGCTTGATCCAAGTCGGTTTGACGTAATGGTCACAGAGAATATGTACGGCGATATAGTATCGGACATAGTAGCCGGCATAGTTGGTGGACTTGGATTGGTGGGATCCGCAAATATCGGCGATGATATTGCAGTATTTGAGGCGGTTCATGGAAGTGCGCCAGACATTGCTGGCGAAGGGATTGCCAACCCGACCGGCCTACTAAGGGCATGTGTAATGATGTTGTATCGACTCAATGAAAACCAGGCTGCCAAAAAACTTGATGATGCTATTAACCATGTCTTAATTGAGGGTAAAGTCGCTACCCATGATCTTGGTGGTACAGTGACCAGCAAAGAATTTTCCAACAAGATAATCGAGTTTTTATGAAAGAATCCCGATCCTGCAACTACGCCTTTGACTTTGATGGCGTAATAGCACAATACAGTGGTTACAAGGGTAAAGACCAAGCCGGACCACCGGTTATGGAAGTAGTTGATGCGATTCGCCAGCTTAAAGCACGTGGACACAAGATAATTGTCTATGGTAGCACGCGCGACAATGATTTTTTGAAAGCTTATGCCGAAAAGTATGACATCCCGATTGATTACTTCAACGAAAATCCGGAAGTTGAATCGAGTAGTGGCCGCAAGCCAGTCGCTCGAGTCTATGTAGATGACCGTGCGCTAACTTATCGTGGGCAATCAGCC
>CAZWVB010000014.1:0-16651 GCA_964637185.1 uncultured Candidatus Saccharibacteria bacterium | reverse complement strand
AAAAGCAGTAGGCCCTCACGGGTCTCGTGGGTTCGAATCCCACCCTCTCCGCCAGAAGAAAGAAACCAAGCTTGCCTTGGTTCTTTTCTTCTGAGAGAATGGGTGTTGAGAAATCACTCCTTGGTTCGGTGAGTGAAGCGCGCAGAGCCAATAGCTTGCTTGCAAGGCTATTGGTCGAGCACTGAACGTAGAAGTCCGCCGACTGGCGGACGCTATCCCACCCTCTCCGCCATGTAATAATTACAACTATAAGCAATAATTCTATGACAAAAGATCTTCGTGATGCTCATCAAAAGCAGCTGGCCGCACTGCGTGCCGAGCTGGCTGGTAATACTCAAAAGATACGTGTCAAAAAGAAGACCATCTCCAACCTATTTCGTTACGGTGGCCGCAAAGTTCAGGCCGAGCGTTGGGTTGACCTAAGTCGATTCAACAAGCCACTCTATCTAGATAAGCGAGCTAAGACTCTCGAGGTACAAGGGCTGACTACCTACGAACAAATAGTGGACTACACATTGCCGCATGATCTGTTGCCGACTATCACTCCCGAGCTCAAGCACATCACAGTGGGCGGTGTAACAGTGGGTATAGGCATAGAGTCCAATTGCTATCGCTACGGATTCGTCCACGATGGCCTTATAGAAGCCGATGTATTGTTGTCAGATGGCAGGATAGTGACATGCACTGCTACCAATGAATACGCTGACCTTTTTCATGGGCTGCCCAACTCCTACGGTACATTGGGATATATACTACGGGCTAAGATCAAGCTACATAAGGTCACACAGCTGGTTGAGCTTAATACCGTGCGACTGGGCAGCATCGATCAGCTTCTGACAGCTACCAAGAAGGCCTTAAATGATGCCAGAACTGATTATATCGAGGCAATTATCTATACACCACAAGAGCACTATTTGACCACTAGTCGGCATATCAAGACAGGTAAGCCCAATACTACCGTATATGGAAGCAGTGTTTTTTATCAACAGATCAGTCGGCCCAACAAACTAATCTTGCCGACCAAGGAATATATCTTCCGCTACGATCCGGAATGGTTTTGGAACCTACCAGAGACTCGAGTGTTCAATCTCTATCGACGGCTCGCTCCTACGGGGTTGCGCAATTCCGGATTTTTTACACGCTACAACATGCTCAAAGCTAAGATTACAAAGCGCAAACCCAATGATCTGGCCAATCGTGATCTAGAGCAATTTATTCAGGATTGGGAGGTACCTTGGGATGAGGCCAAGGGGCTACTACAGTTTGCTTTGAATGAGATAGATATGGAGTGGAGGCCTTGGCTGCTTACTATTATCAAGACGCCTGCCAAAGCTACTTGCTATCCGATGATCTCAAACCAGCCGTACATCAACCTCGGCGCCTATAGTTTTGCACGGAAGAAACCCGGCAAGCCTGCTTATTACAACACCAAAATCATGGACGAATACTGTTTTGCGCACCATGGCATCAAGATGCTCTATTCCTCGACTTTCGTATCTGAAAAGGACTTTGATCGTATCTACAACGGCCGGGCATATCGACAACTCAAGAAAAAGTATGATGCTATGGCCTTGCTCCCAACTGTCTATGATAAGACTGTCAAAGCCAAGTAAATTCTTGCTGACTCATTGATAAGATTGTGATATACTCATTCCAGATAGTTCCCAGGTGGCAAACACTGGGGTCAATTAAATAGGGGACAACAGTGGCAGAACAATCGTATAAGAAGCAGGCCCAGAAGATTTTGGCAATTGCTGATATAAAAATAAATGGCAAACGTCCGTATGATGTGACCGTGCACAATGACAACCTGTACAAGGCCATATTTGGCAAAGGTTCGCTTGGTGTCGGTGAGGCCTACATGGATGGCTGGTGGGATTCCAAAAAGCTCGACGAGACATTTACACGTGTATTCAAAGCCGATCTGCGCTCCAAAGTCGGTAACAAGTGGCAACTTGGGATGTACGTGGCGCGTGGTGCAGTCTCCAATCTCCAGTCTGGGCGTAAGGCTTATCAAAACGCCCAAGCCCACTATGACATTGGCAATGATCTCTACGAACCTATGCTCGGCCGCACTATGGCCTACACTTGTGCATATTGGGAATGGGGTGCCAAGGATCTAGACCAAGCACAGACTGACAAATTTGAGCTAATCTGTCGCAAACTAGGTCTCAAAAAAGGGATGCGCGTACTTGATCCAGGTTGCGGCTGGGGAGGGTTATCTACATACATGGCCCGCAAATATGGCTGCGAAGTAGTTTGTTTTACACCAGCTCGCGAGCAAATAGCCTACATCAAAGTACATACCAAAGGCCTCAAAGTCACTGCCAAGCTTTCTACTTGGCAAGACTTTCGTACCAGCCAGAAGTTTGATCGTATCGCCAGCATTGGCATGATGGAACATGTTGGCCCGAAGAATTATCGTAGTTATCTAAGCCGGATGGCTGGGCTGCTGACGGACGATGGCATGATGCTATTGCACACCATAGGTAACAACAAATCAACGTTGCGCACCGATCCATGGTTGGATCGCTATATTTTCCCGGGCTCAGTTTTGCCTTCAGTCAAAAACATTTCGGCCGCTGCCGAAGGCCTTTTTGTTATGGAAGACTGGCACAACATGGGGGCCAATTATGACAAAACCTTGATGAGCTGGTATGCAAATTTCAAGAAATCCTATCCAAGTCTTGATCACGCTAAATACGATGAGAGATTTTACCGTATGTGGGAATACTATTTGCTGGTCTGCGCGGCTCTCTTCCGTGCGCGTGATGTACAGCTCTGGCAGATAGTGTATAGCAAGCGTGGCGTTGCTGGCGGATACAAATCGGTCCGCTAACTATAACGGCTTGATCTGCGTTTGCAGGCTCAAGGCTGGCTTCTGATAGCCGGGGAGATTGACGAAGCTAGTAGATTTCTGCTGTAGATCTTCAAACATGTTACCGCTGATAGCTACTTTGACTGGACCGATGATGTGGCCTTTTTCGACCAAAAGCGCGCTAGGGGCTGGCAGTGAGTATTTACCTACCACATGATTCTGTGTGTGGATGCCAAGCAGGCCCAATACCACTACAAATCTCTCATGGTTCTTACAGAAATCTGCGTATTTTGCTGATGCTACCTGGGCCGTAGCGATAGAAGCTAGTGCGCGTGGTGTGCTATCCAGCTCTTGGGCTGATTCCAGATTGCAAATTGGTTCGACAAGCTTGCCATGGTCAAGTATCGCAAACTGTTGTCCGCCTATACCATCGGACGTGAAATTGAAGCTATCAACCGACATAGGTATTGATTGGTCAACTGGTAAATGCAGATCTTTGTGGGCTATCTGTAGATGTTCCTTGAAATCATCGGCTCGGTATTTGGTAGTGCCGGCGGCGACACCATTACCTGATATGTTTTGTAGAACAAACCTATCAAGTAGCTCAAAGCCACTCATGGGATCGATCACGACTGTGGAAATGCCCGACTTGATATTAGCTGGCTTGGCTTTTAACACTTTGGCGTAGTTGGCTACAGCCGCAAAATCTGCCGCTATATCTTGTGGAGTCAAACTTGTGATAGAGTTAGCATAAGTCCCCACCTCACTGTCGAATTCGGCCGAATAACTGCACTCGGTCCGGCTCGAAGTGCATAGTTTGGTCTTACTACTGACAAAATAGCTTTGTTGGTAGGTGATACCAAACTGCGCTTCAACACTGTTGCAGCCATGCTCAAGTAACTGTTTTTGGAACTGCTTGGCGGTAGCTACATTGCCTGATGGATCTTGTAGCAGCTCTACCATTGCTGGGTCGGCCAGTTTGGTGGATTTGTTGGCATCCATGGTCGGTGCAAGCGGTATGGTTTTTTCAAGTGGCACCATGATCTGCAGGATACTTGCGACAACGTCTTCGATGTTTGTCAACTCATAAGGATTGTAACTACCATAACCAACCGTCTGATCTCGGCCAATTACCAAGTATTTGATGCGACAATTGGTACTCTGCTGTACAGGCTGATAGATAGTACCTAGTTGGTCATTTTGAAAGCCAGCGACAAATTCTGTCTTGTTAGTGCCGTATATTTGGAAACCAACAATGTTGTTAGTGTTGCTTAGTCGATCGGCTAGCTGTTGCATCGTGTCTTGGATACTCATGATAGTGTTACCTCAGAGGTAGGCTCGACAAATATTAGCTGAGTGCCGCCGTCAGTGACGTGTGCTACTTGGCCGGCTTTGCCGCAGTAGCCACCAGCCTCAAAGCAAATTTCACCGACGCCTAGGCTTATTGACTTAAGCGCTCCCAAGACATTGCCTGAGAAGGTTACTGGCTGTAGCGGCTCAATAGTATTGGCAGATATGCGGTAGGCAAATCCGGTGCCGAACATAAACGAACCGACCACCGGTGAAACCTGGCCACCAGTCATTTGTTGCAAGAAATATACAGTGGGGTGCTTGTCAAAACTGCGTAGTTTGAGCAATGCTGACTGTACATGTCGTGGATCGATGACACGTGTTCCGTCAGACGCTAGCTCCTGGCCGGCAGGCTTAGCATCGGCGACATCTACAAATGTTTTGGACATGCGTGGAATCGCTACAGCCCAATAGCCCTCGGCACGTTCACAATTCTTGTTGGCTACGCCGATCTTTGCTGCCGAGAAGACGTCGCTGATCGATTCTTCAAGTTTGCCATTGTTGATGATTGTGACGGACTGACGCGCATTGCCAAATGCTCCGTAGGGATGAAAACCATGTGACATACCAGGCTCATGATCACTGACGGTGACGCTAGTTGATGCCACGGTTGAGCCTATCTTGTATTGGTTGGTATCGTCGCCCAGCACGCTACCGCCGTTTGCTACCAGATCGGACTCTGCTGGGTGGCCGAGTGCCTCATGGGCTATCATGCCAACAAGTGTGCTATCTAGCACTAGCGGATAGCTGCCGGACTCGAGCTGCTCGGCCGATATTTGCTCCACCAACATATGGTAGCTGGCGTCTAGATCTTTGTTAAAAGACTCGATATTACCGAGTAGTTGATCGACCGTAGGATGAATCGCTCGGAGATAGGTTGATCCTGTTTTACCATCTTTGGTGATGGTGAGTTGCAGGTTGAGCCTTGCTTTGGGTGTGCACCAATCCACGTCTGTATCGTCGCTACGTACGATTCGCCAGATGTCTGATTCGGTGTTAAACCGGATCAAGGCGTTGATATCTTGATCCAACTCCATCATGTGGTTGTGCAACTTCTCGAGCTGCTGTTCGACAAGTGTAATGGTAGTATGTCCCGGATCGATGGCGCGATAGTGCAAGCTATCCTCACCCAAGTTAGGTTGCATCTCGAGCTCGTATATCTCGGGAGCGGTCGCCGCTCCTGCAGTTTGATTGGCCTGAGCTATTTTGGCCAAAGACTTATACTGGGATAGAACAGATTCATGGCTAACATCGTTGGTGGAGCCAAACGCCAGATGGCCAGATTTGGTAAATACACACATACCTACGCCCACATCACTATCGGTGCGTGCTTTGTAAGTTCGCCCGGCCTTGTGCTCAAGCTCAAAATAATTGCGCGCATGCCAGCGCTGCACCACATACATGCCATCACGTTTGGCCGAGGCCGTGACTGCCGATATGGTTTTATTGTATTGCTGCAATAACTTACTCATATCGATATTATACCTGTTAGTGGTACAATCACCAACCTGTAGAGAGTATACTTAAGACATGAAAAAGTGGTGGTGGCTAGCGATTGGGGTAACAATAGCACTACTGTTGGTGACTCTGACGCTTGGTATATGGTACTTTGCTCGCCATCGTCACAGGTCTGTGGCAATGGCGAGCAAACCTGAGCTGGTGATCAAAATTGATACAAGAATACCCACCCAGCAGCAAGTCGCCATCATGCAGTCCATCGCGCAGTATGTCGATCAAAATGGCAAAACAGCGCGTCAGGACAACAATGCCGCAAATGCCGATCTTGTCGTATCCGTCGACGCTGACCAGCCCAACCATCAGCCAATAGCTTGGCGTCAGACTGCGCAGCCGCAGCAGCTTGGCAGCGGTGAGGTGCTGACACCTACCAAGCAAGCAAGTCTGTATTTGTCTTACGCCGACTCGGCAGCGAGTAAAACTCTAAACAATTTCGATATCGGACAGATATCTCTACGCTTGCAAGACCTACTCAAGACCAACTCACAGACTTGGACGCTCAATGCTTTAGGCGACATTATCATTGGCCGCACTGTCTACGAGCAAGAAAGCAAACGCGGTGACTATACTAGCAGTTTTTCCAAGGTAGCAGACAGTACCAAAAACGCTGATCTTACGATCGCCGATGCTGAGTGGACAGCAGCCGATGGGATTCCGTATCCACTAGCGGGTATGAGCTTTGCTTCGCCCAGTCGCTCGCTCGATGGACTGAGCTTTGCCGGTATCGATGCAGTGAGTCTGGCTAACAACCATAGTATGAATGGGGGAGTGGCGCCTTTTGAGAGCATGATGAGTAGTCTCAAGGCGCGCAACATTGGCTACTATGGCGCTGGTCACAATTCTACTGAAGCACACAGCCCATATATCGCCACTGTCAAAGGCACACGTGTTGCATTGCTAGGCTACAGTGCTATCCCGGGCGATGTCGAGGCAGGCCCGACCAATACAGGCATTGCGTTTGTGAAGATTCCACCATGGTATCCCACCAATGAAGCCTACATAGCCCAGATGGAAGCTGATATCAAAGCCGCCAAAGCCCAGTCCGACGTGGTGATTTCGGTCTTTCACTGGAGTGAGGAGTATACCCATCAGCAAAGCGATACCATGCGCCAAGTGGCACACCGAGCGATTGACGCCGGTGCCACTATGGTAGTAGGTAGCCATCCTCATTGGGTACAGGGGATCGAATGGTACAACGGCCATCTCATCACCTACTCTCTTGGCAACTTTGTGTTCGACCAAGAGCAGATGCTCGAGACCAAACAGGGCATGTTTCTCACCGCAACATTCGACGGGTCAAGCTTGGTCGGAGCCAAATATACTCCAATCCAGATCGAGCAGTACTATCAACCACATCTGCTCGACGGTGCCGCTGCTCAGAAGGTGCTAAATGATGTTTATAGCCACAGCTGGTGGCCGGCGCAATAATAGGAAGTATGGAAGACCACTCAGTACTAGTGATAGTGCGCGGCGGAAAATGCCTATTTGTACAGCGCTCGATGCAGAAGAAGCATTTGCCTGGCGCTTGGGCATTTGCCTCGGGTACTGTTGAGTCAGGTGAATCACTGCAACATACTGCCAAGCGTGAATCAATGGAAGAGTTTGGAGTGGAGGTAAAACCAATCCAAGTATTTGCCAAGCACGAACTTGAAGACGTCAAGATCCGACTTAACTTCGTGCTTTGCGAACTTGTAAGCGGTGAGCCCAAGGTGATGGACCCTGCTGAAGCCGAGCGGCTAGCTTGGATGAGTATGAATGAATTCTTTGCCAAATACACCGACGATGAGATTGGTCATGGTCTTCGTTGGCTACGCGCCAACCCTAAAGCCTGGCAGAATTTGGGGCTATAAACTTAGGTTGTCAACCAAACTATCGAGGTCACGTACCATACCGGCCAACATGTCAGCGAGATAGCTAGCTTCAGTCTTGCCATTTTGATCGATGATGTCCTGGGCTTTGCCTATACTAATTGCAGTGCTCAGCGAGTGCATACCCAGATGATTGATTACTGGCAGCAGCTGCTCGATAGCGCGTGCACCACCGATTGGCCCAGTGGAGTAGCTAACTATCCCTACTGGCTTGTTGTGCCACTCGGGATACAGCCAATCCAGGCCGTTTTTGAGCGCAGCCGGGTAGCCGTGATTGTATTCGGCTGTCACTATGATGTAAGAGTTACATGATTTGACTGCCTCTGACCATTTGGCCACCTCATCGTGGTTGTATTTGCCTTCGGCATTGTGAGGCTCGGTAGCCATGTCAAGCAGTGGTAAATCATACGCTTTGATATCCAGCATGGTGTATTCGGCTTGGAGATTGGCCAGCTCAGCCTGAAGCCAGGCGACTACTCGATCGGCCAGTCGGCCTTCTCTTACACTACCGACAATTATCCCTAGTTCCATTACTTGTCGCTACCTTTCTTTTTGAAATCAAGTGCACAGGAGTTGATACAGAAATCAGTTACTTTTGTTTTGCCATTGTTTAATTTGGGGTCGACAGGCCAGTCGGCAAACATATGCCCGAGATGTGCCCCACAATTACTGCAAGTTACTTCTATTCGACTCATTCCATGAGAGTGGTCTGGCGTAAGTGTTACTGATCCAGTGATAGCTTGCGTAAAGCTTGGCCAGCCAGATTGGCTGTCAAATTTTACATCGCTTTCAAATAATTTCTGACCACAAACTGCACAGTGGTAGGATCCGTCAGAATGCTCATCGACATATTTCCCGCTGAAGGGGGCTTCGGTACCCTTGTTTTGGGTGACTTCGCGAGCCTCATCGTCAAGCGAGTCGATCTTCTTTTTGAGCTCATCTTGGTCTGTAATCATATTGTCTCCTTATTTAACTCTAACGCATCTTTGACGTGTGCGGCAATACGTTTGGCTTGACCGTTGCCAAGTGCATGAGTTTCGCCAGGCAATATTTGTAGTCGAACACGTCGTTGCAAGTTCTTAGGCAAGAGATGATAAGTACGCATCACCTCAGAAGGATTGCTGATATGGCTAGCATCGCCATATATCCATGTGACAAGGAGATCTGGTTGGCTACCGAGCGCCGTCATGATATCTGTCACAAGGTTGCCTTTGGCCATGGCTTTGGTGTAGCTGATAAAATTGGCATCAAATCCTTGACGGGCGAGAGCTACAAAGAACTTCATAGTATCTAGAAGACTATCACTTCCAGAGTAGCGTGGATCACGAGTCAGTTCGTTGTAGCGTGCTAGATTGGGATTTTCGGAAACAAAATCTCGGGTAAGTTTGACTAGGCCTCGATCGGACATGCCTGGCGGGTCTATCAGTACGAGGTGACCCACTTCAATCCCATAGCTACTGGCATTGGCGGCTAAGCTTGCTGCTAGCCGTCCACCCATAGAGGTACCATCCAGATCGATTTGGTTGATGTTGTGAGCTCGAAAAGCGCTCAGTAGTGGTTTGGCTACAGTATCAAAACCTTCCCCGGACTTTAGAGCATGTCGCTGTTCGCGGGTGAGCTTGTCGCCATGCCCCGTATTGGGGTTGTTGACCACCAGCATACGTCGGCCGGTCTGTAGCGCGGTCTGCTCGGCCTCATAATTGGTGCCAGGATGTTGCGAGTCGATGCTCCATGACAACGTCATCACAAGCGGTGGCCCATCGACATGCCGGTTGAGCTCCAGCAGCTCAAAGCTCTGGCCGGTCTCGGGGTCTGTCAACAGTCGAGGGTCTTGGAGCTCAGCCTGCAGCTCTGGCGTGGCAAGTAGTCGTTCGGCACGGGGTATGTTAGTCTCTATAGGATTGATTGGCTCAAAATCAGCTGTCTTGAGGTTGAAACTAGCGATTGGATTGGCATCCATCGGAGTGCTTGGTTGTTTTTCTGGCATAAGCGTATTGTAGCACGTGTGCTATGATTGACAGATGGAGAGAGAGTCTAGTAATCGCAAGAGCTCTGAAGCAGTTGATGCTTTATCACAGCGTAGGCTCAAACAGTTGCGGGCCATGATGCTAGCCACTGGTATTACGCTTGGTGGTCTTGTAACCAAATCACCGCATCCAGATCATCGAGCCGAGCTAGTCAAACCAACAAGCCCGACTGTTTCACAACCAGAACGGACAGAGGTATCAGTCGAGCCAGTCAAACTGACTAATCAGCCAGAGACAGTCGAGGCTGAGCCCATGGCCTGGTTGCCAGAAGATGTAAAACAAGAATGGCCTGTTATAGAAGCCGCTGCTATCAAAAACAACATTGATCCTCAGCTATTAGCTATCATTATTGCCGAAGAATCTCTGGGTAAGAACCTGCAAAATCCTAGTGGTGCATCTGGTCCAGCCCAGGTGATGCAAACCACTGCCGACGGATTGAGCCGCTTCTACCACGAACCTCGGCTAGATACCACCAGTGCGCCGGGTAGTATTGAGGCGGGGGCTTTGGCCATGCGCTATATCAAAGAGCGTCAGCTCGACAAGCTATCTGTTGAGCCATATTCTGATGAATGGATCTATCTGATGGCCATCGGCTATGGCGATGGCGAACCGGCGCTGACACAATATTTGCAAACTGGGCAAATCAGTGATCAAGCCCAGCGCGTGGCGCCAATCTGGCTTGGCATGTGGCACGAGCGAGCATCTACTACCAGCCCGACCCTCAAAAGACATAGGGGGATAGGTGAGTAAGAAGGATTTTGCAATATCTGAGAGATTGTTTATGGCTGGATTGCTATCCGGTCTTAGCGTCCGCCAGTGGCAGGCCAGCTCGTTGTGTGAGGGCTGGACAGTAGAAGATGTAGCTACGCATTTACTAGCACGCGAGCGCTATCTTAGCTCGATCGGCATAGTCATACCGGCCTTGCATCCTTGGCACGAGCGGACGATGAGACGGATAGCCCACAAGGGCCATACTTATGTTGTGGAGAAGATGCGACATTATCCGTGGTGGATGCCCGCTACGCTCAACGTGGCGGAATTCTACATCCACAATGAAGACATCTTGCGAGGCGGTCTGCATAGGAGTCGACCAAAACCAAGTGGCGAAGCAGTGGCATTACTTTGGAACAGCCTGGCTGGACTTATGAAGGTGAGGGCCAGCGAAGTGAGCGATCTGGGTGTACTGACAATCCACAACGATCTCACAAACCAAGAAATCGTGGTTGGCAAGCATAGCGATAAGCACACTACTGTCAGTGGCGATCCAGGCGAGCTGCTACTATTCTGCTACGGCCGCCGCGACGCGGCCAAAGTAAATTTAGCTACAGCCTAGCGGCTGACTATCTTGGCGTCCTCAATCAGCTCATTGAGGTTGGTAGGTATGGGGTTGTCAGCCAGCAGCCGTGCCATATAGGTGGTGTTGGCTACCATATAGCGTAGGGTCTTGTTGGTATAAAGATGCTGCTCGCCACCAGCCTCAACATAGCTAGGGCCAGGGCCAGCATCACCGACCCAGTAGGTGTCGACATTGGGCGGTATCGTACATCCCAGATGGGTGAGATTGTATAGAGTATTGGCGCAGATATCATGAGCACCGTCTTCATTGCCGGTCACAATACAGCCGGCTACTTTGTTGTAGAGTGGGAACTGCCCAGTTTTGGCATCGCCTTCCTCATAGGTACCGTCAAGACGCTCGATCACCATCTGACAAACACTACTACGCACCCCAAACCAGATTGGGCTGGCGATGATCAAAATGTTGCAGGCTTTGATCTTACTGAGAATCTCTGGCCACTGGTCACCCTCGCCCTCGTCGGAGCTCACACCAAATTTGACCTGGTAATCTACCACACGTAAGGTCTCTGCTTCCACATCGAGTTTTTGGTATTGTTCTATCACGTGTCCGATCAACGCGTCGGTGTTGCTCTTGGCAGGTGAAGGTTTTAGTGTGCAGTTGAGTATGAGTGCTTTTAGTGCCATAGTATTTCTCCTTTTCTTACTATCTCATTATGGTTGTATAATAGTCATATGACAAATGGCGAGGGCGGTGGCCCACCAATACCACCAGATTCAGGTGAACCAACCGAAGATCAGTTGCGCGCAGCTGAGGAGTGGGAAGGTCGTCAACAAAAAGGTGTGGATGCAGATGCAGATAGGCTGCGTGCAAAAGTTGAAGCCGAGCAAGCAGCTCATCATCAGTCAGTGCTAGATGCTGAAGAAGCCAAGCGAGCAAGGTTGCTAAAGGAGATAGAGGAAAAGGACAAGGCATTGGCAGATGCGATTGAGCGTGCTCACTACCAAGGAGCGCTCGATGAAGAAGCAGCTCATGATAATGCAAAGCTCAAGCAGTTAGAAAAAGAGCAGCAAAGTATGCAGGCTATGAAGTGGGAGGAGGAGCGAAGAGCTCAAGACGAGCGTGAGCTGATAGCCGAAAGGTTTAGTCGACCTAGTGAGGGACCTGATGGGTAAGCCAAATAGCTTGGATGATTTGCAAAACGTTCAGGCCAAGTTTGACCAAGAGTATCTTACTTATCCCAATCACTACCGGCCTGCTGACAAGATCCGCCATATCAACCTACATCTGGGCAAGCTAGTAGGCAAAGTATCGACCTACAGTGAAGCTGTCGAGCACGGCCGCGCGGCCGATGATAGTGTGCTCAAAACCGAAGTTATGCCCGATCTGTTGTTTTACGCCCTGCAGCTAGCCAATATTTATGATGTGGATCTTGAAAAAGTTTATTTGCAAAGATTGGAAGATGATAAAAGGAGAATAGGAAATGAAAGAAGACAAGACTGAGCTAGCCGACTTTGGTGGCGGCTGCCTTTGGGGAGTGGAAGAAGTATTTCGTACACAATTGGGAGTGGTGAAGACCCAGGTCGGCTACGAGGGCGGTCATGTTGATCATCCGACCTACGAGCAGGTGAGTAGTCATACCACTGGCCATGCTGAGACAGTACAGGTGACATTCGATCCCACCAAGATCAGTTACGACAAGCTGCTTGATCTGTTTTTTGAGCACCATAATCCTACTGAGGTAAACCGCCAGGGCCCTGATGTGGGCGACAATTATCGCAGCGTGATTTTTTATCACACGTCAGAGCAGAAAAAGGCTGCAGAAGCTAAGATAGCCGAGATCGAAAAATCCGGCAAATATCGTGAGTCAATTGCTACCATGGTAGTGCCAGCCTCAACTTTTTGGCTAGCCGAAGATTATCATCAGCAATATCTCAAAAAGCGCAATCTAGGAGTTTGCTACTAACGAAGTAATTTGGTAAGTACCTCTATAGTAAGCTCATCGAAATTGTCAGTAGCCATATCCGCTTCGTGCAGATCATCGGCCGAGTTAAAACCATTGATATATCCGACCGTAGCCATGCCGGCGGCGTGGGCGGCTGCGATACCACTTGCAGCATCTTCTACCACCACACAGTGGCTAGGTGTAGTGCGCAGACGATGTGCGGCAGTGAGATAGATATCAGGCGATGGCTTGCCATGCTCGACATCATCGGCAGTGACGATCTCGGAGAAGAATGGCGTCAGTTGATTTTTGCGCAGCAGCAACTCTGTAGTTCGGCGCGAGGAGCCGGTCGCTACTGCCAGTGGCACGCCACTCTCGTATAGGCTACTTAGAAGCCGTGGCAAGGCTTTGCTTGTCAGTAGCTCATGGTCTTGGTAGTAGGCGTCGCGTTCTTTGCGCAAGTGCGCGGCTAGCTTGGTGTCATCGATATTGATACCAAATTGGCTTTCAAATACTTTGACCACGTCTTGAAACTCCATGCCCAGGATCTGCTGGAAACCTTGTTTGGTCAACTCCACTCCCAGGCTATGCAGGTAGTCGTGCCAGAGCCGGTAATTGTAGGGTATGGTGTCGACCAGCACTCCGTCCATATCAAATATCACAGCAAGCTTTTTCATAAGACTATTATACATTGACCATTCTGGGATATATAATACACAGATAACATAAGGACTAATACTACAATGCGTATGAAACACCGCTCGCTGCTCGCGATCTTACTACTCAACATCATTACTTTTGGAATTTATCAGATATATTGGTATTTCATCACTAAGACAGAGATGAATACTCTTAACAAGCGTGATCTCAAAGTGCCGTTCTTTCTCTGGTTCTTCATACCACTGGTCAACATTTGGTGGTTCTGGCGCTTTGCCAAAGCGATTGAGGCTACTACCAAGGGTTTGATAGGCCGCTGGGCAGCATTTCTAGCGCCATTTGTGATCGCATTGGCCGTCAGCATCTTTTTGGGTCTCACTCCGCCATATAGTATTGTCACGTTTGGGCTCAATAATACTCACATGTGGTTGCAACTAATCTTCGTCAACATACTTATACTTTTGCCCATCTTTTACTATCAGTCCAATCTCAACAAGGTCGCCCGATAGTCTTATTGGTTGTCATTCTAAACTTCGACCATCTAAGATTTCACACCCCGGTTTCACCGGATCGCGAGCAACTTTTGAAGATACCAAAAGTAGCCAAAAGTATTTTCGCCACGGACACAAACTAGTAGCATCTATTGGTTGCCACTTGCTGTTCTGCGGAACTCGCTCTATTACTTCGTATCGAGCTCAAACAGTCCTCGAACAAGCAGCGCAGCAAGCCAACAGATTTACTGTTTGCTTTAGTGGCGTTTTAAGATAAAGTTACAATATGAACATGAATCAGCGTCCAATAATTATAGCTCGCGGTGGCGGCGGTGGCAGCAGCTCCGGCGGTGGCGGCGGAGGTGGTGGTGGCAGCCACTCTAGCTCTTCTAGCTCAAGCTACTCTTCTAGCTCTAGTTCATCCGGCTCTGGCAGTTCTAGCCCGGCAGACGCGTGGTTTGGCATCATATTCATGCTGATATTCTTTGGCGTTTGGGCCTTGGTGATAGTTCTTATCATCCGTGCAGCTCGCAAAGGTGTTGGTGGTGGTATTCCGGCTGGCTATATCGATCCGAGCAAGTCAGGTACGGATGAGGAGAAGAAGCTCGCCAAACAGGTCAACGATACATTCTTTGGTTTTCAAAAAGGCTGGAGCGAGTTTGATGCCAAAGCTATGCAGCAGTTGTGTAGCACTGAGTACTCCAAACGAATGATCTTGGAGCTAGGTGTGCTGCGCAATTACAAACGTCGTGATCAGATGGATGATTGCCAACTAACCGCTGTGTATCTTAAGAAAGCAGATGATTATTCCAAAGGTTTTGAGGTACAAATCAGAGCCAGTGCTACTGACAAACTCATCGACGAGGCTGAGAAAAAGACATTGTTTACTGACAACTCGCCATGGGTAGAATATTGGCAGTTTGTATGTGAAGGCGGCAGCTACAAGCTCGATCTGATTCGCCAGGATACTGAGGATGCCAGCAAATATGATGCTGGGATAGCCGAGTTTGCTGCCAAACAGGGCTTTTACTATGACCCTGATTTTGGTTGGCTGATGATGCCGACTCGTGGTGCTATCTTCGGGCCGGCGGGATTTGGCAACGCCGACATCAACAATCATGTGATCGGTAGCGTGGGCAGTGCCAACCGTCAAAAAATTGTTGAGTTTTATAGCTATGAGCCCAAAGCTGGTGCCGGAATGTCACCTATCACAGTAGCCCAAGCTATTTTGCCCAAGAAGTACGATGATATTTTGGTTACTGAAAAAAGTTGGTACGACTTCAAGCCCAAGCTAAAAGGTTTGGAGAAGGTTGAGACCGAGAGTGTGGATTTCAACAAGAAGTTCTCAGTCTGGGCTGCCCAGCCGGATCGAGCGACTAGTTTTGAGCTGCTCGCCACCAATTTCATGGAGCGCATCTACAAGCTCGACTTTGAGGTCAATATCGAGGTAGTCGACAATGTTCTGTATCTCTATAGCCCCGACAACAAGCTCAACTACGATGAGATGCTCGAGGTACTGAGCTGGGCATTTGATGAGATGAAACTATAATGTCCGACAAGCAGGCCAAGCTGGTGGCAGAAGTAGTTGGTTGGTATGGAACTATTGCAATCATTGGTGCTTATGCGTTAGTGAGCTTCAATCTGCTTAGTCCCAACTCAGTCTGGTATCAGCTACTCAACCTCACTGGTGCAATTGGTATCATTGTCATCTCGCTTATCAAGAAAGTTCGGCAGTCTGTGGTACTCAATTTGTTCTGGGCGGCTATAGCGACTCTCGCGCTACTAAGACTACTCATTCGCTGATATTGGGTTACAATAGCTACATGAGTGACAAGTTTGATATCACCAAGCTATATCCCCAGCTCTATACTGCTGAGCCCAGGCAGCCAGTCTTGGTACAAGTACCTGCTCTGCGTATTCTGGCGATTGGTGGTGAGGGTGATCCCAAAGGGGCAGTTTTCCAACAATCCGTGGAGGCGCTTTATAGACTGGCCTATGGTATCAAATTTATGCCCAAACACGGTGTGGTGCCGGAGGATTTTGTGGATTTCAAAGTTCCGCCACTGGAGGCTCTTTGGAGTATGCGTGATGGCAAGCCGTTTGATAGTGAGAAGCCAGAGCAGTGGCAGTGGGAGGCGTTTGTAGTGGTGCCAGGCTTTGTCACCCAAGCGTTGGTTAAGAAGGCGGCTGCTGATATGGGCGAGCGCCACCCCAATCCGAAGTATGAGCTGGCTCATATCAAGACATTGGAGGAAAAGCAGGCGGTCCATATATTGCACATCGGCTCATACAAGGCTGAGATGTCGGATATCGCGCTGATGCGCTCGTATATGGAGAGCCACGAGCTCAAACCATCGGCAGCTCATCACGAAATATACCTAAGCAACCCACAGAAGGTGGCGACCAGTCGGCTCAAGACCATCTTGCGCCAACCAGTCATCAAGAAGTAGTTTTGCATTCAAAATATCAAAACTGTTATGCTATGTGGTATGGAATCCATACCGCGTTCACCGCTCGAACATGATGACGATAGCAGATCAGACAAGGTTGTCAAACCAAGCCGTGCCAAACGCATAGCAAACTGGGCGGAGTCTTGTAGTTTGAGCTTGCTCGTGAGTTGTGGCATGCGCGATACCTGGCAAACTTGCCAAGACAGCACCAGTAGTTCGTGGTAAGAGATTGAATT
>CAZWVB010000013.1:0-18552 GCA_964637185.1 uncultured Candidatus Saccharibacteria bacterium | reverse complement strand
GTCTTTAACTCCGGCTCTCGAAGATCAGAAAGAGTTAGTAATAGTTTGGCTCTATTTCGAGGACTGTCTGAACCCGAAAGATATTTCGAGTGAGTTCCGCAGAAAAAGAACAAACTGATACTAACTTGTTTCTAGTATCTGAGTCCGAGCCGGGCGGTTTTGCCATCTTTTGCCAAGACAAAAGATGGTAGGCCGAAAGGACTATATCCTAGAAATTTAAGAAGACTAGTCTACTCGGCGGTAGTCGGTGGCCAACAATTTCTGATAACTCTCATAGATAAATTTGGCCTTCTTGTGCGTCAGTGTACTGAGTTTGCCCAAGATAAAGAGGATCAAGGTGATGCCAGCCGCCAGCAGTGCAGCTATCAGTCGCAGCGTCAAAGTTTTGCCAAAATCTATCTGTAGCACAAAGAACATCGACACGCTATAAAGTATAAATATCACTATCCATTCATGATTGTATATATGGTTGCGAAAGGCAGCATTGAGTGCGCTCCGATTGAGTTGATTGTCGACCAGGCTGGTTTGGATCTGATCAATAGCATCTTTTTCTTTGCCTTCATAGTCAAGGCAATAGCCCACCATATCCTCATATTGGTCCTCGCCGCTCAGTGGATTCTTGTCATTGATGCGAGCTTTGATATATGCGCTCATTTGCTCTTTGAAATGGTGGTAGCTGGCCTTGGGCAGTTCCCTAGCTTGCAAAATTATCTTGTACAATACCAGTGCCTCAGCATGAGTCACTCGGTTGATATCGTCAATTCGCGCTTTCTGAGCTGTAAGTATCGGCGCTACATAGAATCCAAGCAAAAACGAGTTGACGGTAAATAGCGTCAAAGCTCCGGCCGCCAATGGTGTCTTGGGCACCAAACTCAATAAAACAAAGAATATCAGCGTAAGACCAACGAAGGTGAATGACAGACGTATTTTTAGAATCGATTGGATCATTGTATTTATAATAGCCAAAACCAACGTTTTGGGCAATGCTAGCTGTGGCTCAGAAAATCTTTGAAGGCGGTGTCAGTGCTAAGCAATTCGGCTTCCTCTACACACCACTCTGAGTATTTGTTGACTCGACGGATCGTGGTCAAAAATTCTTCCCAATCCACCCATCTAGTAGCAGCTACTTCTTGAGCGTTGGGGTAGACCGGACCATCATAACGAGTCACCATGACTGGGCAATGTTCGTTTTCGGTGATGCCACCAAAACTGTATTGATATCGATAATCACTTAGCACTAACTGTATCTCGTCTAAAGGCTGAACTATACCCAACTCATATTTGAGTCGGCGTACGGCTGCTTGGGTGACCGCCTCGCCAGGCATCGGATGACCACAAACCGAATTGCTCCATACACCTGGCCAGGTAATTTTGGACTTTGCTCGTTGCTGCAGTAACAGCTGGTTTTGTTGATTGAATAAAAACAGCGAAAACCCAAGATGCAGCGGCGTATCACTACCATGCACAGTTTGCTTATCATGTATGCCGATCGACTTAAGTTTGTCGTCGAGAAGAACTACTAATTCAGTCATGATTTCTTAGAGTATAGCGGACAGTGTATCTTCGCACAATTTATTGTCAATCAACAACGCTACAGCTTGCGACTGTCGTAGGCCCAATGTAAGAGTGCCTGGCGCTGCACCGGTCGACAATTGAGCTCGCCGACCGGGCTAGACTTTTGCAGCTGCGCCACATGGCGCGCCACGGCTCGCCAACGCTTGATCTGCCACTCATCGTATTCTGGTATTCGTCGCCCCAGATAATAGCGGCAGTACCACTGGAACCAGCCACGAGGGTCATACTCCTCGCGGATCCAGCCTTTTTCGAGCCAGACCTTGCGCGGCAGACTGGCCCGCACTCCGAAATAATTGAGCTTGGCATCATAGACTTTGCTCAGCTTGGCTTTGGCATACCAACTGTCGGGCAGATCACTAGGGCGATCGGCAAAATAGCCACCACCAAACACCCCTAGCTCGAGCATTTGCCGCGGCGTGAGTTGGGGCCGAAAGCCATCGGCAAAGTCTCGCCCCACAGGTGCGGTCAGCTCAAAGCTATAGTCTTGGAATTTGTCTTTGACGTGGATATTTTTCATGCTTGGTCAAAAATACTTAATTGTGATGGTTTGGGTTTGCCACGAAGCGCCTGATATATCTTGACCATGGCCAGAGTATCGAGCTCGCAGTAGCGACGAAGATTGGCAAACAGCTGCTGCTGATCGGCTTTGGCTCCGCCTAGCACTGCTTGCATCCACAGCCGCTGCGCACTTGCCCCCTCTTGGATATCCAGCGCTTTGTAGCTTAGCTCCGGCACCAGCACCGGTAGCACCTTCTTGATGCTGGCGCTACCATAAAAATCACAGTGCATATACCAGCCACGAGCAAATGGCTCCATCAGATCCACCACACGGTCATTGACTTCCTGCAAAAACACCGCGTACTGCGGCCAAAGCTCAGCCATCAGACTATTACAACCCCGCTCAAAATCAGCATACCACACCACTACACTACCGCTCGGGCCTATGTCGCGCTGCAACTGTGCCAAAAGACCCGGCCCAGGAGCATCTGGGCTGGTATGTAAATACTCGAGATGTCGCGGCGGCGCCTCCGGGCCATCAACTACATGTAGTGAGTACTGGAACGGTAGCTGCTGATAGGGCCGCAGACCATCAAACGGTGGCAATACCGAGGCCAGCGTCTCGTAGTCCAAAAAATACAGCGGGTAGCTGAAGCCATCCAAGAATTTATCGATCTTCGTTTGATGCACCACCGGCTGGCCAAGCCTAGTAACCTCGACCTGCCGGGCCTGCTGGGGGTTGAGCGCCATGCTGTCTGGAATATCCGCAAGCTTGCTAATACCGCCGTGCTCGAGCTCGGCCAGCAGTTGAGGGTTGGGCCGACAAATCTGATATATGTGGTAGTCATCGCTCGGTGGCTTAAGGCTTAGATATATTTGTAGCCAATCTTTGAAATAACCGCGAGCCCGGGCCGGACTGGGGTCGGGCATGTCTGGCTGTGCCATCACCGCCAGAGCTTGGTCGATCTGCTGGCGGGTTTTGTCGAGCTTGTTGAGTACCCGCTCGCTGACATCGACTTCTACTGTTAGTTTGTCCGGCTCGATCTCGCCGTGACGTACGTATTGATTGTTGCAATGTATGACGCTGATTTTGCCTACGCTATAGCCGGCATCTTGCAGTACCACAACTTGAAATGCCAAATCATCGATATGGTCGGTCTTGACTGAAGTGCTGGCCTTGATCTCTACCAAATCGAGCTGGCCATCTTGGCCCTGCTCAATGACATCACATATACAGGTGATCGGACCGGCTTCGAAGCGAGCTTGGGCTATCAATCGCTCACCACGCTGTAGCGCTTCAGCGGTACGCTTAGGCAAGCTCAAATACTCTTGATAATTGTCAAACCCAAGCCTTATTAGTCCAGCATAGCGCTGCTCCACCACTGATTCAAACAGATTGCCTTGATCAAAAATAGCTTGCTGATTGTCATCGACCGGCGGTAGCTTGCCTGGATCGTTCTTCTTGAGCCATAGCCAAGCCGGGTGACGCAGATACATCAGATAATCAGATTTGCTAAGCTGTTTTGCCATTGGCATATTGTAGCAAATCTCACGTAGCTAGCGTCGGCGATTCGCCATCTGTTGCTATCTGGTGTATAATATTACCAAACTAACTGGTGTCAAAGCCCTGGCAACGCTACTGACAACAAAGAAAGTTGCCTATGGCTGACCCTACTATCAACAGTCTAAATATCAATGACGCCACAAGGCTTTATTATTCTGCACTGTCGCTCGGTCTAAAACCTGAGTGGCTCAATTTTGGCAATATCTTCACTATCCAAACCGACCAGGGGGAGAAGTATGTCAATTGGACATTTAGCGACCTCAACTCCAGCGCTGGTGTTACTATTACCAAGAACAAATATGTAGCTAGGCTGGTGCTAGCCAGACATGGATTGCCTAACATACCTTTTGCCCTTCCCAACAATCTAGCTGAGGCAATCGAGTTTTATACCACTCATCAAGACATTATCGCCAAGCCGATCCGAGGTTTTGGCAGTACAGATATACACCATATTGTAGATCCAAGCACGCTAAGTGGTTTGGCTTATCCCAAATACATATTTGAGCGTTATACACCTGGCCGTGAAATGCGGTATTTGATATTACGTGGCAAGATAATAGCGGTCCATGAAAGTCGCTATGGCGACTCAGTCAAATACGACCGATATCTAGAACGTATCTCATACCCGACAGAGCAGTGGGATCCACAACTCTCTGACATGGCACTGCAGATTAGCAAAATATTTGGCTTGGGCCTAGCGGCTGTCGACTTCATGGTAACCCCATCGGCCGAGGTGTTTGTGCTTGAAGTCAATACAGCACCCGGACTGAAATGGTTTCATCACCCAACTAGCGGCCCACCAATCGATCTGGCCACTTTGTTGCTACAAGCCAGTCTCCAAGCATCAGACGAGCGCGATACTGCTACAAACCACTCCTTGCGCAGTTAACAAAGCTGGCCAGAGCAAAGAGACAGCACTTTTATTTATTGTGAGGCGTTAGATTTGGCTGAGAGTTATTTGTTTTCGTTGAGGCCCAAGATATTACCATCAGGATCTTTGAACCAAGCTGCCTTGGCTTGCTCACCCCAGCTAGCAACATCGTCCTCCCAACTAGTCTGTGGCATGTCGTAATGTTCAAACTTTATGCCTTTACTTTTGAGCTCCTCGACCGTGGCGGTAATATCCTCGACATTCCAACTGGCACAGGTGGACTGTGCGCTACCAGCGCTTGGTGCCTCATATACAACCAATACTGATTTACCACTTACGAAGGTAGCAACGCCCGGCATTTCTTTGTCAGCCGTAAGCCCCAGAGTCTCGCCATAAAACTCCTTAGATGCTTCTAAATTCTTGACAGCCACCATGGCCATCACGTCGTAATCTGCCAATTTACTCATAATTGCTCCTTGTAGTTATTGCTATGCTTATGATACGCTCTCACAATCATTTGGGCAAAAGTTGTGTGGGTTAATATATGTCGCGATTTTCGAGCGATACCCACCCGTAGCTAGAATCAACCGGGTTGCTATTACCCTCGCATTTTGGGTCGATAGTCATAAAATTCTCACCTACTCCTTGACCATTGATGTTCCAACATCGATAAAGCCGTACCCATTTGCCAGGAATTTTTGGTGGATTGGGGCCAGCAAAACTATAGCCCACTAGACCAAGCTGCAAGAACCCGTCGCAGTTGGCATGTACTGACAGGAAGTAGTCGTACGGACCATCGGTCACACATGAATAAATCGGTTGCCAGCCAGCCATACCATTGGGGTCGGGTAGCACCCAATATGTTTGATTATCAAATTTGTAACTAGCCTTGGGCTTGGTATTTTGAGTCGTAGCATGCTCCGACGTAATAGTATCGACATATCGTACCAACGGCACCATACCAGGGTCCCATATCATAGGTTTGATCTTGGTGTGTCGAATCTCACTAGTGCTAAGCCCGCTATCGTTGTTGGCAGTAGTGCTGTTGCTAGCTAGCTGCTCAGGTACGATTTGAGCGATCCACAAATACAACTCACGCACGCCGTTGCGCAGCTCCGATACACCATCGAGATAGCCATCACCATTGCGCAGTATACCAGGGTTGAAATTGAGTGAGCTCTTGGTAGTATCGGAGTTGATGCGGCCAAGTATTTGCCAACCGCCACGACTCGGATCGGTCAGCGCTTCGGGACGTATCCGGGCCACTATCTGTTGATAAGCCTCTGAGTAAAAGCCCTGATCTAGCTCTGGATCGCCTGGTCCACGGATGGGCTGACGCACAGCACCACCATCTGCAATCACACCGTAATACCAGCGGTTTTGTTGGTCGTAGCTAAAATCCCCATACGCGGTAGTGTTTAAGTTGTTTGTATTTATTGGTCTTGGTTTTGGCGCGTTGCTTGCTAGATTGCAGTTGCCCGACCAGCCAAAGTCATAGCCATTGGTGCCAGTGACTACATAGCCTTCCGAGCGTTTGTTATTGGGCAAGCTAGCTGAAGTCCGCGACGTGTCAACAAAGAATAGTTGTACTTTGCTTGGATCAGTTGGATCAACTATGGCGCTACTGGTACCTACGCCATAGAAATCCTTGTTGGGCCCATACTCACAGACTATTGGATGATCGACGAAAGTCCAATTGGTCGGGCTACTAGGCTCGGGTGAAAGATAATTGGTAAATGCCACTCCTATCTTGGTGCGTCGCGATGAGTTGTCTGGGTCAGAATCATAATACAGCGCGTACTTGAAGGTCTGATTGCGATAGCGGAATTTACCCATAACTATGGTAGGGTCACACATGTGTGAACCGTTTTCCCAATTACCACTTTTCTTGCGCGAGTTCAGAGTGGGATAAGCTTGTGAAGTTTGGCCCTTAAAACTTTCTTGTTGTTGATAGTAAATGACCTCTTCCTGAGCTGGTTTACCATCCTTGTCCAAGTAAGTATTCCAACCACACCAGAAAAAGTGATGCGTGCCATTTTCATCGAGTGCTGCTGCGCCATAGTTGTGCGCCTCATAGGGATTGCGCAGTACCAGCGAATCTAGCCGACTGGCTCGACTAAACCGTATGACTAGTACGCCCACCACAGTCACTACCACTACGAGCAGGAGCGCCATCCACCAACGAAAGCGAAACCCAGCTGGTCTGGACTTATTATTGGCGACTCGCGAGCGCGATGTGGTAGGCTTAGCCATAGTATTTTCCTATTGGTTTAGTATAACAGTTTTGGATGTTATACCAAAAATGCGAAGGCCCCCAGTCGAAGGAGACCTTCGTCTAAGGGCCGATTTGGCCATCCTCTCTATTCGAGTGGCAACCGATCAGGGTCGACACCCAGGATGCGGGCTAGCTGATGGATGGCCATGACGTCATAGTTGCTCAGTGGTGGACCTTGTTCGAGCCGCAACAACACCGCATCGATCAGCTTCTCACCCCGACTCAACACCACTTCCGGCTTGACTCGCCCTGGCTTGAAGCCGAGCACCTGGACCCCATAGCTGTGCAGGCAGGCTTTGCAACTGGCTTGCTCGGGATCATCTGTGACCAGCAGGTAGTCGATGCGCTCCAGCATGACCTTGTTGTGGACTTGCCCACAGAAGGTCACCACGGTGCGCTCAGGTCGGTGGATGAGTATGCCGACTGTTCGAGCTGACTGGTCGACAGCTGGCATGTGTACTTTGTATAGCACGGCAGCTTTACCCCCTACTCAGGATCGATCGGCTCGGCCTGGGGCGCGCCGAGATTGAGCACCACGCCGTCATCGGTCAGCTGCCCACCAGCCGCGTTGATGGCCTGCTCAAAGGCGCTCAAGCCTGCTGCCGCCACATCGGGTCGGTCGACCTCTTGGCCGGTATCCAGATCGACCACGCGCAGATGTGGCCGATACTTGTCCATGCTCGGATGATCAGAGCTTGTCATAGGTACTTCCCCCTTGTCGTGTATTCTACTATTGTAGATCGATTGATATCTGATTGCTACTACCCGCTCATCAACTCATCTAGCTTGCGCACGGTGTTGATGTTGCGAACTGTCATATGTTTATACAGTTCGGTGCCAATTAGCTTGGGGCCGCTGCCACGCCGAACGTTTTCACGAGCTACATTCCATACCACTGCACCAGCTAGATAAATAAATGTTTCAATATCTGCTTTGTAAGCTATGCTTTTCATGACATCCGGGTCGTCTACCTCGTCCCACAGGAATAATACATCTGTTCTTTGTTGCTGATCGTTGGTCCAGCTATTGGGAATGTTATGCAAAAGCGCCTTTATTGCCTCTTGAGTGCGAATAATAACTGGCACCGCAAAGCCAAATTCCTTTTTGATAGCTTTTTCTATCAACTGTACTTTGTCGGGTATTTTGTTTTTGTCGACAAATATCACATTGCCAGAATTGATATAGGTGACGACATCACCAAAACCCAAATTCTCAAAGACAGTCTTCAGCCGCGCCATCTCGACTTTGGCTTTGCCACCGACATTGATGCCACGCAGCAAGGCTACGTATTTCATAGATCAGATACGGACTCTGGGCCGCACCACATAGGCGACTATTAGTGCTACCGGCCACAAGAACAGACTGAAGATGAAGAATAATATGAAGCTATGGCCTTTGCGAGCTGCTACCCGAGCTGGCCAAAAAGCGATGGCCACCCAGATGATCAATACTATAAATCCAACCAGAACGTTGTTGGTACCAAATATCATAAGTCCTCCTAGCTATTACTATCTGGCTATATCATACCACAATCTTGATAATATTAGTCTTTGTTGTATAGTATAGGTAATCGCCTTGGCGGTGACCCTGGCACGGCAGGACCCCGTGCATGCTCTTTTGGGAGGCATCACATGCCCGATGACAGCTACGACACGCCAGCACAGGACGAGCATGAATTCGACTTGATCGAGCTGCTCGCCGATGGCGAAGATCCACCAGCCACGCCTCAGCATGATCCGGAGTCGATCTCGATCGACGAGCTGGTCGGTGCACATCCAGCCAGAGATCTCGATGCTGATCGTCCGGGCTACGACGGTCGGCCGGATGCCGGCTAGCACTACTCCCTCTCAGAGCCAGCGGCCTCGGAACATCTCCGAGGCCGTAGCTCACTGTATAGATATGGCAACGGCTCGAACCCCGCAATGGAGTTCGAGCCGTTTGCTTTGCGAATTGATGAGCCATGAGCCTAGACCCAGCAGATGGCGACCACGATCGCCACCAGCAGGCTAGCAGGTAGCAGCGAGTCGATCCGATCGAGCATGCCGCCATGATTGCGCATCAGCCGGCTGGAGTCTTTGACACCGGCCAGACGCTTGATCCAACTCTCGTTGAAATCGCCAACGATGCCGACTGCGATCATGCCGAGTGCCAGGGCTGCCAGTGGCAGTGGCGCGATCGGTAGGTCGCAGATCCAGCGCACCAGAAAAGCCGTGGTGAGTCCGAACACCATGGCCAGCACCACACCCTCGTAGCTCTTGCCAGGGCTGATCCGTGGGGCGATCTTGTGCTCGCCAAGACCTAGCTTGTTGCCGCCAATGAAGGCCGACACGTCGGACAGGAAGATGGTAAACACCACCAGTGCCATCATGCCCGCCCCAGACCGATAGCGCACGTAGCCCAGGCTGAGTGGCCACTGCACCAGCAGCAACCACTCCGCCAAGATCGGTGCATCTACCGACCAGCGCCAACGGCTACGGATGCTCAGCACCATGCGTTCCAGCTCCACACCAGCCACGACCGCCACCGCTGCCAGCCCAGCCAGGCTGAGCTGCCACGGCAGCACGATGATGGTGATGCTGACCGCCACGATCCAGATGGCCGGGATCACCCGGTTGTGGACGAAGCCTTGTTTGTGCGCGACATCGGTCATCGCTACACCCCCTTTGAGGTAGGTACGAGAATATAGTGCGAATGCACTTACGCAAGATTGTATTGCTTTTGGCTACAGATTGGCAACCATAAGCAGTGCAAGTATGCTATGGTCGCAGCGCGCCGAAGAAGACTTGCCAGGCCAACAAACTCTTGGCTATTAAACTCAGCCAAATATAGACTTTCTCGCCAAAGACATAATTCTTCCATGGCCCCCAACCTTTGTACTGCAAGAACATATTGAGAGCAAAGCAATTGAAAAGCACGAATATCGAGACGTATATCCAATATACAAATGTTGGGATCTGTCCACTACCATACTGGCTAGCGCCCCAGAAATACAGACCAATTACTATCCACGGTACAATCCCCGCGATACAGCCGACTATATAGCTGACCCATTTGGTCTTGGTGGTAGTCTGGTTGTGTATCTCCATGACCAAGCCACACAGATTCATGACCATCACCAGCGCAAACAGCGCCACCAGTGTAGGCAGGCTATAGACACCGCTGAGTATGCCGATAGCCACGATCATCGTACTGGCCGACAGACTGTACTCGTACCAGCGAAAACGATTGAGGCCTTTTTTGAGATCTTGCTCGTAGCGGCGTCGGCCGACTGTAGCCACGATGGTATGAAAAACAGCGCTAAGACCAAAGAATATGACTATCAGCCAAGCCAGCGGGAGATTGTAGACTACTTTGCTGGCCGGCTCCAGCGATTGCGTAGCTACATTGTAGCTAAGATAGCTGACGCTGATCGGAAATGTCACATTTTTGGCCAGCAAGATAATTGCCAGCGCTTGTAGCGCGTGCAGACTGGCGGCTATCAGATTCAGACGGTGTAGTTTTTGCAAAGACTTTTGCATAGTTGTTATGCTCAATTGTATCGTTTGCCGCAAGTATTTTCAATCATCGTACAATGCTCAGTTGGACTGTACGAAGCCATCAATTGCTTGCAAGATCTGTTGGGTGGCCGCATCAGCAGATATGGTGGCTATACCATCGCCGCTTTGGGTCTTGGCAAAACTACCAAACAGCGTGTGATTGGCACCATCGATCACCACATAGATAGTCTGTGGCGGCAAGCTGGATCTGCTAGCAGCGATTTTGGCTGGCGTGGCCAGGCCGTCTCGGCTAGCTGATATGCTCAGCACCGGTATTGTCAGTGAACGTGCGTCGCCATTGCAATAGCTAGCTAGCAGTATCAAGCCCTGCAATTTGGCCTGATTGCGCTTGGCGTACTCGCAGGCGGTGACACCACCTAGGCTATGCCCTGCCACATACCAACGCTGTATATCGCCGTGCTCGCGCATGATGCGATCGGCACGATTGATATCGAGCAGCGCAAAATTCAGCGGACTGCGCACTACAAATACAGCTATGCCACGCTCGGCTAGCTCGGCGTATTGCCCGACATAGGCACTCGGCTCGGCAAAAGCGCCTGGATAGATGATCACCCCAGCCCGAGCCGGGGTAGTCGGCTGGATAACATAGTAGCTGCCAGCATCGGTGTAGCTCAGCTGCTGGCTAGCCTTTGCCGCCTCGACTCGGGACGAGTCTGCCGGCAGGCTATGACTAGCATTCCACAAAAAGTAGCCGACGAAGCCGAGCAACAGCAGTAGTAGTAAGCTACCAAGTGCCAGCAGTAGCCATTGCCACCAGCGCAGGTGATGGGACTTGGTAGATTTGGTGCGTGATTTCATAAGCGCAATTATACCAGAGCCAAAAACCTGATAGTCTCAGCTAGATGTCTGATTTATTATAAAACTCTTACTAAATATGCTTGACTTAATATGCTGCATATGATATAAATGTCGTCTGACCTTTACACACCCAAGTCCTGCGGGGCACCTACAGAAAGGGGTCGCCATGACCCAGATCACCCTCGGCGCTGGCTACAGCATCACCGTGTCGCACGATGACTGTGGCTGCCAGATCACGCTCGACATCGCCCACTTCGACGGCGCCGCCAAGTCCTTCGACGAGCGCGGCAACATGTCGGTCGAGTACGTCGGCAACCCGCACACGGTGGCCCGGCTGACCGTCGGCGCCGGTCGTCCCGAAGGACAGGAGCGCGAGATCCTGCCGACCACCACCATCGAGCTCATCGACATCGAGGAGCACGAGCTGGACGGCTGGCTCTACGAGCGCCTGCACCGCCACGCCAACCACTTCTCCAGCGAGGAGCAGCTGGGCGATGCCGAGCTCCAGCAGGAGATCGCCCGCATCGCTCGCGAGATGACCGACGAGACCATCGAGGCCATCACGCGGCGCACGGGGCAGCCGGACATCCCGGAGGATCTGGTCGACTTCTTCAACTCGGTGCGCGACCTCGGCATCGAGCCGCGGATCGCCAACATCGGCGGCCTGACCGTGATCGGCCTCGGCTGATCCCAGCCCCCCTCGAGGCGCGCCCCGCACAACACGGTGCGGGGCGCCAGGTGCCACAAGGTTACACGACCTACAGAGAAACAACTGTAGGTCGTTTCTCGTATTTATAGATTATTTCTTGTCTTGCTGGTCGGTATCCCAGGGGCTGGATAGCTGGAAATAATTGCCGTCCGGATCGGCTAGGGTTGCTAGCCAGTACTTGCTATGCTCGCCGGCTGGTTGGTAGGGCTTGGCCACTACTTCGGCACCATCGATCTTGCTGATCCGCTCAAACTCGCCCTGAACATCGTCAGTCTCGAAGAAATAAATGATCCGCTCAGGAGTCTGGCTCTTGCCCTTGACCTTGTCGTGCGCACCGATAGATAGAAAACAGCTGCCGGCCATGAAGCCGATGTAGCCAGCCTCTTCCATGTCGGGCTTCTTGTCGAGCAGCTTGGCATAGAAGTCGGCCAGGGCCTTGGGGTCTTCGCTGCCTAGCATGATTGAATTAAGATTGAGCATAGTATTCTCCTTGGTTAATAGATACATTATACCAAACGCCTCAACTTAGCCTGAGGCGTTTGAGTGAGGTCAGGTACTCGATTTATTGGGTGGACAAGAGTATACTCTAGCTTGTCACTGTACCACTCACAAGGAGGTAGTCTATACGAGGCTATCATCATCACTTCAAACACTGACATCACGCGCTTCCACGAGGGCGTGAGCAGTGGCCGACACGAGGTGATCGTGCTCACCGAGCACGGCTGCCACCACGTCGGTGATGTCTACATCAGCTACTGCCCCATCTGCTACCAGTACCACTACGAGGCCTATGGCCAGGACGGTGTGGAGCTCAGCGCTCAGCTCGAGCTCGGCTACTCCTGTCTTGGCGATGCGCTCGAGTGTGTGCTGGAGGCATACGGCAGCGAACTGATCGGCTGAAAGGAGCCAACCATGCTCATGTACGTGAGCAACTTGTGAGGCGGGCGTGAGCAGCTGCAATAGGACTGCTCAGCCCACGAGGCCCTAGGATTTCTAGGGTCTCTTGTCGTTTTGGGGCCTAATCGGCCATACAGCTCATGGTGCTCACACTGCCCGATCGGCTCTTGGCAGTGTTGAACGCATCGATCAGCTGGGGAGAGGTCAGCGCATAGCCGACATTGGAGCCGTCCGCTGCGGCGGCAAAGGTCATACCCACCACCGTGCCGTCGCCCAGCACCACCGGCCCACCGCTATCGCCGCGCACCACATGCCCCTGCAGCTCATAAATACTTCGGGTGATGCTACGCCGGCTGTAGATATCCAGACCAGTCGCATCTATGCTGCGCAACACACCCGCCGCCTGGGCATTGAAGTCTCCACCGCCCGGGAAGCCAAGTATCACAGCCTCTTGGCCGCGCGGTACGATCGTACTGCTGATACTCAACGGCCGGCCCACTAGCCCACTAGCGCGCAGGATAGCTATGTCTGCCCCAGGGTCGTAGTAGACCACACGCGCCTGGTGGACGCCCTCGGTGTCGACCACATCGATCTTGTCGGTGCCGGCCACCACATGGGCATTGGTCATGACCAAACCCTCGGCGGCTATCCAGCCGGAGCCAACTTGCAGATTGTCTCCGCAGCCACTGGCCTGGATGCGTACGGTCGACAGCCCAGCGGCTTTGACAGCCGACTGGACAGTAGCTGAGCTGGCAGTGCTGACAGGTGGGGCTAGCTTGGGCGGGATACCGGCGAAGACTTGTGGGAAGTCTAGCGGCTGGACCAAGCCATTGAGCCTGGCTACCAGTGGTGGTGCGGCTGGCAAGCGGCGGTTGAGCTGGCTGATGATATAGGAGTTCTGGATCTGGCTATTGAAGCTCTGGTACGGACTAGCTACCACGATAGCGGCCGCTATCCAGGCAAATAGCAGCATGACTAGCGCGCCAACAGCTCCGCCGGCTATGGCATTGGCCTGGGTAGCTCGCTGATTTTGGCTGATACGCTGCGATAGCCTGTGGCCTAGTGTCTCAAAGATACTATCAAAAATGGCCGCTATGATTGTGATGGTCAGTAGCATAGCCAAGAAGCGAGTGGTCGGAGTATCAAACAATCGCATCGCGTAGGGAGCAATCAGCACGCCAACAAGCAATCCCGTCAGCAGGCCAAACAACGAGAACAGACCTTGGACCAGACCAATCTTGGTCCAGCGTGCCGCACCCAATATGACAGCTATTATTATAATCAGATCGAGTAGATTCATAGCTCTATGTATTGTTACAGATAACTCATCTTATAACGTACCACATATCAGATGGTGACGACAGCCAAAGAAGTCTCCGGCTAGATCCGTGATCTACGTAAAAGTCTAAGTAGAAGTAGGGCGATCAGACCCTATGACATATGTGTTGCGGCCAGCTTCTTTGGCATCGTACAGTGCCTGGTCGGCCTGTTCTCGCAGTTGTTGGAGTGACATACCGGGATGCCATTCTACAGCACCAATACTCATTTGCACCTGAATGGCTTGAGAGGCTTGAGCTGGATCGTCCATATCAACAAAGCCGTTTTTGCTAAGTCCAAGGCTATTGGAAGTAGCGAGCAAGCCACGGGCAATCTCCTCTACTCGCTCGCGCGTGGGCCCAGCCAGTGCAATTGCAAACTCATCACCATGCAAGTGAGCGGCAATGTCACCGCGCCGGATTAATAATTGCAGTTCCTTGCCCACAACCTCAATTAACACCCTATCCGCCGCCGGATGCCCCAAGGTATCGTTGACATCCTTGAACCTGTCTATATCTATCTCTAACAACCAAAGATTGGCAGTACCCCGCTGTATACAGGCTTCTAGCCAACTATTGAGCGTTGCTTCGTTGGCCAGACCCGTCTGCTCATCGCGCTCTAGTTGGTCTTCGAGCTCATGGATACGACGCCGATCGTGAAACAACCCAACGTTGGCTTCTTTGAGCTTTTGACGCAAACGCAGGTTTTCGGCTTCCAGCTCCGCGTTGCGTTGCCGAAGCAGTTCAACCTCATCTAGCGGTGTAAGATCTGGTGATGCCTGATCACCCTCAGGCTTAGGCAGGATTGGATTTTCTGGATCACTCATATACTTATACTACGTTGTTTTGCGGCGCTCGGCTAGAGTATGTCGACTGTCAACCAAGTATGCATAGGCACGAAGACCCCAGCCAAAGGGATCTTCGGCTAGGGCCTGTCAGGGTGAGTATGCCAACACGACTACGGCTGAGCCACGATAGACGCTATCTGATGGTAGCGCTCCTCGGTACGGCGCAGCAATGCTAGCTCTAACTTGAGCTGAGCGATCTGCTCTCGGCGCATCTCCAATTCATCGCTGAGCTGAGCCAACTGAAGCTCGCAAGTAGCCAAGCGCAGTGCCTGGACATCGAGACCGGTCTGATCTGCCAGCACTTGGCAACCAAGCTCCGTGATAGCGATCCGCGTGGTGAACTTGCTGGGCACCTCACGCTCGATGTAGCCGCGATCGTCCAGCCACTTCATCCGGTTGGAGAAGTTATTGGTACGTTCCACGCCGATGCGAGTAGCCAGCAGTCCTGTGGCGTTGCGCTCATCGCTGATCGGCCCCTCAAGAAGAGCATTTAGGACCGCGCAGTCCTGCTCGGTCAGCTTCGGGCCACGCGCCACCGGCTGCTGTTCTGCTGCGGCTGCGATCGGCTCAGGCGGGTCGTTGTCATCAGGCTGTGGTTGGTTGTCAGCCGGGTCTGGCGGCTGATCGTCCGCCGGACTGTCAGCCGCAGAGCTCGCTGTCGACTCTTCGGTCTGAAGCCGCGCTCGACCGTTGTCGGTGATAGCGATCCGGTAGGTACGACGGCCATCGATGAATCGCTCGATATAGCCGAGCTCATCCATGGCTCGCAGCCGATTGCTCAGCGCCGGACCAGCCTCTACCCCGCTACGGCGTGCCAGCACAGCAGTGGCCTTGCCAGCATTGCTAACGACCGAGTCTTTGGCCAGGGCCAGTAGTAGTTGGCGATCGACCGCGTGGATCGAGCCTCCGGTAGCAACCCTGGCTCGTGTCTGTCCAGTCTGCGATGCAGCTGGCTTGGCTTGTGCCGGTGGCTTGGCATGTGGCGGCAGTGCAGGTGAGCCCAACGACGTGTTTGGCCGCTGCGTTGGTGGCGCAGGTGGTTTGTCAGCAAGTCTTGGGCTGAGCTCGACAGCTCGGCAACCCGCGCGGGTCACCGCGATGCCCTGCATATGTCTGCCACCATTGTTGGTCACTTTGACCAGATCCAGTGCCTCCAGGCGGCGAATCCGAGCGTTGACCACTGTGCCAGGTCGGTGGTTGATCCGATAGGCAAGATCTGTAGCAGCGTCTGGGCTGTCTGCCACAGCACCCTGGCGGGCAAGCTCCTCTAGTATGTCTAGCTCAAGATCGTCGAGCTCGTCATTTTTTCTGGGCATATCTCCCCCTCTCAAGATACACGCCATTGGCGCATTGCCACCCACTTTAGCAAACCCAATAGCGAATGTACAATCTTGGCTCAGTCGCGGAGGTCGCGGCCCCAAGGATTGTTGGGATCGATCGGTGCCTGATATGGCTCTGTAGGCTTGGTCTGTTCGGGTGGTGGTGGCGGTGGTGGTGGCGGTGGTGGTAGATGACTTAGCTCATCTTTGGTCGATGAATCAACAGTGGCTGGCGGCATATCTTCAACTGGCGGAATACTATCAGTCTTCTCGCCAGTATGCAAAAAGTGCTCGACCTGTTGACGTTTTCTCACTGCTTCGCTGGGAGTTGGCGTTTCGGCTGTTTGAGTAGCTTGAGTGTCCAGCTGTGGCTCGGCTGGGGTATGATAAACAATATTCTTAAGTCCCTCTACGCCAACAGCTTTATTCTGGGTAACGCCAGAAGGCGCTTCTGGTTGTTTGAAGACAATATTTTTGAGCCCTGCTGCGCCTACAGCATCTTCTTTCTTGAGCGGCTCACTGGGATTGGTTTCAGAATTACCCATGGCACTATTTGGCAGCAAGTAGCCACTCGACAGCTTCAGCTCGACTATCGAATAAGCGTACATGGTCACCTGCTGTTGATTGTTGTATTATCTTCTCAACTGCTTCACGATCTTCACTATTTGTTACACCAAAACCAGCCATTTTGACTGCTTCACTATCGCGCATGGCTTTGGCATTGATGATATCTGGGTGGAAATGATCTGACCGTGACAGATCTACCAGTACCAGTGCTGGCTGGTTTTGGTCGATTTGTTTGGTAATCAGCTCGTAGGAGCCTTTGATCAGCTGCATATTCTCTTCGTCGCCAATCGGTCCGACATAACGGATCTCGATAATACCATCGTCATTGATAAATATGCTGTGTTTCATAGTCTCATAATACTAGAGTTGGCATACGAAACCAACCGCCGAGCTAGAGCTTGCCATTGCAAGTCGATGGACTCCACAGCCCAAGCTCACGAGTCTGGGCTTGTTTGGCCAGCGATTTGAACTCTGCCTGGTGGCTATACGGCTGACTTTGGTAGGTGTACTCGTAGGCATAGCCATCGGCGACCAGCTCGCGGTTGAGCATCTTGCCATCAGCTAGCCAGACATAACGCAGCTCACGACCATATTTGTCGGTGTCACCAACCAGTGGATCGATCTCGAGTCGGGCGATACCCTGAGCGGTGAGCTGCTTGGTATGATCACTGGCTTCGTGACCGTAGCACTGCACCGGCTTGCGCGGATCGACTGTCTCTGGCGTGTTGATACCGATCAGCCGGATGGTTTTGCTGACCCCGTGCTCTTGAACATCGATGGTGTCGCCGTCGACCGCGCGGACTAGTCGCAGATCACCACCGGCCACCACGCTGGATTGGGGCTGGCTTTGTTGCCAACCGCGCCAGATCATCAGTATACCCACTACTATCAGTATTGGTAGTACCAACAAATTGCGCCGACGCCGCAGTACCATCAGTACACTACCCTGTCATCCTCTTGGTAGCGAGGCAAACGCTGTGAGCGGAGCGCGACACTTAATACTATGCCAATACTAGCCAGCAGTACTATCAAGCTGCTGCCACCCAGTGACACGAATATCAGAGGAATACCTGTCACTGGTAAGATACCAAGATTCATACCAACATTGACCGTGACATGGATAAATAGCATAGCCCCGATACCAATACAAAGCAGCGTACCAAACCAGTCAGTCGCCCGGTAGCCGATCAGCAGCACCTGAAATACAATGTAATAAAGCGCCACTATCAACAGGCTAGCACCCACAAAGCCCAGCTTCTCCGATACCACCGCAAATACAAAATCGGTACTCTGGCTGGGCAAGAAATTGCCCTCGCTTTGCGAGCCCGACATCAATCCCCGTCCCCACAGGCCACCCGAGCCGATAGCTATCTGGGCTTGTTTGACGTTGTAGCCGCTGCCCTGTTTGTCACTGTGATTTTGCAAGAAACTATCGACACGTTGCTTCTGATACGGGGCCAAGAATTTGTAGCCCAGCGGCAGCATCAGCAGCGCCGCCAATAAGATAGCGAGTAGCGGTAGTTTGGGCACTTTGGAGCTTAGTACGATGGCTAGCCAGCTGATCACAAACACCGAAGCCGTACCAAGATCGGGCTGTGCCAGTACCAGTGCTGTTGGTATAGCCAGTAGCGCAATGCTTTTGAGCAGATACTGCCAGGGTCGGCCTAGTAGTTGCTGATCGGCGGTGTATTTGGAAAAGAATATGATGCATATCAGCTTGGCAAACTCCGACGGTTGTAGCTGTACAAACCCCAGACT
>CAZWVB010000012.1:0-20612 GCA_964637185.1 uncultured Candidatus Saccharibacteria bacterium | reverse complement strand
TACCCGCTGGCAGAGTACTGCGACGTTGCCAACGCCGCTTAAGAGTATGGGGTATGCATATGCCAACGGATATATGTACCTTACTGGAGGAAATGATGGAGTGAGTGCGGCTACCGCCAATGTTTATTATTCAAAGATAGGCCAGGATGGCAATCTGAGTTGGGCCGCAACGACACCTCTACCGGCAGCACGCGCTGCGCACCGTACATTTGTCCAAAATGGTTATATATATGTGGTAGGTGGCACCGATGGAGTGTCACCAGCGCTTTCGACCGTGTATTATGCTCGACTAAATGCTGATGGTACTGTGGGCAATTGGAAGCTTACCACTGGTCTTCCGGCAGTCAGGTCGTATTTTGGGGGAGCACAAAATAACGGCTATCTATATGCTGTTGCTGGCACTGATGGATTTATCAACTACAGTGATGTTTTTTATGCTCGACCAAACTCAGACGGCACAATAAGTAGCTGGTCGACTAGTGCCAACCCCTTGCCGACGAGCTGGAAAGCATCAGATGCTACAGTAGCCAATGGCAAGCTTTATTATCTTGACTTGGGTGGCTATACGGTAGAATATGCCAACCTCAATCCTGATGGTTCCAATGGAGGCTGGGCGGCGGTGAGCACACACCCCACATACGGGACGTTCAACCATACGGCATTTGTGAATAGTGGGCAACTATTTAGAGTGGGTGGTGATCTGGTGGGGGTACCGCAAAGCATTGTATCTACCAGCCCGCTGCAAGCTGATGGTGATCTAGGCACTTGGACTGAACACGATAGCGATATGCCCACGGGTATCGAGCAGCAGGCAGCTGTCGTAACTGACGGATATGTCTACCTTTTGGGTGGATCAACAAATGGCACCAATACTGTAGATACCATCATCATGTCGAGTACACGTAGGGTAAATGTCGCCGGAGCACTTGATTTGGTAACCCTAGGCACAGGCTCGCTAAGCGACGGCGGAGCAAATACCACTTTGACAGCAGGAAATACCAACATTGTGGGTGCATTGCAGGTCTATGGTGACACATCGCTTCGTGGTGCATTGTCAGCGCTTAGCGATGTCAACTTCGCTGGAGACACTCAACTTGGTGGCGATGTTTTCTTTGATCAGGAGGTAGCTCACAGCATAAAACTCAATGATTCCACTACGGCCGCCACTGCAGGTGCAGCGCTATCAATATCAGGCGCCAATGGCAACGGCGCGGCCGGTGGAGATATCACTATTGCGGCTGGTACTGGTACAACTGATGGCAATATATTGTTGAATCCTACCAACGGTAATGTTGGTGTCCACAATAGTGCCCCTGGCTACAACCTACATGTAGGTGATACTAGTATACTGACTGGTACGACCGTGGCTCGTTTTGAAAATGCTGGTGGTACTTGTGATGTTACTCCAGACGTGGTGGGGGCAATTATGTGTACCTCCGATCAGAGACGTAAGAAAAATCTATCCGAATTTACCGATGCTTTGCAACAAATTGGCGCCATTCAAGTATATAAATACAATCTCACTGCCGAACAAGACGGCGATCCGGTACATGTAGGATTCCTTGCGCAAGAATTGGAAAAAATTACGCCTGATCTGGTAAAGACTGACAAAGATGGCATGAAATCTGTCAGCTACTCTGGATTGGTGCCCTATCTAGTACAAGCTATCAAGCAGCAACAATCCCAAATAGACGGCTTGAAGGGACAATCGACCAACTCAACCTCAGTAGATGTAGTCGCGGAGCTGGCCAAAGCCAAAGCGATTACTATCAATGGCAATCTTGTGGTCAATGGCCGGGTAGAGTTTGGCGTCGACAACAAGGGTACAGCCAAAGTGAAGGCAGGGGATACCAAACTAAAAGTCAGTCTTGCATCCAGTTTTAGTACAATTCCAAATGTGATCATTAGCCCACAAGATTTTGTGGATGGCTCGTACCGTACCACAGCCATCGATCAATCCAGTTTTGTGATTGAGCTCAACAAGGCCCAGGGCTCTGATGTAGAATTCAATTGGCAAGCTTATTAGCCGCTCAAACTACCCTGAAAATTGTTGGTGTAGTATGATTGATGTATAAGTAAATAAGGAGTTTGAACTATGGCCGTAACAAAGACATCCGTATCACGCGTGGATCCGATGAGCTTGGGTAAGATACTCGCAGTAATTTATGGTGCAATTGCCTTGATTGTCGCTGTGATATATATAGTAATGTTTACTATTATTGGCACCTTTGCTGGTGCATCTGCCAACCATGCCTTCTTGGGATTGGCTGGGGGACTGATTGGTGGACTATTAATAGGCGCCATGGTGGTGGCATTTTATGCGCTCATAGGTTTTTTGGCTGGTCTTATTACAGCAGCAATTTACAATGTAGTTGCCAAACGTGTTGGTGGCGTGCAAATCGAGCTGAGTAACTGATCGACATGCCAGATATCAAAGCAAAATCTTTGGCTTTGCACCAAAAGCTGCAAGGCAAGATCAAGGTATCTGCTGCTATCAAAGTTGACAATGATAGGATGCTCGCTGAAGTCTATACGCCTGGCGTGGGGGCTGTGTCCCAGGCAGTTGCTGATGGCAGCGTGAACTTGCGTGACGTCACTATTGTCGGCCATAGTGTGGCAGTAATATCCGATGGTTCAGCTGTGTTGGGGCTAGGCAATATTGGCCCAGCCGGTGCACTACCCGTAATGGAAGGCAAAGCCATGTTGTTTGCTCAACTGGCAGGTCTCAACGCATGGCCTATTGTGCTAGATACTCAAGATCCAGACGAAATTGTCGCTACTATCAAACACATAGCGCCTGTATTTGGAGGTATCAATCTCGAAGATATTGCCGCGCCCCAATGTTTTGACATCGAACGCCGCTTACAACAAGAATTGGATATACCAGTGATTCACGATGACCAGCATGCCACTGCTATTGCGGTACTGGCTGGCTTGATTAACGCTGTCAAAGTAACGAGCAAGCAACAATCACAACTTAAAGTTGTGATTGTGGGGGCTGGAGCGGCTGGCAATGCCGTTGCCAAACTATTGATCGCATGGGGTATAGCAGATGTGATGGTAGTAGATAGCAAGGGTATAATCAGTACCAATAGAACCGATCTAGACAGTAACAAACAACAGTTAGCTGAGCTCACCAACAAGAACGGCCGCAGTGGATCAGTAGCAGAAGCGCTGTCAGGCAGTGATGTTGTGATTGGACTATCAATAGCTGGCTTGATTGACAAAGATATGGTGTCCAGCATGGCATCAGAACCAATAGTATTTGCTCTGGCCAATCCGACTCCAGAGATCATGCCTGATGAGGCCAAATCGGCTGGCGCAGCTGTTATTGCGACTGGTCGTAGTGATTTTCCCAATCAGATCAATAATGTTCTTGTATTTCCGGGCATGTTCAAAGGAGCGATCGGTAGTGGCGTAAGAAAAGTTACTATCAAGCACAAGCTAGCTGCTGCCGAAGCATTGGCCCACTGTGTTGCCAAGCCCGACCCAGAGCATATCGTACCGTCGGTCTTTGATAGCAACGTGGTTGAGGCCCTTACTAGTGTATTTGGCTTGCCAAGCTAAGCAGTTGCAGCCTACAATAAGCATAAAGCTATTAAAAAAGGAAATATTATGCCAGATACAACCAAACCATCACCAGAAACCGCTAAACCTGTCAGCAACAAGCCGGCAGAGCAACCTAGTGCGCCCACGCCAGCTACAAACCCACAGGTAGATAAGCCCAAGACCAACGGCTTGGCAGTAGCTGCACTGATATGTGCATTTTTCATACCAATAATAGGCTTAATACTTGGTATAGTCGCACTTGTGCAAATCAAGAAGAGCCACGAGGGCGGCAAGGGATTAGCCATAGCGTCGATCGTGGTATCAGTGACTATCACATTGCTAGTTACGTTGGCCGTATTTGGTAGTATCTTTGCATTTAGCCAATTTGCCAAACAAAACGGCGTAAATATTGATACCAAAAATGGCAGTGTGGACGTAAAAGGCAAGGACGGTGAATCGCTCAGTATTGGTAATGCCAAGGTACCAGAGGGATTCCCAGCTGATGTACCCATCTACAAGCCCTCAGACGTAATAGTGTCACTCAAAGTCAAAGATGGCTACAATGTAACGCTCGCTACCAATGACAGCTCACAGCAGGTAGCTGACTACTACAAGTCAGAGCTGGCCAAAAATGGTTGGACCAATCAAGACACAAGTGCGGTGTTCAACGCTAACGTTGCACAGGCCTATCAAAAAGGTAATACAAATCTAGTAATCGTAATTGGTAACGACCAAAAAGCTAGCAATGGTAAACAAACCACAGTTAGCCTAACAGTAGGTACCAAGCAAGAGTAGACAGTGAAGCCGACTCGCGAGCAGTTACAACGAATATTGATTCCATCTGTTCGGGAGTGGTATATGTTGGTAATACTTGCTATTGGGATACCAATACTACTCAACTTCAATCTGATACTACTGCGTCTCACCAACGGCACAGTCCTAGCCGAGCCAGATGTACAGGCGAGTTTTGCAGAGCAAATCCAACAATTTGGTAAGGCACAATATCTCAACCTAGCTACGCTGGTACTATTCTGGACGGGCGTTGGGATCATCGCCTATGTGGTGATCTACTCGATATATTCATTTTATTCAGAGGCCAAGAGCGAGATGGTAGTAGAGCAGGAATATGTCAATCGTGGTACCAAGCAAGAGCGGCTGCGCCCAGTACTGATGCAGGTTGGGCTGATTGCGGCTGTAATAGTGCTCGGTATAATATCGCTCAACATCACTTATCCCTACTGGCTAGAGAGCTTTGGTAAATTTGTACTCAATATCAGCACACAACCACTCAGCGCAATCCTAAGCCTGCTCGTGGCTCTGGTGGGTTCGTTTGTAAATCTCTATCTATTCAAAGTCTGTATCGATTGGATCTGGGTTTTAGAGTAGCGCTACTTTATCTCGGGATAACGGTCTGGGTTGGCCGCTAGGTGCTTGATCCACGGGTTGCCTTCTTGTAATTCCGTAGTGTCAATAAATACGCGATTCTTAAATGACCCAGCTTTGGCATTTTTCTCGTCTTGTAAATTTTTGATCTCTCGAGGAGAAGCGCCAATCGCAGCTATTATACAATCCAACACTTCTTGCAAATCGGCCAACTCTTTTTTAAGCCTTTCTTTGTTGTTGAGGTCTATCTCACCGGCTTCTTCGACAATCTTTTTCTTGAGCTCTACCAGATATTCTTGGTCGGAAAGTATGTGATATTCAATCTTTTCCTTTTTCTCAAGCATACTATCAAGTATCTTGTCACGAACTAATTTGTTGTAACGAAACTTTCGCATAGCGCTATTATACTACCAAGGCAAAACCTTTAATTTTGGCCATGTAGACTGCCAGCGTTCTACTTTTGATTCGTACATTTGCTTTGTAACCATTCGCTTATTTGGGCGAACAATCATATTTAGCAGGTCATTAAGACCAAAGGTTGAATATACCTTCTCAATATTGAAACCGTCCTTAGTGATTCCAATACAAGTAATAGTAGTAGGCCAACTTGAAATTGCGTCTTCCACCGAATGGTATGGTGGGATGCTAATACCAAAGTGATCTTCGTACCATAAGTGTACTCTGGCTTGATTACGAATTTCGACATCAACCTGCAAGTCCCCAAACAAGTCTTTGCCACGCTGAATATACTTGTCCTCAGCTTCATATGAAGTGTCTGGATCGAAGTAAACTAAATCAATATCTTTTATATTCGCATCAGATTCGAACCCATGTAAGTGGTTCCAAACCGTTTGAGAGAGGATACCAGCAGCTATGTACCAATTCGGCAATTTCAGACCTACTGTTCTATCGAGAACATCTGTAAAGAGTTTGCTTTTGCTCAAAATCGACCGAAATTCTTCTAACTGAGTAGATTCCATTTCGGATGCAATTGAGCCTAGTACTTGCGGATCAGACCAATCACGATACCTTGAATTTGTAGGGGAGTGCCAGCTTCGACATAGATTGGTTCCATAGAGGCGTTGGAGGGCTGTAGGCGTACACGTTTGCCTTCCTTGTAGTAGCGTTTGAGGGTAGCTTCTGAGTTGTTGACTAAGGCTACTACCAAATCACCCTTGCTAGGGACTTGCTTCTCTTGTACTACCACATAATCACCGTCGTTGATGCCTTCATCGATCATACTTTGGCCTTTTACTTGCAGCACATAGGACTTCTGAGAGCCTACCATGAAGGGTGGGACTTCTAGAGTCTCAGTATGGCCTTCGATGGTCTCTATAGGCTGACCAGCAGCTATAAGACCCATGATGGGCAGCTGAACACCCATAGCATTGATCTGTTCCTCAATATCTTCGACGGGGATAAGCGAGCGTGCGGAGTTATTACCCTTGATGAGCAAACCTTTCTTGACCAAGGTGTCAACATGTTGGGCTACTGTGGCGACTGAATGCAGATTGAGTCCAGCGGCAATCTCACGATAGCTAGGTGAGTAACCGCGTTGTTCGATAAATGTAGTCACGAAGTCGAGCGTCTTACGCTGCTTTTTGGTTAATGGTTGTTTGTTGGACATAATCCCTCCGATCGAATTACTTATGCATATATTATAACGAACAAACTACGAACTAGTCAAGCCTGATTGTAAAAGTTTTGACAAAAGTATTACACTTAACACAACTAACAAAAGAGGTACCCGCATGATCAAAAAAATACTAATAATATTAGCGCTGACTCTATTTGCCCTGACTAGTGTGGCAGGCGTAGCCATGGCAGCCAACTCAGACAACAATCTTGTACTTGCTAAAGACACTACCCACCAAGGCCTATATCGCGCGGCTGGTGAGACGATTCGTTTGGACGGTACCGTGACAGGAGATGCTTGGGTGGCTGGTAGTGATGTAACAATCAATGGGGAAGTAGACGGTACTCTCTACGCTGCGGCTAGCAACATTACCATCAACGGTGTCGTGCGCGGCAACCTGATGCTGGCTGGCAGCAAGTTGACTATCAATGGCAAGGTAAACGGCAGCGCATATCTAGCGGGTAGTGATATTAGTCTGACTCGTGAGTCAGCCATAGCTGGATCAATGGTGGCGTTTGGTTCGCAGTATAGTCAATCAGGCAGCGTAGGCACACAGGCCTATTTGTTTGGCTCACAGGTCAAGCTAGATGGTCCAATCGGCAGTAATACAAAGATATACGCTAGCGATATCAACATCACCAGTGATGCCAAAATCAATGGTAATCTAGCCTATACTAGTGATGCTAAGATTACTATTGCCAATGATAAGAATATTAGCGGCTCAGTAACCAAAATAGTTGACACACCCAAGACTAGTACTCGACCTAGTGTTGTCAGTATTGTTTTGACTACGTTATTTGGGTTGGCAGCCGCACTGATACTAGGTCTAGTCGCATTTAGCCTATTGCCATCGACAGCAAGCGCTACTGCCAAATGGGAAAAAACCAATCTTGCCAAATCGATACTATATGGTGTGGCTTTTGCGTTTCTCGTACCACTGGTACTGCTGCTAGCATTGCTAAGTTTGGTGGGCTACCAAGTAGCTATACTAGGCCTATGTAGTTATATAGCTGTGCTAATGCTCGGCGGTGTGATGTCTGCTTATTGTATCGGGCAGTGGTTGCTCAAACGCGATCGACAAAATTTTGGCAGTCTCACACTCGAGCTACTAACTGGGCTGGCTATCTTGGCTGCAGTGGGCCTGATACCCTTTGTTGGTGCTCTGGTGGGATTTTTCGCAGCCATGGCTGGTGTCGGTGCTATAGTGGGTCGCAACAAGCAGCGCTGGCTGGATATTCGTGCTCGACAGCTCAAAACTTAGCTCTAGTCTTGCAACCCATACAAAAACTCCCGGCTTTCCGGGAGTTTTTTGTTTTGAGACTTTTTGATTTAAGCGGACTTTTTGAGAATTGGAAGACCGGTCTTGGTGTTTTCCACTACTTCCATGCCTTCTGGCATTTCATCGATGACGCCATCTTTCTCTTCACGGGCGAAGAAATAAATAGTTTGCTGTCGACCACCCTTGAGAGTGACCTCGCGGCGGTGTAGGTAGTAAGTCTGTCCTTTTGAGTTGACGTGTGTGAATGCCATTTGCATTTCCTCCTCACAATTAATTTATGCTTATGAACTTAAGATTACGCAACCTGACTATCAGTGTCAATAGCCTGCGCCAACTTTTTTATCTGAAAGATATCGAGGCATAGCCCATTTACAGATGGTGAGCGATACGGTTACAATACTATGCATAAGCTAAGTGAGGAGAGTATTCATGGACCCAAATCGACCCAAACAACCATCTGGACTGCCGCCATCGATGCGCCGAGCCCATGGCCGCCCGCCGCAGATGCATCAGCGCCCCACACGTCCTACGACTCCTCCAGCTAGCCGTACAGCACAAGATGGATCGCACATGCCGCCACCCCCACCACCAGCACAGCGAGTAGCACAACCCATAGCCCCCAAGCCCAAACGCAAGAATTATGTCAAATGGGTAGTAATATCAGTAATAGTAATCGTGGCCTTGTTGATCGCTGGGTTTGTCTACAAACTGTTATCTGGCAAATACAATGAGCTTAGTATCAAGACCGGATCATACCAGGCGGTGTTTCTTACCAACAATATGGTTTACTTTGGTCATCTGAGCCAAATAGACGGCGAGTATGCCAAGCTGACAGACATTTTTTATCTACAAGTCAATCAAAATCAGTCTTCGACTACCCAGACCCAACAACAGAATTCCAATCAACAGCCTCAACTGAGCCTGACCAAGCTGGGTGGTGAGCTACATGGCCCCGAGGATGTTATGTATATCAATCGCAAGCAGATCATTTTCTGGGAAAACCTCAAGGCTGATGGCAAAGTCGCTCAGGCCATCAAGGATTATCAGGGTGGTAAGAAATAGCTGCTAGCTGTCTTTGCAGTACCACAAGCAGTATAATGAGCTTGTAACATAAACATAAAGGAGGGTATACATGAACGATGACAATATGAACCCAGGTGCACCAGTCGACGACCAAGCTGCTCCAGCAGCTCCCGCCGATGGTGGTATGGCCGCTCCGGCGGACCAACCCGCTGCAGCTCCAGCCGAAGGTGGCGACCAAGCTGCTCCAGCAGCCCCCGCCGCTCCAGCCGAAGCTGGCGACGACCAAGCAGCCGGCATGTAATATCTGCTAGCAACCAAAGTGGCGCTGTGGTTTGACCCAGCGCTTCTTTGTTTATATATCGGTTTTGAGTTATACTTTTTGGTTATAATAGATCATGTTGCTCTTCAAACCAATCAAGCAAATCAAGTTGCTGTTTGTTTGATTGAGAGGAGAACAGCTTGTTTCCACTTAGTATAATACTTGTACATCTAGAAACAATTGTTCGACGAGGGCCCGTAGCTCAGTGGTTAGAGCAGGCGACTCATAATCGCTTGGCCGTTGGTTCGAATCCAACCGGGCCCACCATGAAATTATGTATTTTTTAGGTATAATATCTACCATTTTTCTATTTATCAGCGGGGCATATTTACTATATCGAGTAGAGGGTGCCAAACACATGTCAGTTAGCCAACATGCGGCGTTGAGCAAAAGAGCCAGCAAATACTTTGGCCTTTGCTACATTATTGGCACGACCAGTTATAATCTATTCTTGATTCTATATCTCGTTCCAAAACTACATTTAGGTGATTTTTGGATTTTTTTGATTATATTAGCTACAGCTTGTGACTGGGTACTCGCATTAGTGCCAGAATTGCCAGGCCTGAAAAAGTTAGTACATCAAATTGCAGCCTATTTAGCAGCCACGTTTGCTTTTGTGCTCGTTGTATTAATAGCACTGGTACCCAATCAAACTGCAATTATCCATTACACGGCGTTGGTTTCAGCATTCATAATGATTGGGCTAGGGGTTACATTCGTTTTACCAACAACTAGGCGTAATTTTTTGTTTTTTCAGATCAGCTTTGTGTTGATGTTTTACCTGGCTACATTGGTTGCGGCATATTTCTAATAGTAAATAACAAATTTCCAATCAAACACGGTACCGAGTTATATCCTGTTGCTTCATCATTTGGTAAAATTCAACCAAGTCTTTCTTGATTTGGTTCCAGATTTCAAACGAGAGGCCCACCAAAGCTTTTATTGTTACAATAGTGTTATGAATTGGCGGGAATTGTTATTTTTTGTCGGGTTGGCAGGAGTGCTTTCGGGTTTGGCCTGGCGTGGTTTCGTCAAGCTACAGGCTCGCAACGCTCGATTTCGGGGGCGCAATAGTATAGTCACCAAACCGCCATCCGGGCTTAGTCCGGCTGAGGTCGGGGTTTTATTGAGTTCGGAACTAACCAAGCACGAATTGGTCGCCACCATGATGGACTTGGTAGCTCGCCAAAAACTTGCCCTACACGCGGATGGCAAATTGGTGGCTAGGATGATAAATCTCACTGGCCTCAAAGGTTTTGAGAGGGTGCTGATAGTATCTCTATTTTCCAAGGGCCTAAGAGAACGCAGTTTGTCTGATCTGGATTCGCAACAGATCACAAAGCTACAGCTAGATATGCAAAACACCATCCGTGCTGAGCTCGTAGAAGAAGATGAGTTCGCACAGCCACCACGGGTCAAGCGGATCGGGCCTATACTACTTGGTTTCATCGTGATCTGCGTGATAATCATTGCCATATATGGGCTAAACCTCATTTTGCCTGGTGCCAGCAGTGTTGCTATCGCCGTATTTGGATTAGCGGCCGGCTGGTGGCTGTTTAGATCCAGCCGCTTGAGCCAAAAAGGTATGGACGATCTCGGTAAGATTGAAGGCTTTCGCAATTATCTAGCCAACATCAACCAGCCAGCTGATAGCAAGCTCTATACAAGCTATCTAGGCTATGCCTATATATTGGGAGTAGAGAAAGAATGGTCGCGCAAATGTGGCAAACAACTGAACAAAAAACTTATTCAGCAGTTGGAAAGAATTTTTGAGTCGGGCCGGTAATGCATTATTTAGCTTGCTGTTTGCGGCGACGGTTGATCTCTTCTTGAAGCTTGAAGGTCCGAAGCATAGCTGGGCTAGGCTCTGATCTTGGTGGCTGATTGGATATTACTTGCGGCTCAGCTGGCTGACTAAGTGGATCGAGATGCTGGGATTGCTGCACCACCTGCTCGTCGACCAGTGGCGTGGTAGCAGCCTCCTCGCCGTAGTGATCTACAAAGCGTCGAATTGACTTATTAGGATCTTGTGTGCTGTCCATACTCGATATTTTCCTACTATCAGCTATAATATCTTTACGATACCATGTCTCTCATATCAGTCAAAGCACTAAAGAAATCGTACGATAAATTTGCCGCCGTCAAAGGTATTGATTTTGATATCAAAGAAGGTGAGGTCTTTGGCATATTGGGGCCAAATGGAGCCGGCAAAACCACCACCTTGGAGATGATGGAAGGATTGCGCACCATTGATAGTGGCACTATCACGATCGATGGCATCGACGTCAAATCCGATCCTCAAGCTGTCAAAGAAATAATCGGTGTGCAATTGCAGAGTTCGGCGTTTTTTGACAATCTCAATCTGACTGAGCTACTGCACGTGTTTCGCGATTTATATGCTACGCGTCGTGATCCATACGAGCTGCTCAAAGAAGTTGGCCTGACTGCCAAGGCTAAGTCACGCGTCAAAGATCTATCGGGTGGCCAAAAACAGCGTTTTAGTATTGCTGCAGCGTTGGTCAACAACCCAGTAGTACTATTTTTGGATGAGCCAACCACTGGGCTCGATCCACAGGCAAGGCGCAATGTCTGGGAGCTGGTCCAAGACATCAAAAAACGCGACAAGACTATTATTCTCACTACTCACTACATGGATGAAGCCGAGTTGCTATGTGATCGTGTAGCTATTATGGATGGTGGCAAGATCATAGCCCTTGATACCCCACAAAACTTGATAGAGCATCTTATAAAACGGGGCTTTAAGAAGAAGCAACCAGTTCAAAAAGCCAACTTGGAAGATGTATTTATTGATCTAACAGGTAAGGAAATACGAGAGTGAGTAGACAAAACCGCAATCTTAAGAAGAAATGGTGGCTTGCTTACAAAACCTTGACTGTGGCTAGTATCAAGATGTATTTCCGCAATCGCACAGCGGTATTTTTCACATTATTTATCCCAGTGATGTTCATACTGATATTCGGGGCCTTCAACTCTACCAAACAGAGCAGCTTCAAGGTGGACGTTGTCAATCTAAGCAGTACCGAGCTAAGCGGCAATTTTGCCAAAGTGATAGGGGATAACAAAGATGTCTTCAATACCAGCACACAGTCGAATGTCGATCAGGCCAAAGAGCGGCTTGAGAAGGGCAAAACCGACCTTATCTTGGTAATACCGCCGGAGTTTGGACAATTTGATCCAGCCACCCGTAGCTTCCAGCCAGCGCAGATCCAAACCTATTACAACAAGGGCCAACCACAGACTGGGCAGGCCGCTAGCCTGGTAGTGGGACAAATAGTGAGCGGGTTTAACAGCCAGGCTACCCGCGCCCCAGTGCTATTTCGTGTCCAATCCGAGGGTGTAAGCACACATGGGCTAAGCTACTTGGATTATCTTATTCCAGGGATAGTGGCGCTCAGTATCATGCAGCTTGGCATATTTAGCATCGCCTTTGCTTTCGTGAGCTTCAAGAGCTCGGGGGCCTTGCGCCGACTGTTCGTGACCCCAACACACCCGATATCCTTCATTTTTGGACAATCAGTCGCTCGTATGATAATCGGAATTTTGCAAGTCGGGTTATTAATAGGGCTAAGCGTGTTGATATTCAAAGTCCATATTGTTGGTAGTATGCTCAACATATTCATTCTTGCCTTCTTAGGTGTAATTGTGTTCTTGGCCTTTGGTTTTGCTATCGCGGGTTGGGCCCGCGACGAAAACCAAGCCGCACCAGTGGCCAACTTGGTGAGTTTCCCAATGCTTTTTTTGTCCGGCACTTTCATACCACGCGAAACCCTGCCTGACTGGCTACAGAAGATCACTGGCTTCTTTCCATTGACCTACTTGGCTGACGCCATGCGACAGGTGTCCACTCAGGGAGCGACGCTTTGGCAGGTGAGAGGTGATATCCTAGGTTTGATTATCTGGGGCGTGATAGTATTTATTATCGCCATCAAAGTCTTCAAGTGGGAGTAGCGGACACCCATCTTATTTCCTCTCTGCTAGGGCTGAGTCCAAAGCCGGGGACCAGCTGCTTGGTGGTCAGTGATGTTCATCTTGGTCCAAAATACCATAGTCAACCCACCGAGCAATATCTAATTGACAGTATCAAAGAGCTTGGCAGAAAGCCCTCGGCATATTTGTTTCTCAACGGGGACATATTTGAACTCTGGAAATATCCAGGCAAGCTAAGCGACATCATAAGTAATTATTCCGAGCTAACAACAGCTATACGTAATTTTGCCAAGTCGAAAGGTCACAGAGTAATTTTTCTAGTAGGCAATCATGATGATGTGTTGGGATACGACAAGTCAGCACAACAGCTACTTGTGCGTAGTTTAAATACCGAGCTGTGTCTAGCCGTCGATATAGCCTATCGGGGCAGAGTTATACATGTTGAACATGGGCATCAATTTGATCCCTACAATCGGCTGGAGCGCCCTATGCAGGCGGGACAAATCACCAAAGGCCAAAAGATAGTACAAAGTACCCTGCCGCGCCTACATCGACACTTCCCCAATTTAGCTGATGGGCTAGATGATGTTGTGGATCGCCGCTTGCTACCTGTTTTTGTGTTGTCTCGGTTTGGCTACCGTATTTACTGGCCGCTGATTGCCCCGATTGCATGGTTGGCGATACTGACAGAAGCCTATCTTTTACGTAGTGCTAGCTTTGCTTTTTGGGGGACGACACTAATAGCGATCTGCTGGCTAGTGCTATGGCTGGCAGTATTGCTGGTACCACACTTGATACACCGTATTTTTGGGGCTGGTGGAGATATAGATGAACACCAGATTGATAGCTATCTCAAGAAGTCCAAATACGATTGTCTAATCATAGGTCATACTCACCGCGGCATGGTCTTGCCAACGCAGCGTGGTTGGTACGCCAATTCTGGGTGCAACGACCCAGTACAACTAAGAACAAAATCGTGGCTGGGCATAACACTATTCCAGCACTATACCCAAAATAGCCAACTTCAGCTGTATTTTGATACCCACATAGACTTACGTTACAAACAGTGTCGCCGGCCGATAATAGATATGCATCGATTAGAAAAGCTTTGTCAGATGAGAATACCGGTTGAGAGTCAATACGATCAACACGAGCGGTTTGATACAATAACATAAGATGAAAAAGTTTTTTCACTATAGCCGAATAGTATTCTGGGCAGGCCTGGTACTGGTGTTGTATATGTTTGTAATAGTAGCAACAGAGACAGGTCAAAATTATCGTCTGCGCAATCGCGCTGACGAATTGCAGGGCGAGATAGATCAACTAAAGACTCAGATCAACCAACTCGGTTACAGGATTAGCTACTACAAGACTGATAGCTATCAGGACAAATTGGCTCGCGAAAAACTAGGTGTGCAGGCACCAGGGGAAACAGTGGTAGTAATCACCTCAGATGGTGATTCCAAACAAACTACGGCATATCCTTTGCCGACACAGCCTACCACTCAGTCAACTGATAATGAATCAAATAAGCCTCATTGGCAACAATGGCTAGACTTTCTGCGTGGTGATTGATACTACGAATTGGTTGAGTATTTTTGTAGTTGGGTAGGCGACACGGTGCTTGAATAGCTCAGCTAATTGATGAACTAGTAGTGGACTCTCAAAAAATCGTCGTAACTAAAAAAAACATCGCATGAGTTCGATGTTTTCTTCTGGTAGCGGGGGTGGGATTCGAACCCACGACCTCCAGGTTATGAGCCTGACGAGCTGCCACTGCTCTACCCCGCAACGTCAAACAGTTGATTCAGGTTCTCAAAATCACAGTAGTGTATTTTTATCACCTTTCTCAAGCTGTTTTCCTTTCGATTTAACATACAGAGGCTTGGTTTGTTAAATCGCAAATACAGAAAGTTTTTATTTTGTATCGACTATTCTATCGAATAACCGCCAACTAATCAATGGTGGCTGCGGAAGGGATCGAACCTTCGACCTCAAGCTTATGAGTCTTGCGCTCTAACCAACTGAGCTACGCAGCCTTGATCAAAAGTGCAGAAAGTTATTTTAACAGATTAGGGCTTATAAGTAAATGCTGGCTATTGCAATCGACACCTCAAACGGCTACCATAAGAGTAATCAATTTTAACTAACTACAAGGAGCCTCAATGCCCGCAAAAAAATCAACCAAAAAAACGCCCTTGAGCAGCAAGAAAAAGAATTTTTTGGATAGCTCTTTTCTGATCATGGTGGTGTTGGTGGCGTTGGCTGGTATCGCTTTTGTAGTCTATGCAAGTGCTGCGACCTACTCAAGTGTAGTTGGTTAAAATATTCATAGAACTGTGCCTATCTACTAGCAGGCGCTAGCTTGGGTTACAATGTAAGTATGCTTCAAGAGTTGCATTATCATTTGCAAAATACTGGGCTTTTGCCACCACGTTCACGTCTGTTGGTGGCTGTTTCTGGTGGCGTAGATTCGGTAGTGCTGCTTGACCTGCTCGATCAACTCAACCAATATTACAATTGGCAATTAGCCGTAGCTCATTTGGACCACAAAGTGCGATCCGATAGCGCTCAAGATGCTGCACTTGTGGCCGAACTAGCCGACGGTCTAGGTTACAAATTTTATCTCGGCCAATTATCTGGCAAGGATAGCAGTGAAGCTTCATTGCGCAGAGCGCGCTATGATTTTTTGGAAAGTATTCGTGAAGGTGGCAATTATGACTTTATAGTGACAGCCCATCACAACGACGACAGGCTTGAGACCAGTATATTCAATGCTATTCGGGGCGCCGATCGCCAAGGCTTGAGTGCATTGCAGCCTGTCAGGGGTAGGGTCGTGAGGCCACTGCTGCCCTGGGACAAGGCGGCCATTATCACCCACGCTGGTTTGGCTGGCTTGAACTATCGTGAAGATAGCACTAACTCAGAACTTGGTTTTTCGAGAAATTTCGTGCGTCATGAGCTCATGCCACTTGGAAGTATGCACTATCGCAATTTCAAAAAGCAGTATACGGCCAGCTTAGACAACCTTGATCAGCTCAACAACCGTATCAATAGCCAACTGTCGCAACTGGTCGATGTGATCACATCCCAGCAACTACCTGGCCAGCTCGACATCGATCTTTCCAAGTGGCAACAACTGAGCGATACTGTCAAACCATATGTATTGGAATATATTTGCAAGCTGTTGCGTCCTGGTATTGATCTATCACAGCAAAATCTTCGTCAGGCTTTAGATTTTTTTGAAAATGCCAAAGTTGGTGTATATTCCCATCTATCAACAGGGTTGCATCTGATAAGGGATTATGATAGTGTGATAGTCACGTTGACAGCTCCGAGAGATAAGGTGGCAGATACGGCTATCAAGCCGCTGCGTTCAGGACAGGTTTTGCAGCTGGGGTTATTTAGGATCAAGCACAGGCTACGACCACAGGAAGTTAGCACACCTAGTGTTATGACTAATACAGCTGATCTGTATGTACGCTATTGGCAATCGGGCGATCGGGTATCAATCAGCAGCGGCAACAAGAAGCTCCAGGACATATTCGTGGATGCCAAAGTACCAAGATTGTTACGCAAAAGGTGGCCTATAGTGGTAACAGCCGATAACCAAATAGTCTGGGTCCCGACCTTGGTTAGTAACAAACGCTTTGTTGTAGATCAATCCTCTCGAGCAGCTGCCCAACTGACTTGCGAAATCATATGAATTTGAAAAATATTCCCAAAAGTGCCTTGTATGCTGCCGGGGTAGCTATTGCCCTGGTTTTGATGTACTTCATATTTGCCAACAACGAGCCCAAACCAGCTCAAGTCAGCCTAAGTAAAGTCCTTGAACAAGTCAATCAGGGCCAAGTCGAGCAAATTGAGGTGGTTGGCAACAAGCTAACTGTCACCCTCAAAGATGGTGGCAAAGAAGAGTCCTACAAAGAAACAGCCAGTAGCCTCAAAGACTACGGTATTGATTACAACAAGGTCAAAGTCGAGCCCAAAAACCCAGATGATGCCAGTGGACGGTGGTTTGATCTGATCATTGCCTTCTTGCCAATCATGCTCATCATAGGGTTTTTCTATTTCATCATGCGTCAGGCTCAAGGTAGCAACAATCAAGCCATGAACTTTGGTCGCAGCAAGGCGCGCGTATCAGGACTGGAGAAAGAAAAAGTTCGTTTTACTGATGTGGCCGGCAATATTGAAGCCAAAACAGAGCTGGAGGAAGTTGTGGAGTTCCTCAAATATCCTGCCAAATTTGAAGCCTTGGGTGCCAAGACGCCCAAGGGCGTGTTGCTGTTTGGGGGACCAGGTACTGGTAAAACATTGTTGGCAAGGGCTGTGGCGGGTGAGGCCGACGTGCCTTTCTTCAGTATCTCAGGTTCGGAATTTGTGGAGATGTTTGTTGGTGTTGGTGCCAGCCGTGTGCGAGATTTATTTGCGCGAGCCAAGAAAAACGCACCATGTATCATATTTGTAGATGAGATTGACGCGGTCGGTCGCCAGCGCGGCACCGGCCTTGGTGGTGGACACGATGAGCGTGAGCAGACACTCAACCAGATACTGGTGGAGATGGATGGGTTTGAGCAAGGTACCAATGTGATCGTGATGGCTGCCACCAATCGCCCTGATGTACTTGACCCAGCTTTGTTGCGCCCCGGCCGCTTTGATCGTAGGATTAATCTGGATCAACCTGAACTCAAGGCCAGACAAGAGATTCTCGAGGTTCATACCAAAAATAAGCCACTCGAAAACGGTGTGGATTTGCGTGAGATAGCTCGCAAGACTCCAGGTGTATCTGGCGCAGACCTATCCAATATTGCCAATGAAGCTGCTATATTTGCTGCACGCGCTGGTCGTAAGAAAATCACTCAATCTGATTTTCATGAAGCAGTTGAGAAAATAGCACTTGGGCCGGAGCGCAAGAGCCATATACTCAACGACGAAGAAAAGAAAATTACTGCCTATCACGAAGCTGGCCATGCCCTGCTTAGCCACCTCTTGCCACATTGTCATCCAGTTCACAAGGTATCGATCGTAAGCCGTGGTATGGCCGGGGGTGTAACTTGGAGCTTGCCTGAGGAAGACAAACATCTGCATTCCATTGCTGATTTTCGTGATGATATAGCCATGAGTCTGGGTGGGCGCACTGCTGAGAAGGTAGTGTTTGGTGATGACAGTATTACGACTGGTGCCGAAAGCGATCTCAAGCATGTCAATGATCTGGCCCGCAGGATGGTCACCGAATATGGCATGAGTAGTGAGCTTAGCAATCGCTACTTTGGCGATTCAGACAGTTCAGTATTTCTAGGCCGTAGCTTTGCCGAGGGACGTCAGTACTCCGAAGAGATGGCAGCCAAAATCGACCAAGAGGTAGCCAAGCTTGTAAACTCAGCAACTAAAAAAGCCGAAGAGGTAATAGTCAAGAACCGCAAACAGTTAGATGTGATCGCCAATGCCTTGATCGAAAAAGAGACTATTGAAGGGCCTGACTTTGAGAAATTATTTGCTCCAATCGACAAACAAGCAGCTGCCAAGCCCAAGAAGAAGTAGCTAGACGCGCTAGTTGTAGCAATACTGTTATGTTATACTCAATCATAACAGGTTTATAACTATGCCTGAGAGAGTACAGCAACACCACACGGAAGAGCATTCGCATTGGTTACCATGGCTGCTAATAGGCCTTGCTTTTCTATTTCTACTCATCATTGCTATACTACGTGGTCTTTGTACTGATGTCTGGTATGTTCGACTGTTTGGCCTCAATGATCGCTGGTGTCCATCCAGTAGCGCCACCTCAGCTGGCAAGCTCAATCTAGCCGATGGCAGTATTACTGGCGCTAAGATAGCCGGTGAGACTATTACTTTCCAAAACCTCTCTACCCAACTCCAACAGTTTGTTACCAACACCCAGCAACTTACTCAGAACATTAGCTCACCAACACCCGGACCAGTCGGTGCTACTGGCCTGCAAGGTGCCACTGGAGCTACTGGTCCGATGGGTCCAGCCGGACCAGTTGGTGTAGCTGCTGCTCAAAACGGTACTTATCTTGCTGGTACTACGCTTGAGTTTGGTACCAATCCGCTACTTCATAACACCACACTACCGCAAAACGGCTTTGACCTCACTCTCGATGCAACCGGTGGAGGTGGTAATCTCATAGCCAGTGGCACCTATGGTGCTGGTACTAACCTCACCACTTCAGGCGCAGGCACTCGCATGCTGTGGTATCCCAAGAAAGCTGCTCTCCGTGCCGGTACAGTTACAGGTACTCAATGGGATGATGGTAGTATTGGGGATTATTCAATAGCAGGCGGGGTTGATTCGGTTGCTTCGGGTATTGGTTCTATTTCGCTCGGTAACAACACGGTGGCTTCTGGACAAGGGGCTATCGCGCTCGGTTCATCAACTACAGCAAGTGGCAATCTGTCTGTTGCGTTTGGTGACAGTACAACCGCCTCAGCGCTTTATGCAACAGCTTTTGGCGTGGGTAGCTTAGCCGGCACAGAAGGGTCAACGGCTTTTGGAGTTGCTCAAATCGACCCTGGAGCACTAATAGGATATGGGACGGCTTTCGGACAAGGCCACATCTTAAGTACTAATGTAGCTTTTGGCACAGCATTCGGAGGTGGAACTGTTGGTGCTGGGTACTACAATACCGCTTTTGGTAATGGAACTTTTGCCAACAATGACTATGCGGTTGCATTTGGGCGTGACACGACTGCCTCGGGGCGTATATCTACTGCATTTGGGCAAGATAGTGTTGCTTCTGGGCAGGGTGCAACGGCTTTTGGTACAAGTTTTCTCTCAGACACTACGACTTGTGGGAGTTTGGGTCTGAATGCTTTTAATACTGCATCAGGTTTTGGTAGTACTAGCTTCGGAGCATGTACCGCAGCAACCGCCGATCAATCGACAGCGTTTGGCGTAGGAGCGACTGCTAGCGGTCTATACTCAGTGGCATTTGGGAGTAATTACCTTAGTGGTCAAACGTGTGCTGATTTTGGCGTGCCAACCACTACAGCTTCTGGTGTTGCATCTGTAGCTTTTGGTGGGTGCACTACAGCATCAGGGCTTGGTTCAACTGCATTCGGCGGAGGTACATTGGCAAGTGGTGATGCCTCAACTGCGTTTGGTGTCTTGACCCAGTCTACTGGGCTGCTTTCCACGGCTTTTGGGGCTTTGACAGTAGCATCAGGCTCGGATTCTACAGCCTTTGGCAATGGTAGTATCGCCAGTGGGTCTAATTCCACGGCTTTCGGGCATGATACTATAGCATCTGGTTTTGACTCGACGGCTTTCGGGGTAAGCTACATTGCCAACCTCACAAGTTGTGCTAGCAATGGACTTTCACCAACTACCGCACAAGGCAATCAATCTACAGCCTTTGGGATTTGTGATCTAGCATCTGGTGTAGGCTCGACTGCTTTCGGTTATGGTTCGACAGCAAGTGGTGATTATTCTGTTGCATTCGGCACTAGACAGA
>CAZWVB010000011.1:0-22853 GCA_964637185.1 uncultured Candidatus Saccharibacteria bacterium | reverse complement strand
TGGCGGAGAGGGAGGGATTCGAACCCTCGATACCCTTGCGGGTAAACCGCCTTTCCAAGGCGGCGCACTAGGCCTCTATGCGACCTCTCCCTGATCGCTACATTATATCTGATAATTGGTGTATTTTCGAGACTGGCGAATCATAAAGAAGTAGTGACTATTCTCTAGCGTGACAAAATTTCTTCCTTCGGTATTGAAATAACAACTTTGAAAAGATAGTATTATGACTATGAAGCATGGCTTTAAGGGCTTAACTATACTATCATCGATGGCTACCTTGGCACTCTTGGTATTTGGGGCCCTTGGTTACTTTATAGGTAATATGTTGAGCATAGCATACCAGAATAGTGCGAACAAAACTGTTCAAAAACCCACCCCAAGAGCTACTAACTATACAATTGAACCAATACAACCTACCTCATCTCAGAAGATAGCACACAGTGGTAGCGGGTGTAATTGTCCTTTATGTTGCCCAAAACAGTAAATATAAAAGTTATCAGGCCAACTTGGATTTGAGCTGTTCGATCAGACTGACCTCGAGCGGATCAACACCATTGAGCTCTGCAAGGTAAGCACTGACATAATCCCCTAGCATTAGCGTGTAGAGTAGCTGCTCAAGCGGAGTTTTGCCAACTGCCCCGACATTGATTGGTTTGTAGTCAAAGCGAGCTAGCAGCTGCTCGGTCAGCTGCATGCGGTGGTACATCTTCTCGCCATCAAAACTGCTACGCAACACCAGCGGCTGGATGTTTTTTTCATGTGGGAATTGCCAGCCCTGGAACTCGTTGTGATCTAGCTCTGGAAAGGTATTGTAGAAGGCCATCTGCTTGGCGTTTTCATTGATGCTAATTTTCCAGTAGTACGCTGCCGCGCCAAGCCCGGGGCCGCCATATATCAATGGCATCTTGGTCTGAAGCTGTTTGGCTAGATCGCGAGCTCGATTGTTCTCAAGCGCGTCGGCATTGAGCGCAGCTTTTTGGATATCCAAGAAATTGCTGGCGTCGAGTAGCTCACGCCGCACGTCAACAGCTTCCACTAGGCCAAGATCTGCCAAAAGACAAGCCAGGGCTTTGAGCCCAGCCAGTACGGCTAGTCGAGGTGGTAAGCCTTTGGGTAGTTCTAGCGCTATACGCTGTTGACGCTGCGCTTCTTTGAGTAGTTTGCCGCCGCTAGTGATCACGGCTATGCGGCAATTCATCTTCTGGGCATACCAGTAAGCCGATAATGTTTCTTCAGTATTGCCGCTGTAACTACTACAGACTACTAGGGTGTTTTTGCCAATGTGTCCAGGCAGTTGGTAACCTCGGCTCACTTCTAGCGGTACCAACAGTCTCTCATACAGCCAATTCTTGAGCATATTACCAGCTAGCGCACTACCGCCCATGCCAGCAAATACCACACCATTGAGGCCTTGTCCCATATCGGCAGTGATGTCATCTATCAGCCCATCGGCATAATTCTCGCGCAATTGGGCTGGCTGGGAGTCGATAAGATTGAGAAACTTTTCGATATTCATAACTACATTATAGCTCAATCCTTGGGCGTAATAGACTCAGCCAGGTCTGATTGATCACGGCAGCGCAGATCCCAGTTGATTTTGGCAATCTCTGAGACCTTACAAAGGTGGGCTAGAAGAGATCGCACCGTATCGACAACTTCAATATCACCCTCGTATTCAGCGGCTTCGGCAATACGCAATAAATCGCGCAGCATCGCCGTAGATACCCAGTAGTTGACCGGATTTACATCTAATCCTAAGTCACCCACCCAGGCATCAATTGTTTGTTTGTTGTGAAGGATCGCCTGCAATGTACGTCGATTGCCATCGATCACCGTCAGTTCGCTGTTTTGGCGCAATAGCAGCACTGGGTAGTGATCACGTGGCTGAAAATCAGTTGAATACTGCTCGGCAATCTTACGCTGCTTGGCTAGCTGTTGAGGATTGTTTTTGAGCCAAGTTGTAATCTGCTCGTATGTATATGGCGGATTGCCTAGCTGCTCAAGTGAAGGAAGACGCCAGGCTACTTTGATGTTAGCCACTTTGACTTGCTTGCGTTGCCAATATGCATTCTTAGCAGTCAAAAAGCGCACAGTGTGTTTCAGCTTAAAGCCAGACATAATACCATTAAATGCATTCCAGAAGTCATGCACTGGTGCCAGTTGATGGCCCTGTCCATCCCACCACCCTGCTATGTCTTTTGCCATATTTACACGATCTTCGGGCTCGGTACTTGGAAACAGTTTGAGACATTCTTTGGCAACAAGCTCAGCTGCTATTTGGTGGCGAACTGGTTCATAAATATGGTCGGGATAAATATTCTTTGACATAGTAAGATTATAGCCCAAAAACGAACTCAGGCGAGGTCCCGAGTGGAGACCCCGCCTGTAAGGTTCGACAAATGCAGCCGCTAGCAACCGCCGTTGCGTTGGAAGTGAAGTGCTAGCAGCGTGAGCCGTTGGTGATCGGCAGCCGTCAGTTGGTCGGCGCCATCTCGTAGCCAGGTCAGGTAGTTGCGATCGTCTTCGCTGAAGCTAGCAAAGGCGGCTTGTGCCCGTGCTGTATCGGCAAAGATGATGCTGAGGCCATCGGCCACTTGGGCCAGCTCATCATCGCTTAACACGCGATGATCGGTGTGCAAGCCTCCCTTGACCAGCCGCAAGTGGCGGTGTTTGGGGTGGTGGTTGTGCAGCACAAGTTCCTCCTAGCGATTGCTGCTTTGGATGCGGCGGATCTGGCCTGGTGTCCGGAAATCAGGCATCGGCTCGAACTGCTTACCGGGCGATCGCGAACGCTCACAGCGACGGATCATGGCGGCCAATCGCTGCAGGTCTCTCGGGCGAGCATCGGTCGGGTCGATCTTGAGCATCTGTTGCTTGATCCCAGCTTCGATGCGCGGGTCTTCAAGCCAGTATTGGCGCGCCCGCGCCAGCCTGTCTCGCTCAGTCTCTGCACCTACTTTTTTCATAACTCTCCTTGGTTGAGCGCGTTACAAACGCGCAGGAGCTTGTCGATCTCTGGATCTGTCAGTTGTCTGACGAATTGGCTCTGCTCGATGCTGTCGAGACCGAACCCGTAAATCTGTTGGATGGCATGACCCAGCTGTGGGTGTTTGAGCGCATGACCAAGGTTGTTCATGGCCTGTACGCAAGACCTCAGATCTTCATCGCTGAGATCAGTCAACTTCTGAGTTGGGTCGTTGCCAAAGATCGCCATCCTATACCACGCCCAATACCAAGGTCCGTATTTGTGTTGTTCGGCCAGTCGAATCAGCTCGGCGCGATGACCGTTTTCGAGCGAAGAAGTCGCTACTCGTACTTTAGCCTTATCGCGCTTGCGTGTGGTTGGGGTGGGAGGCACGAAGCCTGAGCCTGGATTTGGCCGGGGCCGACGCCTTGTTTTTGCCATACATTCACCTCCTCTACGAGGCATTGTCGATATGAAGAGCTTCCCGCGCTTGCGGAATATGGTGACTAATTATAAAACTATTGTGTCACTATGTCAATGTATTAACAAAAAGGAGCCGACAGGCTCCCAATTGTATTTCTAGCTGAGTTGCGGGCTACATCATACCACCCATGCCGCCCATGTCTGGGCCAGGCATAGCAGGAGCTTCCTTCTCTGGTAGATCAACTACTGCTGCCTCGGTAGTGAGCAACATAGCGGCGGCGCTAGCGGCGTTGGTAAGCGCACTCTTGGTGACTTTGACCGGATCGATGATACCAGCCTTGAGCATATCGGCTTGCTCGCCGCGGGCGAAATCCCAGCCGACACTCTTGTCGCCGCGGGCAATTGCATCGAGGATGATGGCCACGTCAGTGATACCGGCATTGTGGGCAATTTGACGCAACGGTGCCTCGAGACTTTTGCGGACTATCTCTACACCGATCTGCTCTTCATCATCTACTTGTACGCCATCGAGCTTCTTAGCTACTTTTACTAGCGCCGATCCGCCACCAGGCACAATACCCTCGGCCACGGCGGCTTTGGTGGAGTTGATAGCATCTTCGATACGAGCCTTCTTCTCTTTGAGCTCTACCTCGGTGGCAGCACCAACCTTGATCACAGCTACACCGCTCTCGAGCTTGGCCAAGCGTTCTTGCATCTTCTCCATCTCGTACTCAGAGCTGGTCACGTCCATCTGGGCGCGGATTTGTTTGACGCGCGATTTGATAGCTGATTCATCGCCTTTGCCATCGACGATGGTAGTGTTGTCTTTGTCGGCAATTACTTTGCGTGCTTCACCAAGCATCTCGACAGTGGCGTCTTCGAGTTTGATACCGACTTCTTCGGTAATCACCTGTCCACCAGTCAAAATGGCAATATCCTCGAGCATTTCTTTGCGTCGATCACCAAAGGCCGGAGCCTTGATGGCTAGGGTGTTAAATGTACCGCGCAATTTGTTGAGTACTAGAGTGGTCAGTGCTTCGCCTTCGACATCCTCAGCGATGATCACTAGGTCTTTTTTGCCTTCGGCCGAAAGCTTCTCAAGCAGGGGCAGCAAATCTTGGACGGCACTTATCTTCTTGTCGGTGATAAGTATTGGAGCATTCTCCACAACAGCCTCCATACGAGTGGTGTCAGTGACCATATAGGCGCTGACATAGCCCTTGTCAAACTGCATGCCCTCGACTACTTCTTTCTCGAGGCCCAAAGTCTGGCCCTCCTCGACAGTTACGATACCATCTGCGCCAATCATCTCCATCACTTCGGCGATGAGTTTGCCGACTTCGGCATCAGCAGCTGAGATAGCGGCCACATCGGCGATCTCAGAGCTTTCTTTGACTGGCTTGGCTAGCTTATTGAGCTCAGCTACCACATGGGCGGCAGCTTTTTCGATACCACGGCGGATGGCCATAGGGTTGGCACCAGCGGCAACGTTCTTGATACCTTCATCGATGATAGCCTGGGCGAGCACGGTGGCGGTGGTGGTGCCGTCACCGGCCTGATCGTTGGTCTTGCTAGCTACTTCTTTGACTATCTGAGCACCCATGTCTTCATATGGGTCTTCGAGCTCGATTTCTTTGGCAATTGTGACGCCATCGTTGGTGATCACAGGGCTGCCATACTTCTTGCTTAGCACCACATTGCGTCCTTTGGGTCCGAGCGTGGCACGAACGGTGTTGGCTAGTTTGTCGACACCGGTTTTGAGCTTGGTACGAGCTTCTTCACTACTGGTAATTTCTTTGGCCATGATTTGGTTCTCCTTTGCTACTTCTTGATTACTGCTAGTACGTCTTCTTCTTTGGCAATCATGAGTTCTTTGCCATCGACTTTGACTTCGTTGGGGCCGTATTTGCTGTAAAGCACACGGTCACCGACTTTGACTTCTTTGACATCGCTGCCGACAGCGAGGACTTTGCCTTCCGATGGTTTTTCTTTGGCACTATCTGGCAATATGATGCCACTAGCGGTTTTTTCTTCGCTATCGAGCTGTTCGAGCACGATACGGTCTGCGAGAGGTTGTAAGTTCATGTTGGTCTCCTTTGTTAGCGTTATTGTTCGAGCTACAGCGAGAAAAACAGATATTCTCGACAGAACTCGAACAGTAAATCCATAAGCATTAGCACTCTCACACTACGAGTGCCAATTTATTGTAATGAGTATATCCCCTCCGTGTCAAGACTTGTTGCTGGGGTGATACTTCTCAAGATTTTTTTCGTACTGTCGCAAAATCTGGCTGGGATGACCCTTGCTACCGCTATTTTGGATGACTAAATCCGGGCGGATACGCAAGAATGCATCGCTGCGCTGATATTGTGGTTGCTGAGCGACATGCCGTAGATGAGTCCGAAACCCTCTGCTATCCAACTTGTCTAGGTTACTAATGCGGATGATATTGATCGGTAGTGTGTGATGCACAAAGCTGTAGTTGGGGAAATGGTTGCGTAGCGACGGGCTGCTGGCTAGGAGTTGCTGCCAGATTTTGGCACCATAGACGGGTTTGGCAGCCAGTAGCCAATGATAACGGTGTTGCAAATCAAATTTTTGGCTCAGATCGCGCTCGACATCAAACCCGTTGGTGGTCACCCACCATCCGAGCGAGAAACGTCCTGCTTTGGACTTGTTGGTCTCACGTAGTCGAAGCACGTTGAGCAGGTAGTAGACCATTCCCTTGGTGATATAGAGTCGATGGGGTGTGGTCACAAATAGTAAATCTATGTCGCTTTCGTTGGTACAGTTGCCAAAAGCTACACTGTTGACTACTACCACGGACTTGACCCAAGGTATCCAGCGCAGAGCTTGGCTAAGGCGCTTGGCGCGTTTGAGTAGCTTGGTCTGGGCGACCTGGCTAGGCGCTCGAGGTGGGTAGCTGTGGTCTCTGAGTCCATAAGTACCATCTTTGTAGCCTACGATAAGTTTGCGACGCCGCAGAGCCTTCAGTTCGGCGTCAATAGATACTACGGTAGCTTTGCAGTCTATCAGCTGGAATATCTGCTCGGTGGTGAGACGCAAGCCAAACACAGCGTAGTAGCATAGGCAATCCAAGATGGATGCTTGAAGGTGTTTGGAGTGTTTGGTGGCGGGCATGCACCCAATTATCAGTTTTTAGTGCTCAATTTACAATCAATTTGTAATTACTATCAAACGTGTCCCCTCTGCTTTGTTCGCTATAAGCTCCATAATTTCTTCCTTCTTTGTGACCAAAGAAGCAAAGTCTCTTGCCACGTTCGAGTATCTAGAAGTATTCATTGATCAATTACTTACTATCCTGTGGAACTCGTCCGCCATAGGCGAACTCAAACAGTCCTCGGATAGTAGCGTAATTGCTCAACTCACTATCTGATCTCTCAAGTGTCAGTAAGTAAGCTAAATAGAAGAGTGATACTAGCAAGATAGGCTTAGCCGGTAGTATATTGTCCTCGACTACAAACTTTGATCGAGTCAAAAACTGTAGTGAGGAGACGAAGCAAGTCTCCTGGCAGGGAGGGTGGTCCAGTGTGCGACCACCCTCCCCGGCCTGGTGGTGGGCTGGCGAATAGGCCTACCGGAGCGCCCGATCACGACCTGGCTGGAAGGATCGGGCACTCCGGCGGCGAGACCACTGCGGGGCGGGCGTGGTGCCTGGTGGGCCGCAGTGGCGGTGAGCACGAGCGTCGTCGGAGGACGGTCGTGCGGCTGCTCCAGTGCCGAGGCACGGGAGAAAGTGGCTGGGGCCGGCCGCGGTACAAAGACCCAGACCGGTCAATTGGGCTACGACGCCTCCATGGCGGCGTCTCACCTTTTGTGGGACGAGCACTCTGGCGGGCCCCAGCAACGTTGGTCGGTAAGTAGGTCCACACAACTGAACGCTTTGGAGGCGCGTCATGTGGCTTCCCGATGAAGATGCCGACACGCGCAGGTACTCCGCCGGACGGGTGGTGTCCCCTGCTTGCCGTGCGCCATGCACGTGTCGGCAGTCCTTGGGCAGGGCCAGTATTGACGCACCGAAGTGCCCCTTCCTGACCCCGCCCTATGAGAAGTAAGGACTTCGCCCTAGACGGGCGGGGCCCTTTGAGGCTTGCCCAAGCAAGCTCCTCCCTCTCATGGCAACCAACCTTTCCCACTCTTTCCTCTCACCTAGGCTTCAGCGGATGATGTGGGCTCCGAGAACTATCAGTCCACCGCTTGTGCGATCGATCTTCGAGAGATACGACGCTACGTGGGCAGTCTGATGAGTCCGCGATGCCTGTCTTACCAAATGCTTATGGCCGTCGGGTTCGGTTGGGGTGGTTCTCTGCTAGTTGCAACTTGCGGCCTTGGCACGAGCTATCGTGACAAAAACGCAAGCAGCAACCAACAAAATTGGAGATTTGCTTCGTCAAGGTACTTCTAAATGACTCTAGAAGTTAGTTAGCAATAATAGTACCAAGCTAGGTCATTGTCAACCTAGTAGTAGATTTTCTTGATTTGCCTAAAAATTCTTGGTTTTTGCTTTTCAAAAACCGCAAGAAAGCTCACTACTAGGTCAACCTAGCAGTTTCTTAATCTCCGCCAGCTTGTCCTTGAGCAGCTCTGGAGTTTTGGCTTCGAGATTGAGCCGCAGTAGCGGCTCAGTGTTGCTCGCCCTAGCATTACACCACCAATCTGGATAATTTACAGTCAAGCCGTCGAGCATATCTAGCTTGGCATCGTAGTAATTCTGCTTGAGCTTAGTGATAACGGCTTCGGCATCTGATATTGGCAGGTTGAGCTCATCGATGGCGACATATGGGTTGTGTAGGTCGCGGACCAGCTGCGAAAGCTTTTTGTTGCTGACAGATAAGATATGCAGCATTGTAAGAGCTGCGATCAGACCACTATCAGCGCCGTAGTTGTCGCCAAAGTAGAAATGCCCGGAGTGTTCGCAGCCTAATACGGCGTGGGTACGTTGCATTTCTGGCACAATCAGGCTGTGGCCAACAGGTGTGCGGTGGGCCTTGCCACCCATCAGATCAATCTCCATACCCACTATTCGTGAGCTGGGCGAACTATACAGCACTGTACCAGCGGGCTGGGTTTGTAGCGCGTGCTTAACTAGCAGAGCTCCCAACTCGCCAGCAGATACACGACTACCCTTCTCATCGATAGCAAATACTCTGTCGCCATCGCCATCGAAGGCTAGGCCACAGTCCAACTTCTTGCCTACTACCAGTTGTTGCAGATCAGCAGTGTTGCCGGCAATCAACGGATTGGCTACGTGGTGTGGAAAGCTGCCATCTAGCCGCAGATCGAGCCCGTGGACGCGTAGCGGAGTGAGTTCATGGAGCAAAGGTAGCACAATGGCTTCCATGCCATTGCCGGTATCCATGCCTACCTGAAGTGGAGCAAACTCATCACCTGATAGCTGAAGACTATGCTCGATCCAGTCGCGTAGTACATGTTTGTGAGTGACTCTACCAGCCAATTTGGCTGGCTTGAAGCTATTCTTTTTGATCAACGATTTGATCTGATCGAGGCCTGATTTGGCACCAATCGGATCGACACCGATCTTGGTAAGTTTGATACCGTTGTCGCCGGCTGGATTGTGGCTAGCCGTGATCATAGCCCCACCGGCTAGCTTGTAGTAGCCGACCGCCCAATAGCTCATATCTGTCGTGATACGCCCCAGATCCCAGACCTCTCGGCCTTGTCTCACTAGGCCATCTATCAGGGCAGCCGCTAGCTCCTCGCTATCGAGGCGCATGTCGCGCCCGACGGCTACTACACCTGGTGGCAGATACTGGGCCAAAGCTTGGCCGACGGCATGGGCCAGCTCGGGGTTGACCTCGTTAGGCACCTGGCCGCGGATATCGTAGGCTCGAAAAGCCGTAAGCGGAATAGTCATAGTACTATTCTAGCGTTGGATAGCCGAGCTTACCAGAATATATTGCCTTGATTGAGTTTCATGTAGCCGGCTAGGTAGTAAGCTTCGGCACGACGCCACAGATCGTAGCGATTCGATAACGGCAAGTCCCAGGCACCGACAAATTCCACTACTTCGGGGTTGAATCCAGATTTGAAGCGATAAAGTCCAGCCTGATGATGATTGGGGTTATCTAGCTGGTCACGCGGTGGTACAGCAATGGTGTCGTAGATAGTCGCTCCGTGTTGGTGGGCCCATTGCATAGCTCGGAACTGGAGCAGATAAGGCGCCATCAGGTTTTGTTTGACTCGATAGCTGCCGCCATCTTTGTAGTAAGCCCGCTTACCATACAAGAATAAGTATACGAAAGCTAAATCCTGGCCGTCATGAGTGGCGACCAGCAACTTGCCGAGGCCACTGTCTGCAAAGCGCTGCCAATAGTCGGCGTAGATGGCCTTGGGGCGCAGATAGAAGCTGGCGCGAGCCTGAGTGGCGCTCATCATGTCGTACATCATATCAATGGCTGCTTGGTCAACCTCGCGCTCCTCGACCACAACTCCTTTGCGCTCGGCCAAGCGGATGTTGTAGCGAGTCTTTTGCTTGAAGCTAGCTAGTAGCTCATCGTCGGAGCGGTCGATACCTACCAATATGGTGGCCTTGAAGTACAGATCGGCGCGGGCTTTGACCATGCCAAGGCTAGCCATATCAAGCTCATCTGCTAAGATCTCTGGCTCGAGTTTGAGTAGCAGGGCGCGCGGATCGTGTTTGATCAACATGGCTTTGAGTTCGGCTACAAATTTGGCCATAGTAGACTTGTCTTTCTGGCTCAATGGCCCGAGCTTGAAAAGTTCCGGGCCTTTGGAGCACACGTAGGTGGTGCCAAATGCCGGCAGACTCTTGCGCAGCAGTGTGAAATAGACCGGTTTGTCGCTGCTTGTGTGCTGGTACACCCAATAGAGCGGCTGCCAGCCCGATACAGCTTTGAACTCATTCCACTCAGTGGTTTGGAAGACATGTCCGCCAGCGGGGTTGCTATGCAGTAGCTTGTCCCAATCAGCTATCTCTGTCTTGGTAGCTTCGCGAATCATATCAGTACCACAACTGCCTTCTTACACGGTGGGCCAAGGTCGTGGCTGGGCGCTCGTAGTATTTGACAAATCGCCGGTAGGACTTGGGGCGGAATACTACATCGTAGGTGCCGATGAATTCTTGCAACTCGGGTTGGAAGCCGAGCTTGAATTGGGCCAGTCGGCCAAGCGGATGTTTGGGGTCATCTAGCTGACTGGCGGGCGGCAGACCCATAAGATCGTAGCTGGCCACTTTGTGGTGCATCAATATTTTCATAATCTGCCAGTGCAGAGCATATGGCGCCATCAGGTTTTGTTTGATACGTACCGAGCCGCCGTCTTTGTACCAGGCTTTATGGCCCAGTGACACTACAAACGCGCCAGCTAGCAGATCGCCCTCGTGGCTGGCCAGCCAAAGCTGCCCAGTGCCATCGTGGCTGAGTGCCCGCCAGCTAGCCATCAGATAGGATTTGCTGGGGTGGAAGTAGTCGGAGCGCTGGTGAGTGGTGTTGATGAGTTGGTACATACGCTCAAAATTGGCTGTCGTGGGGTCGGCTTGCTCGACTATGACTCCTTTGCGCTCAGCCAGACGGATATTGTAGCGGGTCTTTTGTTTGAAGCTAGCTAGTAGCTGGTCTTCACTATCACCGAGCTGAATTACGCCTGTTGATACTATTTGGCGATTGATGGCTGATTTACGAAAGTCGCCGGGCAGGCCGATGCCAGCGGGTAGCTCTGACTCGAGTTTGATAGACACTACGTCAGGGTATTCTTTGTATATGGCGGCCAGCGTGTCCTCAAGATCGGCTTCACTGGTCACGTCTGGGCCTTTGGGGCAGTACCAAATCTTGCCTATCCCGGTGATATTGCGCTCCAGCATCAGTATCGCGATGGTTTGTCGGCTATCGTGAGCAATCAGCTGAATGGGTCGCCAGCCAAACTGGCGGCGGAAATGTGCCCAGCCGGCTGACTGTAGGAAATGCCCGCCATCCGGATTATTGGCGACCAGTTGGTTCCAGTTTTTGAGCTCGTCGAGTGTAGCAGCGTGGATTTTCATGAGCTGAGCTTCCTCTTGGTGTCGTAGATCTTGTATTTCACACTGTTGAGCGGCTTTTCCCAAGTGCCGAGCTGCTCGTCAAGCCTACCACCGTAGGCTTTCTTGAACTGTGAGAATCCATACCATGGATCACTAGGATCATCATTGGGGGTGACACCCCAGAAGTTAAACTGCTTGAAGCCATGGGCTTTGGCATCCAGTATCATCTGCCATACTAGGTAGACTGAGGCCTTGTATTGGCGGTTGAGGGCCTGGTCGTTGCCAGTGTGCGCATAGTAGCGCACGCCATTCCAATCATACACCAGGCTGATGCTGACGCTCTTACCCTCAGCGCGAGCCACGAAGAAGCGCGCCACTCCGGCTGGGATGAGCGTCTCGGCCATAGTACGGAAGTAACTATCTGGATGATTGGCGAATCGCCCCGATCCGGTATCGTGCAGCAATCTCAAAAACTCGTCGAGCAGGCTGAGATCAGTCGACTGCTCGACCGTAATACCACGTTTGGGAGCGGTGTTGATACGGTTGCGATGGCCTCGTTCCAATCCGGCGCGTAGCTCTTCTTCGCTTGGCGCCAGATCAAGTACCCACGGATACTTAGGCTGGACAGGCTTGACCTCGTGGTAGCCGGCTGCTTCGAGCTCGACAGAGCTGATTGTGCCCACGGGCTCGATGCGTAAAAAATCCAGCTTGGCCTCTTTGGCGGCGGCTTCGATACTCTCCAAACAGCCAGCTACATCTGTTTTGACTGTTGGGCCATAGGGCAGACTCAAAAATCTTACGAGTTTGGCCGATTGCAGTGTACCAAGCCAACTCCAGATGTTCGACTGGCCATGTAATACTTCGCGGCCATAAACCTGCTGGAACTGTGCCCATTCGGCGGATTGCAGAAAGTGTGCATCCAGCTCGATCTGGCTGGCATCCCAGCTATCTGGCAAATTTGTATCGGAATTCATGCTATGTATTGTAGCAATGATCGAGCCGACGCCATAGTAACTATTGAATTATTTGAGCAAATATTGTATTATTGTTGCCAGCTAAACAGCTCGTACACATGGAGCTGTGGCAAGCTCCTTTACTTTCATCGACCCGACCCAAGGAGGTCTGTCATGCCAGTACTGAACGTCACCGGAACGGAGGACTGGGTGATGCGAGCCGACATCGTTCGCCGCTCGCATCCCAACGACTTCAAGACCCGGGAGTTCCTCAAGGCGCTGCCGACCATGGTCGTCGCCGCCATCAACCAAGTCGATGGCTCGTATCTGACTGTGGCCGAAGTGGTCACTGTGGTCGGTACCTTCCACCCCTGGAGCACCAACACACCAGGTCTGTGGGTGGATGTGCAGTGTGGTGCCATGCCACATGCCGATGGCGAGCCCACTCCGACACGAGAGCAGGAGAAGAAGCGTCGTGACGACATCTATGTGTTGCTCGATGCTTCGGTCGATGAGTGGTGGGAAGGTCAAGACATTCGGCCATCGATCGACGTGGAGGTCCGCCCACTCAGCGGATCAGGTGGATCGCGCGACCCCGAGGGCGATCTCATCGCCTGCTGGTGATCACCCACCATCAAGTAGGAGCGTCCACCGATCTTCCGGCAGCAGCCGGAGGATCGGGCGTCCCCCAAGTTTGCAATTGTTGCAGATTTAGGAGAAGCTAGAACAGATCTTTGGTATATTCGACCGTGCGCTCTACAAAAGTATCGTCAGAGCTCACTATGTCGATTTCGATATCAAAGCTAGTAAATATCTTGGGTTGTTTGAGAGCTTCCGTGCGACTCATCCATTTATTGCGGCCGCCCTCAAACTCTTCGATCAGCCGGCCGGCCGGGTTGGTACAGTGGATTACGAAGAATATCTTGTCTTCCAGCTGATCACCAGTCTCTTGCTGGTAGACCAGCTCGTGGTAAACTCCGGCTATACGATGCTCGGCGGTTAGTCCCGTCTCCTCCATCAACTCGCGCTCAGCGGCTTGGACTATTGTCTCTCCCCAGCGGATCTTGCCGGTGGCGAAGCCCCAAAAGCCAAAATATGGCTGTTTAAGGCGCTCTTGGAATAGGTATTCAGTCTTACCTTCGCTGGTTTGGCGCTCAATTGCCAAAATCACGGCCACCTTGGGTTGGCGCTCAATGGTGTTGTTGTCGGTGTCGAGCTTGTTGGCGTGTTCTTTGCCCTTTGGTGTGAGCGTGTAGCTACCGCGGGCTACTTTCTCGACCAAGCCAAGCTCTACCAACTTGTTGATATGAAAGTTGAAATGGTCGCTACTGAGTCCTGTACCCTTCTGCAACTTAGCAAAGTTGGCTTGCGGGTGGAATAGTAGCTCACGCAATATCGAAGTTTGGGCGTCGTGAATTTTTACTTCATGGCTCATTCTCTTCTCCTTCGCAACCTCCCATTTGGCACATTTCGCCAGTTTTTCTCCAAAAACACTCGACGTATGTGTAATACGTCTCTTATTTTTCTCAAAAAGAACTAACGAACTGCACTCAAAGCGAAGGTTGCTATTTACTAATTGGGTAAGAGCTCTTAACTTGCACTATAGCCTGACGCAAAAGATAAAAAAAGTAAAGTCGGCTTCAGGTATTTATTTATGTAGTCAAATGATTTATAGTAGGCGCGTCCCAATCCTACGACATTGGAGAGATCCATGGACCTCCCAAACAACGCCGTCGATCTAAAGCTCTCCGCAGAGAGCCTCGACCACGCCGTTCGACAGCATGTGCTCAGTCAGTTCGATGACTGGTGCTCTCTTCATGCTCTGATGCAGTGGCTGCGCACCGAGCACAAGCGCACGCGTGGTGGCGTCGACGAGATCTGGCTACGAGCCGATCACTTCCCTGGCATTCAGGTGCCGCTGACCACCAAGGGCAAACCGGCTGTGGCTATCGATCTTGCCAACGCCAGGCTGTGTAAGCCTGGAAAGCCACAGCAGCCGGCCAGCAATCAGTATGTCATCCAGTTGGCGCTGTGCCCAGAGCTGCTCGATGCTGGTTGGCATCGAATGCACATCCTCCTGTTCGCGGGGGTTAACGAGGGTGAAGTAGCTTCGCTTCCTGCTTGATCTTCTCTGTGCCGTGTTGAGGGTCAAGGCGAGTGAGGACGGATTCATCTGCCCTCACTCCCAAGACAAAGCTTATAAATATTGTAAGTTTTGTTTTGAACAGATCTAATATAAGATATAGAGATGAATATTCTTGCAATAGAGTCTAGCTGCGATGAGACAGCGGCATCTGTAATATCATCCGCCAGCCAGCGGAGTCAGACCATTTTGAGCAATGTGATAGCATCTCAGGTAGAGATTCATGCTAGATATGGCGGAGTAGTACCAGAGGTAGCAGCCAGATCACATGTCGAGGTGATAATTCCTGTAATTGAGCAATCATTATCCGATGCCAATCTGAATTGGGACGATATAGATGCTATTGCTGTTACTCGAGGTCCAGGCTTGATCGGATCACTACTGATCGGTGTGCTAACTGCCCAAACCTTGGCGATTACCAAGCAAAAGCCCTTAATTGGGGTTAATCACATCTGGGCGCATGCCTTTGCAAGTTTTTTGACAGATACGCCGCCAACATTCCCCTTTCTTGCTCTGACTGTATCTGGTGGGCACACTACCTTATCTTTTTACCAGGAGGATCTAAGCCGTGAAGTATTGGGTCAAACGCTCGATGATGCCGCCGGAGAGGCTTTTGATAAGGTAGCCAAGCTGATTGGACTGGGATATCCAGGTGGGCCAGCTATTAGCCAAGCCGCCACATCTGGTGATGACAGCAAATATCAGTTCCCAGTAGCCAACACACCAAGGAAATACGATTTTAGCTTCTCGGGACTCAAGACTGCCGTACTAAGGCAGGTTCAACAAATTACCGGAGTAAATCCAGCCGCCGAAGCTGCACAGAAAACTTACCAGCTCGACAAGCAAGTTCAAGCCGATCTGGCGGCCAGCTTTCAAAAAGCTGTCGTTGATGCGCTAGTGGCAAAAGCGTTGCATGCCTACAATGATCTGCAGCCCAAGGCTTTCGTAGTTGGTGGTGGTGTGGCCTGCAACAGCTCGCTACGCGAGCGGCTTAAGGCAGTGATCCCAAATACGATTGTAGTGCCACCAGTGCTCTGTACTGACAACGCAGCTATGATTGGCGCAATTGCTTACCAGATGGCACAGCGCAAGATATATACCGATCCAACTACTATCGTAGCCGACCCTAGTCTAAGTGAATTATAGATCCTGAAAAGAGTTGCACTCTTGCAGGGCCCCTTCTTTTGATACACCAAAAGAAGGCAAAAAGTGTTTTCGACTATATAAAATCAATAGCACTCAGCCAGCCTTCTTGTCTGTTCATGCCGCTGCGCCAAGGATATGGACTCGCGGTCTTATGAACAGAAGCATCAGACTAGCTTCGTTTACTGATTTGATAACGTCGAGGAGAAAAGTGATTCGAAAGTAAAGACGTCTCGAGGCCCCGTCCGGCGTGGACAGGGCCTCGAAGTTCGTGAATTGGGGCGATCAGCGGACCTGAAGAGTGTCGGCCTCGAACACAACGCCGTAAGGCTCGATGTTGACCACCTTGGCCTCTGCGGCATGGATGGTGCCGGCGTGCAGTGGCTTGTATCCAGCCTGAGCGAGCGTTGTCATTGCCAGCTCAAGTGATCCTGGCCGCACGTACAGACCGAAACCAGCATTCATGCAGTAGTTGCCCAGCATCTCCTCGATGCTGATGCCGCGCACCTCTTGGGCGAAGCTGAAGATGGCTTGTGGGGTAGGCACGGCGTGGAAGCGGTACTCCAGCGGCAGGTTGAGCCGCATGAACTTGCGCCAACCATGGCCGGTCACGTTGATGGTGTAGCTGATCTGCACACCAGCATCCAGGCAGGCTTGTACGGCACTGACATAGATCGGGGTGGGCACGAGCAGCGCGACGGCGAAGGTGTTGCCGTCTGGCAGCTGCGTCTGGTAACCGATCTCCTCACCGATGCTGCGTAGCAGGCTGATGCCGTTGGCATGCGGACCACTACCTTCGAGGATGATGATCTCATCACCAGGCTCGACATCGCCCATGACACGTCGGTTCTTGGGGTAGATCTCACCCGTGGCGGAACCGGAGATGACCACCTCATCATCCACCACAAGCCCGGGCAGGGCGGGCGTCTCCCCACCAGCGTAGGTGGCGCTGCTCAACCTGCAGGCATACTTCCAACCCTCCAACAACCCGGTCATGCGTGCTTCGACTCGCTCTTCGGTGTGGTCGAACCAGCTGCTGTGCCCTGCCGCCAAGTGCATGGCGACCGTCAGTGGCCTGACGCCGAGCGTGGCCATGTCATTGACTATCATGGCCACTGTGTCTTGGCCGGCGTAGGACCACAACAACTTGATGTAGTGGTTGTGGGCGTTGTCTGACCAGTCGGGATGTTGCTCGATCGCGGTCAGTGTCGCCAACTTGGTGGCGTTGTTCTTGGTACCGAGCCCCTCGTTGACATCACCCCTGTAGCGATCCGGCCCTTCCAGTAGGAACACACTCTCGCCCCGGCTCTCGGGCACGACTCGCCACTCAGTGTCTTCGATGTAGCCGTCGGTCTCCATGGCGGCGCGCTGGGCCAGGCGCTTGAAGTAGTCAAGCTCGTCGTAGTTGACGAGTTGACCATAGGTGGTGGGTAGATCAGTCATGACACTTACCTCTTCGGTTGTTGTAGACGAACTTCGAATTGTCCGGTGTGATACGGACAAAGGACAGGGTGATTATATCTAAGTGTAAGTGCTGATCAAAGCATGAAAGAAATTATGGCTTTTTGTCAGGCGGGTTGGCAGCACGTATGCGGGCCAGATTTTCTGATCGTTTGGCTTCCATCAATGCAGACTCTGTTGCACCCGAATTGGCTTTGGTCTTAATTTTGTCCACGAAGTGTCTAAATTTGCTCGGTGGCTTTTCTTCTGTCTCAGATTCTTTGCGAGTTACTGGCGGGGGCGGAGCCAAAAGCAATTCATATTGATGGACAATTGCTTGGAACTGCTGCAATTGAGGATCACCTTCAGCCAATTTTTCACCCGAAGGCCCGTAGATAATAGTGCCCAAGAATCCAGGATGCGGCTCGTTGGCAAAGTATTGTTCGCCAGCCGGCCCATGTGCTTCAAACCGAAACATTACTTTGTCGCCTTGAGTTATCCTGCCGCCAACAAAACCCTGTTTGATAGCCTCACTGGTACGTACGGACTGCTCGCTGCCCAACTCGTCTGGAGGCCTGGCGCTCTCGGTATGCAATAAATAACCGTGCTCGTCGCTACCCAAACGAACAGTGTTGATAGCTGCAAATTTGGCCTCTCCAAGAACAAATGGATTGGTGTCGTGTGCTAGCTGACGGTTACGCAACTGGTCCATTACATCAAAGGTATTGGTTACCATCTTCCCTATTTCTTGTTGCTGTTTTAACTCTTTGAGCTCGACAACAGGCGTAGCTTGCTTGATTTCGGATTGCTCTGGTTGGTCACGTAGTATATCTGTCATAGTTTTACTCTACTACAGTTGTGTTATCAAACAAAAAAATCTGCTTTGAAGCAGATTTTTCTGTGCCTTTCATGTAGTCTAACTTATTACCGCTTTGAGTCCATCGATGCGTTTTTGGATAGCAGCTTTTTTAGTGTTATGAGCATCGATGTCTTTTTGCATGGTCAAGATCTGCTCATTCTTCTCAGCGATGTCTTGATCGAGCTTCTTACTCTCTTCCTCGAGTTTGCTGACCATCTCGCTGAGGTCTTTGTCGACATCTTCGACTACATGATCACCTGAGTCGTCGAGTGCTGGCTCAGGGTTGGGTGTACTGGTAATTTCATCAATAGTCGGTGTAGTTGCAGGCTCTGATGGCGGCTCTGGTGCGACAGGTGGCTCGACTGGTGCAGCTGGTGCTACTGGCTCAGCAGCTGGCTGGTCATTGGCAGGTGTGGTAGGCATATCGCTCCCCATCATCTTGGCGGCAGCATCGTCATCACTGTTTGCCGGCTTGAATTGTGGCTCAAATACTGTTTGGCCCATGTGTGCCATGTTGGCATCGATAGTGGCTGCTTCGCTAGCTGCTGTGTCGTCGACTGGTTGCGCAGGAGTTGGGGTCTGGGCAGGATCACCACTAGCCTCATCGACTGATGGTGTGGCTGGCATAGTGGCTGGCGTATCATCTGTGGGGGCAGCCGGTACGGCCTGTGGCGTGGTGGTATCGGCAGTATCGCCGCTATCACTGTGCAAATCCTGAGCATGTGGATCGGTCTGAGCCACCATCATAGGCTCATCGATCGCTACCGTGCCGCCAGCATCATCCATTGGTGCGCGCTGGTCCCATTGCTCATCTATTTCCAATGGACTGTATATGTCTTTCATTGCTGTCATCCCTCCCATTAATCCCCCTGAAGTTGTAATCTTGGGGGTATTTCTTCGTCGCCATCTACAAGCCTCGTTCGACGTAGGTGTCACTACGACTCACTGCGGGTTTTGCTGACTCCTTGAACTACCCTCCAATATTTCAACTTTTCAAATGCCACTAAGGCGTTAATCTTGAAAATACAAGCTTGGCTCTTCCCAAGTTTGTATCTATTGTATCGGTTGAACATAAGGATTGTCAAACCTGTCATGCTGTAAAATCCCATCTGGAAATGCTACAATTTGAGTCATGAGGAGCGAGCGAGATAGAGAAATGCCCAAGGCCTACGAGGCTGCGGAGCACGAGCCGGGCATTCTTGAGTTGTGGGCAGCCGCCGATGCTTTTGCGCCCAATACCAAGGCTACCGGCAAGCCTTTTTGTATCATCATGCCGCCGCCCAATGCCAATGGTTCGCTGCATGCTGGCCATCTGATGTATGTGCTTGAAGACATTGCTACACGTACTGCTCGTATGCAAGGCCGACCAGCGCTCTGGCTGCCCGGTAGTGACCATGCTGGCATTGAGACACAGTTTGTGTTTGAGAAGGAATTGGCCAAGTCTGGCAAAACCCGCCACGATCTAGGGCAAGAAGAGTTTTATCGCCAGGTCTGGGACTTTGTTGAGGCACATCGTGGCACCATGGGTCGGCAAATGCGCTCGATGGGCTTCTCCGCCGACTGGAGCCGCGAGAAATACACGCTTGATGCCGACATTGTCAGCACAGTCTATGATACATTCGCACAAATGCACGAAGACGGGCTGATCTATCGAGGCAACCGTATCGTCAATTGGGACCCCGTGACCCAATCGGCTTATGCGGATATCGAGATCACTCACGAGGAGTGCGAAGATGAGCTCTACACCCTTGATTATGGCCCTATCCAGATAGCTACAGTGCGTCCAGAGACGATTTTTGCCGATGTAGCTGTGGCTGTGAACCCCACCGACAATAAATTCAAAGATCTGGTGGGCAAGGATGCTATAGTGCCGCTGGTAGATCGGCCGGTGCCGATCATCGTCGACGAGCACGTGGCGACAGATTTTGGTACAGGTGCTCTCAAGATCACGCCCGGACATGACAAGAATGACTACGAGATAGGGCTGCGCCACAATTTGCCACAGATCAGCGTGATTGATTTAGAGGGTCATATGGTCAACGTGCCCGAGAAGTATGCTGGGCTCAGCGTCGAAGAAGCTCGCAAGCTGGTAGTAGCCGATCTCAAAGCAGCCGGCAAGCTAGTCAAAGTTGAGAAATACACCCATCAGGTCGCCATCCAAGATCGCAGTAAATCAGTCATCGAGCCGCTTATCACTGAGCAGTGGTTCTTGCGCGTCAGTGAACTCAACAAGCCGGTGATTGAAGCAATCGAGTCCGATCAAGTTCGTTTCTACCCTGCCCGATTCAAAAAGTTGGCGCTGGACTGGCTATCTCAAGAGCATGATTGGTGTATCAGCCGCCAGATCTGGTGGGGTATCCGCATGCCGGTGTACTACAAGACCAGTCACGATGCCGACAAAGACGCCTATATCATCGCCAAATCCGAGGACGAGGCCAAGGCTTACTATGGCGAGGGCAATTATCGGGCCGAGACCGACACATTTGATACATGGTTTAGCTCTGGCCAGTGGCCCTATGCTACTCTCATGAGTACAGGCGATTTTGACCAGTTCTATCCTACTAGTCTGATGGGTACTGCTCGCGACATCCTGCACAAATGGGTGACGCGCATGATCATGTTTAGTCTTTACAAGACTGGCAAGATACCATTTGAAGACGTCTATCTATGGGGCATGGTGACCGATGAGCAAGGCCAGAAGCTCAGCAAATCCAAAGGAAATTATGATGATCCGATGAATATCACTGCTGAGTACGGCACAGATGCGCTGCGCCTAGCACTCAGTATCGGTGTTACTCCTGGCGTGGGTGGCAAACTCAGCAACGAGAAGATTCGTGGTTATCGCAATTTCTGCAACAAGGTTTGGAATGTTAGTCGATTTATATTGGGCAAGGTAGGTGAAGACTACTCCCCCGCCCCGCTGCAATTGCAGACCCCGGCAGATCACTGGCTGGCTACTGAGCTCAACGCGGCGATTGAAGGGGTTACTGACAAGCTGGCCAAGTATCAATTCTCTGAGGCTGGCATGCAGCTCTACTCCCTACTCTGGGATATACTAGCCGACCAGTATCTGGAGTATTCCAAAGAATACCCCAACGCTGACATGTTGGTCTATGCGCTCGAGACAGTGCTGCGGCTGCTCCACCCCTATGCCCCATTTGTCACAGAGGCTGTCTGGCAACAACTTTCATGGACCAATTCCAATCTGATAACCGAGCAATGGCCGAACGCAACACTCAAGCCTGATGCCAAAAAGGCTGAGGAATTTGGGTTGCAAATCATTGATATAGTCAGCAGCAAACAAAAAGACGCGGCGGCCACCAAGGTTGCCAAGCTGCAGCGCGAAATCGACGACAAAGAGCGGCTTATAAAGATCACCGAAGCTAAATTGTCCAATCAACAATTTATGGATCACGCACCACAGCAGGTGGTAGACCATCAGCAGAAGCTACTTGCAAGTACTCAAAACACATTGCAACAGCTCAGGGCGGAGCTCGATGAGACGAAGCAGTAGGGTAGAGCGTGACTTTTGGTGGCTAGCTGTACTATGTCTAGCTACCGCAGGGCTATTGCTTGGTGCGTATTGGCCCAACGTCACAGGCTGGCATCGTAGTATCACAGACAGGTTATTACACGGCGCTGCAAGTAGTAGTGGCTCAACCCAGCTGAATTGGATCAGTGCTGCCAGCAAATGGGCTCCTTATGATAGCGCTGTTGTACAGGCGGAACGTCGCTACTATCAGTCAAACCACCAGGACCAACAAGCATTTCAGGTACTGACGCGATTGTACGATCCCAATCCAATCTATCTAGGCAATCAAGCTGTCGATCTTCTCCAATATGGCACAGCCAAAGGCTATTTTGAACAAGCCAGCCGCGAATCGGTCAGTGCTGCAAGTACAGCAGGGGAGTCGGCTGCGCTCATCAATATAGGTCAAGTGGATGCGGGTTGCGAGAAGGCGCATCAGGCTGCCAAGCTGGACCTAGCCAGTGTGCAAGCCGCCAGCTTGGTATGGTACTGCGATGTCTATCAACGCGGCGGCAGGGGAGTGCCTAGGTCAGATGCCACACGTATGTTGCAAGCCAAGCTGTTTCAGCCGGCACGGTCAGTACTGGATGGCATCGATACCAAGACTGCACAGGACTTCCTGCTACTCGCGCAGTACGACATGGCAGAAGGCAAGACAAATAGGGCCTTGGAGCTGGCTCACAAAGCCTACGATCTTGATCCCGACAATGTGGCAGTAGCGCAAGCATTGCATGACTATGCCAGCCTAGCAGGGGATGACAAGCTTGCCGCTCAACTACAGCCCAAGCTAGAAATAATTCAGCTCAAGTACTAAGCATAGCTTTTATATGAAACGCCTCTTATGTCAATATTGACCAAGATGCTTTATTGTTATGTTTATAGTATGTTCGCGTGAGTAGTCTTGAGCTATTTAGTATAAAAGCGTATAATTACACGGTACTTTACAGATCGAAAAGTATTTGCGGAGAGGTACCCAAGAGGCTGAAGGGGCTGGATTGCTAATCCGGTAGGGGGGAGTAATCCCCCGCGAGGGTTCGAATCCCTCCCTCTCCGCCACGTCAAAGCATTGCTTTGGCTTACATGCTTTTAAGTTGTTGAAAGCATTTCAGCTGACACAATTCTTTTCCTTAACGATCAAACAAACCAAGTTACTGTTTGCTTGATCGAGAGGAGAACAATTGCAAAGACTGAAAAAGGAATAGCATTTACTTTTACTTGCAAGTTGTAACATTTGTTGGACGAGGAGAGGTGCCCGAGTGGTTGAAGGGAACGGTCTTGAAAACCGTCAGGCCGGCAACGGTCTCGTGGGTTCGAATCCCACCCTCTCCGCCAGAAGATCCCAATTACTTCCTGGGATTTTTTATACTTAACAGGTTTGCAT
>CAZWVB010000010.1:0-24398 GCA_964637185.1 uncultured Candidatus Saccharibacteria bacterium | reverse complement strand
CAGTCGAACAAGGAAATCTATTCAATCAACAACCTGCCGACGAAGCCCGACGAGAGCTGACCGACGAGGCTGCCTCCGAGCGAGCAGACCAAAAGGCTGCTCAAGCACATACTGCTGCTAGCAATGAAGCTCGTATGGAAGATGTGGAGGCTGAGAGAGACGCTAGTATCAGCGAAGCTGCCCGAGACCAAGGATGGGATCGCGGCCAAGCTGTCCGAGATCATGAAGCAATCGAACGAGAGAAAACACGCGCAGCCTTCGCCGAAGCCCGCGCCAAGCTTGAAGCTGCCAAAGGCAGATATCCAGACGTCAACAAGTAATCAAAAACCGCCCCTAGCTAGGGGCGGTTTTTGGACTGATTAGCTCAGATAGTCTTCGAGCTTTTTGCTGTCTTTGTTCTTGCGAAGCTTGGTAAGAGCCTTGGCCTCAATCTGACGAATGCGCTCACGGGTCACACCAAACTCCTGACCCACTTCCTCGAGCGTGTGCATCTTGCCGTCTTCGAGCCCAAATCGCATACGCAAGATCTTTTGCTCGCGCGGCGTAAGTAGACCTAGAGTCTCGTTGATATGCTCTTTGAGCAGCTCATAGGTAGCGGCCTCTTCTGGACTGACCGAGTCTTCGTCTTGGATGAAGTCACCAAGGCTAGAGTCCTCATCCTCACCCACCGCTGCATCCAGACTTGTGGTGTCTTGGCTGATCTTGAGGATATGATTGACCTTCTCAACATCCATCTCCATCTCTTTGCCCAGCTCTTCGGAGGTAGGTTCGCGGCCAAGCTCTTGAGTCATACGGCGCTGCAGCCGAATTAGCTTGTTGATGGTCTCAAACATGTGTACCGGTATGCGGATCACGCGGGCCTGGTCGGCAATAGCCCGAGTGATGGCTTGACGAATCCACCAAGTGGCGTAGGTACTAAATTTGAAACCTTTGGTATAGTCAAACTTCTCGACAGCACGCAGCAGGCCAGTATTGCCCTCTTGGATCAGATCAAGTAAATCCAGACCGCGGCCGATGTATTTCTTGGCAATACTTACCACCAGTCGCATATTGGCTTCGGCCAAAGCGTCTTTGGCGGCCTTATCGCCCTTCTCAATACGCTTGGCCAGAGTTACTTCTTCTTCAGCAGTAATCAGAGGAATCTTACCAATTTCACGCAGGTATAGGCGTACGGAATCATCGGCAATGTCTTTGAGGTAATCTTCAGATACGGCGTTTTCGACATCTTCTTCGGGCTCGGTTTGCCAGATGAGTTTGTCTTTCTGGTCGACCACTTCGATCCCCTGATCGATGAGGTGGCTATACAGATCGTCGAGGGCCTCTACATCATCTTCAGCCTGTGGCATAGCTACCATAACTTCTTGCTGAGTTACAAATCCCTGTTCACGGCCTTTCATGACCAGTGCCTCTATCTCTGGTGTTATCTCTATAGTTGGCTCGACTGGCTTAGTGGACTTGGCCGTTTTGCGAACGGGCTTCTTGGCCGCTGGTTTGCGAGCTGGCTTGGTGGCTGCTTTTTTTGTAGCGGGCTTCTTGGCCGCTGGTTTGCGAGCTGGCTTGGCTTTTTGGGGCATGTGAGATCCTTTCGTTTAGTTGCACAAATAGTACATATTTGTTTGCCGATCAAGGTTGAGAATTACCAATTGAGATTTCTTAATTTTCTTGCTTGATAATGTCTTGGTATTGAGCTAACAATTTTTTGGCTTTGGTGCTGTCGCCCGCCGCTTCGGCCTCCGCGATAGCATGGGCCAAATGGCGTTTATTGAGTTGTAGATAGAAATTTTGTAATCGATGTAGCTGGGTATAGGCTTCGAGCCTGGCGTCATGCTCCGATAGATCGGAGTATTCTTGTTCCCCACGTAATGCAGCAATTTTAACAGCATTTTGCTTGTTTGGCAAGGCTTTGGCTATGGTGTCAAGCTTGGCGCCGATGTGCTCGCTCAAAGCCTTGAAGTATGGTCGGAAACGATCACTGACCTGCTCAAGGTCCAATTCGAGCACTACCTCGCGCACCTTAGGCTGGACTAGCAGCAGCTCAAACAAACTCAGCTCCAGCTGCTGCTGACGATCGAGTGGTTGGTGGACCGGCTCTTGCTCGGTTGACCCGGCAAGCCGTACCGGCTCTGCTGAAGAGATTTTGGACAGCAATTGCTCCTCTGATATATCCAGCAATTGACTGGTTTTTTTCAAATAGTGGCTACGCTCGATATCATCGCTCAAACGACTTAGCATGGCTAGTAGTGGTTGGGCAGCGTTGCGCTTGCCGAGCGCCGTACTCAGATCATAGCTGCTTCGCACCCAGGACAATATATAGTCGGGTGCATACTGAGCCTGAGACTCAGCCTTTTCCCAAGCAGCCTTGCCAGACTTGGGTATCAGCTCTCCAGCGTCCTTGACGCCCGTCAGTGTAATAACAAACAGTCGCACATCTAGGCCTTGTGCCACCTCGATAGCCCGCTGTGTGGCCTCAAAGCCCGCTTCGTCATTGTCAAAGCAGAGGTAGACGTTGGTCGTAAGATAACTCAGCGTCTTGAGCTGTTGGGTAGTCAAAGCCGTACCTGATGCGGCTACCACGTAGCCGATGCCGGCATTGTGCAAGGCCAGCACGTCCATATTGCCCTCAACAATTACCACTTTGTCGGCCAGTCGGATAGCTTCCTTGGACTGAGCATAGCCATAGATAGCTGCCGACTTGTCATAGACTGCAGTCTGCGTAGTGTTGATGTATTTGGCGCCTTTATCTTGATCTTGAAGTATCCGAGCCGAGTACCCAATAGGACGGTTTTGCCCATCAAAGACAGGGAACATGATGCGACCGCGAAATACGTCATAGCTGGAGTTGCTGCCCGACTTGCTGGTCGTGAGCCCAGCTGCCTTGAGTTCACTGGCACTAAAGCCGCGCTTGGTCAGAAAATTCTTGAGACTGTCCCAACTGTCTGGGCTGTAGCCCAGCTTGAAAGTCTTGATTGTGGAGGGTTTGAGGCCACGTTGCTTACGAAGATATTCAAAGGCTGTCTTGTTGCGCCCCAAGCAGTAGTGAAAATATTTGGTGGCTAGCTCGAGTGCTTCGTAGATCCTAATCTTTTGGGATTGTTGCTGGGCTGCATGTGGCGAGCGTGGCTTCAGCTCTACACCGGCTCGTTTGGCCAGCATCTCTAGGGCTTCACGAAATTCCAACCCCTCCATAAGCATGACAAAACTTATCACATCACCGCCTTTGCCAGAGCTGAAATCGTGCCAGATACCCTTCTCTGCACTTACCATGAAGCTCGGCGTCTTCTCGGTCTTAAATGGACTAAGCCCTTTGAAATTGCGGCCAGCCTGCTTGAGCGGTACGTAGCTACCAACTATCTCAACAATATCTAGCCTGGCTTTGACCTCATCTACATCATTCATAATTGCTATTATACGCTGTTTGTTCGGCCATAACGAAGCGGAGCTCCTGGACGTCGTTGTCCAAGAGCTCCGAGCCTCTCCACTGCCGCTCATGAGTTGCACCGAAGCGCATCTCACACCTACCTTGGTTCCTCCCAGGTAGTAGCGATCTTGAGTTCCTCCCTCAGTAGCGGAAGTTGAGTGGCCGGTTGTAGTAGCCGCGGCGCGGCCGACTGCGCTTGCGTCGCTCTCCGTCGATGTTTGCCCGGTTGCCGATGGTCACACGCAACGATGACAGATCGCCGCTCGTGATCATCAGCCTAGGCCTCTTGACCAAGGCGGGCATGAGCTTGCTCAGAGCGACCTGTTGCAGCTCTTCCCGCTCCAGCACTGCTGTGAGCCAGTTATTGGCTGGCTCTTTGGCAAGCTCGGAGAGCTTGTCGAGTACGTCTTCCTCGCGGTATCGGTACTCGAAACTTTTGGTGGTTGGCAATACAGCCTCCCTTACTTGAGCCCGCAGAGCGGACAACGGATGGGATTCGTCGATAATACCATCGACGACCAAAAAAATCAATCTATGGGGTGGATGATTTGGTAGCGGTTTTCCACTGCCAAGTGGAGATAGCAGTGTCAGCTACTTGCTTGAAGAATTCCTGGCCGGTCGAGATAGTAATGTCGAAGCTGATGATTGGCTTGCCACTGAAGGTATAGCCTTTGTCTTTTACCAGTACTAGATACTTCACGTTTTGGCCCGATGGTCCACCCTCTATAGTAAGTTTTTTGGCAGCGATACCGTTGATCTGGACATCTTCCTCGCTAGTCACCTTATTGGCATTTTTGACAGGATTCACCAACTCGTCGACACTATTGACTGGGTTAGTGCCAGGCGTGATGACAAATTGTCCAAGGCCGAGCTTGCCGAGTTTGGCAGTGACGGCACAAGCCGATTCACCAGATGGGATACTGTTGTTGGACGGGAAGCCAAAGCTGAAGCAGTCTCGGTCAATTTTGACATAGCCTTCTGGTATAGCAGCTGGCGTAGCCGAATTGTTGTTTTGCTGAGTTTGCTGATTTTGATTGGTTTGATCATTGAGCTCAATAGCTGGCTTACGACTAGATCGGCCAGTGATATACAACACCAAGCTGAGCACTACTACCAGACCAACAAAAATAAGTAGTGCGATTAGTAACTTCTTGAAAATACTGCTCTTGGGTTTTTGCTCTGCCATACCCATGTCACCACCAAGCATGGCAGCATCGGCTGCCAGCAATTGAGGATTGGTGTCAGAAGGCAAAGTTGGCGCGGGCATCTCCATGTCAGATGTTGGTGCAGGTGGTGCCAAGCTGTTGTCAACAGGCGTAGCCGTCTGTTGACCAGACAAATCCAACATATTGGTGGGCTGTTGCGAAGGCATGGCTTGCTCGGTAGGTGTTGGCGCTGCCGTTGGCATAGGCGGTTGTTGCGCGGCAGCCGGCGGGACTACTGCACCCATAGTTGAGCCAGGTGATCCAGGTGGAGGTGTTCCTAAGCCATCGTCAACCGGCAGACTGGGTGCCGGGATCGCCTCTTGGGCTGGAGTGACTGGTGCTACAGGCGCGGCGGGCGGAGGCGATACCACAGGCGCAGCGGCATCCGTAGGCGCGGTAGCGACAGGCTCACTCACCGGCATAGCTGGCGGCGGGCTGGCAGGTACTGCAGCGGTTGGCTGAGGCACCGGCGCATTTGGTACGGCATTTGCCACTGGTTCTGGATTGCTCGCTGGCACAGCCGAACTAGCCCAGTCATTGCTTGGCATCGGCTGAGCTGGCGCTGCGCCTGTTGGGGCAGGCTGAGCTGGCGGCGTACCGTCCTTGGGTGTAAGCGGTGGAATTGGAAATGTATTGTCAGAATCAGGCATATTTATGCGTAATTATAACAAACAATCTGGCAAAATGGCTATGCTTGTCGTTTTTTCTGGCTTTCTATGTAACGCGTATATGTATCCCAATTGCCACCTAGCAAAGTTACTATCAGCTCACTACCCAAATATGTGGTTTTGTCTTCGATATCTCTACTAGGATTTATTTCTACCAGATCAATGCCGACTATATTGCATTCTGCCAGTTGCCGACAAAGATAGCTAATCTCACGATAACTTAACCCGCCTTTGTTGAGAATGCCAGTCGCAGGCGCTTCACTTACATCAATACTATCGATATCAAGACCAATATGTAACGGGCTGCCGCCCGCCCGCTTGACGATGTTGGCAGCACACTCGGCAATACCACGACGGATGATGTCATCCATGGTGAGATAAAATATGTTGTTGTCGCTCAGGTAAGTCTGCTCAGTAGGATCAATGTCCTTGAGTCCAATCATGTTTACGTCAGCATAATTGTATTTGCCTAGCTCAAATTCGTCATACAAACCATCACCGAGCACCGTGCTCACTGGCATGCCATGAATATTGCCAGTCAGTGTATTATGCGGGCTAGTACAGTCTGGGTGGGCATCGATATATACAAGCTTGGCATCACTATACCGCTGTCTAGTAGCGAACATCGTACCGATAGCTATTGAATGGTCCCCACCAAGCGTTAGTGCGATATCGGCCTGATCAGTATTCTGGGTGATGGCCTGATACAATTGTTTGTTGAAATCAACTAGATCGGTCTTGTTGCGCAACACACTCTTTTTTGGTGAGTTTGAACCCAATGCCTCAAACGACCCCGACTCCACAAACTCCAAACTATTGTGTCGCAGCCCATCACGCAAACTAGCATTTAAGATATACTCCGGCGCCTGCTCGGTGCCAGCATTGTCACTACCAAGACTTGTACTAGCCTGAAATAGCTTAATCATTGTCATAGTTTAGCACTTTGCCAAAGCCACCGTGACGATCATACTCTAGTCACTTGCAACTTGCTGAATGTTACTTAATACTGGAGTTATGAGTATTACCAAAACCATCAAAAAACGCCTTCGTCCACTTACGCCCAAACCACTCATGAATGCATTTCATTATGGCGAGGCGAGGGCTGCACAGATCATGCGCCGAAGTCCGTCAGAAAAATTAACAGTAATAGGCATAGTTGGTAGCAAAGGCAAAACCACCACTGCCAACATGATCTGGGCGGCACTCCAAGCCAGTAACGCCAAAGCTGGTCTGATCGGAACAGCCAATATCCGCATCGGTGCTGTTGAGCGGCTCAACCCATATCACCTCACCATGCCAGGTGCGTTTGTGCTCCAACGCATATTGGGCGAGATGGTCGATGCTGGCTGCAAATATGCTGTCATGGAAGTACCGAGCGAGGGCCAGACTCAGTACCGTCACGTCGGTATACACTTCGATGTGCTGGTGTTTACCAATGTCACCGAAGAGTTGATGGCATCACATAATTTTCGCATGGATATTTTGCACAAACACAACAAGCGGGTTTTTGAACAGACCGCCAAACAAAAACGAAAAACTATTGGTGGCAAGAAAGTCCCACAACTCATCATCGCCAATGCCGACAGTGCCGACATGGCAGCTTATACCAATTTTGCTGTCGACAAGGTTGTCAGCTACAGTAGCAAAGCCAAAAGCGACTACCAAGCCAGAGATATCAAAACCAAACCTGACGGCACCGACTTCTCGGTGCGTGATGTGGCCTATCATATAAATATCGTCGGGCCGATCAATGTTATCAATGCCACTGCTGCGATAGCGACCGCTCGCGAGTTGGGTATACTGCCTGGCCAGATAGAACAAGGTTTTCGTGATCTGGTAAGTATACCCGGCCGCATGGAAGCCATCGATGCAGGACAAAACTACACCGTTTATGTCGACTACGCACATGAAGAGGCTGGTATGCAGGCCTTGATGGACGCGGCCTCTGCCATGCGCGCCAAATCAGCCAAGGTCATAGTGCTACTAGGTGCCGAGGGAGGTGGCCGCGACAAGAAAAAACGACCAATCATGGGAGAGATAGTCGGCAAAGTTGCTGACTACGTGGTGGTAAGCAACGTGGATCCGTACGATGACCCACCGATGCCAATCATCGAGGATATTGCTGTTGGTGCCGAAAAGGCCGGTAAAAAACGTGATAAGGACCTATTTCTCATCGAAGACCGCCGTACAGGAATTCGCCAGGCTCTAGAGCTGGCCCACAAAGGAGATCTGGTATTTATTACCGGCAAAGGCTCGGAACAGACCATTGTGATAGATGGCAAATCAAGCCCTTGGGACGATCGCAAGGTAGTCCGCGAAGAACTCAAAAAACTGCTTTAATATTGTTCATCGCTTATGCGCTTATGCTTGGATATTGAATAGTTTTGTGATAAAACTGTCCCTAGTACGCAATCCTGTGTACGCTCAGATCCTAGGGAGGAACATGAGCAAACGTACCCTACCCAAGCGAGTACTGCTGAAAGCCAGCGGTGAAGCCTTTGCCGGCAACAACGGCTACGGCATCGACGGCGGCATCGTGACCAACGTGGCTCACGAGATCGCCGAGGTCCGCAGCGAGTACGGCATCGACGTAGCCATCGTGGTCGGTGGAGGCAACATCTGGCGCGGCATGGCAGGGGCTGGCGCCGGCATGGACCGCGCCCAGGCCGACTACATGGGCATGCTGGCCACCATCATCAATGCCCTGGCGCTGCAGGACACGCTGGAGCAACTCGGCCAACCGACCCGTGTCCAGTCGGCCATCCACATGGCCCAGGTCGCCGAGCCGTACATCCGCAGGCGTGCCATCCGTCACCTCGAGAAGGGCAGGGTGGTGATCTTCGCCGGAGGCACCGGTAGCCCCTTCTTCTCGACGGACACCACCGCCGCACTGCGAGCCGTCGAGATGGAAGCCGACGTGCTGCTCAAGGGCACCCACAGCGAAGATGGCCTCTACGACGCCGACCCGAGGACCAACCCGGAAGCCGAGTTCATCGAAGCCACGACGTACTTGGACGTGCTCAACCTCGGGCTGAAGGCCATGGACACCACGGCCTTGACGCTGTGCATGGACAACGATCTGCCGATCACCATCTTCAACCTGCTGCGGGCCGGCAACTTCAGTGCTGTACTGCGCGGCGAAGCCCGCTGCACGCACATCAGCAACAAACCCTGAGCACACTGCTCTCTGAGACCGCTCATCTGACTCTACATCGGATGGGCGGTTTCGCCGTTTTAATGACTTGATGTATTGATAAAACCAATAATCATCGCGCCCAACCAAGCCACCTGCGATAGCGTGATTGATACCACGCTCCAAAGCTTGAGTTTGCCCGATAGTTGCCAAAACGACTCCACTTGGTCGCTACTCATAGCACGCTGCACGAAATGCAAGTTGATGCCATTGCACAGTATGATTAACACCAACAGCATCTTTAGTTGGGTTAGCGGCTTATTCATATGGGGATGCAAGAATACTCCACTGGCTATAAGGCCAGTCAGTCCTATCCAAATCAGCGGCTGAGCTGTGCGGCTGAGCTTGAGAAGATCGTCTTTGGGCTTTTGGCCCAGCACATACCATAGTCCGGCCCAGTCCACCACCAAAACAGATCCATATGCCAGAGTCAGCGAGAACAAATGAACAAACAGTACTAATTTCATCGAGCTAAATACTCCCGCAATGGATCCCAATAATAGTCATGCCAACCCTGTGCCACATCGTTGACATATTCTGCCGGCACCCCAGATTGGTGTAGCGAAAGCTCGGTGCCCTCACCCTTAGGCGTCAATTCAATAGTAAGCCGGCTATCGACACCATTCGGCCAGTCGCTGGCGTGCCATATCTGTACTATTTTCTTGCCAGGCTCGAGCTCAACATTTTTGCCAGTGGCATAACCATCCCAGACGTTGAACTCGCCACCTACTTTGTTGTCTATATTGGCCGCAGCGCGCGTAAATTCGGAGTGTTGTTTGCTGTCCATCAATGCGTTATAAACAGCCTCGGGACTAGCTGGTAGCTGTACTGTCTGCTCAATTGTCTTATTTGCCATCTTACCTCCTATTTCTTACCAAGTCGGCGATAAATCACATGTACAACAATCAAAGTGATCAAGATGACCGGCAGCCACCAATCCAGCTCGTGGCGCAAAACTTGCACGATAATACCCAGACTCAGCAAAAAAACCGCCGCTAGGTAAGCTACATGACCGGCTTCGATATGACGCTGATGACTGTTGTTGGTAGGTCTGGCCCGCCAGGTCAAAGCCATAAATACTAGTATCACAACGGCAAAAAGCACCAATATAGCCAGTACCAAGCCAGCAGGCATGGCAGCGGCAAATGGCACCAGGAAGAAAAATGCCAAGCTAACTAGGCAAATCACTATGCCGACATCAGTCCATGCTGATGGCTCATGGAAGCTAGTGTCGATATGGTCGCCCATTGGTTTTGCTGGTTGATGGTGTTTTTTTGCGTGGCGCCTATGGCTAGTTTTGCTCATTTTGCTCCTAAATAATTACTTGAGGAAGTCCACCGAAGCGGACTCCCTCTGGCTCGCTTCGATGGGCTATTTGCGTCTGGCCAACCGCTCAGCTACCTCCGCTGTACTGGTCGCCACATGTCGCGTGTGTGGCTGCGGTTCGGGTGCGGGCCTGGGCCTCCAGACCTTCTCATGCGTGACCGGCTGGATGTAAGGCGCGAGATGTCGACTGCGATCATAGCGCAGTGCATCCTCTGCTGCCAGATCCTTATCTGCGGACAGATGGTCACACAGCACCTTTGCCAACACCTGCCGCAGTTGGACACTTGGCACATCGCCGTGTGCCTCACGCAGCAACTCCCAGAAATCCTGATCACCCAACTGGCCGACCACTACTTCGGCGGCATGTTCGAGGCTGACGTAGCGGATGGACTCATCCGGTCTGTCCTCCTCGAATGTAGCCCGGGCCTGTTTGAGCCCAGTGTATAGGTCCATGATCCCTCCAAGATCGCTAGCATGCGGACTAAACTCATTGTAGCAGATACTAGTATGGGCTCATATATCGGTAGCCAATACACCAAAAACTTGTCACAGTCGCTGTTGATTTCGGTTATAATAAACCAATATGAAAAAGTCTCAGCAGCCGGATTTTACTTACGATCCAGTCAAAGACAAAAAACAGGCCGGCAAACGAGCGATTGACTTTGTCTATACACCCAAATCAGGCAAAACCAACAATAACAAATCCGACGGAACGACCAAGGGCGGGTTGGACCAAGTTGGTGCTGACAAGAAAAACCCCATGGATACCGAGATAATCAACCTCAACAACCCTAAGCCCAAGAAAAAGCGCTGGAAAATAGTAGTTTTTGTGCTAGCTCTACTTGGCCTACTAGGGCTGATTGGCTATTTTGTATATCTATTCATGAACCTCAGCTCAGTCAGCACCAATCCTTTTGATCTGAGTAGCAAGCTCAAAGGTGAGGAAGACGGTCGGGTCAATATACTCTTGCTAGGCGTAGGGGATCCAGGCCACGATGGTGAGACTCTGGCAGACACCAATATGGTAGTCAGCCTCAACACCAAGACCAATCAGGTAGCTATGATTAGTATTCCACGTGATACTCGCGTGCTAGTGCCTGGCTACGGCTACCAGAAGATCAACAACGCTCATGCCGATGGTGAGCTATACCAAGGTGGTAAGGGGATCGATTTGGCCAAACAAACTGTTGAGAATACCCTTGGCATACCGATTCACTACTATGTGCGGGCCAACTTCTCAGGCCTCAAACAAGCCGTGGATGCAGTCGGCGGCATCGACATCCACAATGACACCCTGCTGAGTGACACCGAGTACCCGTGTGATAACAATCAGTGGCGTAGCTGTGGATTTACACTCAAGCCAGGAGATTATCACATGGATGGAGCTACCGCTCTCAAATTTGCTCGTTGCCGCAAAGGAACTTGTGGCGACGATTTTGGACGCGCCATGCGTCAGCAACAGGTACTACAAAAAATTCGTGAAAAGGCCTTAAGCGTACAGACCCTCAGTGATCCCAATAAGGTTACTTCGCTCATACAATCCGCTTCCAAAAATGTCAAAACCGATCTCAGCATCAAGAACATCTTGCGGTTACGTGAGCTTACGAAGGAGCTCAAGACTCAAGACATTATCGATATAGTATTTTCTACCAAGCCAGGGGGATTTCTCAAGCAGGACTCAGCAAGTACTGATCTCATCCCTATTGGTGGCAATTTTGAAGACATTCAGGCTTTTGTCAAAAACGTTTTTGTTGTTGGACCTATCTGGAGAGAGACCCCAACTGTAAATATTCTCAATGCTAGCGGTACCGCTGGACTCGCCAACAAGCTCAAGACGCAGTTTGACAATGATGGCGGAGTTATACAAGTACTGACAGTCGGCAATGCCGCAGCTAGCCCAACCAGCACAATTATTGATTATACCAACGGCACCAAACCCAACACAGCTGCCTATCTAGAGAAGACCATAGGTGTCAAACCAACCCCACCTCCTGAGCCAGTCAAGTTCCCACCAGCGGATTTTGTGATCACGCTCGGTAGCGATTACGCCAACAAGGCCTCAACAAGTCAGCCTACACAGTAACAACTAGCTAGCAGCATCTAATAATATAAATAGCATTAGTTAATTGTCCCCCGTAGGGGTAGGAGCTCACGCTCCCACCCCATACGAGATCTGCGATTCCCAGCTGCGGGGGCCGCGCTCATGCAGCGCAGTCTTCTCAGCCGTGAGGTAGTGCGACGACAAGGCAGAGAACCCACCCCAGCTGCCCGGGTGCGTGTCGGTGAACAGCTTGAAGGCATCGTCGATCAGCCTGTAGGGGTTGGGGTTGGACAGACGAACAGCTCCACCCTCCAGATACTTGTCCTGCCACCCCACCCAGAACTGGCACTCGCCTGGGCCATGGTCGTCGTAGCCGAACTCAAAGCCGGCACAGACATCGTACTCGCCCACCATCTGCTCGAGAGCATGTTTGTGTCCCCAGAACTCCACTGCAGTGCTTGTTGGTTCCATTTGCTCCTCTTTCTCTCAGGCTGGCCCGGATGCTCGGGCCAGTGCGATGAACATGCGGGCCAGTCTCCAGCAAGCCAACAGGCCATAGCCAACTCCGACCAAGGCCCAGGCTGCAAGCTTGCGGACTGCTTCGACCATGAAAGGCCTCAGCTGTGCCATCTGAACCACTCCAACGCGTCGGCCTCTGCCGCTTCGGCCGTGGTGCCGAAGCCGTAGACGCGAACCAGTGCAGCTTCCCTCTTGTGACCCTGGCGGCTTGCGATGAAGCGAGCCATGAATTCACCATCGGGAAGCTCAACCACCTTCAAGTCGCTTGTGTTGTGATCTTTCTCAACTACTCTGGCGAGAACTGACATCTTTCCCCCTTCAGATGTATTTCATGCATCTTGGACAGTAGGCATACCACTCATACGGGTCAGACTGAATCAGGCTACCACACTTACGGCAGCAACCGTGCTGGGCATGGCTCTTACGCATCAGTATCAGCACTAGGCCAACGAGCGCAAGCATGGCGATGATCCTCTTCAATCGTCCTCCCAAATCGAATTTGTAGGTGCTGGTTGCCAATAATACCAGCTTTTTTGACAAAAGTCCATAGTAAACACCTTGACCAAAAGCCATATTCAGGCTAGAATAGCTCGGTCTATTGGAGGGTGAAATAAACATGATCAAACTCACTCTCCACAAAATCACCAGCCGGCTAGCCCGTGTCAGCCACCGAAGCATCCGTCTCGCTACCTTGAGTATCTTGGTAGGGTTGGCGATTGGCTTTGGCATAGCTTCGGTAGTGATCTCGCCAAAACTTATAGATAGTAGCGCACTGGCCACTGCCAATCTCAAAAATCCAGAGTTGGCGGAAATCAAGCAAGCTTTGGTACAGGCACCTGTGCGCGTGCAGCTACCTAGGCAGCAGATAGATCTAGCAGTACTGATGGGTAGTTTTAGTAAATCAGCCAACGACTGGTACATCGACGACCAACACGCTTTCTTTGCTACCCTATCAAGTCTACCAGCTCAAAATACCAATACCAGCATCATATATGGTCACAATAGTGACCCAGTACTTGGCAAAACAAGTAACATACAGCGCGGTGACTCTATGATGCTTACACACTCAGACGGCCACATTACCAAGTGGCGTTTCGTCAGCGACAAATACGTCGAACCGGACGATGTGAAGATTTTTGAGCGCCAGAGCGAAGTACCTACCGTGGTACTGCTCACCTGCAATGGCAACAACAGCGAACGCCGTCGACTGATGTTTTTCGAACAAATCTAAGATATGCTACTGCTCGATCGTATTTTGAAAACACCCAAAACCTCAGCTTTCACACTTCGCCCTTGGCGAATCGCAAGCTACTTTTGATAGACCAAAAGTAGCCAAAAGTCTTAGCGTCATGGACACAATGCAGGAGTATTCAAGAACATTGGTTTTCTTAAGTTCGCCGCTACACTCAAGATAGAGACTCGCGGTCACCACTCAGAAGCACCAATAGCCTTTCACTTCCTGATTGCTTTAATGACGCCCCAAGTCTTTTTCTTACCCGCCACTTGAGAAATCAAGAAAGAGAACTGATCAATTATGCTACTATCCGAGGACTGTTTGAGCCCGATACGATAGTATCGAGCGAGTTCCGCAGGATAGTAAATAATTGATCAGTGAATGCTTATTGATTTGGAATGTGGCAAAGGACTTTGCTTCTTTGGTCCGTCAAAGAAGGAAAAACTATTTGGATTATCCAAAAACGAACAACAGCTCCGTACACGCCGACGATGTCGGGGCACGGAGCTGTTGAGTTGTTCTTGGGCCTCGCCTTCAGATGGCGTTGGGACCCCAGTACTTCCGGTAGAAGGCGTAGCCTCCACCGACCATGGCGCCGATCACGAGCAGCTTCTTCATGTCACCTCCCTCTTATAGTCCGAAACAATAGTCCGGGTCGTCGCGCTCTTCACGCAGTGACCTGCGGTAATCACGTGTTGACTCGAAGTTGCAACCATCCAGTGGACAGTAGCGACGGCCTGACAACCACCCGTCATGGTACAACACCACGTTGTGATGTGGACAGGCCAGAGCGTCGAGGTGGCGAGCCATGATGACGCCGATCACCGCAGCCAGCATGGGCAAAGCAGCCCAGCGTTTTTTGCTAAACGTCATAGGAACGACCTCCGATGGGATGTGGGCCAAACATGTCGGCCGGCAAAGACCCTTGTCTACCAGCTCGGTATTGGCTGACAGGCCGGTCCATCATCATGGGATTGCGCTCCACATGACGACACCGGGGATTGGTGCAGATGTAGCCGTAGTTCTCATCGGAGTACTCGGCAGGGCAGCGGCACACCGGGCAGGGCAACGTACGTGAGTACTTACGCAGCAGCCAGACAGCACCAGCGGCGAGGATGATCAAGGTAGCGAGTGCCTTCTTCACAGATTCCCCCTTTTTGTGTAGACACTTGGTGGCGTATTATACTCGCAAAATCAGTCTACGTCTAGACTAAGCCATGCAGATAAGCTTGGCGCTTGTCTTCTGGAAATCTCTCGATAGCATAGCGCAACATGGTACGTGGCATCTGCTTGTAGCGTCCGTGCTGCATCAAAAATCTTTCCTCTTGCTCTTGGCTGACGCGCTTACCTATCTCGCGTAGCATCCAGCCGACGGCTTTTTGTATAAGATCATGCTCGTCCATCAGCAACATGTCGGCCACTGCAAATGCCTCTGCTATGTCGCCTTGATCAATGAAGTAAAAAGTCGCCAACATAGCGATGCGACGCTCCCATATTGATTTTGAGTTGGCCAAGGACGTAAGCACTCCAAGAGCTTTTTGTGATTTCGTCGTATCCTGAGCATAATTACGCCACAGATATTCCCCCACTATGTACGGTGCTGAGCTATCAACTATATCCCAGTTGTTGATATAGCTGGTGTGATCGAGATAAAACTCATAAATTGCTTGCTTGGTCTTTGGATCGGCCTTCTTATATTGGTCGACGAGTATGATGCAGGCTGTCAGTCGTTCTTCGTGGACTTTGGACTGTAGTAATTTTTCAACATCAGCCAAAACTATATTCATATACTTTTTGGCAATCTTGCGCTGAGTAGGTACAGTAATGCCATAGAATACGTCACCCTCACCATACTGACCTGGACCGGTCTTGAAGAACCACGCCGAGGCCTTGGCCCGTTCTGGATCTGCTGCGGCCTTGAGCTCTGCACGAAGTCTATTAAGACTAGTTGCGCTCACGAAATACAGCAGGTCCTAAGAAATTAAGCAAGAATACCATTGGTGACCAGGCTGGAGCAAACAGCGACACGATGGCTGCAACACCAGCGACACCGGCAGCAAACAGGCCTTTTTTGCGACCCAAATCAATTGTGGCGCGACTAATGTCTCCTATAAGTTTGTGACGAACCGCGTAGTCCCACTGCCAGAACGAAGTAAGGGCTATAAGCATAAAGTTGACAGCAAATGGCAGGGCGCCGGCCGTGAGATTGCCATAGTGGGCTATCAGCGAGGTAGTAAATGGTATGCAAGCCACAGTCAGTAGCCGGAGTGTGTTGATCATCACCAGCCGATCGTCCCAGCGCTCTATCATGGCAAACTGGCGGTGATGCACTGCCCAAGAAGAGCCGAGTAGCAAGAAAGCTAACACAAATGCAAAGATATTGGGTCCAAGCTGGCTTAACGCTTGCCATAGACCTTGATTGGTGGCCGTGCCAACAATATCAGGTATTTTGAGATCCAACACCAGTAGCGTCATAGCAATAGCAAAGATGCCATCGCTCAGCGCCTCAATACGTGCCGTAGAATTCCGTGTATTGTGCTTGTCTTGTTCGATACTCATTTGACGCGCCCCCAGCTGATATTACTCCAAACTCGCTCATGGATATAGTAGATGATAGTGCCTGTAATCGCTGTGATACCAGTAATGGCGGCCGCGTCACTAAGCCTGCCTGTCTCAAGATAAGTGATAATGAATATAGAAAGTACTATCAGCAGCCTATAGACCACTGCCTTCACTATCGAACGAAGCCTGGTCTCACCATGCTCACATCGAGTAGCGTTTTTGCTCTGAAGTGTAGACTTTGACTTCATAGGATATGTGTTAGTGCTATTAGACTTTTTGCTAGTAAATAAACACCAATCGCTCCAAAAAGCGCCGCTATTATGTATTTACCATAATGTTTTACAAAGCTGGACAGTTTGTTGAGTACTGGCTGGGCATGCTTGCCCAACAAAAGCAAAGCTACTGGCGCTATGGCAGCCGGCACTAGACTAAACAAGATCATTACTACTAGGCCATAAGATCGACCAGTGATACTGGCAGCATCATGAGTGAGTACTACAGCCGCAGGAAAATACAAAATAATCGTCGAAGTGTTGACAAGCATCAATCCAAAACCTAAGGCAAAATATTTACCAACTGATCCAGTGGGTCCGGGTTTGTTTGTTGCTGGCTTTGTTTTGGACAACTGTTTAACAGCAAAACATATCAATACTATGGCGGCCAACAGAGAAAAGCCAACGTCCACCAAAGACGGTGTCGCAGCAACCCGCTTGGCGCCAAGATTGAGTAATATGATAGCGCTCCCAATAATAGTAATCGAAATAGCAGCACCCGCCAGATATGCCAACGATTTGGCCAACGGTTGTTTTGACTCAGATACAGCAAAAATTGATGCGGTTAGGATCAATGGGCTTACGGCTGAGCCGATTGCAAATGGTAAAATTGCTGCTACATCTTGCATACTTAAGTATTATATACGATCCCAAAGCGTAAGCACATTTGCCTTTGATACCACCAGCAGCTACAATCAAGGTAACTTTAGCTAAACAGGAGAATAGTATGTCACCGACTACCACCAAAACCAACCAAACTGCAGCTCAGCCGCGACAGCACCGTGGCTGGACCAAATTGCTTGCTGTAATTGCATCTATTGCGATTATTGTCTGTACTTATGGCACGGTATTGCGCGATAATTTCTCAACTGCCGCCAAATTGGTAGTGTTCATGAAAAATGCTAGTACTTTTGTGCATATTTCAGATGCGGTGAAGTCCGAAGTATCGGCCAATCTACCGCAAAGTGTCAAGGACAATTTTTTGCAAAACGCCCTTGCACAAAAACTGCTTGATGTCATAGTCACACCTGAAAATGTGGCCAAAGTGGCTGAGCCTATATTGACTACAACATACAAGGTCGCTGACAAAGCCGATGCTCAGATAAAAAACAACAATGTTGTTATTGAGTCTGCCAAATACAAGGATCAGGCATCCAAATTTGTCAACGACTCCAAACTCCCACAAGTATTAGCAGATCCACTAAACTCGCTTATCAACTCTGTGCCCAGTGATATCACTATAGTCAACGGCCAGAAGAACCCAGACAGCCCATTACTACTTATGGTGAAGCTGCGCATGGTCTTTCAAAAACTCAGCGCTCTGGTAACAGTTTTGTGGTGGGTAATCATACTAAGCCTTCTTGGTATAGTAGCGCTCAACTGGCGGGATTATCGATCTATCCTACGTAGTACCGGCCTAACTATCGGCGTAAGCGGCCTAATTATCACCATAGGCTCATGGGTATTTGCACCAATAGCGCTCATCTTCCTACCCCAAAGCACTGATCCTGTAATAGGAAGTAGCCTCAACCAAGCGACTAGCGATATCATCAACTATTACTTCACACTCACGCGGCCATATGGCTTCTTCCTACTGACAGTCGGGCTTACGCTATACCTACTATATCGTTTTGATGTAATCGCACGAGGTACTGCCTTTGTTGGTCAACAGCTCAAGAAGCGCTCCAGCAAATCTACTCATCACAGCACACATCACACCGCCAAAAAATAATCATGGCCAAACAAAAATACGACATTACCGAGCTGTACAGTAACAACAAGGCCATCAACCAGATAATCTTGGTGGCGACTGGGCTAATTGTATTCGGTGCTACCTTTTACCACATCGTAGAAAAACTCAGCTGGCTGGATGCGTTTTATTTCACAGTCATCACACTGGCTACAGTGGGTTATGGTGACATTGTGCCGCATACCAATCTTGGTAAGCTCTTTACAATATTTTATGTGATTGTTGGTATTGCCGTATTTGTAGCCCTAGCCCGTGCTGTAGTGCTTAGGATATATCAGAGGCAGATAGCGCGACGCAACAAGAAAAAATAGGCTTGTTCGGATAGTGTTTGTTATACTATCTGTATGACTCCAGACAATTTGAAGCCTTTGGCCGACTTGCTTCGACCACGGTCGCTGGCTGACGTAGTCGGCCAACAACATATAGTAGGCAAAAATAAGTTTTTGCGTAACATCATAGAAAGCGGCCAGCCAGTGAGCATGATACTATGGGGTCCGCCAGGATCTGGCAAGACAACACTTGCCCGCATCATAGCTCAATCTGGTGATTTTGAATACCGCGAGGTCTCAGCTGTGACCTCAGGGTTGGCTGACGTCAAAAAGATTATTGCTGAGGCCGAAGCTAATCTTGTCCTGGCCCGCAAGACAGTCCTATTCGTCGATGAAATACATCGCTTCAACAAAGCCCAGCAGGATGCATTTTTGCCACACGTAGAGGCCGGCACCATCATATTGCTAGGTGCTACTACCGAGAATCCAAGCTTTGAGGTAATTGGTCCGCTGCTAAGTCGTTCTCGAGTGGTGGTACTCGAGCCACTCAGCAAGGAAGAAATCAAAGCAATTATTGGACGCGCGCAGAAAGAGCTCAAGCATAAAAAAGTCAAAGACGATGCCATGGCTCTTCTGGCCGAACTAAGCGGCGGCGATGCCAGAGTGGCATTAGGTGGGCTTGAGACAGCAGCGACTATTAGCAATAACACTATCACTACTCAAGACATCAAGCAGGCTATGCAGGTAGTTACCGCCAAATACGACAAAGGCGGGGAATACCATTACAACCTTATATCAGCATATATCAAATCAATGCGTGGATCCGATGTTGATGCTACGCTCTACTACCTAGCACGCATGATCGAGGGCGGTGAAGACCCCAAATTCATTGCGCGGCGCAACGTAGTATTCGCCAGCGAAGACATTGGCATTGCCGCTCCAGCTGCCCTCAATTTAGCCGTAAGTACTTTCTTGGCTGTAGAGCGCATCGGTATGCCCGAGTGTCAGTACAACCTATTTGAGTGCGCCACCGTGCTGGCCAAAAGCCGTAAGTCGCGTACTGTAGCCGATGCCATGGGTCTGGCAATGCAAGCAGCACGCGACTATCCTGACTCAGCCGTACCCCTGCACCTGCGCAATGCCCCAACCAAACTCATGAAAGATCTGGGCTATCAGAAGGGCACCAAATGGGAAAGCGGCTTTAAGCACCCCAAAGGTTTTTTGCCCGATGAGCTGAAAGACTTAAAGTTATTTGATGACTAGAATATTGACTTTTTGCAGATATAGTTTATAATATCGCAAATGCCTTTGAAGTTACGAGATTTTACCAAATACGTCCTCGTCATAGCTGCCTTTGTTGTGGCTGGATTTTTGTTCTGGAAGCTGAGGAGCCAACTTGGGCTTATTGCCATGGCTGCATTTATAGCTGTGGTGCTCAACCCTATTACAGACTGGTTGATGCCAAAGATGCCACGCCGCAGTCGCTTGCTCGCCAGCTTAGCCACTTATGCTATTGTTTTGGGTGTCGCCTTGGTACTACTTGCGATAGTAATAACACCGCTACTTGGCCAAGTCGGCCAGCTAGCCAACGATTTGCCACAGAGCACACAGAATTCAGGTTGGACTGAGCAGATCAAACAATTGCTCCAACAGGCCAAATTTGGCCCAATTTCCATCAACAAACAGACAATCATGCAGGCCCTGAGTGCAGCAAGCGGATCAATTCTCAATATCGTACAACAAATCACTAGTAGCTTGGTAAATCTCGGTATGATGATAGGTCTGAGCTTCTTTTTCTTACTAGAGGGTAGCAAAATTGCTGATTTTCTCAAAGCAATACTATATCCCCGTACCCGCAACTATTACGCCAAAATTGCCGACCATACAACTAGTGTTGTAGCTCGATATATTGGTGGCAACTTTCTCATATCCGCCATAGCTGGCGCAGCAACCTTACTGTTCTTATTGCTCGTCAAGGCACCATTTGCCTTTGTGTTGGCAATAATAGTGGCGGTGTGCGATCTTATACCTTTGGTGGGCGCAGGCATTGGTGCTGCAATCGTCTCACTAATACTGGCAATTTTGGCGCCTCAGCTGGTATTGCCAACCCTGCTCTACATCATTGTCTACCAGCAAATTGAGAACAATGTCCTTGCTCCTGTGATCTACAAAAAAATGGTATACATATCGCCACTACTAAGTTTTATTGCGGTGATTATTGGTAGCGCATTGGCAGGTATACTTGGAGCACTCATAGCAGTACCACTTGTAGGAGTGGCTCAAATTGTCGTAGAAGAATTGCTTGATACCAATTTGCCACATTACAAAAAAAGATCCAGCGTCAGCTCCAAGCAGCCTAACAGAGCCAAATCAAAGCCCAAGACTACGTAGATCACTTATATTTGTCTGAACCTGCTCGACAAAATTTTTGAGCTTTTCTTTTACCGCGCTATCAACAAACGCCTTGTAGCTATCACCATTGGCATATATTACCGTAATGGTTTTTTCCGGGGCACCAATACTATTGGACTGGGCCGGCGCTGCCGATAATACAGCCTGTACTTTGTCAGAATTATATACATCAACTACTCCACTCCAAATGTTGTCATTCATAGGACAATTGGTAGTTGTGGTATTTGTAGGCTGTAGCTTGGTCACACTGTAAGTGCAGCTCGTAGGGGTAAGTATTAAAGTTTGGCTCTGTTGATACTCAGGACTCACTGGCCCAGTACTACTATCAAACTCAATTACTTTTACCTCGTTGTTGGCAAAATATTTCGACTGATGGCTACGAGCAATAAAATACAATGTCAGCCCAATGGCGACTACCAAGATAGCGACAGCGATACAAAGAAATAGCAAAATTTGGCTGCTATCAGCAGCTTTGGTTTTTGGTTTGACGCTTGGCTTGGTTTTGCTCATATTGCTTATGCTAACACAGTTGTTTTATCTACTCAAACCGAATACAATACGAATATGATCAAGAAGATCGACATACTCACACTATACGTTGCTGATCACCTCAAATCATCAGAGTTCTACGAGAGTCTGGGTTTTAAGATTAGTCACAGCGGGGATGATATGGCAATAGTGGAGATAGCTGGCTTCAAACTTTGGTTGGTCAATCAAGAAGCCGCCGAAGGCAACAAGGAGTTTGAGCAGGATGCTTTTGCCAAACAAAAGGGCGCCGGTCTGTATATATACATCAATGTCGACAACATCGACGGCTACTACCAGGGTTTGGTGGACAAAGGTTATCAGCCGAGCAATGAACCACGCGATTGGCCCTGGGGCAATCGCGAATTTGTGCTGCGCGACCCAGATCGATACAAACTCTGCTTCTACCAGCAGATCGTCAAAGCTTAGTAGTGGCGAGGAAGTCTGCTACCCCAACTAGCCTGGCGCAGCTTGGCTAGGCCAAACTTACGCGTATACCAGTAACCAAAAACGATTTTACCAACAATGCTTCGATTAGTATCGCACTCATAACCGAGCTTTTTTAGCTGGTCGTGCGCCACCAACTCGGCCATTTGCCGATGCTTAGTAGTACCTTTTGGTCTTTGTACGCCAATTGTCTTCACAAGCGAAGTATGCAGATCGGCTCGATATACACTCGGCAAGATATTCTGTGCTGTTTTCTTACGCTGTTCTATCATCTGACTTTCATACTGTAAGCCGAGCCAATGGCACAATTTGCGTAGTTCGACGGAAGGCTTGGATATCAAATCTTCGTAGCATAGCTCCACATAACGTTTGGCCCCAAGACCCTGACCTGTTTTACGGGCAATTTCTGTGCGCACTGTCCAATCAACCGCCGCTTCATATACAGATTTGGTCCAGCCAGCTTCATATTGAGAAATTGCCACATCACGCCCATCGCGTATCATGTGTACAAACCTAGAGTCGGGAAAAACCTCACTCAAGTAGGCAATGTGCTGTGTCAATGACGGGGTCTTGTCTATCGCCACCGGCTTGCCGTTGATCTGTGCGTAGCCGGCATAGATATTTGCCAAAGCATCCTTGGTGCTATACACTTTTGAGCTCAAACTATTGAGTTGCTGCATGGTCATATGCCAGTGCCCAAAACTACCTGATCTCATCAGGTCATGCACAAATTGTGTTTGATCAAAGCCACCCTGGTCATAATGCTTGCTATAGCGCAGCATTGGATATACGAAATGTGCTTCGGGCGTAACACAAAGTTGGCTATGCCCATCTAGCAAAGTTCGCAGTAGTGTAGTACCGCTACGCCCCACGCCGATGATAAAGACTTGTCCAAACTCTGATTTTGTACTGGCCATGCACCTATTCTAGCGCTATCTTGACCAAAGGTGTATGATGGGGCTATGAAATCAAGACTTGCTGCTACGCTAATGGGGGCACTTATCCTGATAATAGGTGGGTTTTTCCTAATCATGCTAGGCAACCAACTCAAGCTAGAATCTGAGCTAGGTAAATATTGGCCTGTGCTACTGATATTCATCGGCCTGATAGCTCTGGGATCGGCCAAAGACCACTACGGCTTTCCTCTTGGTTTGATAGGTCTTGGCTTGGTGCTCACTCTCGGGCGTCTCGGTGTATTCAAATCGGCCAACTATCTGGAGCCAATTCTAATTGTATTGGTTGGCATACTGGTACTAGCACTAGCCACCAGCAAGCCAAGCAAACAGCACAGATCATCTGACAAACAGTCACACGACCGAGTAGTTGAATAGTTAATTCAATCTCTTGCCACGACGACTGCCACCACGATCGCGACTCAACCCCTCTTGGCCTGACTGTCTACTACGTGTTGTATTGGCATTGAAGTTAAATCCTCGTGGTTGTTTGTGTGTGACAGGCGCTGATCGATAGCCCTCCTGAGTCTGCCAATTGGGCGTGACAGTACGTTGTTCGTGAGCTCGCGGCGGCATATATCGTGGCGGCCTCGGGGGTGGTGTAGGTGGTGGCTCAACTATCTCACCGCCACCAGGTGTAGTAGTGACCCTGGGAACGACATCCGGCGTACCTGGCTGATGCCTTGGCTCAGGCGCGGGGCCAAGATCTGTATCAATCCTCTGCACAGGTTCGGGGTTGTCTGGTTTGTAGCCAATCAGTTCATTGGTAGTTATTACTTTCTTGTCTTTGGTGCGATCTGAAGTAGTTGTCTCTGACACATATCGAAGGGTTGGTTTTTGAACCACTACAGTAACTGCCCTATCAACTGGCTTGTCAAAGTCTATTAAGACTTCGACTTTTCGCCTTTCACGCAAAAAGTGGTCCAACAATACTCGTGCTTCGGCCGAGACTACCTGGCCTGTATTATATGCCTCAATCAATTGGCCAATCGTACCTTGATAGCCAGTCTCTTCAATAACTTGTTGGATGCTTTCCATCTCCGGATCGGTCAGTGAGTCTTCAACGGCTTCTACCTCCGTCTCGACACTGTCTGGTAATTCAACGCCACGACTAACCAAATCCTGACGCAAACGTGGATCAAACTCGGCAGTAAATATGTTGGCTCGGGTCTCCGCTAACTCAAGATTTGGCGAGCTTGGCGTTTGTACACCGCCCTGCTCAGCAAGGTTTTGATCTTCGGCCGAAGCCATACCTGTTACTTGTACGTTTGTCACCTCCGACCCTGCAGGAATATGCTGATTGAGTGTATTGATAGTCTCAGTAACCGCATGAGGATTTACAGTCTTGCCAGCGTTTACGTCGTATGAGAACCCACGTGCATACATCTCGTCTTGGGGAATTTCTACCCGTGCTTGTTGATGCTGTGTAGTATGGTGTGTCTCGGTAACAGCCTGATTTTCAACAACTGGGCGGAGTCTTGTAGTTTGAGCTTGCTCGTGAGTTGTGGTATGCGCGATACCTGGCAAACTTGCCAAGACAGCACCAGTAGTTGCTATGCGTTTGGCACGGCTTGGTTTGACAACCTTGTCTGATCTGCTATCGT
>CAZWVB010000009.1:0-25602 GCA_964637185.1 uncultured Candidatus Saccharibacteria bacterium | reverse complement strand
TATTGAAAAGCTCCAAACATCTTCACGTCTGGTATTAACAATAGTGGCATCTGTAATATTGATAGCTAGTTTTTATTTCATCGGTCATCCGCCGTTCAAACGCGGTAGTAGCGAACCTACAAAGACCAACCCCAACCCCAGCGAGCAACAGCAGCCCAATACCACCAACCCCGTACAACCTAGTGGCAGTCAGTCGCAGAATAATACTCAGTCCACCAGCTGCAACACATCACAAAAAGCAACATTTACTTCTCAGTACAACAACCAGATAGCCGGCGAAAATAGTAGGCATGCCCAACAGATAGCTTTTCTCAATGCGACAGGCGCAAGCACCGCTGCCGAAGATGCTACTCACGCCGCCAACATTAACTCGATCAATGCTTCTTATCAGGCAAATTTGCGTTCCATAGGTTGCTAGTCTGTGCCATAAGAGCTATAGTGGACTCAATTGTAATACGAGGTTGCATATGAAGAGGGGGTCGGTTCTGGTGATAGTACTAATAGTGATAGCTGTGATTATGCTGTCAATAATAAGTTGGTGGATGCTAAATAGAAACAACCAAACAAAGGCGCCGCATAGTCAGACCAATCAGAGTCAGGACACTCAATGAGTGTAATAGAAACCAAAAAACTTACCAAATACTATGGCCGCGAGCGCGGCATCATTGATCTCGATATGATAGTGGAAGAAGGTGAGATATTTGGCTTTATTGGCCCCAATGGCGCTGGCAAGTCCACCACTATCCGCACCATACTATCGATAATTCACCCGAGTAGCGGCTCAGCCACTATTTTTGGCAAGGATGTTACCCGCTTTGGCCCCGAAATTCGCCAGCAAATCGGCTATTTGCCATCCGAGGTCTACTATTACGACAACATGCGTGCTATTGAGCTGTTGCGTTATTCGGCTAGCTTCTACAACAAACCCAAAGCCGAGACTGAAAAACGTATCAAAGACTTGGCTGATCTTCTGAACCTGGACCTACACAAGAAGATTGAAAATTTGTCCTATGGCAACAAAAAGAAAGTTGGGATCATCCAAGGCTTACTGCATGAGCCCGAACTGATTATTTTAGATGAGCCCACTGGTGGCCTAGACCCGCTAATTCAGCAAAAATTCTTCGGCCTAATCCGTGAGGAGAACAAGCGTGGTGCCACAGTGCTCTTTAGCTCACACATATTAGGCGAGGTGCAGCGGCTATGTAGTAGGGTTGGTATTATCAAAGATGGCAAGATGATCAAGGTCGAGAATATCAAAGATCTGTTGCAAAATAGTACCAAGCGATTTAAGATCAATACCCTAAAACCTATCGACAAAAAAGTCTTTGCTAGTATCAACGGTGTGAGTGAGCTGGCTCAAGAAGACAAAGAGATTAATTTTCTTTATCGCGGCCATTTGGACGAAGTTACAAAAGTATTGGCCAAACTTGATCTGACCAACCTGGAAGTTACCGAGCCCGATCTAGAAGAAATATTTTTACATTACTACAAGTAGCCATGAACATATTCAGGCAAGAACTCCGCTCCTACCGTCGCTCAATGATTATTTGGATACTGACACTTAGCGCTGTCACGTTGTTATTTCTATCTGTATATTCTTCTTTGGCCTCTCAGATAGACACCTTTCGCGAGGTAATCTCGCACTACCCAAGAGCTTTGCTAGTAGCTATCAACTTCCGATTTGAGATTTTTTACACTATCTATGGCTATTTGTCTTATATCATGACCTTCATTTGGCTTGCAGGCGCCATCCAAGCCATGAATTTAGGGGTAGGAGTAATATCCAAAGAAGTTTCTGGTAAAACCGCAGACTTTTTGCTCAGCAAACCGGTCACCCGCAACAAGATGCTGGCCCAGAAATTTGCCGCCGTACTTGTAATCATCATATTTACCAATCTGGCATTTACGGCAGTCTCTACTTTGGCAGCCAAGATTATCTCGCCAGCAACATTTGATATGAAGTTGTTTTTGCTAATATCGTTCTCCCTGTTTTTTGTGCAGCTATTTTTCTTGGCCGTGGGCTTCTTGCTAGGAGTAGTCATACCCAAGATCAAAACCGTCGTAAGCGTAACTCTACCTGTGGTATTCGCGCTATTCATAATTTCATCATTTGGAGCGATCGTCGACAAGCCAGAGGTTTATTACATCACGCCATTTAAATACTTTGACGCTACCTATATATTCCGCAATGGACACTATGAGCCGAAGTACATGCTAATATTGGTTGGTGTAGTGTTGGTTAGTTTGGTAGTCAGTTTTGTAATCTACAACAATAAGGACATACCACAAACATGAAGATGTTCTGGCACGAGATACGCTCGACTTACAAGGGTTTACTAGCCTGGATAGCAGGGGTATTATTCTTCCAACTTTCCGGCTATTCAAAATATGAGGGCTTCAAACAATCGAGCACTAGTTCGCTTACTAGTATAGCCGGAGCTTTCCCCAAGCCTTTGCTTGTGCTATTTGGCATGTACGATCTAGACTTTGTCACACTCATTGGTTATTTTGGCATACTTTATGTGTTTTTTGTCTTAATCGCAGCTATCCACGCTGGATTGCTAGGAGCCGGTATTGTTGCCAAGGAAGAGCGCGATAAGACCTCGGAATTTTTGTATACCAGACCAGTTAGCCGTAGCCAAGCCTTGAACGCCAAACTATTGGCAGGCGTAGTCAATGTACTTATCATGTTTGCGGTGATTGCTATTTCGTCTGTGGTAGCTGTAGCCATAGTTAATAATCATAATTACAACTTGAACGGGCAGGTCATGAATCTGATGTGGGGCTTGCTAGTATTTCAAGTGTTCTTCTTCGCTATGGGTTTTATGTTTGCCGGGATATTTAAGCGGCCCAAGTTACCAACATTGGCAGTTACTGTGGCTATTGTGGGATCGTATTTTGTGTCCGCACTTTCTCAACTCAACAACAATCTCAACTGGCTAAGGTTTGTAACGCCATTTCGCTGGATGGCTGCACCAAGCATTATACATGCAGGACATGTAGCATACGGCTACTTAGCTCTGGCGGCTGGACTTTCAATTTTGTTTGTCGTACTTGGCTATATATTTTACAACCGCCGCGACATCGCCGTAGCCTAGCAACCTTGGGACAGCATTCAGTAGTTTGAGATTATTTCTAACAGCAAAAGTATTGTTCGAGTATAGTTTGAACTATTTATTTAGCTTCTAGCTCGGGCAACACTTTGCCGAGCAGCACACCAACACTGCGCCATTCTTGCATTTGGCCCAGCTCGATAGCTTGGAGAATTTCAGCTGGTGATAGCCAAGTAACCTCAATATCTTCGACGTGTTCGAGGCTCTGGCCTTCGGCCAACTCAGAGTAATCTCTTACGATGTAATAATATAAGTCCCATTCCACAGTAGCGCCGGCCTTGGCAATGGTAATAAGTTTAGGATCACGGATCTCGATACCACATTCCTCGCGAGCTTCACGAACCGCGCCCTCGACAGCAGCAGCTTTGATGTCGCCACTGCGATTTTGATTGTATTGCTCAAGTGTGTCATAGACTTTGCCACCGGGTAGGCGGTAGTCAACATTACCAGTCTCGGCGCGATGCTCTCGAGTAATCAAGATCTTGTTTTCTGGCGAAACAATTATCAACCTTGTACCTGGTGGACGTCGATACTGCTCAAACACACGACCATCGGGTTGGGTAAAGTAGACAACTTCACCAATCTTGCCCTCAAATACAATTTCTTCTTTCATAGATCGGCCTTCTTGGGTAGTTTGAGTTCGATGTTTTTTGGTAGAGCTTGATCTGGATCAGCATCTATACAAGCCTCAAGTTCGGCAGTCAGCTTGTTCTCATCCAAATCTTGGCCGATAAATACCAGTTCTGTTTTGGACTGCGTATCTTTGGGCCAGTTGTCCCAGACAATCTCAGCCCGTACACCGACGAGTTGGAAGATATAGCGTCTACTATGTCCCTTGAGGCCAAAGTCCAAGAAGCCTTTGGCACGATAGACCGACGTAGGGATTTGGCGATTGGCAAACTTTTCAAACTCGCGGGGATCGAGCGGTTGCTCGCTGGTCCAAACGAATTGTTGGTAGTGTTCGTGCACGTGGTCATGATGGTCTTCGTGATCATGCTCAGGTTCTACTGTGCCAGTACCAGTTTTGTATAAGTCGGTATCCAATACCAACCGCACATCTAGCTCACCACGCACCGTCTCAAGTATGCGCGCCTTGGGGTTGAACATGTCGATCAGCCGGTGAATATCGCGCACTTTGGATTTGTCTACCAAGTCCACCTTATTGATCACCACAAAGTCGCTGAAGATAATTTGGTCGCGAGCGGTATCGTTGGCGCTGGCATTTTTCTCCAGATTTTCAGCATCCAGCACGGTTACGATACTATCCAGCCTCACTTTTTGTCCAATAGTATCGCGCAGTGTGATAGCTAGATCACGTGGCTCGGCCAGGCCACTAGCTTCGATGATGATATAGTCGATATTGCCACCAGGTGATACAAATTGATCAATTGCTTCTTGCAGGTCCAGGGTTTGGAGGCTGCAGCATATACAGCCAGATGTCAGTTCGAGTTTCTTATCGGTCTGACTCTTGATCAGTCCGGCATCGATGTTGATATCACCAAAATCATTGACCACCACACCGATGTTCATACCTTCGTTATGTGTGAGTATGTAGTTGAGCAATGTAGTCTTGCCAGCACCCAGGAAACCCTGGAGCACCGTGATTGGAATTTTGCGATATTCGATCTTTGGTTTGTTCATAGGGTATAATTATACCAAGTAAAGGAGGTTTGCATGAACTTCACACTCGAATTTGTTGGTAAGCAGAAAGTGGCAGCCGATGCTTGGCGACTAGATTTTGCAAAACCCAATGATTACAACTACAAAGCAGGACAATATCTGGAGCTACATCTGCAGCACCCACATGGGGACGACCGAGGCGACGTGCGCTGGTTTACTGTTAGCAGCTCACCTACAGAAGATCACATCAGTATTACAACCCGACACGTCAAAGACCATCCGAGTAGTTTCAAAAATGCATTATTTGGACTCGAAAAAGGCGACACCGTCCCGGCTAAAGGGCCGATGGGTGAATTTGTAATACCTGATAGCAAGGCGACCAAGCTCGTTTGGGTGGCGGGTGGCATTGGCGTTACGCCGTTTATCGCTCAATTACGCTATTTACTCGATACCAAGGATCTTGATCGCGATATCATATTGATCTATGGCAACCGCAGCGATGCCGACATAGTCTGCTCACAGCTACTTGAAGAATCCAAAAGGAAAATGCCAAATTTTCAGTTAATCCGAGTATATTCTGAACAGCCACCTTCATTTATTGATGAGCACGTAGAGACAGGCTTGATTGACGAAAAATTGCTCAGCAAATATATTAGTGATCCACACGATCGAGAATACTACGTGTCCGGTCCCGAGCCTATGGTTGATTCGTTTGAACAGATTCTCAAGTTCCTTGGTATCCGCGAAAATCACATCCATCAAGATTGGTTCCCGGGCTATACGGAGAAATACTAATATGAATGGCGACCTAGATCCAGCGAAGAACCCACATACTAGCCGACAATCACATGTCGAGTTACCAGCTGGTGATGAGATCATGCATATATCTGACGCTGAGGATACAAGGATTATGCCACCAGAGAGACAGAATGTTCATTACCCAAATTTTGGTTACATCAAACGAATTTATGACTATTTCGATATAGATACAGCTATATATAATACGCCAGATCTTACTGCCGAGCACATACTAGATAGTGGTGGTGCAACCACCGATCAGCTTGTTGCAAAGCTACTCGTCCTAGAGGTGTTGCCTGCTGAGCTTGTTGAACTACTCCAACAAGCTTATGAATATTTGGCAGAAGAAGACCAACCTCAACCGTCTGATTACATATATGTATTTGGCGCCAAAACGCCATTGCGAGCACAAAAGGCAATTGAGCTTTATCGGCAACACCTTGCGCCTAAGATCATTTTTAGCGGGAAAGGGCCTTTTTACGGCAAAAGCGAGGATGAGACCGAGGCAGCCAAATATGCTGCAATAGCCGAAGGGGCTGGTGTACCAACTGATGCCATGATCATTGAAGATGCCTCTATCACCATACCCGACAATGTGCGTCGCACACTCAACATGATGGATGACCAGGGTATGAGCTATAACTCGTTTATTATTGTGAACTCACCGTACACACAGCGACGTGGTTGGTGTGTGTGGAAAAAACATACGCCCGATAGTGTTGATATCTATCGTGTTAATTGCCCAACTGGACCAAATTTTGCACCTGATATTTGGTATAAAAACGAGGATGGCCTCAAAGTAGTTTTAGGCGAATTTGTAAAACTTCGCAACACTGTAGCATTCAATGACGCCTAAACCAGCTACCAAACGACATATATTGCCATGGGTGGATGCGAAAAACACCATCGAGCCAACTTGCATCGTTTTACATTGGTGGGGAGAGCCAATCAATAACATGGGCATCAACCACTTGGCAGCGCTGCTACGCAGGCGTGGGCTCTCAGTACAATTTGCAATACTCAGTAATGGCGATATTTATCAGTTAAGCCCTGCATCAAATACTTTTTGCCGCCATGCTAAATGTGCCAACCAGAGTTGCATAGGCATAGAGATAGAAGGACAGGACGAACACGATTTAGATGCCAACAATCTACAATTTGAAGCTGTGGTAGCTCTTGTCAGATGGTTGGCTGAGAAATATCACATTAAGCAAGAATTCAGAGTGGATAGAGGGGAAGAAAAAATACGGTTTTATGGCATCACTTCACATAAACAAGTAGATACTCATTGCCCCAATGCCAATGGCAAAGTCGATGTTCATGACTCCTACCTAGAGCGTGTGCTCAAAGCACTCTAAAACCGCTGTATACAAAACTCCTTATGCTATACTAGTACCAGATAGTTATGCAGATTATCGGCAAAGAAAAAAGTCTCCAATCCATCGTATTGGATGCCACTGTCATCAACAACTTCATCGTGTTGATCTTTTGTTTGGTAGTCACGCTTTTTGGCATAACGATACCGTCTAGTTTGTTGATTTACATCAATGGCCCAATCGCGCTTGCTGGCCTGTGTTACGATTTCTTCTTGTTCAATCGAGTTAGCGGTCGACTACCATACATGAGCAGTTACATCGCCATTAGCTTTGTGATGCTGCAATATTTTGTAGTGATATCTGTAACTGGTGGGTTCACCTCACCATACTACGGAGCTTGGCTACTAATACTCACGATGAGCTGTGTACTGGGCATACGTGCCTGGTTTATCAACATTTTTTTGGCGGCCAGTGGTTTCTTGCTAAGTGTTGGTATACTAAGTATGCAAAATGGGCATTTTGAATTCAACGTGATTAGTTTGGGGCTCAATGTAGTGGCAATACTCTTTGGAGCTTTCATAGCTGTGGCTTTTGAACAGTTCAAACAAGCCACTAGCTACGCCAGCCGAATAAGCAATCAGATAGACAGCACGCAGTTTTCGGAGAAATTGATGCTCGCTAGCATCGCCGATCCGGTAGTAGGTATCGACAACGAGCGCAAGATAGTACTGATGAACATCGCGGCCGAGGACATGTTTGGCTGGGATCTCAAAAGTGCCACTGGAGTGTATTACCTCAATGTGATGAAGCTACGCGATGGCACAGGCAACGAGATAACAAATGCCAATGATCCGTTTTTGCAAGTATTCGAGCAAAAGAATCAGCTGACTACCGATGCGTATTCGGTCGTAGACAAACAGAACAATAAAATTGCCGTATCGATGTCAATCGCACCTACGGTCGATGTCAACAACGAGATATCAGGTGCGATTGCTGTACTGCACGACATATCAGATCAAAAAGCACTGCAACGCGAACGCAATGAGTTTGTGTCTACCGCTAGCCATGAGATGCGTACGCCAGTGGCGGCTATCGAGGGCTACATATCTATGGCTACCAACCCCAATCTAGCCACTATCGACGAGCGAGGCAAGAACTTCTTGGATAAAGCCCACAACTCAGCAGTTCATCTGGGCAAACTATTCCAAGATCTACTCAGTGTCACCAAGATCGAAGACCAAAGACTCCAGGATCACCGTGAGATATTCAACCTCAGTGATGTAGTCAGCCAGATCAGCTCCGAGATGGAAATGGTTGCCAGTCGCAAGGGCCTCAAACTATATACCCATATAGGCAAATCCGCCAATCTCAACGAGGCAGTAGTCGCACCGATGTATATGGTCAATGCCGACTCCGGTCGTATACGTGAGGTTATTACCAATCTGGTCGACAATGCCATCAAATATACCCCCAAAGGTTCGGTCGAGATGGAGCTGACTGGTGATAAGAACAATGTCACACTACGAGTCCGGGATACCGGCATGGGCATCGCACCAGATGATCTTCGGCATATGTTTGAGAAATTTTACCGCGTAAACAACTCACTGACGCGAGATATTGGTGGTACTGGACTTGGTCTTTATATCGCCCGCAGCCTAGTAGAAATGTATGGCGGTAAGATGTTTGTTGAAAGTAAACTTGGTGAGGGATCAACTTTTGGGTTTAGTCTGCCTCTAGCCAAAAAGTAAAGATTTGTTATAATGAGGTTAAATAGCTTAAGCATAAACGAGGGCAATCCATAAATGGCAAAGATACTGATAGTAGAAGATGACATAAGTTTGCGCGATGTATATACCGCGCGTTTGCAAGCCGAGGGTTATCAAATCTCAACCGCCAGCAATGGCGAAGAGGCCTTGGCAGTAGCTGTCAAGGAACGCCCCGATCTGATTATTTTGGATATTATGATGCCACGTATTTCTGGCTTTGATGTGCTCGACATCATCCGCACTACGCCCCAAATAGCCCATACTAGAGTAGTGATGATGACAGCTCTCAGCGCGCCCGAAGACCGTGAGCGTGGTGAGAAGTTAGGTGTCGATGAATACTTGGTCAAATCACAAGTCACGCTTGAGGATGTGGTAGCCACTATCAAGCGCGTACTAGATGAAAGTGGCGCTGCGCCAGCTTCTGCTCCACAACAAGCAGCGCCAGCTCAGGCTCCAGCCGCACCACAAGCTCCGCAACAACCCCCGCAGACGCCATCAGCTCAGTAGCTAATTTGAAAAAGATCCAGCTCCCTTGGGTCTTTTTTGGTTATGATTGAGATCGGCCCGACTTTGCAGGATAATACCCAATAGTTGTTTCACAATCGAAAGCAGGTGACAGTATGGAGCTGCCACAAACACCGGCACCCATGCGGGTGATCACCGGAGAAGAGCGCATATGGCTTCAGGAGCAGGAGTGGTTCGATAGCCTCGTGAAGTACCTGGGCTATACCAATCTCTGCAACCCGTTTGTCGAGCTGCGCCAAGCGCACATCTGCGTTAGCCTTTCCGATGAGCGCCCCAGTGACGACACGTTGAGCTTGCTGGTCATCAACAACCACGTCGTGGCCAGTGTGTTGCGCTGGCGCGACAGCTTCAACATGGTGTGTGTCTACTTCAGTCTGCACCTGACACCTGAGCTGATAGACCAACTCAGGGCGTACCTTGACCGAATTGATAGTTAGGAGGGGCACAATGCCCACATTCACACACAAGACACCGGCTGAGCAGGCCAGGATGAGCCCTGCCGAACGCGAGCAGTATGTGGCCGAGGCACGCGATGCAATGCGCGCAGATGCAGCCGCACGCGGCGGCAAGTGCATCGCTCTGAACAACCAGTGCCCAAATGACGTGAACGACAGTGGCTTCTTGTGCGGGCCATGTCAGATGCAATTCATGGGCTGGAACTACCACTTGCCTGATCATGAGCGTCAATGGGAGTTCTACTACTGAGCAGATCTACTTCGTACACAAGGAGAATAGTCATGGGAGCTAGTAGTGATTGGTTGCCAGCGCCTCGACAGTTAGAGTTTGGCTTCACCGACAACACTGAGACGCCCGACCCGCGCCTCAAAGGGCTCAAGCCGCGCCAGCGCGACATCGCGCTCGAGATCAAGCGACTGGGTCGATGCACACTCCGACAGGTGGCCAGCAATCTGGCGCTGTCCACCAACGGTGTCAGCCAGACCTACGGCACGCTCGACCGGCGAGGCTTGATCACGATTGCCGAGAAGGCGCCGCCGAAGAAGGGCATTCTCGACGCCATCATCAGCTGGGTGCCATACCAGCCAAGATGAGAGCTGTAGCGACTTACTGAGCCCGAGGGGGAGCCCTTCGGGCTCTTCTTCGTGATGGCTAGTTTTACGTGGCTATATCTGATAAAATAGGCAAATATGCGAACTCTACATACTGATTTATCAAAACATATAGATAAGCAGGTGACTATTGCTGGCTGGCTATACAAGAAGCGCCTACTGGGAGGACTCAACTTCTTGGTCATCCGCGACCGTAGCGGCCTTACTCAAGTGCTAGTTGAGGACGAAACCGAGGTCAAAAAACTTGATGATTTGCAGCTTGGAAGTGTGCTGGAGGTTACTGGAAATGTTTTCAAAGACGAGCGTGCTCCAGGTGGGGTAGAGATACATGAGCCGAAGCTCACTGTACTGACACCAGTTCATGAGGTCATGCCGATCGAGGTAGACAAGCCTATCAGTCACAAGCCGGAGCATCTAGACTCATTGTTTGAGCATCGAGTGATCAGCCTGCGTAATACTACCGAGCAACAAATATTTAAAGTTCAAGCTGAGGTTGAGAATATCCTACGCGAGCAACTCCTTGCCCGTGATTTTGTACCGTTTCATAGTCCCAAGATATTGGCCAAGGCTACCGAGGGTGGAGCTGAGACATTTCAGCTGGATTATTTCGATCGTAGCGCCACGTTGGCCCAATCAGCCCAGTTCTACAAACAAATGATGGTCGGCGTCTACGAGCGCGTATTTGAGATAGGTGGCACGTACCGCGCCGAGCCATCCATGACCACACGGCATATGAGCGAATACATCACTGTCGATGTTGAGATGGGATTTATCGATAGCTTTGCTGATATCAAAAATTTACTGAGTGATCTTATATACAATCTCAATCAGAAAATTTGGAAAAATTGTAAATCTGAACTGACTAGCCTCAACGCCAAACCAGCCAAATTGACTCCAAAGATCCCAGAACTACCCATGGCTGAGTTGCATGAGCTCTATTTCGCTGCCACCAAAGATGACACTAGAGGTGAGAAAGACCCAACGCCAGCTGAGGAACGGTTTGCTTCTGAGTATGCTCTCAAAAAATGGGGTAGTGAGGCTGTCTATATCACTGACTTTCCAACTTCAGAGATGAAATTCTACCACATGATCAACCCTGATAACCCAGATGTTTGTGAGCGTGCCGATCTCATATTTCGTGGGGTTGAAATAGTAACCCTCACCCAGCGTGAGCATCGTTATCCGATACTAGTAGAGCAACTCAAGGCCATGGGTGGTGATCCGAGCGATCCGGGATTCAAATATTATCTGCAGGCATTCTTATATGGTATGCCACCACACGGCGGCTTTGGATTGGGGCTTGAGCGGCTAACGCAGAAGATCATCGGTCTTGGTAATGTCAAAGAAGCTACCTTGTTCCCACGTGACATGCATCGACTAAGCCCATAGGAATTGCGTGAGCTACGAAGTAAATTTAGACGTATATGATGGGCCACTCGAATTACTTTTGGAATTGGTGACGTGCAACGATCTGGATATATGCGATGTCAGCCTCGCCCAAATCACCAATGACTACCTCCAATATGTGTCTGAGCATAGTATGGCGACCGACGAGCTGCAAGCGTTCTTGTCAGTAGCCGCGCAGTTGATTGCCATCAAAGCTCGGGCTCTATCTGGTAGTTTGGAGGAAGCAGACGAGCCGTCAGACTCTGATCTGGCGGAGAAGTTGCGTCAATACCAACAAGTGCGCCACAGCGCCTCTCTGCTGACTCAGCTTTGGCAATCTGCCAAGCCTCGATATAGTACAGTACATGAACCGATTACAGGTGATTACAGCCACTTACTTACCAGATTCAATCAAGCCATTCAAAGATTGTCCGATAATCAAGCCCAACGCGAACAGTTTGAGCTGCGATTTGCTCGCAACAGGCCGGAGCTCGCCCAACACCGTCAGGCTTTTGCACAGGCCATGAAGTCACATGACATAATTCAACTCAACTCATTACTTAGTGACTGCCGAGATCAAGCTCAGGGCATCGTGTATTTCTTGTGTCTACTCAACAGCTTGCGCCAAGGTGAATATATTATAAGTATTCACGGATCAGAACTATGTCTACAAAGAGCCAGTCTATGAGCCAACTAACCAATCAAATCCTAGCAGTATTGTTTACGAGCTCCAAGCCTGTGTCACTAGATCAGATCGCCAAAGTGGCTGGACAGGATACTACCCGCTGCCAAACTGCGATCGATGAACTAGCTAAGCTGCTCAGCAAAACCAGCCTGGAGCTAAGGTCTTTTACGAAAGGCATTATGTTAGTGACGAAACCCGAGTATAACGATATCATCGGTCAGCTTGAAAATGCCAAAAAACCACAGCTTTCATCCACTAGCCTAGAGGTACTATCCATAGTGGCCTACCATCAGCCTATCACCAAAACCCAGATTGATGAATTTCGCGGTGTCCAAAGTGAAAATACTCTAGACAACCTGCGTGAGCTCGGGCTGATAGAGCAGAGCATACAGACTCGTGATAGCCAGCCGGATTCGTACTGGAACACCACAGAGCAGTTCCTTCTGCTATTCGGTATCGACAGCATTGCAGATCTACCAAGATTGACCGAGACAAAAAAATGAGGATCAACCAGGCTCTAGTACAATTGGGTTTTGCCACTAGCCGTCGCAAAGCTGATGATCTGTTGATAGCAGGTCGTGTCAAATGCAATGGCCAGAAAGTGGAGCATCTAGCTACAATTGTCGATATCCATCAAGATACCATTACTGTCGACGATCAAGCAGCAGAGCCAATCATCCAAGCCACTATCATTATGAACAAGCCAGTTGGCTATGTCTGTAGCCACCAACCACAGGGCAACGACAAATCAGTATTTGAATTGCTCCCACCTCAGTACCAGCAGCTCAAGTTGGCCGGTCGGCTAGACAAAGACAGTGAGGGACTACTACTACTCAGCTCAGATGGCAATCTCATCAACCAGCTCAGCCACCCCCGCCATAACAAGCAAAAAACTTACTACTTAGTATTGGATGAGCCGATTGTTGCAAGTGCAATCAACAAGCTGCTGCATGGGGTCGCGCTTGAAGATGGCATCAGCAAGTTTGACAAGGTCGAAGGCCGTGGCCGAGAGCTCAGTGTCGTAATTCATGAGGGACGCAACCGCCAAATCAGACGTACCTTGCAAGCACTAGGCTACAAAGTCACCAAATTACAGCGCGTTAGCTTGGGCGACTATAAACTTGGTCAGCTCAAGCCAGGCGATTGGCAAAAGATTGCTACAATAACACCATGAGTATAATCCTTATAGTTACGATGTTGATTGCAGCTGGTTTGGGGCCGATAGGCCGTGTGGCTGACAGTCTCGCTAGCAAAGTTGCTCAAATATCATGGCACAAGCCTACGAACCAGCATTCCATGGCTATGGGACCTGCCACACTTACCGCAGTACCATCAGCCAAACCATACAATATCCAAGCCGAGTCAGGAGCGATCATGGATAGCACAACAGGTTCGATAGTGGCTTCCAAACAGCCGCATCAGAGACTCGAGCCAGCTTCGCTGACCAAGCTGATGACGGCCATCGTCATCATGAATCGGCATCAGCCAGATGAGATAGTGACTATCCAACAATCTTTTTCTGCCGACCAGACTGATGCTCAAGCACTAGGGCTGAGAGTAGGCCAACAATTCCGGCTTGAAGATATAATGAAAATGCTACTAATCTACTCAGCCAATGATGCCGCCGAAGCACTGGCTATCTATGATGCCGGTTCCAAAGAAGCCTTCGTGGCCCGTATGAATGAGTATGCTAAGCAACTCGGTCTCAATGATACACATTTCGAAAACCCGACTGGGTTAGACCAATCCGGCCACGTCAGCTCGGTAGCTGATCTGGCTACGATGTCTCGTGTGTTGCTACAAAACCCACGCTTTCGAGAGATCATCAAAACGCCAAAAACCACTGTCAAATCACTGGGCGGGACGCCCTATAGTTTTACTTCCACCAACCAGCTTTTGGCATATCCATACATTATCGGGCTTAAGACCGGCAAGACTGGCCAAGCGGGTGAGTGCTTGATCACACTAAGTGCCAAAGACGGCCATGAGATCATTACTGTGGTGCTCAACAGCCCCAACCGTTTTCAAGAAAGCAAAAATATGGTAGACTGGGCGTTTGCCAATCTAGTTTGGAAATAATTAGTTATGAAAGTCAAATCAACACCTACTATTGTTATCGCCGGTCTTCCCAACGCCGGTAAAAGCTCGTTGTTCAACCGATTGGTTGGTCGGCGCAAAGCTATTATTGCCGATGAGGCAGGCACCACACGCGATCTGGTAACAGCACCAGTGGAGCTGGACGGTAAGGCTGCCGAGCTGATCGATACAGCTGGTATTATGAAAGCCAATGGCGAGATTGAGCAGTCAGCCCAGACCAAGCTAGACCAAGCCTTGGCCGATGCCTCCGCTATCGTCTTAGTGGTCGATAGTGCTACGCCATTGACCGATGTCGAGCGTCGGCTAGCAGCCAGGCTACACAAACTCGGCACGCCTGTCGTGCTGGTACTGGCCAAGTCTGATCAGCCGTCAGTACTGCCAACCGAACAATTTATGGCCCTTGGCATCAAGACGATCTTGCAAATCTCTGCTATACACAATACCGGCATCGACGAGCTGGTGCAGTGCTTGTCAAAATTGTTGCCTACAGCTGAGCCAACTCAGATAGAAAAGGTCCGCGGCATCTCCATAGCCTTGATTGGACGGCCCAATGTTGGCAAATCAAGCCTGATCAACAAGCTCACCAATTCTGATATCGCAATAGTCAGCGCTGAAGCCGGCACTACCCGCGACACCAACCAAGCCAGTGTGGAATACAAAGACCAAGTAATTACCATCACTGATACCGCCGGTATCAGACGCTCTGGCAAGGTAGGGCGGGGTGTTGAATTCTTTGCCGTCAACCGCGCCCAAAGCGCGATTGAACGGGTTGATATATGTGTCGCTCTGATTGATGCCACCGAAGGTTTGACCGCCCAGGACACTCACATCATCGGCCAAGCCAAGGAAGCAGGCAAAGGACTAGTGATAGCTATCAACAAATGGGATTTGCTTGATGACGAATACGAACAAAACCATTTGTTGGCCGAGCTCAAACGCTCACTGCAGTTCGTTTGGTGGGCACCGGTAATATATCTATCTGCAGCTACTGGCCTCAATACTCAAAAACTTTTGAGTACATCTTTGGATATTTACAAGCGGATGGGGCTGCAACTTCGTACCACTGAGCTCAATCAGTTGGTCCAGACTGCTATGGCCAAGCACCCACCGGCCGGGCATGGGCGTATTCATCCCAAACTCAACTACGTCACCCAGACAGATACCAACCCGCCCAAATTCACATTTTTTGGTTCTCATGTTGACGATATTCATTTTAGCTATCCGCGCTATCTGGAGAATCGACTGCGCGAGCAATTTGGCCTCACTGGCGTACCAATAATAATAGAGATGAAGAGTAAATACAAAAAGGACGCTTAAACAGCGTCTTTTTTTGAATTATTACTTTTTTGGGCTGTTTGGTGGTGGTGGCCGAAGCCACCACCACCAAGACAATTGGAGCCAAAGCTTATCGCAGTTCACACCACCAAAGCATCGCACCGGTCTGGGACCGTGTGACTCACCCTCGCCAAACTCTTAGTCCTTGGGAACCCAAAGACATCAGCCACAATTGAAACCGAACCGAAGTCCAATTTACGGACCATGTGGCATCGCTACCGGGCTGCCTAGCCCCAGCTCCCCACGCGTGATAAGTGTAGCAGTCTCCGTAGACCGGGGCTTCGACTCCCTAATCACTACACTTGACTTGCCGGGCCCCGTCAGGGGTCCCGGCTCGGCAGTTGTGTGGTTGCAGATGTTTTTTGAAAGGCCTGTAGCAAGGTTGGGGATTTACCTCGCATAGGCTATGCTAGTCGTATCATCACACTCCTTGGTCGATCTGCAGAAGATACTATACAATATGATGAGCACGATGTCAAGTCTGATATAATGGCTTCTATGAAACTAATTGTAGGCCTCGGCAACCCAGGGTCGGAATATTCTCAAACCCGCCACAATCTTGGCTATATGATAGCAGATGAGCTAGTAAAACAGCTTGGTACTAGTTTTGCCAATGAGCCCAAACTGAGAGCCGAACTGGCTAGTCTGGTATACAACAAGCAAGAGACCATACTGATCGCCAAACCGACCACCTTTATGAACCTCAGTGGCGATAGCGTACGCAAGCTGATGGATTATTACAAACTCAGCCCGGAGGATATCTGGGTAGTTAGCGACGATCTGGATTTGGCGTTTGGGACTGTTCGTGTTCGGATCGGTGGTAGTAGCGGCGGACACAATGGACTCAAAGATATCATCGCCAAATGCGGTGAGGGTTTTGTGCGTTTTCGGGTAGGTATCAAAAACGACTTGCTCAAGCGTGTGCCAGCCGACGAGTTTGTGCTGCAGAAGTTTGGCAAATCAGAATCCGACCAACTCCCAAACGTTGTCGACCAAACTACTGCATTGATCATCGAATCTCTCAATACCGGGATCGAGCACAGCTCGCAGGCCGTAGACAATGCCTAGCGAAGGTTCACAATTTGAAGCAGCCGGCGATGTAGGCGAGGCCTATCGCAATCTCGAAGCCCAAAAAGAGCCCATTGAGGCCGTGTTGGACTATCTGCATACTGCAGCCGAGCAGCATGAAGATACTGACAATTTTCGTTACTATACCGTCTCGCAAGTTGAAAACTTCCTACAGTGGGCCGTCGGCCAGGGGATAATTATGCATGGCACTACACTCAAGCTTACAGAGCTACAACCACGCCAAGCCAACGACTCAGCTAAAGAGTCTGGTAATCGTCTGGCAGTCTATATGACAGATACTCCGGCCATGGCTATGTTTAGTGCTTTGACCGGCGGCGTGGAAATCAATGGTTGGCGGAGCAGCCACATCCAAACTACCCGCGAAAAGGGCAAGTTGCCTCGCACCAATGTACAGTTTGCTGTCGAGCGCGAGGATCATGTACAAGATGAGGGGTTTGTCTATATATTTCCCAAAACAGCCAGCGATGAATACAGCGACAATGAGTACAAGGCCTATCATCCGATCCGACCACTAGCAGTATTGAAAATCACTCTAGCTGATTTCAAATATCCGATCGAAAAAATGTAAAAAAATCAAAAAAACTGTTTGTTTTTTGTTCGCTTATGTATATAATGAAATTGACGTCGTAGTACCTTTCTGGCCACACGGCCAACGTCATTTTGGGTCCCAAATGTACAATTTGATATTTTTGCAAAAACCAAAGCGCTCCACGCTCGCAATGGGTAATTGGTGTGTGCCACAATAGGATAGATCCCGTCACGAGCGGGCAAACACAAAAAGGCTATGTTACTGTCTCGAGATGGTTTTTTGTAGGGGGTGCCATCAAGTAGCCGGGGACATAGCCAGTGTGTGAAGCTCAAGCAGTAGGTCGATGATCACACAGCCTCGTCCATCTACCGCTTGAGCTTGCACAAAACAAAAACAGACTAAGGGGCGAACCCACATAGTCTGTTTGTCACACCCTTTAAAGCCGTCCCATGAGAATGGATTTTTCGGTCTCAAAATATATATATAGACCGCGGATTTAAAGGGAGTAGCCTGCTACCACGAGAACCTAAAAGGAGGGTGAGTTTTAGGTCGTTTGGCTCGGGTAGCAGAGTACTCCCTTCAACAGAGCGCTATTTGGTTATTACCCTCACGGTTACTAACCCCTCATAAAGTGCTTACGCCAGGCGTAATTACTGAATCGCAAGCTATACTATCACAGCCGACGTAGTTTGTCAATACTTTTAACACAAGAGTTTTTTGATGCTCTAAGCTCAACAGGTATGAAAGAATCGCCAAATATACAAGAACTTATGCTAAATAGCAAGGACTATCCAGAGTTGCTTTCTACGATAGGATCGCCACCAAAGAAGCTGTACCTGCGAGGTACCTTGCAGGAGTTGCCACTCATAGCTATAGTTGGCACCCGCAAACCTAGTGATTATGGTCGAAAGATCTGCTATCGACTGGCTTATGATTTGGCTAGCAGCGGATTTGGCATAGTTAGCGGGCTGGCATATGGCATTGATGCTATTGCGCACCAAGCCGCCCTAGATGCCAAGGGCTATACTATAGCTGTACTTGGCAACGGAATTGACAGTGTTTATCCAGCCGGCAACCGCCACATTGCTCAGCAAATATTGCAGTCTGGTGGAGCTATCCTGAGCGAGTATGCAGCCGGCACCAGCACTCAGGCTTTCAACTTTCCAGCGCGCAATCGTATCATCGCGGGCCTGGCATTGGGGGTGATTATCCCCGAAGCTGATGCCAAAAGTGGCAGCCTCATCACCGCCAATTTTGCTGTCCAAGCCAACCGTACCGTCATGGCCGTACCTGGTAGTGTCTACAACCCTCATAGCGCAGGCCCCAACAATCTGCTCAAAAGCGGCGCCAAACCAGTTACCGATGCCACTGATGTACTGGCTGAGTTTGAGTTGCGCAACCCAGCGCTCCCACGCAAAGCGCCTAGGCCAGCCAGTGCACTTGAGGCCCGCATAGTCGAGCTAGTCGAAGAAGGCAGCAATACTACCGAGCAGCTGCTTGACCGGTTGAAACTCACCAGCCCTGAGCTAGCCCAAACTCTAAGCCTCATGGAAATCACCGGCAAGATCCGCAGCATGGGTGCAGGCCAATGGGTGGCTCGCTAGCCGTCTGTATTTGATAGTTGCATTTTTACTCCAAAAATTGTAGTATCGTGTGATCGCGACCAAGAAGTCCCATTGCGAGAGGAGACGCGATGTTTACAGTAAAAATGGAGGAGCTCTGCCTGAATGGTGTCGGCACAGTGCTGCGCCACGGTACAGAGGTCCTCGACTTGTTCAACTCAGGCAGCATCGAAGCCGAGCAACACCGGCTGAATCCAGAGAACATGAGCTTGCTACGTGGATTGCTCAACGTCGACCAAGTCCGCGGCCTCAAGATCACCCAGGGTTTCGGCTCGGAACCTCACTTCAAGCTGAGAGTGTGCTTCAACAGGAACGCTTCGCTGGAGCATCTGGTGACTGCGTTCAGAGAGATCGTGAGTGTGGTCCACCACCACATGCCAGATCTCGTCGGCACCTGAGTTAGCTGAGCCTCCAGATCGCACTTCATCCAGCCCGTCTTCACCGCGGACTCCCGTCCTCGAATGAGGGCGGGTTTTCGCATATCATTATTGTTCTCAGTAACGCAAGCGACTATCCATCTATTTGACAAAATACGTTACGCTCATATATAGTACCGAACTTGACGCAGCACGACATTTGCTGCAACATAAGCGTTAACACCCGCAAATTATGCCAAAAAATTTAGTAATAGTAGAATCACCAGCCAAAGCTAAAACCATCGAGAAATACCTTGGATCTGACTACAAGGTACTAAGCTCTATGGGCCATATCCGCGATCTACCCAAAAGCGGTATTGGTGTGGACATCGAGCATAATTTTGAGCCTGAGTACGAAATAAGTCCTGACAAAACTAAAACCGTAGCTGAGCTCAAACGTGCCGCCAAAGGCAACACCGTCTGGCTCGCCACCGATGAAGACCGCGAAGGAGAGGCCATCAGTTGGCATCTGTGCAACGCGCTTGGCCTAAATGATAAGACCACCAAACGTATAGTTTTTCATGAGATCACGCGTGAAGCCATCACTGAGGCAGTCAAAAACCCTCGTGTGATCGATCTCAACTTGGTCGACGCTCAGCAGGCCCGCCGTGTGCTCGACCGCTTGGTCGGTTACGAGCTCAGCCCAGTACTATGGAAGAAGATACGGACAGGACTAAGTGCTGGCCGTGTCCAATCTGTCGCAGTGCGCTTGATAGTGGAGCGCGAACGTGAGATAGAAGCATTTGAGCAAAAATCAGATTACAAGATAACAGCTGAGTTCAAAACCAAAAAAGGCGAGATACTCAAAGCCGAGCTGAATACCAGATTGGCTGACCAAAAATCTGCTGAGGCTTGGCTAAAAAAGGTCGCTGATCAGGAATTTACGGTAGCAGATATTACCAAAAAACCCAGCAAACGTAGTCCAGCAGCGCCATTTACCACCTCAACCCTACAACAAGCTGCCAGCTCCAGGCTCGGCTACAGTGTGCGCCAGACTATGGTGTTGGCCCAAAAGCTTTACGAGGCCGGGCATATCACTTATATGCGTACCGATTCGGTCAACCTCAGTAATCAAGCGCTTACCCAAGCCAAACAAGTAATTGAAAAGGATTTTGGCCCCGAATATTACCAAAGCCGAGTGTACAAAAGCCGGACCGCCAATGCCCAGGAAGCGCACGAAGCGATTCGACCCACCAATTTTGCACTCGACAAAGCCGGTGCCGATACCGCTCAAGCCAAACTTTATCAGTTGATCCGTGCTCGCGCCATGGGTTCACAGATGTCTGATGCCAAGCTGGAAAAAACAGAGATTACCATCAATACCAAGGCTGTCAAAGAGCACTTTATTGCCAAAGGCGAGATAGTAGTATTTGCCGGATTTTTGCGAGCTTATCCCAAATCGACCGGCCAGGATGATACTATTTTGCCCGACATATCATCTGGGGATCAGCTACAGACCCTGCAGATCTTGGCCACCCAAACATATGCCCGACCACCAGCTCGCTACAACGAAGCTAGCCTGGTGCGTGAGTTGGAAAAACGTGGCATCGGTCGACCAAGTACCTATGCACCTACCATATCTACCATCCAAACTCGCGAGTATGTTACTAAGTCTGAAGGTATGGAAAAAACACGCCCAGTAACAGAACTTGCACTAACTAACAAGAAAATAGCTACTGAACAGCGCGATGAGGGCTACGATACTGATGCGAATCGCTTGCGGCCTACCGATACAGGCATGGTCGTGGCTGATTTCTTACTCAAGTACTTCACAGATATTATGGACTACAATTTTACTGCAGATGTTGAGGCTGAATTTGATCAAATAGCTGCAGGCAAACAAGAATGGCATAAAATGATCAAATCATTCTACGGTCCTTTTCATAAGCTGATCGCTGGCAGTGAAGATATCACCAGACATGAGGCGAGCCAAGGCCGAGTACTGGGCAAAGATCCCAAATCAGGCAAACCAGTGATAGCCAGGTTAGGCCGCTATGGTGCTATGCTTCAGATAGGCGAGGCTACTGATGAACAAAAACCGAAATTTGCACCTATGCCAGCTGGGCGCAAGATCAATGATGTAACTCTCGAGGAAGCTTTGGAGATGTTCAAACTCCCTCGAGTCGTGGGTAAAACTTCTGAAGGCGAGGAAATTACCGCCAACATCGGGCGTTTTGGTCCATATGTAAAAGTAGGCGACAGCTTTGTCTCAATCAAAGACGGTGATCCATTTAGTATCAAAGAGACTGAAGCCCGAGAGTTGATAGTCGCCAAACGCAAAGCTGATGCTGCCAAACTCATCCAAGATTTCGAGATAGAAAAAATACAGGTCCTCAATGGTCGTTATGGCCCCTATGTGACAGACGGTAGCACCAACGCCAAAGTCCCAAAAGACCAGGACCCCAAGAAGCTTAGCCTAAAACAATGCCAAGAGCTATTGGAACAAGCCAGACAGAACCCTGGTAGAGGTCGTCGCTTTGCCCCTCGAGCCAACAAAAAGAACTCAAAATAGTTGACCAAAACAAGTTTCGATGATATAATTGGGTAGTAATTTGATGCCAACAGATGGAGCTCATCTTGGCATCACATTTATTTTCACCATAAATACTATGAAACAGTCAACCTTTGATCGCGCTACCCTAAGTGCTGCGATCGAACACAATCTAAAGCAGCTCAAAAAAGACCGTGACCGCGAGATACTACGTCGCCGCCATGGTGTTTCGACAACCAATGACTACCAAACCCTCGAACAGATAGGACAAGATTTGGGTATTACCCGCGAGCGCGTACGTCAGATCGAGAAATCGGCTACTAACCGTATTCGCCAAAATCATAGCGCAGCTACAGATGTGCACCAAAAGATCAGCGAAGCCATTAATTCTTATGGCGGCGTAATATGTTTTGGCGATTTGTGCACTGAGCTCAATCTCGCTGAAGCCGACCAGGCCTACTTGGCTCTGCTACTCAAACTCAACCCTGATTATGACTGGAACGATCAGATACAGTATCGAGTACCACTAGTAGTTGATCTTGATAGCTTTTCTCCACAACAAATAGCCGAGTTACATGATCAGTTGGTAGCTGCCATTACTGAGATCAACAAACCTAGCAAATTTGCAACCATTGCCGGCCGTATTGATGGACCGCATCAAGAGAAAACCTTGCAGCAAGTCGCCACAGCTGCTAACAAGATATCGCAATTTGATGACCATTGGGGCCTGAGCAAATGGCCCGAGGTCAACCCTAAGAGCATTCGCGACAAAATATTCTTGGTGCTCAAGAAGGCCGGCCGCCCAATGCATTTTACCGAAATTGCCAATGCTATAAGCAAGCTCAAAGCCAATCCCAAAAAAGTTACTACTCAAGCCGTCCACAACGAGCTTATCAAAGACAAGCGATTTGTTCTGATAGGGCGGGGTATTTATGCGCTGACTGAATGGGGCTATCAGGCGGGCACGGTAGCTGATATTATAGAAGAGGTATTGCGCGAAGAGTCACCGCTAAGTCGTGACGAGATCGTGCGCCGCGTGCTTGCGCGACGTCAGGTCAAAGCTAGTACCATTGTGCTCAATCTGCAGGAAAAACCTCAATTTGAGCGCGTCGACAAAGGCGTCTATCAACTAGCCTCAAAGTAATTACTTTTGGCTTAACCACCCTACATATACATGCAAGATTTTTTTTCCATCGTTGGGACTATTATCAACGTGCTGGCAACAGTGCTATTCCGATATTGGGGCTGGACAGTAATTGCCGCAATTTTAGCTTATCTCATCTGGCAGAATCGTCGCAAAATTGAATACGTATCCAATATAGAGCACACCCTACTGCAAATTATTGTACCCAAGAATAATGAACAAAAAGAGCTCAATGCCGAGCAAATGTTTGCAGCGCTCCACGGTATATTACGACCAGCTAGTGAGATCACCAAAGAGGGTAGTATCCAAGAACATATCAGCTTTGAGATAGCTGCTCAAGGCAATAAAATACACTTCTACGCCTGGGTGCCCAAGCATCTCAAATCATTTGTCGAAAGTCAGATCTACGCCCAATATCCAACCGTACAAATATATGAGATGGATCAAGATTATGCCGTGACAGCTCTATCTGGTCGCACACCATATAGCACTGAGCTGGAGTTGACCAAAGACGAGATATTTCCTATCAAAACATTTACTAGCTTTGAGGTAGATCCATTGGCAGGCATGACTACAGCTCTAGCGTCGCTTGCTGATCAGGAAGAGATTTGGATACAGGTACTACTGCGTCCAATAGATGATAGCTGGCACAAACGTTCGCTGGATTATGTCGAAGAGGTAAGGACAGGAAAGAAAACCGTTACCCTAAGCCAGATGCTTTTTGCCGACTGGAAGAAACGGCTGGCAACCGCACCGCTAAAATTTATCGGTGCACTGTTCGGTGCTGCTTTTAAGCCAGCAGGCGCTGAGGGCAAGAAAGAGGATAAGAAAGACAAGGTAGAATTAAGTCCTGGTGCTACCACGCTGCTCACTGCGGTCGAGACCAAAGCCCAAAAACTCGGCTATGAAACACGTATACGCGCTATGTACATCGGCAATTCTGATGATGCTGCCAAAACTAGAATACAAGCTCTGGTGGGCGGTTTCAAACAGTTTAACACTGTCAATCTCAACGGTTTTACCAACAACGGTATTCATGCCGGCGAGGAGGGGTTACGCAATTACCGAGCCAGGTTATTCGATAGCCGAGGCTATGTACTCAATATCGAAGAAGTAGCCAGTCTATATCATTTGCCACATGTATCAGTTGAGACTCCTGGCGTAGCGTATACCAACACCAAAGTAGGGGAGCCACCAGCCAACCTGCCCACACCTGTTAATACCGAACCAGTAGCGCTTAGCCTGATTGGTAGTACCAATTTTCGTCAGGCCAACATCAAGTTTGGTATCAAGCGGGCTGATCGCAAACGGCATCTCTATATAGTAGGTAAGAGTGGTGTTGGTAAATCGTATCTGTTGGAGCTTCTAACTATATCTGATCTGTACCACAACCAAGGCTTTGCTGTAGTAGATCCGCACGGTGACTTCGCGCAGGACGTGATGAAATATATCCCCAAGGAGCGCATCGATGATGTAGTCTACTTCAACCCGGCCGATATCGAATATCCGATCGGGTTTAATCCGATGGAAGTCTATGATGAGAACAAGCGAAACACTGTAGCTTCCGAGATCATTGGCGTGCTGAAGAAAATGTTTGGTGATAGCTGGGGACCGCGTCTGGAGCATATCCTGCGTTTTACGCTGCTAGCTCTACTAGAATCACCGGATAGCACATTACTGGGTATTACTCGTATGTTGACCGACAAAAAATACCGCAACGAAGTGGTCAAAAATGTGACCGACCCGGTGGTCAAAGCCTTCTGGGTCAATGAATTTGCCGCCTGGAATGATAAGTTTGCATCCGAAGCTGTTGCACCTGTGCTCAACAAAGTCGGTGCCTTTACGGCCAACCCACTGATTCGCAATGTAATAGGCCAGCCCAAGAGCACTTTCAATATCCGCGAGATGATGGATCAGGGCAAGATCCTGATAGTAGATCTGAGCCGCGGTAAGATTGGTGAGGACAATGCTGGTATTTTGGGCGCATTGATAATCACCAAGATCCAGCTAGACGCTATGAGTCGTGCCGACATATCTGACATCGAAGCTCGTCGTCCTTTCTACCTATACGTCGACGAATTCCAGAACTTTGCTACTGAAAGTTTTGCAGTTATTCTGTCTGAGGCGCGTAAATACGGGCTTTATCTGACCGTTGCCAACCAGTATATTGCCCAAATGCCAGAAGAAGTACGTGATGCCGTATTTGGCAATGTTGGCTCCATGATCACCTACCGAGTAGGAGCCGACGACGCTACCTATCTAGCTAAATACTTTGAGCCTGTATTTGAGCCAGTTGATCTAACCAATTTGGGTATCCAGAACATCTATGTGACCATGAGTATAGACGGCGAAACATCGCAAGCTTTCTCAGCCCGTACTCTGCATCGTCCCGACCCGCACGAAGACCTTACCACCATCATCATCGAGCATTCACGCACCCGATATACAAATCCTCGCAAACAAGTAGAAGAGGAGATAGTCGCTTGGAGTGGCTTTGTAAATGGCGATGATCGTGATGCCAAACAGCAGCCAGATACCAAAGCCGATACTAGCCAAGCAGCCGCTAGCAACGAGCCTTTGATACCAGTCGTGGATCAAAAACC
>CAZWVB010000008.1:0-32703 GCA_964637185.1 uncultured Candidatus Saccharibacteria bacterium | reverse complement strand
TCAGTAGGAGATCTAGAGAAAAGCTCCGGGTACACCACTCGGAGCTTTTCTCGTAGTTATTTATTATTTCTTGGCAGCTACAGTCTTGGGCTGTTTGCTGAAGTAGAATATGTAGAATATCTCCAAGATACCCACAGTATTGACGATCAGAAAGACTACAAACCAAACCTTTTGCTCTTTGTGTGCTGCTATCCAAAGTGCCCAGCCTTTCCAGACCAAGCTCCATGCAGCCAGCAGCAGTATCCACCAGATATTGTCTTGTACAATTGCGTTGAGATCCATAACTATATTTATACTACTTTTGCCATGATTGCACTAGCCCATTGACACGTAGCATGTGCCTAAGCGCCGCCACCTCCGCCGCCGCCGCCACCACAGCTACTGTACGGCGGACCACTACCCTGCTTATTTTGGTCGTTGGGGCATGTATAGACCTTCCATAGTACAGTTGCAGTAACATTGACACTCATATTGGTATTCGGGGTAACAGGGCTTGTAAAGACATGGCTGGCATTGTTCTCAGAGCCCGTGACAATAAAACTGCCTAGATGCGTCTTGGATTGATTGTATCCTGGATAAGCACCGTCCTGTGCATTGTCATTTAGATAGAAATCAAGTCTGTACCCCACTACATCGGATTGACTCAAACTACTTCCATCCGCTTGATTGGCCTGGAAATTATAGTTGACGGTGATATTATTACCAAGAAAAGTCGTAGAATTCAGTGTTGGGTGGTTGAGATAATAATTAGCATTGGGCGCGGGTATTGCCATCAAGAAGTTATTAATTACATTGGGCCCTAGGTCCTGATCGGCATTGCCACTATTGGTACTGTCAAATGCTAGGTTGATACCAAGATTGGCATTGCCAAAAATTGTGTTTGGCAAAATTGTATTTGAATAAACATCCATATTTGGCGCTTGATAGATCCTTATACCATCTTGCGCGTTGCCGGCAATTGTATTTGGCTCGCCAGTATTATCACCACCGATTCGGTTTTGAAATATTGATGCTTCACCGCCACCACCGCCACCACATCCAAATAGCTGCTGCTCATTGATAGCAACACCGGACCCACCATTGCCAAAACCAGCTTGGGTATCACCATCTAGGTTGGTGCCTATGTAATTGCCAGTAACTACTATGTTATCCACCAGGTTGCCACCACATGCAAAAATATGTATACCATTGCCGGTATTGGCTGAGATATAATTGCGTGCCGCGTCAGTATTGCCACCAATAGTGTTACCGCTGGCACCTTCTATCCAAACACCATCACCACCGTTGCTGCCAACATCTCCTCCAGAAGTAACGCCAATGTAATTATGCGTAAATGTATTATTGGTGCCACCAATTTGTAGTCCTACATCGGCGTTGTTTGTACTCGAGTTGTTAGTAAAGACGATATTACTGCCGCCGACTAGAAAGCCATCAAACAAATTCTGGGTGGCAGTATTACCGGATACTGTAGCGCCCGCGCCGCCAACTGTCATACCAGTATGATTGCCGGAAGTCGAATTGTCTGTCACTACATCGCCTGTGCCATTGCTCACCAAACCATTTTGGGTATTGTTGTTGGCCTGGTTGTTTTGTACGGTATTGGCATTGCCATTGGTAGTAATACCATCACTGGTGCTGTTGGTAACTGTGTTGCCACTAACTGTGTTAGTTCCTGCGTTGAGATATATACCAACGCCGTTGTGGTCTACAGTATTGTTCTCTATGATCAAGCCAGTGCTACCTAGTACCATTTGTATACCGGCATTCGGGTTGTTTTTGACTGTATTGGCATATATGTGTACGTTGGCTTGATTCATACGAATGCCGTCAATCTGGTTTGAATCAATATTGTTGTTGTAAATACTCATGCCTGGCGTACTATTGGTTTGGGTGCCACTGATACCACTGCCACCGTTATTCGAGATATTATTGTCGTGAATATTAGTGGTTTGGTCGGTGTATGACTCGATGTTGATACCGTCTTCACCATTGCCAAGGGGGTTGTTGTTGACGTCTACGCCTATTTTGTTGTTCGATACATCATTGGGGCCAGAATAGCCTCCATAATAGCCTACGCCGAACTGAATATTACCACTAACAATGTTGTTGGTGACAGTGGTAGCAGAAAAACCGACTCCGCTAATACCGAAATTGTTGGGCACCGCTAGGGTACCGGTGATATCTACGCCGATGTAGTTGTCGTCAATGATCATATTCTCAACACCATTTGAGGCAACACCCACACTGCCCGTATCATCGTTGGCACCACTGATGATATTGTGTTGAACAGTAGTAGTGCCGGTATAATTACCTGTGGTATTGGAGTAGATACCTATTGAACAGCCGAGCCCAGCCGTGGCGGCGGCGTTGGCACATACTATATTGTTGTGAATGCTCCAGTTGCCAGATACTTGAAATCCAAACACTTGGCCAGCCAATAAGTTATTTTGGGCTGTGCTATTGGTAATAGTGCCACCATTTTGATATTGCAAAATACCACTTGACGCCTGGGTACCACCAGGCACCGAGCTACCAGTAGGATCAGTGCCAATATAGTTGCATTCTATAGTCACTCCGCTCAAAGTCTCGCCAGTATCACCGCGCAACATAATTGCATCCAAGACTCCGTTATTAACATGGTTGATGACAAGCCCACGCACTATCGAATTGCTGGCTGCTGTGTTGGCAAATCGCAAAGCCCCCTGTTGATCAATAACGAAATCAGTCATATTGCTCGCATCTAACTCTATGAGCAAATTGTGCGGTGTATTGCTCACGGCTGGTAGTGATGAAGGTACCAAGGTGCCACAACTTGCTCCGGACTGTGTGGTGCCGTCAATTGTTAGCTGATCGGTAATATCTGGGTACTTAGCTGCCGGAGTAATAGTATGGACCCCACCACCTGTGATGTTGAAGTGTATTGCATCTGCGCCTGCCTGTGCATTGGCAGCTTCAATACTTGAACGTAGAGTACAATTACCATCGCCGATATCACAACTAGTGGCTGGCGCGGCTGCAGATTGATCACCAGTGCTAGTAACAGTAAATGTTGCTGCATGAGCAGTGGGAGACAGCAAAACAGCGGCCAAGGTCGTGACTATCAATACCAAGGACGCAACTATTCCTAGGCGCAAGGCGCGGTTTTGTTTGATACTACCAAAGTCTATCGCACTAACAGCCATGCTGAGCTCCTGTTTTATGGTTCTTAATCAACTGTTGCATCACACTTGAGAAACGAGCGGATTCAGCCCGCATAGCTTGTTTGTATCCATCTGCGCTTAGGCCGCCATGATCTTTCCAATATCGTTGTAGGTCAGATATTTTCTGATTGTGTTGTTTGTTATTATCTGCCATGGACTTTTGTAGACTACTTTGTATAGTGCTACAACTCTTACTATCAGCCTTTGGTTTGGAAGCAGCGCGATCTGTTGCTGATACCGAGCTTTGTTCGTGACGTTGCTGGGCATTTTTCTGCTTCTGATCAGCAGTAATTTGTGTTTGCCGAGCTGTATTCGACTTGGCTAGACTTTTGTTTTTCGAGTAATTATATCCAGCAATACTGCCTATCATCAGCAGAACGCCCAAGAGCACAAGTGCCAACAACAACTTATGCTGTTTTATTGTACTGTGCAAATTGGCAATCACGCTTTGACCCTCATTATATCCTGTCACCTATCGCTGGTTTAACTGTCTAGCCTTCTTGGACTTGAGCAAATAGTATGTGAGGGCTGAAGCGGTTAATAGCAATATTACTACAATAACAATGCCCACCAACATATTTTGTCCTGTGGGGGCCAAACTACCACCACCACTGTTTGAGCCCTGCGAAAGAGTAGCATAAGGAGAGAACTCCGAAGTAGAGCCGTATGAGTAGGTGCCAGGCGTGGGGTTGATTTCCTGAGCATGAGCGGCAGCTGGTACAATAATACCTCCTAAAAACAGGCCAATCACAATAATTATAGCTTTGAACCTCTCGATGAGTTGTTGAAACATTATTACTCCTTTTACTTATCTTAATTGTTCTTATGCCTGGCTGCAATAGCTGATTGACTCAATGCACACACGTCTCTTGATAAGGTGGTCCATCACCCCACTGATCACCTTGGCAATTGGTACCAGGATCGGGAATGATCTGCCAAACAGCCGTTGCGGTAGCTGTAATATTCTCATTGCCAGTTACGGATATCGGGCTTGTAAAGGTGTGGCTCGCACCATTTTCGGAACCATTGATAAAGAATGAACCTAGGTGTGTCTTGGCTTGAGCATAACCAGGATAAGCGCCATCCTGCCCGCCGGAGTTGATATAAAAATCAAGTCTGAACCCAATCAAGTTGGAGGCAAGTATGTATGGGAAATTGTCAGTCACGCCGTTGGCTTGGTAGCTATAATTGACTGTGACCTGGTTGCCACTATAGCCTGTGGAGTTAATAGTTGGTCGATTGATGTAGTAATTCGCGTTTGTAGCTGGATAACTCATCATGAAATTATTGATTGCATTGGGGCCTAGATCTGTATCGGCAACACCACTATTGCTATCACTGTCGGCGGCCAAATCTATACCAAACTGGCCATTGCTATAAATACTATTCATAATTGAGCTAATACTAAATACATCTTGGTTGGCTGATTGGTGTATAAGCAACCCTTGTTCGGAATTGCCAGCAATAATATTGGGCTGTCCAGCCGCGTCGCCACCAATTAGATGCTTGTATACAGACGCGCAAACTCCATAGTATTCATTTACCTCTATGCCTGCGCCTTGATTGCCGTAGCCTGCCTGCACAGAGCCGCTTGTGTTAGTGCCAATGTAATTATTGAAAGTGGTAGATACGTATGACCCACTACCGTTACAGTTATTCCATATATGAATTCCATCACTTGTGTTTGCAGAAATGAAGTTACGGTCACTTGTACCAGTTCCTCCAATTGTTATATTGCTAGTACCAAAGAAGCTCAACCCAGCGCCATTGTTAGCCATGGGTGAACCAGTCACACCAAGCCCAATGAAGTTGCCTTTTACCGTCGGGCTTTCTGAGTTAGTGTATGACACCCCACCTTGTGATGTACTGCCACTGACTACGTTATGAGAAAGTGTTGATCCCAAAACCCCACCAAAGTCAATCAGAGAGCTACTGTTTCCACCAATAGCAGATTGCCCATTTGCAGTTGTGCCTACGAGATTGTTCTGGACAGTGATAGTGTTGGTCAACAAGTTTGAATTGCTTGCTAGAGATATTCCTGATTGACTATTGCCCGATACCAAGTTGTTTTGAATGGTAATAGTGTTGTTGTTAAAAACGTTAAAATTTTTATTGGATACTCCGTACGCATTTGCGCTCGCACTTGTTCCTGCAGCATTGGTACCCAAATAATTACATTCAATAGTAACATTGTTGACATTGTCAGCCCCTAACAAAATAGCAGCAGCAGCATTAGCATTAGCCCGGTTAATAATCAGACCCTTCACTACAGAGCCAGACGCTGTAGAACTGGTAAATTGAATCACACCCTGACCAAAACCAGTAATTGCATTTGTTCCGTCGATTTCAATCATAAGACTATGCGGTGTATTACTGGCCGGCAAGTTGGCCGGCACCAGCGTATTGCACTGTGCGCCATCTTGTGCGGTGATGGCATCCAGAGTAAGTGAATTGGTTATACCAGGATATGGAGTGGCGGGTGCAAAGGTATGCACACTGGCACCCGAAATATCAAAAATACCCGAATTGGTACCGCCTAGGGCATTGGTTTCTTCGATAAGTGCTCGCAACCCGCAATCGTTTTGGCCAACGTTTACTTCACACACCGCATCGCCTGGATTGGCGTCATTGCCATCGTCAGTAGTGTTGATATTAAAACTAGCTGCATTTACTTTCGTAGCCAGTAAAAAGCTCAACAAAGCAAAAACCGACAGTACTATGCCAAAACGTAAGAGTTTCATTAATACCTAGTATAGCTTATGCTGTCACAGATTCAAGATGATGGCTTGGCAATCACCACTACGCGACCATCCGCGCTACCGCCTGAAGTACAAGTGTAGATAGTGAGCTGTGCAGCTTTTGTCTCGGACTCTATCTCAGTAGCATTTGGCTTGACGTTCTTTACCTCAGCTATCTTATAATTATAGGTTTTCTTGTCCCAGACTACTTTGATATCATCACCCACCTTGGCATCATGCAGATTGAAGAAAATGGATTGTTCTTCGACCTGTTTGGGTGTATAGCCCCAGACAAAACTGTGGCCTGTCAATATAGTATTGCCACCCTTGGCCGGATTGCCTCGATCGGGTAGACGATGCCAAGCAAGGCCCTTGTCGAGAATTGATACATCGCCATCACTGATTTCAGACTTGATACCGACAGATGGTATTAATAACATATCCTTATCTTCGGCAATTGCTTTGTCGGTAGCTTGTTGGATATCTTGTTGGCTTGATTTGTGAGTCTTAGGGCTTAACATCAACCAAACAATGTATGTAGCAGCTACCAGTAAAATAATAACAATCAACACTAGTAAAGCGGTTACGAATTTGCGATGCTTTTTTTCAACTTTTTCAGGCTTGTGTTGTAACCCAACTGGTACCATATTCGGTGCATCGGAGTTTGAGCCCTTCACTTGCCCAGACTTAGCAGGCTGGTGTTGTGCTCGAATATCTGTATATCTCACATATTGAGCTTTTGAATCTTTAGCAGAATCACCTGCAACAGTTTCGCTGGATGACAATTGATTGGAATCACGCAAATCAAGCGTCTTGTGACGCATGCTCTTGGGGAGCTTTCGGTGTTGTGGCTTCATGGCTGTATTATTTCATACTCGGTACATTGATACTATCCAGCCCTCTCGCCCAGTTTGGCCGGATGGCAATCAAAAGAAGTAAAAGTAGGTACCGGTTTCTGCAAATACATTTGCCTTTTAGCCGAGCGAAAATGAGGAATATTTTTGCTCCAAGAGGAATTATACTTGCGAAAACCACAAAAGCAACTCATTTCGAGTTGCTTTTTGTTGAAGTAATATAATGACGTGGTCGGGGTGAGCAGACTCGAACTGCCGACCTCAGCGTCCCGAACGCTGCGCGCTACCAACTGCGCCACACCCCGGGATTGTGGCACGCCCTGAGGGATTCGAACCCCCGACCTTCTGGTCCGAAGCCAGACGCTCTATCCGCTGAGCTAAGGGCGCAAACAATGGTGAGCCAATTCTAACAGATATGGACATCTTTTTCCAGTTGGTCTTAACACCTCGACAATATAGTTTGTTGACGTTTGCGATCTGTTGGTAGTTTGCCAAACCTTGAATTTTTGATGAAAATAGCGTATTATTGGTTTCTTGTAGACCCCCAAAAGTCTTGCACCTTTCACTTGCAGCACAAATTGAGAAATCAATTTGTTAGCAAAACGCCCAAACAGACAACTCGTCTTGAGAGGGCGTTTTGCACATGCGGGTATCGTATAATGATTATTATGTCAGCCTTCCAAGCTGAAGATGCGAGTTTGATTCTCGCTACCCGCTCCATTTTTTGTGTCCCCGCCAGCATTTGGACAAGCCCCCGTAGCTCAGTGGATAGAGCAACGGTTTTCTAAACCGTGGGTCGCAGGTTCGAGTCCTGCCGGGGGTACCAGAGTGTTTTAGGCACATTCGGAATAACATGGCGGATGTAGCTCAGTTGGTTAGAGCGCCAGATTGTGGCTCTGGAGGCCGTGGGTTCAAATCCCATCATTCGCCCCATCATCGACTAGTATTGTGCCGAATAATTATTTGATAAAGCATGGCTATGGGCCATTAGCTCAATCGGCAGAGCAGTTGCCTCTTAAGCAATTGGTTCCGGGTTCGAGTCCCGGATGGCCCTCCAGTATCAAATCTCCAGAACTTTGTAGGGATATCTGATAAATAGAAATCATCGGGGTGTGGCGCAGTTGGCTAGCGCGCCGCGTTTGGGACGCGGAGGCCGGAGGTTCGAGTCCTCTCACCCCGACCATGTCATAATGTTACTTCAACAAAAAGCAACTCGAAATGAGTTGCTTTTGTTATTGGCGCAAGTTTTCCTGCTTAGAAGCCAGTACCGACTTTTTCAGTATTGATAAGCCAACCAACTGAGCCACCAGGAATAAGCATATATTCATAGCCATTGGTGTACTGGCTTGAGTTATCACGGTACTTGAAAAGCACATTGGCAGAGGCTTTGTAATTGCCGTCATCTTGCTTTTTGACCGAAATAATTCGATAGCTGGATGGATAGACTGTGGCACGGGATTCTGGAGTCAATTGATTGAAATCAAATTCGTTTTGAAAAGCTTGAGTCATGTAGCGCCGCATGGTACTAGCATTGCCAGCCACAAAAGCTGTTAAATATTGACCGACATTGGTTTCGACAGTTTGGGCGTCAGCCGCATCTTTGGCCTTTTGGGCCTCAGCAGCCTGGGCCGCAGCCTTGGCCTCACTATTTCTAGTATCAATCTGATTTTTGATGGTATCTAGCACTGTGGCGATGGCATAGATGTCGTCAGGCATAGGTTCGGTAAGATAACTATTGGCCTGTTTGAGTGTGTTGGCGCTATCACGAGCTTTGCTGGCCTGTTCATTTAGCTGGCTGACATCAGCGCTAGTGAGATCGCTCACGGTATCAGCTTGTGTAGCAGCATTGCCTATATAAGTATTAAAACTATCCAAGAAGCCTTTGTACTGATTGACTGAGTTGGTATTACTCAAGAAAGTTGGCATTTGAGCAGCCGCATACTTCTTATCATTGAGCATTTGCGCAAAGCCATGCAGTTGCTTGTCATATTCACTATATTGATCTGGGGTCTTGATCTGTTTACCCAATGTAACAGTTGCATTGGCTTGAGCAACCACCTCATGCCATCCATCGGAGATGGTTTTCTGATTGCGCATCACATTGTTGCGATATACCAGTCCCACGATTAGCAATATTACAGCTAGTACACCACCCCCTATCGCTACCCAAAACCAAGGGTTTTTGTAGATAGGTTTTTTAGTAGCTTTTTTTGTGGACTTGTCATCTGTAGTTTCACTGACCTTTTGGTCCAAAGGTGGCTTATCCGAAGGTAAGTTTTTCTCACCAAGCTCACTGACAGGCACAATGTTGTTTTTCTCTTGCATAGTATTTGTGACTTATGATTTTATTATCGGACCTTATTTGATAAGAATCAATTGGGCAAGGCCCAAGAATACAAAAAATCCACCAACATCTGTACATGTAGTAATAAATATTGTGGCTGAGGTAGCCGGATCTTTGCCCAAACTTTTCATGATAAGTGGTATTACTGCCCCGGCTACCGCAGCTATTAATAGATTGATAATCATAGCCAGCGCCAGCACCAATCCTAGCTGAGGATTCTTGTTGAAAATAGTCGCTACCGCAGCAACTATTACACCATTGATGAGGCCATTGACTACTCCGGCACCTGCTTCTCGCATAATAAATTTCATACCGTGGCGCAAATCTATCTCCTTCATGACAAGCCCACGTACTGATACGGCCAATGTCTGGGTGGCTGCGTTACCACCCATGCCAGCTACGATTGGCATATATACGGCCAATAGGGTCAATTTGGAAATAGTGCCTTCAAACAAACCAACTACCGAGGCCGCCAAAAATGCTGTACCGAGGTTGATGATTAGCCAAAGATAGCGGTAGCGTACCTTGGTGCCCACGCCATCAAGGGCATCTTCCTCATTGCTAACACCAGCAAAACCATACAGGTCATTGGCAGTACGCCTGTTGATAAGTGATATCAGATCGTCGGAGTGTATGACGCCCATCACACTCTCATCTTCGGCCAATACGACTACTTTGTTGTGCGGGTTTTTGACAAACGAATTTACGATCTTACGCTCATCGCTATCGTATTTGATCGAAGGCACACGGTGGATATATTTCTCTATCCGCTCAGTCCGTTTGCGCAACGCCAGTTCATGGCCCGGCAGCTCACCTATCATTTTGCCATCTTCAAATGCCAAAATCACCGGAAATTTACCAGTGTTTTTCTCATGGGCCTGGATGTCTTTGGCGACCTCTTCAAAAGTTGCTTTGGGACCAACCTCTACATAGTCTAGATTCATCATGCCGGCGGCAGTGCGCGGATCAAAACTCAACAATGTCTCGACCTTGTCGCGCAATTCCTGTTTGAGCTCGGCAGTGACATGTTTGGCGCGATGTTTGGGCAATTCTTGTATGAGATCCGTCGCCTTGTCTGGATCGAGGTAGTTGACCATAGCAATCACCTCATCGTTGTCGAGGCTATCTAGTATCTTGGCGCGGATCTTTTTGGACAGCTTCAACAACACGCCGCCTTGCTTGCCTGGATCAATGTCACGGAATATGCTCATCCGCACTTTGGGTAGATGAGTGATCTGATCAATTACTTTTTCGTCGCTTACCAGCGTGTTGGCCATAATATACTAAGTATCAAGTATCAAAGCATAAGTATCAAGCTTCAACAAGAGTAAATATCACAAACAAGATCAAGGCAAGATTGGGAATTACAAATACCTACGCGGTGCTTGGAGATGATATTTTTTCTCTTACTTGACGAGACGCTTGAACTTAGTACCAGCCCGAAACTTCGGCATTACTTGCTGCGGTATATCAATTTTTTTGCCACTGCGGGGATGAGCAGCCTGGGTAGCAGCCTTGCTACCTCGATAAAATGTACCGAAGCCACTGATCTTCACATTGTGTCCGGATTTGACCTCGGCCTGAATTATGGCCAGCGTCTTGTTGAGCACCCGCTCGGCATGGGCGCGTGTCATATGCATTTCTTCAGCCAGCTCAGCAATCAATTCTTTCTTGGTCATATATTTATACTACTACAGTCTTGAGTATTTGCTCGATGCTGCGCGCCTTGCCCTCACCATCGACATCGATAAGCACGCTGCTAAATTGCACTGCGCCAGAAGTGGGCCAATCAAACTTCTGTGGTAGCTGGGTCCGCCACAGCTCAATAATTATCTCTTTCTTGACTCCTAGTACCGAATCAACTGGCCCGGTCATGCCGGTATCGGTGATATGAGCAGTGCCGCCCGGCAGCACACGAGCATCGGCCGTGCTGACATGAGTGTGACTGCCTATCACAGCAGTCACCCTGCCATCGTAGTAGTGACCGATCGCTACTTTTTCGGAGCTAAGATCGGCATGAAAGTCGATGATAGTAGCAGCTAGCTTCTCATGCGCGGTTTGCTCAAGTATTGCATCGATGGTCTTGAGCGGATGGTCAAACTCTGGGCCATTGAAGACTTGTCCCATTGCATTGATCATCAATACTTTGCCAAATGGCGTGCTGGCTATGGCCCAGCCGCGACCTGGGGTTTTGTCGCTGGGGTAATTGGCCGGGCGGATCACCGGCATATTCGGATCGTTGAAATATTGATCGAAATCTTTCTTGCGGAAGCTGTGATTGCCACCGGTGAAGAAGTCCACACCGGCCTCGCGCATTTCGTTGATTGCGGTGATCGTGAGCCCATTGCCGGTGCTGATGTTCTCGCTCTGGGCTATTACAAAATCAATTTGCTTCTCGTTTCTTAACTCCGGCAGCACTTGCTGCACCGCACGGCGACCGATGCGAGCCACAATGTCGCCAATGTATAAGATCTTCATTTGTTATTACCTTCTAACCATTTTATAATTCTCTGTGCAAGTTCATTCTCGCGATTTTCATAATTGTGATTAGCACCTGAGATAAATTCGATTTGATAGTCTGGGCAATTAAGTGCTTTAGACTTAATAAGCTCCATATCTTCGTGAAGGTCTCGAATCTTAATGTCGTCGAACTCACCCATTATAGCCAATATTGGCTGCTTTATCTTTTCTAGCTGTTCCCAATGTTCGGGGTTTCTACTTACTGGCAAGTTGTCGGCTTCATTGTTACCACTAAACAAGCTTAAGTAGCTGGCTGCGCTTTTATCCTCCCAGTCCCAAAGATTTCCATTTATCAATTCATTTGGCTTGCCCTGAGATACTAGATCTTTGGCCTCTTGTAATTGTTGAGTGTGATTTGGCTGATAGTTGTTCGTTTCTACCATCCCAACAAGGTCCGGCGGGGAAGCAAAGACTATTCCTACTACTCCTTGTGGGTCGTTTTGTGAAAGATAGTAAACAATTTTGTTGCAGCCCAAGCTGTGGCCTAGCAAGATAATCTTTTTGTAGCCAAGCTCCATGCATTTGTTTACCCAAGCCTTTAAATCTATTTCGCTCTCGGAGAACAATTCATAAGTTGCACCATAGCGTTTGTATGTAAAACCATTATCGTCTTTTATGGGTTTGGCTGCCAAGTCGTTAATATGGCTATGACCGCGATTGTGGGCGTAAATAAAACCGTAGTCTTCCATCGCTAGCCTATCTCCTAAAACATTGGCGTAATAGTTTTCAATAATGTTGCCAGCCATTCCATGAATTGAAAGTACACAAATATCATTGCCTTGGAAGTGTACACCCATCAGACGCAAATCATCTTGTGTCCAAACATATTCAGTTTTCATTTGTTGTACTCCCAATACTTTCCATCACCCACCATTTCAATTTTGTTATTGTCGACTTTGATAGCCATGTTGTTGTCGTAGGCTACGAGCTTATTATCAATTGTTTTGGAGTAATCCTCGTTGGCCTTGAGCGAAACATCTTCGGGCGTGTGTGGTGAGACTTCAAATTCTACCAGTCCGAGGCCAGATGTGTCTTTTATACCTACAATATTCTCATCGCCATCATCAATCTCTGCCACATCAATCGATGGAGTCACAAGTATACTACCGGCACTATCACCGACATAAACTCTTGTCTCTAATAGCTTTGGTAATTCATTGGCCAGGCCAGACTTTCGTACTTCGTCGAGTAAATAGTAAGTATTACCGCCCAATACAAAGATAACATCCGAGTCCTCAAGCCTGGGTAGCCAATACTGCCTTTCAATTGCCGCTACATCGACCAAATCGAATTGTGCGAAACCTAGAGCGTGGAGACCTGCTATTCTTTTGATCTTCTTGGTCTTGTCCCCACCATCACGATTGATTGCAGTGGTAATGCACACAAATTTGAGTGCTCCAAATGGTTTGCCAGCCAGCTCTGACAGTGCTTCTTGGATTGGCTGAGTCGTCGGGCCATCCGATGTTAGTAGGAGCTTCATTAAAACAACCTTTCGCCCAAAGGCACATCTTTGGTTGGTGTTATTATTACCGCGTTGCCATCATCATCGGGAAAGCCAAGTGTCAGCACCTCACTTACTGCCGGTCCGATTTGGCGGGGCGGGAAATTTACCACTGCGGCGATTAGCTTGCCTTCTAGCTCTTCTTTGCTGTAGTTTTGTGGTAATTGAGCACAGGATTTCTTGATACCAAGCTCTTTGCCAAAATCTATTTGGAGCTTGTAGCTGGGCTTGCGAGCCTCCGGAAAGTCTTCGACCCTCACAACCTTGCCGACTCGAATGTCAATTTTTTCAAAATCTTCAATCGTTGCCATGATCTACCAGCTTATCAAACTTATAAGTCCAGCCAGGCTGCCATTTGAATGGTGTGGTAGTAAGCTCTTCGTAACTCTTGCCGTTCACCCAATGCTCAATGCCAAACTGTGTAGCGCGGTGGCCAATCACCATGACCCTCTTACCATCATAATCTTTCAATAATTCTTCCAAAAAACTTTTGACTCGTTCACCAGCTTGCTCATAGCTCTCGCCATTGGGGAATGGCTCCTTTATCCTTTTGACTTTCTCTGCATCGACTTCTTCACTCGGATGTTGTGTAAGATCACCGTAGTCACATTCGCGCAAGCGCTTGTCGGTGATAATCGGCCAGTCTTTGTGCACGAATCCAATCCTTGCCGACATCTCAGCGCGTTGTAAATCGGAAGTAAAGATAGCATCAAAGTGATCATCTTTGTATCGATCCCCCATCTCACCAGACTGTTTCATGCCAAGTGGCGAAAGCTCTACATCATGCCAACCCGAGGCTTTGTGAGCTTCGTTGTCGAGCGTTGTGCCGTGAGCTTCAAATACAAGTTCGATCATTTGGCGTATTCTTCGGCACGGGTCTCGCGGATTACGTTTACTTTGATAGTACCTGGATATTTCAATGTAGCCTCGATCTTGGTAGCCACGTCGCGTGCTAGCTTGATAGCACTAAGGTCATCAATCTGCTCGGGCTTCACAAACACACGGATCTCACGCCCCGCACTTACGGCATAGCTTTTGTTGATACCCTCAAAGGCATTGGCTACATTTTCAAGGTCTTGCATGCGCTTGACATAATTCTCAAGTGTGTCACCGCGGGCACCTGGACGACCAGCACTCAGGGCATCGACTACGCGCACTATAAGGGCCTCCGGTGTAGTGGCTTCGATGTCATCGTGGTGTGCTTCGGCGGCATGTGTAGTCGCTTCGTCAAAGCCAGCCTTGCGCATTAAGTCACCTGTGATGTGATGATGTTTGCCCTCTACTTCATGGCTGACAGCCTTGCCAAGGTCGTGCAAAAATGCCGCGGTACGACTGATCTGCACATCGGCACCAATCTCATCTGCTATCATGGCGGCTAGGTGGCTCATCTCGACTGAGTGATAGAGTACATTTTGGCTATAGCTGGTACGGAATTTCAGTGCGCCCATAGTCTTGATAATCTCAGGGGGCAGACCAGGTACTTTGGCATCACGAGCGGCCTCTTCACCAGCGCGCTTGATCTCTTGATCGATTTCCTTTTGTACCTTCTGTACTACTTCCTCTATACGGGCAGGATGGATACGACCATCCGATACCAGTGTCTCAATGGTACGACGAGCTACTTGACGGCGAATGGGGTCAAAGCCCGAAAGCGTAATTACGCCCGGGGATTCGTCGATAATCACATCTACACCAGTGAGTCTTTCGATGGTTTGGATATTGCGACCTTCCTTGCCTATAATGCGACCTTTGGCTTCGTCGTCGGGAATCTTGACTGTACTAATAGGCCGCTCAGTAGCAGTCGGGGTAGCCATGCGCTCCATCGCCTCAGCCATGATTTCTTTGGCGATGTCGTCAGCATTCTCACTGGCCTCGCGTTTGCGCTTCTCGATATACTCCGCCAAGTCGTGCTTGAGGTCGCGCTCGGTCATTTCATAAAGCTTTTCCTCGGCTTGTTTCTTATTGAGTTTGGCAATCTTCTCAAGATTTTCTTCTTGTTTGACTCTAATAGCACGCAATTCGTCTTTGATAGCGCTGATCTCTTTCTCATCGGCATTGAGCTTGGCACTACGTGCTTCGAGCTGCTCAAGTTTGCTATCGAGCAAGGTCTCGCGATCAGCTACACGCTTTTCTAGCGCATCAAGTTTGGTACGACGATCGCGCTCCTCGGCCTTGGCTTCATCGGCAATCGCGATAGCTTTGTCTTTGGCCTCCAGCTCAATTTGTTTGGCATTGTCACGAGCCTCGTCCAAAAGTTTTTTGGCCTTGGCATCAGCATCAGTTAGTTTTTGTTTGTTGACGACTTTTTGTACGCCAAAGCCAGCTGCCCCACCAACGGCTAAGGCGATTAGTACAAATACTGGTAGCATAAAGCTCTTCCCTTTCTAATATGCAGCTACATCAAAAAATTACTCGAATTATCTGTAGCTTGGTTTGGTTATTAGTAACAAAAGCAAAATAGTAAAAGCACCAAATACACCATGTGCTTGGCTATATTATTGGCCTTTTTATCTGTAGAGTCAAGCTGACTTAGGCTTGGTTATATTTGGCGCTCGGTCGTATTTGGGTACCACATAGTCACCTACTTTGGCAGTCTTGAGCTGTTCCAAGCCTTGAGCTATCCAATCGCTACCTTTGCCAGTAGCTACTGGTACTTGGTAGCTATAGGCCAAGGCGTTGGCTACAGTTGCGCCGATACGAAGACCAGTAAACGAGCCCTCGCCACTAAATACGATAGTGCCGGTAATATCGGATAGTTTGCCATTGGCCTGCTCGCAAAGTAGTTCGATATGGTGCAGCAGAGTCTTGGCAAGTTCGCGATCAGCCTGCCAGACTTTTTTTGCTAACTGTTTGGCCCCAGCATCAAGCAAATACAACTCAGCCTGAGCTTGGTCGCTACGAATAGCAAGTATCATTGGATGGTCTCCAACAGCTTTTGATAATAGCTGCCATGACTCGCCAAAGTAACTTTTCGATGAGCATCATCGACGTACTCAAATTTGATAGTAAGCCGGCCAAGATCTGAAAGAGCTACGAAGTGCTGTCCCCATTCGATGCAAATAATTGAGTGGGGGTTGCTCAATGCGTCTTGGACTTCATTGAGTACAATATCGTCATTGTCGAGCCTATAGAGATCGAAGTGCTCTAGATACCCATCACTATCTGGTATATTATAGCGCTGATGAATCGTAAAAGTCGGCGAAGTGATAGTAGCTTCTATACCAAGTGCCTTGGCCATGGCTTTGACAAAGGCCGTCTTGCCACCACCCATATCACCTACTAGCTCGACAAGAACAGCGCCAGGATTTTCTCGAGTACTAAAAGCCGCCGCGATTTGCTCGGCGAGCAATGATAGCCTCGCGACATCGATGGTAAAGGTTGGTGATTTCGATTCGGTATTCATATATGCCATATCCTATGGTAGCGATTCCAGCCAAAGCAAGCAACCAGCCCCAGAAAGAAGAGTTTTTACTGGCTTCTGTAGCCTTGTCTGTAATATTACCAACCGGTGTTTTCTTAGCTTCAGCGGCTTTCTTGGAAGTAGTGGCTTTTGTGGACTTGGCTTTAGCAGCTGTTGCCTTGGCTTTTTTGGATGTTTTGGAGCTAGTTGCGGTTACAGTATCGGATGTTTCGACGACTGCTGCGCTATTAGCGCCGCTAGGCGTTGGTGTTGTTGTCCAAGACCAACTACCTCCAACTATTCCCCAGCTCAAACCTTCTTTGGCCTCACCATAATCTTCACTTTGATCAACAACATCACCATTGGGGGCTATTAGATCAATACTATCGCCAGAATTGTTGAGAGAAAGCTTTGTCTCACCACTCTTGAAGGTAGCATATCCACTGGCAGGTATTGAAATATCACCAATCGTAAAGACCGCGCCACCCGAATCGCGCAATCTCCAACCTTTTAGATTTACTGCTACACCATTTGGGTTGAACAGTTCTATAAATTCATCGGTTGTGTCAGACAGTGGACTGGCTGGATTGGGCAACAACTCATTGATTCTAATACTTGGATAGCTCGTCGGGGATATATCTGTGTCAGTATTTGATGCAATAATAGTTGCTGCATGCGGTGTTGCACTGGTAGCAAAGCCGTAATCGTTGTTGTTATTTTGCGTATCAACAAACAACCCAGAAGCTACGTCAAACTCCCGATACATGATCTCACCCAGCGCAGGAGAAGGTACAGAGGTACCGAGTGGGCTATCGCCCTCGCCCCACGCCAGTTGATCTATCATCACACCGGCGGTATCACGCAACTGTACATTGCCGCTTGACTGTGCCATGCCGCTAGTGAGATTCGAATCACCGCCAGGCGATGAAGACATCACCCAATATTGGTTTGGCCCTAGTATTGTATTAGCCGGTATAGAGGCTTTTTTGGTCCAGGTTTTGCCAGTAGCTGATTTGTAGTACATATTCCAGCCAGATATATCAATAGCCGTATCATTAGGATTGTATAATTCCACAAACTCATCGGATGCGGAATCAGTGGAGCCTACTTGCAGTTCTGTTATCAATACTCTGGCCGCAGCTGCCCTAGTAACCAATGGTAACATCACAGCAACCAGCACAAGAACTAATACGTACAAAAACCAAACACGTTTCATACGACAATTCTAAATCCACAGGTGAGCCTTGCGCAAGCATGTAGCAGTATTAATTTTGCAACTTCGTTGACGATCTAGCATGAGCATCATACAATAGACATCATGTTAGAAGCGCTACGCAATAAGCGAGGTGGTTTTACTCTGCTCGAGCTAGTGGTAGTAATAGTAGTAGTTGTGATATTGGCACTGCTAATTGTGCCAAATCTACTGTCTGGCCCGGCTAGAGCGCGCGATGCCCAGCGCAAAGCTGATCTACGCAATATCAAAACTGCGCTAGAAAGCTACTACAATGACAATGGTTTTTACCCCAACACACTCAACCAGCTAGAGGGCGGTGCGGTACCTTATATCAAAACATTACCAACCGACCCCAAGACCAAGCAACCATACAAATATACCCCGATCGGCAACCCACCGCTGGAATTCACGCTGCAAGCCACACTTGAGAACAAATCCGACAAAGACATTAAGGCTGGTACTACGAATATTTACGAACTTACAAACAGTTCTCAGTGACATCGACTAGCACTATAGATCTCCTTTAATCGATATAAAAACGCAAACATGACGTTTGTTTGAGTACTGTGTCTAGTCTTCGAGTGGGTTGTTGGGCAATGGTGGCTTGGGCGGCTCTGGGGGTTGTGGATTGTTAACTTGGCTGGGTGGTACATATGTCCCAGCAATCGGAGGTGGAGTTGGTGTAGCACTGGCTGGTGGCTGGGCTGTAGCGGAAGTAAGCGGATTTGTCGCTGGCTTGGTGCTGGCGGCAGACTGAGTGGCATTTTGCTGCAGATCGGCAGCTATCTCTTCGCTCTCTTCGCGCATACTCACACCGTCATCTTGCTGCATTACCAACTTGTGCATTTCCAATATGTAGTGTTCTAGCTCATACGGATTGGGCACATAGTCGAAGACAAAATTTTTGTCTTCGCCGGCAGTCTGCACATTTAGGGTGCCGTAGCCAAACACTGTTTGCAAAGGCCCATTGACCCTAGCCGATACATCCTGGATACGCGTCCAGCTCAACGTGGAAACCTTCTTGTTGAAAAGCCCTATTTGATCGATATCTACTAGGTGTACATTGGTGATCACTATCTTATTTTGGCGCCATATCCAAAATATCGACACCACGAACAATGCTATCAATATCACTAATAGCAAACCCACCAAGCCATAGACAGCAGGGTCAAGTTTGATTGGTACTTGATCCGGATTGGCCGAAGCATACACCAAAAATCCCATACCGACCACCCCGACTATAAGTAGCCCTAATACGATTGGCACTATAGAGAAGATGTGTTTGTATACTACCCGTTTCGTAACTTCTTCGGCCTGCTGGCCAGGATAGCGGAAGTTGGTATCATTCATACTAATAGTCTAGCAGAAAAGTATTTTTATAACAGCTTCGACTGGTTGGCTGACTTGTCTTCGACTTTGATATTGAGATGTTTGAAGGCCCGGGGTGTTGCCTTGCGGCCCCGTGGTGTTCGCTCCAAAAATCCAATTTGTAATAAATAGGGCTCATATACATCCTCAATGGTCTGTCGCTCTTCACCCGCACTGGCCGCCAAAGTATCCACACCGACCGGCCCGCCGCCATACTGCTCGATGATAGTGCGCAACACTTTGCGATCAGACTGCTCCAAGCCAAATTCATCTATATTGAGCAGCTCTAGCGTAGCTGCCAGCGCTTCATCGCTGACTTCGCCATTACCATGCACTTCCGCCCAGTCACGCACCCGTCGCAGTAGCCGATTGGCAATGCGCGGAGTTAGACGGACTCGCTCCGACATCTTGGCAAGTGTGGGATCATCTATTTTGATATCTAATAGTTTGGCATTTCGTTTGATAATCTGTGCGATTTCAGTCGGCTCATAGTATTCGAGTTTGCCGATGATACCAAACCGGTCGCGTAGAGGAGCTGAAAGCGCACCAAATCGTGTTGTGGCGCCTACCAATGTGAACTTGGGCAGATCTAGTCGCACGCTCTGGGCAGCTGGTCCTTTGCCAAGCATGATGTCGATGGCAAAGTCTTCCATGGCAGGATATAGTACTTCCTCGACCTGTTTGGACAGTCGATGGATCTCGTCGATAAATAATATGTCGCCCTCTTCGAGGTTGGTCAGCAACGAGGCTAGATCACCAGCGCGCTCAACTGCCGGCCCACTGGTAATCTTGATGTTGCGGTTGAGCTCGCGGGCAATCACGTGTGCTAGTGTAGTTTTGCCAAGGCCGGGCGGACCATATAGCAGCACATGATCTATCGGTTCACCGCGTTTGGTAGCAGCCGCGATAGTGAGCTGCAAATGCTTCTTGAGTCCAGACTGACCAACATAGTCAGCAAAGCTGCGTGGCCGCAAACTATCCTCAAATTTGTCTTCTGCCACGATGCTGTCTACTGATTTTGGCTGCGCTGGTTCTTGCCGCTCTATCATCGATTAAGCCCTTTCAGAGCCAATCTTATACGCTCCTGTGTGTCCAGCCCACGATCGATTTCTTGGAGTGATTTGCGCGCATCATCAGTCGAGAAACCAAGTTGTTTGAGTGCTAGCATAGCAGGGTCGTCTTTGTCACTGACCGGTGCTTCGGCTTCTACTATTTTACCCTTGAGCTCTAGGATGATGCGCTGCGCGGTTTTTTTGCCAATGCCCGATACATTACTAAACAGCCCAATGTCGCCAGATATGGTGGCAGTCTGGACCTCATCAACAGTATGTTTGCTCAGTATCGACATTGCAGCTTTGGGGCCAACACCATTGACCGAAGTGAGCTGGTAATAACAAACTCTTTGGCCCAATGAAGCAAATCCATACAGAGTGTACTCGTCTTCCTTGATATTCTCAGCTATATAAAAAGCCGCAGTCTGGCCTACTGACAACTCTGCCAGCTCGTTGTGCGCGGGAATTATTTCGTAGCCTATACCGCCAGCGGTCTCTACGATGACGCTTTGTGGCAGGAGCTCTACAACTGTTCCGGTTATTTTCGCAATCACAGATGTATTATAGCCCGAACTAGCGGCGCTTGAACAGCTTGAGCATCCATCGCAGGAGCGTGGCGGCTATAGAAAATAGACAAACAATCACCACAATCACACCCAGCCAGACCAGCCACTGGATGATGTCGCAGTTCTGGGTGCAAGCAAATTGATAATTGATGAAGGGCACTTCTACCATGGTATTATTATACACTTTGCTTTTGCAGCATGGGATTGCTGGCGGCTATGGCTAGAGCTAGTGCATCGGCTGCATCGTCGGGCTTTGGGATGTCGTCGAGCTTGAGCAGGCGTTTGACCATCTCTTGGATCTGCCGCTTGCGGGCCTGGCCATCACCAGCTACGGCTTGTTTGACTTGCAGTGGTGTGAGCTCTACCGGCACCAGTCGTTGCTGGGCCAACATATATAGCACGACTCCGCGGGCCTGGCTGACTGCCATGGCTGTGGTGACATTGGCAGCAAAAAACAGCTTCTCCACCGCAACCACATCGGGTTGGTGCTTGCCTAGTATATGGTCGAGGTCGTCAGCCAGCATGACTAGCCGCTGGCCCATCTCCATATCGGCGGGTGTGCTAATCACTCCGTAATCAACCGCAGTCAGCTTACCATCCTGCTTATCCACCACACCAAATCCAGTAGTAGCGGTCCCTGGGTCTATGCCAAGTATTTTCATTCTGAGTGCTGTATCCTTGCTCGCTCTGCCATAGCCTTTGTGCTTATGTAGGGCAATACATCGTACTCGGTGCTAGATATTTCAATCATATCCCAGTTCGTTGGATTATATACCTTGGCATTCTGTATAGCACCAGACTTAACCTTGGATTTTAAGTCTAGGAATGCTTCGTGCGATAAGACAAAATCAATATCACCAACTTCTGGGCTATCTGCGTGAGGTTTGCGTATGTATAGCCATTCGTATTTGTAACCATCATGTGTAATTGCTTCTTTCAACTGAAAGTATTTCTGATTTGGATTGCTGGATTTAATGGTTAGACTTTCGGCCAAATCCGACAAGTAAGAATACTCATGATCAAAATGACAAAATACTGCAACATTACCAGCAACCGGTAATTTATCACCATAAACTTTTTCTACTAGTTCAAGACAATTATTGTGTAAGTATTCTATTACTTCGAAAAGTCTTTCTTTGGTTTCAATTGGACTAAATCTATAAAGCTGCTTCATTTAATTATTTCTAGCATTTGGTCATGCACTTTACCATTGCTTACCAAGATACCATTTTTGACTTCGTCATACTTCAAGGTATTACCATTGAGGTCAGTTATCTTCGCGCCAGCAGCTTCCAATATTGGAATAGCAGCTGCGATATCCCAAGGGCCGCAATATCCAGCCATAGCTGCTACTGCATGTCCCGTTGCCACCAACATCAGACCGTAGATGATAGAGCGAAAGCTAAATACCTTGCCGCCTTCATCAATCACAGCATCATATACTTCGCCGGTGTGTCGCCGATTATTGCCCATACGGCTGCTAACAACTATGTAGGTGTTGTTGATAGTATCGGCATCATTCACCCGGATACGAGCATCATTGCAGTAGGCTACTCCGCCGTCACACCAATATGTCTTGTCAGCCACTGGATCGTGTATTACCCCCAAAATTGGATCTTTCTCTACCAATCCCAGGCTAAAAGCAAAAGTCGGGACTCCGATACTAAATGGCTGTGTACCATCAATCGGGTCCACCACCCAAAGTCGCGAGCCATCTGTCTTGTAGCTACCCTCCTCGCCGAGAACACCGTCATTTGGAAATTGGCTTTTGACACTGTCGATTACCAGCTTGTTGATCTTTTTGTCGGCTTCGGTTACGGGCGTATTGTCTTCTTTCCACTCCACGCCTAGTTGGTTGGTCCGAAAATACCGCATAGCTATGTCGCCTGCTTCTTTGGCCAGGCCTTTGGCAAACTCGAGTTCTTGCTGATACTGGCTCATCCCAGCTTGCTCATAATCTCATCAGAAATATCAAAGTTGCTGGTGACCTCCACTACATCGTCTAGATCATCAAGCGCTTCCATGAGATTGAGAATGGTTTTGGCTTTGGATTCATCCTCTACTGAGACTGTTTGATTGGGCTCGAGTTTGACTTCGGCGCTTTCGACATTGTCCTCACCAAGCGCATCACGAACTTTTTCTAACTCACTTGGGCTGGTAAAAACTACCAGCTGCTCGCCGCTATCATCAATGTCGGTGGCACCAGCTTCGATCGCCACTAGGCTTAGCTCATCCTTGTTAGCACTAGGTTTACAATCAATAATACCCTTCTGCTCAAACATGTAGCTCACACTGCCAGGACTACCAAGATTGCCGCCGTGCTTGGAAAATGCTGCTTTCACTTCAGAACCGGTGCGATTGCGATTGTCGGTGAGTGCTTTGGCAAGAATCGCTACACCGGCCGGGCCATAACCTTCGTAGGTGAGCTCCTCGAGCTTGCCACCATCACCGGTACCAGCTCCACGTGCAATTGCACGATCGATGTTGGCCGCTGGTACATTGGCAGCCTTGGCCTTTTGGATGGCTAAGCGTAGCTTGAAATTCATGTCTGGATCGGCGCCGCTTTGGGCGGCTACGGCGATTTCGGCGGCCATCTTAGTGAATATCTTGCCGCGTTTGGCGTCAGCGGCGCCTTTCTTATGCTTAATACTGTGCCATTTACTATGTCCACTCATTTCGGACTCCTTATTTGGTAAATTCCTTCGTTACTGGCTATGCTACTCGCGCACCGTAGGAATCACTACGCTTCGCTCGCTGCTCGCCAAAGCCTAGGACTTTAGCCAAATAAGCTAGTCCTTGACTGCAATGGTATTTGCCCTATCGTCAACCAATTTGAGTTTTTGAGGCATATGAGATTGAGCAATATCTCCTGTAATTATAGCATTTTTCAGATCGGATTTAAAGCTGGCGAGACGTGGATTATGATAGCTCAGTGCTATCCAAAACAGTAAAACTGCGTAGTATATACCGACTTGTAGCAAGCTGGGCTGCACTATCACTACTTGAGCGCTTGGCCAGCTAGCCATGTAATTGAGCAGCTCCAGCAACTTGATCATACCAGCAGCCAGAAGACTGCCCAAAGCTGCAGCCGCGCCAGGCAGTAGCAACCCTGCCCCAACTAGGACCAAGCCGGCAAACATCAATGGTGGTATGAGTGGCATTACCACCAAATTTGCTAAAGGCCCTATCAAACTGATCTGCCCAAACTTGTAGGCCACTAACCCCAAAGTGGCAAGCTGAGCCGAAAGCGTCACCGCCAATAGCTCCATTAGTAGCTTTGGCCGACTTGGCAACACAGCTTGGATGCGCGGTGTGAGTACCACTATGCCAAGCAGAGACAAGAAGGATAGTTGCCAACTGAGATCGCTCCAGAGATAGGTAGGATTGATCACCAGCATCACGGCCGCACACAGCCCAAGTGCTGGCAATACAGCCCTTTCACGCCCGTAGTAGCGAAGCAGCAGAAAGATAGTGCACATGATACCAGCCCGCATGATAGATGCGCCCGCACCGCTCAGCAGCACAAATCCCCAAATCCCCCATAGCGACAATGCTAGCCCGCCCCAACGCCAACGGCCGTTGAGCAGCCTATCCAGCAGGCCGGCTAGTATCGACAAATTGTAGCCCGACACTGCGATGACGTGTGATAGCCCGAGCTTGGTCAGCATATCTTGGGTATCTCGGCTGAGTAGCGAGCGCTCACCGATCAGCAGGCCAATCATGAGATTGCTAGCCGGCTTGGGTATGTTGCTTTCTACTCTGGCGACAAGCCACTGCTTGGCCAGCACCTGCGGAGGTTGGCTGGCATTGAGTACATCGACTTTGGCATAGCGTATGCCTGCCTCTGTCCGACCGAGCGTCGGCCAGAGCTTGCCAACCACCTGTACTACATTGCCCTGCTTGGCGATGGCTGATTGTGATTTGATGCGAAGATTGCCAACAAACTTTTGATTGCCAACACTAACATCGCTCAGCTCAAAGTTGTACTCTCCGAGCTCATCCCAACTTGGTTGGTTGGCGACGGTGCCCGTGACCGTGACTTTTTGGGCAATCAGCGCATTGTAACTATAGCTCGGTACTGTAGCATAGTGCGACTCAGCCCGCCAAATACCTAGACACAATCCTAGTATTGTCAACAATACATAGCCAAGCTGCGAGCGCACCACCAAAAGAGCCAGTAGGCTGTAGCCAGCGACGATCAACGCTAGATAAGGAAAAGTTGGATAATGGGCTGCATATATCAAACCGACCACAAAACTGGCTGATAAGATGATGATTTGTATAGTTCTACGCACCACTACAGCGTAGTATCGTGAGCGTTTTGCTACCAAGCATAAAAACAAAAAATGACCGCGTGGTCATTTTGTTTGGAGGTCCATTGTCTTGTCTATCGCAACTATAATCAACAGCAGTCAACAGCGACTAACGATTTTTGATTCCGTCTAGACGTAATTCGTTACCATCGTCACTATGTGTGCCGCCACTATTGACATGTTTATCGCTTATTTTGGCACCATTTTTAATTACTGTCACTAAGGCCATTGCGTGGCCACGGCCCAAATCAAATTCTTGTTTGAGCCAATCAATTATTTCGCCAGACTTTCTGTCTTTACCGAATCCTTTTGCATGAGCCAAATCAATAAGCTCTTGGGGTGTCTTACCAGTTTTTGTTTCAATGTTGTCTAAGTAGGCTTGGAATGACATATATAAATTTTACCAAACGCAATCGTTTATTGGTTTAATTTCTTCGCAATAACATTGTTTAATTCCTCACGCCATTTTTCAGTATACGTTTTTTCACCCTTCAATAGTTCATCACAAAAAGCAGCCACATCATCACCAGTGATTTCTAGCACCCCTTTGTTGTTAGCTGCACCTTCTTCAAATAGGTCAAGTATGCCCTTAAATACTTCAAGTGAGCCAAGTCCTGAACTTTTCCATATGTATAGCTTGATTTCTTCATATACAACCTGGTAATCCCGCGGCAATGCTTTGGCACGAGCTTCCATTGCTTTCCACTCTTTTTTATCTCCAATAATTTTCTTTATAAAGTCGTTCATACTATCTCTCCTTTAATTCATTAATTTTTGATGACACGAAGTCCCACTTTGCCCAAAAGTTATCCAGTTCTTCGCTCCCTGCATTTGTAAGCGTATAAATCTTGCGTGGTGGACCAACTTCGGACGACTTTTTTTCAGTGCTTACAAGTTTGTTTTTTTCAAGTCGTACCAAAATTGTATAAACCGTACCCTCAACTACTTCGGTAAAACCGAGCTTACGCAGTTGTTGAGTGATTTCATAGCCGTAGGTACTGTCACGTCCAATAATTTCAAGTACACAACCCTGAAGAGCACCCTTGAGCATTTCTGTAATGTTCTCCAATCAAATTCCTCCCTTCATGTAACGTTTACTATATAGTAGTACTTACTACCACTACCTAGTGTAACATACTAGTATGCTCTGTGACTATTTCAAGTTCTTTGTTAATAATTGCAATTAAAAGGGTTACCTTACTAAGTAAATGAAAAACAACATATATAAAATACCAAAAGAGACTAGAACTAAATAACAGATACAAATTAGTTGTAATAGAACAGAAGTGTTCCTACCGGAACTAACTGGTATCTGATTAAGTATCTTTGGAGGGCCCGGTGGGACTCGAACCCACGACACCCTGCTTAAAAGGCAGGTGCTCTAACCAACTGAGCTACGGGCCCTCGTCGATTACTATGCTTCGATTGAGGTGATTCTTTCTAGCAAAAGTATCACAATAATTCTCGCATAGTTTCTCCTTTCAATTCAACAAACATGAGATGGTTTGTTGAATTGGTATAAGAAGAACGATGAATTGAACCTGAATATTGTACGATTATTTGGCTAATAAATCAATTCTTATGGCTGGCATTGCGTTGTTGGTACTTACGGTTGGCATCTCGCGCCGCATCACCTAGTAAATCAGCAATACTACGGCGATGAACATCAGCCAATTCCTCTGCGCCGTGTTCACGAGCCAAAGAGTATTTTGGCGGCACCGGAAACCAGACGTTGAGCTCCATAACTCGCCATCGGTGGCCGTCCCAAGCAGCATCGATGGCGCCATGCATGTATTTGACATCGCCGTACTTGAGTATTCCATCAGCCAGACTGGTAGCCATATCCTCTAAGTCTTGTGGGAGATGGTGTTGGATGTCTAGCAACAGCCAATCATCGTCTTCTGTATCACGCGTATCGATACTAGAATCACCTTTTGGCTTAAACAATCTAGCATAAGGGATGATTAGTTTTCTTTCTCCCCAGTAAAGCATCAACCGTACCTCTTTGCGAGCTGTTTCCTTATTAGCTTCATAGTCGGCTTTGCAACTTTCAATAACTGCATCAGCGATCTCCGCCGGAAAAGGCTGATAGGTATCAATCATCTCTTGAAGCAAATAACCATATTCTTGACTAAGGTTTAGATCTACCCTGCCATCGCTACTAAGCAAATGGGTTGTACCGTCGGCTTCGACCTTGGTTTTGAATTTCTCTGGATCAAGCAACTCCAGTTTGGGTACAATCAAGCGCCCGTAGCTGTTTTGTGACTTAACTGGTTTGAGCACAACTTTGTCGGTATCAATGTCTTCTAGTTGTTGGCGTAGCCTATCAGGCTCGACAACCACCGTGAGTGGTTGTAAATCACCTAAGAATTCATAAGCTTTGTTTTTCTCGTCCAATTCTTGTACTTTTACAGGATTTATTATGTTGGGACCAAACTCCTCAACCCCTGTACCAATATTGCGATTGTAAGTGCGTATAGAGCTAGTGCCGATTGGCACCGGTTCGGTCGGCTCGGTTACTACATGTACTCGATCGCCATCTTGTTCTATGCTTACTGAAAATGGTGAAACCAGGCCTGATTCAAGATCAAATGATTCACTGCCTCGCACAGCCAAGACAGTTACTCCTTGTTCCTGTAACAAGTCAATTACACGTCGGTAACCTTCTTGCGCCAAGGTTTTGTCGGTGCCACCCTTTTCACTAAAATACATAATTGCATTGTCTGGAGCAGATTCCATACAATTCAGTATATCAACCTAGCGGGATAAGCAAAAGATGTTTCGACTAGGCTCCGATGCGGTCTTTGCGGCGCTTGCCTAGTGCCTTGGATACCACGTAGTCGATGATCTCGCCCGCTATGTCTTCGCCGGTCTGTTTCTCGATCCCTTGCAAACCAGGGCTGGAATTCACTTCCAACACTAACGGGCCTTTGGACGAGCGCAAGATATCCACGCCAGCGATATTGAGACCTAGCGTACGGGCGGCCTTGATAGCTACATTGGCTTCTTTTTTGGTCAACTCTGCTGGTTGGGCCTCACCGCCACGGTGCAGATTGCTGCGAAAGTCGCCTTCAGCGCCCTTGCGCAACATAGCACCTACAACACGGTCGCCCACGACGATTACTCTTAAATCTGAGCCATGAGCTTCCTCGATAAATTCTTGGATCAGTATATTGGCGCCTATCCCATAGAATGCATCGATCACTGATTTGGCGGCTTTTTTGGTTTCGGCTAGTACTACACCAATGCCATGAGTACCTTCAAGCAATTTAATAACTACCGGAGCGCCACCTACTATGTCTAGTAGCTCCTCAGTGTATTCACCTTCGCGTGCAAAAACCGTCTTTGGTATATTTACTCCAGAACGCGCCAATATCTGCATGCTACGTAGCTTATCGCGACTGCGCACCAAAGCTAGCGAATTGACTGACACGTATTTGCGCATCATCTCAAATTGGCGAATCACAGCGCTACCGTAGGAGGTAATCGACTGGCCAATACGAGGGATCACAATATCTACGTCAGCCAATGACTCGCCCTGATAATAAATATTTGGGTTGTTGGACTCAATATCCATGTAACACTTGGCATGATTTACGACCACGGCTTCGTGGCCCTTCTCGGCAGCCGCTTCAAGCAAGCGTTGTGTGGAGTAATTCTTGGGTCCTTTGGATAAAATTGCTATCTTCATAATGTTATTCTACCAATAATTTAGCAGTATCGACTAGAAAACGACCAGCCAGTGCTCGTCTTCCCAGTAAAGCAGGGAATATCATATTAGATCGGTTGCTCAAAGTAAAGGGCGTGTTGAAGGATTTGCCGTTGACACTAACATCTAAGTGCACAACATAACGAGCCTCAAGTACGCCACTAGTATTGCGGACACGCACTGTCTCGTAGTGATATGAGATGGCCGGCTTTTCAGTTGGCGCAGCTGGATGTTTTTCTACCAGAGGCCAGTATTTAATATAGCTTTTGCCTTTTCGGTCAGTAGCTTCCTCCACTTCCTGGCAATGTAGCGCGCTGTAGTCTGCGCCCGAGTCAACTCTAGCCTCAACCCCCGCTAGGTCCAGCTCCGGAAAGTCCAGCAAGGCCTTGCGTCCAATAACGTCAGTTTGGTCAAGTTGTTTTGATACACGACGAGTCTTAGCTTGTTTGGCAAAAGGAACACTTGCCATCAAGTACAGTACATTGCGATGCTCGGATTTGAAACTATTGTCCTTGGAATAAGCAAAATGCTCACTAGACGGTGGGTCGATCAAGTAATTACCTATTTGCGAAAAATATTTGTTGGAGTCTTGAAGTATAGGGCCAAAAAGTCTGGAGCTATAGCCACAAAGTGTCGCAGCTACCAGAAATTCATACTTATTATCTAGGCTGACGCTGGCCCATGATTTGTAAATTGTCTTTTCGGCAATTTTGATAAGAGAGTTACAACGTAAATCATGCACACTAGTGTTATAGAACTCAGACAATCCAATAATTATGTGAGTAACGAAGTAAAGCTGGAGCTGATCGGCTGTAGCTTGGTCTATCTTGAGCCTTAACTTGCTACTTTTGTAACTATCAGCTATATCCGCAAGAATCGGTAATGGGTCCGGCAGCTGGCTCAACAAAGCTTTGTCATTTTTGCTATAAAACCGTGCCAGAAATAGAAAGTTGATGGCATGAGTCGATAGTACCAACAAAGCGTCTTTGTCTTTTAACAGTTTGCGGTACATCTCTACCAAAAACTTTTCATCGATGTGTTTTTTGGCTAAAGATCGAATGTCCTGCTGATAGATAGTCTCGCAGAACAAAACCTTAAATAGTATACCTGTATAAGCAGTCAATTCTGGATATTTATTGAAGTATGGTGCTCTAGCTTCGGCATTCTTTGTTTTCTTTCCTCGACTACGCGAATTTGCTTCAAAAATCTTTTTCAGCTTTGTACTGGTTTCTTTCGATGTTAGGCCAATATATTCCTGCTTGAGCTCAACAAGTTTATCGTGATAGTTCTTATCTCGATTCCAAAGATACATGCGTGAATAGTAGTGAAAAGCCTTGCTAGGGTTATCGGCTAGAATCAAATCGTATGAATTTTTGACAGCCTGGTACGGCCTATTGCCTCTATTGGCAGCATTATAACAATAAGATGTGATATTCTCAGCGACATTGATCTTTGTGGTTTTCTGAAACTCTTCCCAATCAGCAGTAGTGCCTACTTCCATTATGTAGAATTGACCAGTTTTACTATCTTGGATAACATCGATACTTGCAAATTCGAGGCCAAATATCGAAACTACACGTAACGACATTGACTTTAGTTGTTCCAACACGCGACTGTTTTCTTCAAGGCTTGCAGAACCCCCCTGGCTAATATTGTTGGTAAAACCATTGCCTGAGCTAGTTCTTTTAATCACACCGATTACTGTGCCGTTACTGACAAGTATGCGCCAATCGCCGTTGTTGGGTATGTAAGGCTGGAATATATAGTCTTTGTACCGCTTATCAAAATCCACAATGTCTTGTGCAGACTCCAATAGAAAAATATTCTTGCCGCGCGAGCCATAGTTGGGCTTGGCAATTACCGGCAGGCTAAGCGATCCTCTGGTTATTAGCTTTTGCAAATCCTCGAGTCGGCGAGGTCTAAATGTTGGGATGCTGTACTCTAGCGTATCATCTGCAATAACACACTGCTGGTAATACTTGTAGGCTATAAAAGGGCTGGACATGGCACTGCCATTGAGTAAGTAATTGCCTTGTTGGATCAATTTCGCAGCAGCAACCTTCTCCGAACGCACGTCCAATGAAGAGCTACGCCATATAACAGCACAATTATTGAAGTTAATCTGGGTATTTAAGTCTTTGCGCGGATCAAAGTTAACCGTTTTTACTGCGCTAAAACCGGATTTTTTGGCGTACTCACTCAACTGCTGTACATGATAATCTTTTGGGTTTCGCGAGACGATCACCAATTTCATGACACTACCCAAGCTTTGCTTTTAGTTGCTTGACCACTACGTCGGCTACATTGACACCGGTGACAGCCTGAAAGCCATTGTCACCATCCCACTCCGGAGCAGAGTTGGTTTCCAAAAAGAAAAAGGCACCAGTGGTATTGTCCTGAATGACATCCACGCCACAAAGCTTATAACCAATGTTTTTGGTCATACGAACGGCTATATCACTGACTTGACGAACAATCTCTGGGTCGGTCTCAAGCATCGAACTACCACCTTGCGATATGTTGTTGAGATAGTGTCCTTTGCGCGCAATGCGTTTCATCACACCCAATGGCTGGCCATCAAATATGATGATGCGCCAATCTCCATCGTTTGGAATAAAATTCTGAAATATCATGTCACCAATAACTGGTCGAACTTGTTTGAGATCGGCCGCAGACTTGACCAAAAGGATGCCTTTGCCCTGTGCACCATAGTTGGGTTTGGCAATGAATGGATAGTGCAATTGATTGTTCTCAATTGCAGCTTTCAGCTCTTTCAACAAGTGGAATCTATAGGTAGCAATGTGTGGTACGTGTTTGTCATTGGCTGCTACCATCTGCTGTACAAATTTGTATGCCACATAAGGGCGTTGTAACACCGCATCATTAATAACATATTTATCCTTGAGCAGCTCGCCCACTGCAGATCGTTCAGATTTCAGATCGAGTTTGGAGGCTCTCCAAAGCACAACATCACCAAAGTTTTTGATGTCATCAACTATAGTATTGGGGTTGTGTAGATGATGGACCTCAGACTCTATACCATGTTTGGCACAAGCCTCTAGTAACTGTTGGACATGCCAATTACTAACTGATTTTGAAACAATGGAAAACTTCACGGCATTTACCTCCGCTTACATTAGATTGATGCAATTATACCACAAACCAACAGATAAGACAACCTATTTCTTCCTGTGCTTTCTATGCTTTTTCTCTTCTTTGCTCTTGAGGGGAATTGCTGTAAATACGATGATCAGGGCTATTTCGGCCAGCACGATATACATGCGAATATCATAGATCATAGCAGCCAAGTTGAAGTTGGTGATAATCTCCTGGCGTGTCCCCACCGGCAGCAAAGCCAATGATATGGCTACACCAAACAACGCCGTAGCAATAGCAAAGAATATGGTGCGTACACTTCTCTGGGCATGACGCTGACCCACAAAACTAGCACCAATAAACACACCTGCCAATGCCCACATCAGCACCAGCTTGCGATCAACGTTGTTTGATATGGAGGGGATTAACTTGGTAATCGTCTCTGGTAAGATCTCAGCTGCCACAAACCCAGCGCTAAGGCCGAACGCCAAGGCTCGCACCCTGATCTCACCCAGTAACATGCCTAGTGCAACAGCGCCGCCTAAAGCAATGGCTAAAATCAAATTAAAAGATGAAAGTATTTGTTGCATCCCACTTAGTATAAGCCCAAGCGGAATACCACCACAAGTTTCGTGATACTAGCCAAAAAAACGTTTTTTGGCGGATTTTTGGAACTCGCGCAGCAAATCTTTTTGCTTTGATGACAACTTGGTGGGTGTCGATACATTGATGGCTACGATGTGGTCGCCATGGCGGTCACTTCCGACTAGTGGCATTCCTTTGCCAGTGACTTTGAGGTTCTTACCTT
>CAZWVB010000007.1:11595-34237 GCA_964637185.1 uncultured Candidatus Saccharibacteria bacterium | reverse complement strand
AGTATGTGTTCACTATATTTGGATAACATATTGGATTTAATTTCTTTCGCCAAGCTCAAAGCAAACTCTTGGCTACAAGACCACCTTGGTAGCTTCATAAAAGCTTCATCTATTCCTCTCGCTTCTACATAACAGGTAGTATTGTGCAAGATTTCCATGAATTCCTTATGAACAGCCCGATAGCGTTGGTGATCACCATTTGTGCACACTATATCCGGACACATTCTTTTGGCATCAGCTACCTTGGTGCCGGTACGAACACCGAATTTTTTGGCCTGGATCGATGCTGCCAATACAGTACAAGTGTCAGCAGTGCCGGCACAAACCGCGACTGGCAGACCACGCAGCGTGGGCTGATAGTATTGCTCGACCGAGGCAAAGAACGAATTCATATCCACGTAGAGTGTGGAGTAAGCCAAAGGACGCTGTCGTAATTGTTGCTCAGGTACCATAATATCTTATTATACGAACATAATACGTACATAGCAACCAAAAAGAAGGGCTCGAGCTAACGAGCCTTTCTTAGCGAGTTATTTATCTTTGGATTCGGTCTCGGAAGCTGCTGTATCACCCTCAGCGGATGCCTCACCGGCTTCCTCACTGGCTTCCTCACTGGCTTCCTCTTCACCAGCAGCCTCTTCGTTGACACCCTCTGGTACAGCCTCACCTATTTCCTCCTCAAGAGCGGCCATTTCTTCTTCGGATCGAGGTGGATCTACCTTGGCAACTAGCTCTTCCGCATCTTCGAGTATCTTCACTCCATCGGGAGCAACGATATCAGACACATGAATACTTTTCTCAAAATCGTCGAGACCTGATATATCTACCTCAATAAATGGCGGCAGCTGGGCAGGTAGGGTCTCGACTTCGACCTCCTCACGACTCTTGACCAGGGTGCCTTCGTCCTGATATACGGCTGGTGATTCGCCAACAAAATGCAGTGGCACCTCAGTACGAATAGCTTCATTCATATTAATTCGATAGAAGTCTACGTGCGTCAGTTCACCATTGAGTGGATCGGTCGATACCTCATGAATGAGCACATTTTCCTTCTGACCTTCCAGGTCCAACTCCAGAATTGTACTCTGACCGGCTTGTTGGTATACCCGACGCAAAGACTTAGCATCAATACCAATGTTGGTATTGTCTTTGTTCTGACCATAGACAACTGCAGGCACCACGCCTGATTGGCGCAGTTGGCGGTTCTTCTTGCCTGTGACTGTCCGGTTTTGAACGGACAAATTGATAATTTCCATAGTATGTAAAGCCTACTCCTTATTGATTGAGAACTATTTTGAGATAATGTGAGAAAGCGCTTGAGATTTGGATAAGAACCTATACAGTTCTGCTATCTCAATTGATTCAATCGCCTGTGCCTTGCGAAAATGTGTTTTTTCAGCAGGCTTGAGATCACTAACGTTACGACGTTTTGGCGGCGTGTCGGCAGTGAGCTCGACAGTGGTCATACCATTTTCATTGGCTACCAGCACCGTGGCCAAGATAGGCAACGTGCAGTGCTGACAACTAAGCTGCATAAAACAATGCTCTTCTATACGGCCCAAAAACACTATATCGGCTTGGCGATAAGCATTACCACAACTTGGACACTTATAGAAGATCCGAAGGTTCTTAATGAGCTCTTGAAGACTGCGTGCGTTCACATTACCCTCATGCCAATATAATAGCATGAACTCCCCATCTGGTCAACGGCTATTTCGAGATAGATACAGATACAGCCTTACGGCGCCAGTAACGTATGGTCACCAGCAATCCAAGCATGATAAACATCACCAAGATTAGTCCAACGAAGGCTATTAACTTCTGATTGGTGCCAGCATACACGCCAATTGCTCCAAATATTACGCAAATAGCATAAATCACGAATACCGCTTGGCGCTGGCTAAGTCCGGTATCCAGTAGCAAGAAATGCAGATGTCCACGATCGGCCGTAAACGGTGATTTGCCGTGTAGTATACGGCGTATGGCAGCCCAAAGCGCGTCTAAAAGCGGCAGCCCCAGTACCAAACCGGCTGTTGCCAGCTTTGCTCCAGACAAGATAGCTAAAATACCGAGTGTCATGCCCAAAAAGTAGGCGCCAGAATCACCCAAAAAAAGCTTGGCCGGATAGAAATTGAATATTAGAAATCCTAGGCACGCACCCACTAAAACGATAGCTATCAAAGCTGTTTGGGGCTGGTTGACTTTGCTGCTAAGTGATATCAAAAACATCACAAATCCAGCTATAGCCGCCACCCCACCAGAAAGGCCATCTAACCCGTCCAAGAAATTCATGGTATTGGTCATAGCTACTAGCCAAACTACTGCCAACAACGAAGCCACCAATGAGGCGCTTATGCCTATGCCCAGAACATGCCAACCCTGCAATAAATTATTTAGATTGATGGTGTTACCAAATGGATTGGAAATAGCATCGATACCAATACCAAAGCCAACTGTAGCCACCAGGGCAGCCAGGAGTTGTACACCTAGCTTGAGCCAGGGGCTAAGCCGACGAACATCATCCACCAATCCCAGCCCAAATACCATTGCAGCAGCTATCAACAACCCCCAAAAGCCGGCCGGTCGCGGATGCACCGCAGCCACCACTATGACTACAAAACTTACGAACACCCCTATACCTCCCGCGCGAGCCATGACTTTGCTATGTATTTTACGCTTTGATTCCTTGGGATGATCAACAGCTCCGATCTTAAATGCTAACTGTTTGGCATATGGCATGAGTAACGCGCTCAGAGCAAAACTTACTATCAAGGCAAATACATAGATCATTGCTTTACTACCTTTTCAGTAACTCGAAATGACCCTAGATATTTACCTATCAATAATCTTGTTTGGGCATCAATAGCGGCAAAACTACCAAATACTATGCCCACTACAGGCACTAGTATCCATTGTAGTAGCATCATAAGACTTCGCGTGCGCCGATATCGCTGTGGTCGTGGTGGCAACAACAACAGACTTACCCAAATTGTAACAAACTGACCTATCATCGCAATTGTCAAAATGCGCGATGCCACAATAGGCAGCTGGTGCGCTAGGGCCTCGTGAGATAAGCCCGGATTGAGCAACAAAGGTGCCCAGGCCGCAAAAGTGAGTATCAATGAAGCTGTAGCCCATGAGTAGTGGCCTTCGAATAAGCGAAAAGTCTGAACCACCTTTTCCCCAAACGCTATTGTTTTGTGTTTGGCCATATTGGTAACTACATATGGAAAATCACTAGCCCCATATGCCCAGCGTTCGAGCTGCAAGAACTGATTCTTGAAGGTCCTTCGGTAGTTACCACTCAACACTGCATCCTGATATATGGGTATAAACAATGGCTCGACCGTGTGATCGCCATCATAAGTGAAATAGGTGCGCCAAAACTGATGGCCGTCCTCGACCGGACTGGTAACAGACCAAAAATCAGTATCTAGAAGACTTTGCAAGCCCTGAGCATGGCTAGCAAAGTTGCGAAGTCTGTGTGGTCGACCTGATTCTATCATGATCCAAAACGAACTACCTGTGGCAACAACGCGCATTGGAGCTGGTACGTCCCAAATGTTGTTGAAAAACATTGCCAATGGCTGAAAACTGCTGCGCAAACGGTTGGGATTTGTACAATACGCATAAGTCAATCTAGATAAGTATTGCCTATCTACTCTGTGATCGGCGTCAAGAGTTGTAACAATTACATTTTCAGGATCGATCTTTTGCTTATCTACATACTCTGCTAGTCGTCGCCCAGCAAAAGTGATATTTGGCCCTTTGCCGATGATCTCGCCAGGTATGTCGGCTGGGTGTTCTACCAGCATAAACTCTCCAAATTTGCTCTGGTATTTTTTGGCGATATTCAATATTACTGCTTTGGCTTCGGGGCCGCCACGCTGCTCGTAGGCCATCACGAAAATCACGTTTTTCATAGAGTAATTGCTTTTCAAAACAGCTTCGATTGACGGCTCGATAGTCTCTGCACTTTCCTTGTAAGATGCCATGATGATGGCATGATATACACTATCTGGTTGCAGCATTGTGGTTCTGTGTTCGCACAGCTGTTGCAATCGATTTATCTCATGGCGCAATAGCTTTTGTTTGCCGTAGTTAGCTCTTTTGACCGCGCTTCGATATTGATCTGATAAGTCTGCCACTGCCTTATCCAGATCACTTAGCTGATTGAGTCTGTCAGACCAATCTGTTTGCATGTACTGCTTGTACTGCAAATAGCTAGCGATTAGGGCTATACTCATACGAAATGACTTGAGTAACCAATAGATATCAAAGGCAATAATAAAGTAAGCTAGGCCAATTGGGCTCAAAAAGCTTAGATAGATAGGCGCCAGCAAAGTAGCCCAGGTAGTAATGCCAGGTACCATCTCCATAGATCGATAAAACCATCGGCTATCTACCCAGCCTCCAACGCGAATATTATCGTTGTTAGATTTAGGCGCCTCGGACATAGCTGGGTGAAGTAAAACCATATGTAATTGCCGCAAGTAATATCAAAGCCATAAGTGACACCATCAGCACCAATATGCTCATCAACCTATTCTTGCGATGCAATAGTAGTGCCAAAAACAGGTCCAGGCCAAAGATGATTGCACCCATGGCAGCCAACTCATAAAGTTGGTACCAACTGCCTAACGCATCGAAATTGGTTAGACTGGTAAAACGAATTGGTACTTGTATCTCAGTATGGTGGATATGCGTAATCGACCAAGCAATTATTAATACAAGGACCAAAACGTTGGCAACTACTAAGCCTACGCTCCAGCCATCCGAGAAGAGCTTATTGTCGCGCAACTGCGTACGCACATCAAAAACAGCTTTCATATCAGGATAATTATACCATTGTTTGACAAGATAATAACCAGTGGAGCCACCTGCCGGGATCGAACCGGCGACCTATGCTTTACGAAAGCATCGCTCTACCAACTGAGCTAAGGTGGCTTCAGTGAAAAAGCATAGCAGAAATAACAACAAAAAAACAGTCTAGACGCTTCTGGGGCCACCTCACAGATGATGAAGTGACCCCATAAGCCTCGGCGCTTCGAATTCTACAGCTGGCTACAGCGCCAACAATGCAAGCTCGATCGTATGATGTGCGCTGGCGGCTCGTGCATCATCACTTTCGAGCAGCGGCAGAATGGCTTCGACCTGACGAAGCAACTTGCCCAGAAGTACACGCGCCGAGGTGTCCAGGAATTCCCCCCCTTTACCCATGGCGCCGCATTCCAGCAGTGGTTGCACCTGTCGGAAGTACCGATCATAGCCGTGCAGCGCCTCGACTGTACGTCGCTCGAACACGGCTCGACGCTGCACAATCTCGGCCTCCGCCGTGATACCAATTCCAAATAGCAGACAACCGCTACGGACATCGCGGATGTGCTGGTCGACGAACTTCTTGTAGACAGTGTGTTTGATATCCCCAGCGATGATCCGCACCATCTCAGACTGCAGTTCCAGATCGGTAGCAGCCACCTTGCCACGCAACCGCCCTAGCTCCAAAGCCAAGCTGTAGCTGAGCTGCCCCTGCTCCACGGCCTGCTGAACAAACCGCGGCAGGCTGCAGTAGCTCAAAGCCCGGCGCACCGTGCCGTCAGCCACTCCGCCCACCTCGCGGGCAAAGCGCGCCACGCTTAGCGTCGGATCTTGGCGCTTCATGAGCGCGTACAGCTGGTCGTAGGCCACTGCCTGGCGATGCGAAGGCACGTTCTGGCGGATGTTCTCGCGCAACTGCATACCCATGGCCAGCTCAGGCGTGACCTGACGGTAGCAGAACACTTCGACTCGATCACCGCCATGATGGAAATGACGAGCGAAACATACACCTGGCAACTCCACACCATAGCTCTCGCGGCAGCTTTCACAGCCGTGTTGCCAGATATAACGCTTGGCCAGAGTTCGCCGATGACCAGATATGACGATCGCATAGCGCCGCTTCCTGCCAGGCAGTGGCACAAGGTCATCTAGCGTTAGACCACAGTGCCACAGATCGTTGAGCAGGTCGATGTAGTTCTGGGCTCCGGACGCACTCTTGATCGCTACCTGAGCTGGATGCTGCTCGACAGTGGCCGCGATGTCATTGCCAAGCTCAGCGATCCCCTCCTCTTCGTACTCTTCTCTCACCTGAACGAGTAAGTTGAGACAGTGCAGTGGCACGGCCTCGCGAGTGCGCTCGTAAGGGTCAGGCTTGAGACGATGGACAGTCGCAAGCTGGTCGATTCGGCCGTCGGCCGGTAGATCAGCGGGTAGCTCAAAATCCTCCTGTACTTTGACAGTCGCAGAAGACATCACAAGTTCCTCCCTTGTGTAGACAATCTAACACCCCCACAAATTTTGTTTTTTGTTTAGAACCTAAATTGTCTACACAAGAAAGCCTGTGTCGTACTGTAGACTTCTTGTTAAATTGCACCTCACACCAAGGCTAATCCCACTGTACCATAAGTATATTCGGCCTTTCTACGGTTTTTTGGTCAAGATTTTTTGCACTAGTATTTGTTCTGATTGGGTACCCGCAAAAGTTCATACTTTTGTGGGATAAGGAGTGCTGAAGCAAAAGCCGAAGCAATTGATCACCATCAATGGCGCAGGCTGTAGCTTTAGCATGACGTGGAGCGGGTAACGGGAATCGAACCCGTCTCTCAACCTTGGGAAGGTTGCGTTCTACCACTAAACCATACCCGCGCGAACTGCTACTGAACCAATAAACGGCACCTTGGGGCACCGTTTATTGTAGCGAATATTTGGTATTTAGATCAAATAGCGCGACGAGACATCTTACGGCTTAGCTTATCCCAAGCTTGAAACTCAGTCAGCTGGCGCTCAGCAGGGTTCAGGAAAAAGGTCGCAGCCAGTGGGCGGCGAGCAAGTTTGCGCGTATCGATTACATTGGGCGAGTTGAGAAACTGCACTTGATCGTGTGCTTTCACCACTCGGACTTTGACCTTGCGCGGGCGTGATACTTGATAGTATGTAAGCATAGTTTTGCGTTGAGTAAACATTACTCCCTCCTTTTTTTGTTTTTAGTTTGTTTTGGCTAGCAGCTACAGATCGAATTACACAAAAATAAAAAGCAACCCTCTTGTACTCTTGCCAAAGGGGCTCTTCCTTTATCTTTCGGGGTACTCCACCCTACCAAAGATGCTCACAATTATAGCAAATACTGTCGAGTTGTCAATAGTGCTTATGGTATCTGGATGACTTTGAGTTAAAATACCACTTAGGCCTATCTGGCTATTAGACCACAGGGAGTACCTATGACAGACCAACCACCAGACTTCCTCGACCAGCTCGAGGCGCTAGGGCGCAAGCGCGTCGCTGCCATGAGCGACGAAGAACTGCAGCGCTTCGCTGCACCCGCTGACAGTTCAGATACGGACAGCCACTTCCGAGCCGACACACCCATGAGCGAGTGCGTGGCTGTGGTGGTGAGCCCAGACCACGTCCGCTTCGGCCAGGTGGCCGACATCCGCGCCCACGACTGGAAGGAGTATGGCAACCTCTACCTGGAGTTCGACGATGGACATCTGGAGACCTTCCGCGATGGCCTGATCAGCGACGAGACGATCCCGCCGGAAGCGCTGATCTACCCGCGCAGCGACCAAGCCGGCATCGACGAGCTGCTGGCCCGCCTGCCCGAGATCAAAGCCAAGCTGAGACGCCTGTTTCACGACTGCTACAACCGTAGCCAGCTGCGAGAAGGTCGCCTCCACCATCGACGCAACTTCTTCGCTGTACTGCATGGCGAGGAGGCGCAACTGACGTTGCCGGTGTGAGGTTCGCACCTTCAGATCGTGAGCTGGGGCTACTGCCCCGGCTCACGACCAAGCAATCATTGTACAATTTATGTATTCGATATATCAGGTAGAATCAACAAAGGCTCCGGCGGAAACCTTTGTTGTTGGTTCCTACCAGAGCCTAGTTTGACTTGAGATAACAATGCACACAGCTGCCGCACACTACCACTGGACGCTCGCCACAATATCGACAGTCAGCGTGCTTTTGGCCTATCTCGTAGAAGTATTCAACCGCGTCAGCTGGCGGTGTGCGTGTATTGAGCTGTCCAGTCCTCACCAGCATCACAACCATGTCTGCCAGATCTTCAGCCAACAGCAGTTGGCTTTCACGATCACCCTCGCCCTCATAGCGCTCCACCACCTCGGCCACCTTGTCCAGGCAAGCAACAAAGGAAACTCTATGCGGAATCATCTCATCATGCTGGGCCGCACGGTGGCGATCGATCCAGACCCGACAATCAGCTACGAAGCGGTTGCCGGCACACCAACGATTGTCGAGCCACATAACGATATCGTCTTGGCTGGTCACGATGCGATCCTGCCGCCGGCCTTCTGTCGCTTCTGAGCGAAGACCTCAGCGATACTGGGTGCGCCCTCGATACGTTCCACCACGTCTACCTGACCGCAGCGCGGTAGATACCTACCAGATGTCAACACCTCCAGATACCAACCGCAATGGCCACTCTGCCACATGAGCTTGCCGGCCTGCGGTGAGTCCATGTGGATGTTGAACTTGTAGCAAGGCTGACGTGGCTTGGTGACCCTCAGGAGTACATCACCAATGCTCCACACGTCGCCCATGTAGCAGTCAGCTTCAAGAAGACCGTGGATGGTGAGGTTCTCACCTAGGGCCCCAGCAGTCAGTGTGGTGTGAAGGCCAAGTGTCTGCTCCCAATATGGAAAGTGCTCGATTGGGTAGGCATACACTGCCTTCTCAGTACCTCCATGCACCGGCTTGCCATCGCGGATGTCGTCACGCTGGACTTGCTCATCGCCCACCAGACCAGTAGCAGTAAGCATACGAGAGGCTGTCTTGATTGGCTTTTTGCGAATAGCCGAATGCACTGGTGTGCCGTCAGTCTTGTAGCCGATGAGCTCCTGTCTTCCCACGCAGACCTTGACCAGGTGAAAGCTCGGCAGCATAGCTGCTCCTATCTCTAGAACTGTTAATAATACGAACGGTAACCATACTGTAGCCCAGATAAGTCTAGGAGTCAAAGAGATTGAAATGCACGAGCATTTTTGCTAAAATGATCAGGTTAAATTCCAGCCAGACACGGGCCCGTGGTGTAGCTGGCCTAACACGCCTCCCTGTCACGGAGGAGATCGCCGGTTCGAATCCGGTCGGGCCCGCCAGCATAAATTTGAGTTCCCATAAGGGGTCTTTTTGTTTTAACTTGACATATACTTCTTGGCTGCTACACTAGTACCCACCTTCGCACCTATTCGACTACGACTTTGGGAGGAACCCCTAGTGCCGACATTGGAAGATGCTATCAAACTGGCTGTGGAAGCACACAGCGGCCAGTCCGACCCACAACTGCCTGACGAGCCGTACATCCTGCACCCGCTGCGTGTGATGCAACGGCTGCGCGACGCAGGAAGATCGGTGGAGGTCCAAGCCGTTGCCGTCTTGCACGACGTGTTCGAACGCGGTGGCATGACGCCAGATCAGTTGCTCGAATTGGGTTGGCACCCCACGATCGTCGCGGCTGTCCAGTCGGTCACCCATGATCCAGACGAGACCCTCGAGCAAGCTGCGGCCCGAGCCGCTGCCGATCCCATCGGCTGCGAGGTTCGACTGGCCGATGTCTACGACCGCCTCCGACCCGAACGTCTGGCCCAGTTGTCAGAAGCCGATGCCGCCAATGAGCGGCTGCGGCTCGAGGGCGTGCGCCACCTACTGACCCGCGCCGACGTGGTAGTGCCCTAGCAGTACCAACCTCCATGCACCACCCCTAGGCTCGCCGGCAGGCGCCCCGCTTAGGGGCGTTTGTCGTTATGGTTGAGTTTACAGGCTCTCATTTATCAGATATACTCCGAGCAGACCTAACGGCAACAGAAAGACGTACCTATGTGTGCCAAACTACGTGACGCCTGGCAGTGTCTCCCCCACCCCCTTCACTACATCATCTACTCACTACGCGATGAGCACCAGAAGGCTCGTCCCAGATGCGAGAAGCCGATCACTGCCCGTGTCTGAGCTGATCAAGCTCGGACACAACTAGGGCCCGTGCCACTTCGTGGCACGGGCCCGCGTGCCTTCCACCTAGTCATCATATGCCCCGCCAGACACTGCTAGCTGTTGCTCGACCTCTGCGAGTAGCCGAATGTCCATACGGTAGACCAAGGCTGTACGGCGACCATATTTGGGAGAATATGGCTCGTGATACGGCCGGATAGCGCCATCATACAGATCCGACGCACGCAACAGAACAAGTGTGCCCGGGCCGAGCTGCCAGATAGTTGGCTTGTCAATTGGCTCTTTGCCATGCAAAGCAAACTCGGCGTAACCTTCGACCGTGAGAATGCCAATAAAGTAGTGATCGTAGCTGAAATCACGATGCACACTGATCCTATCCTCATGGTCAGCATAGTAGCGCAGCACATTGACGTAGTTGGGATACCACAAGCCGTTGCGAGCGCCACGAACATGCGGTAACCTGACTCGCCAACCCAACTCATCACCTACTCTGGTAATCACAGGCATGTCAGTCCGCTCGTGATGCCGAGCCCGCACCACTTCGTAGTGCTCCTGCACTGACCACTCTGTACCACGTAGATAGCGTAGGAAATCTAGTGTCTCCAGCTCTGACAAGATGGCCTCGATCGCACCGGCGCTAAGTGCATTTGGCTCGAAAGCACCGCCTTTGGACACTACCTCTCGCACTAGAGACTCAAAATTGACATTACCATGGAAGATGTCGTCCATGATTACTCCTCTTGACGCGCTGCACGAGAGACTCCCAGCAGCCTGGGTGGATGATATAGCTACGACGGAAGATACGATCATAGATGCCCTCGTAGAGATCGCTCTCCACAAAAAGCTGATCGCAGCCATCGCAGTAGTGGTCGAGTAAGACCAGTAGATCCGCTACCCTACCATGACCTTCACTATCCAATATTGCACACATATTGCCTCCTACTTGGTCTGGAAATGTACTCTCGGACAACAAAAAACTGCCCGAGAGGGCAGCTAATAGCTATATATAAATGCAATTCTACAAACTGGCCTCTCGAGTAGTTGAGGCAGCAGCTCGAATAAATGATGACCATGTGGTGAGTCGATGGGATAATCTCATGATTTTACATTAACATAAGAAGTTATGGTTTTCAAACCAATATAGGTTCGCCGTGGCCGAGCATACTTTTGATGTGTCGAGTCAACAAAGGCCTCATCAAGAGGCCTCTGTGGTCAAAATCAATATACTCCGTTCTTAGTTGGGGAAGAAATACTGTTGGATACGGGCTTTGGTGCGTTGTTCAGCAAGCCAACTATCCAGGTCAATCCCTTTGATCAAAATGTGGCTAGCGCGTATCTGATCATCCTTCTTCTCGGTGACCTTGATGATGTGATAGCCGTATTGGGTCTTCACTACACCACTGACCTGACCTGCATCGAGCGCAAAGGCGGCTTTCTCGAAGTCTGGATCCATTTGGCCTTTGCCAAAGAACCCTAGATCTCCACCAGACGCAGCGCTGCCATCTGCTGAGTATTTCTTGGCCAACTCGGCAAAATCACCGCCAGCCTGGACTTGCTTGAGTACATCTTGGGCCTGTGTCTGAGCAGATTTATTGAGCTCCGGATCAGACAATATCTTATCAGCCAGCTTCTTTTGTACCAGACTTTGGCGTATCTTGTCCTTGAAATCATTAGTATTCCAGCCATATAACTTAGACAATGTCTCTTTGACCTTATCGAGCCCGCCTGCATTCTGTACCAGCTGATCAAATTTATCGTTGATTTCTTTTTGGCTAACCTTGATACCATACTTACTGGCTTGTTGTTCGATTAGCAAGTTATTCTCAAGCTGTGTTATCAGATCATTCTTAAGTTGAGCAAGTTTTTTCTTACCTTCTTCGCTGTTGAGGTCAACACCCTGGGACTGGTAAAACTTCTGGATTGAGGAAAGCTCAAATAGATACTGATTGTAAGTCACAGTATTCCACAAAATATTGCCATTGACACTGGCTACAGGATACGGAATGATACGAGCCGCTATCTTGACGGCACGATTGTTCATCTTGTAGCGATAGATGAGCACACCAAACGTAGTGATAGTGATAACTATCACCAACAAAACAGCTACTATTGCTGTGATGATAGTCTTCTTGTTGGCTTTGTGAGATACGCCGATTCGTTTGAGCTTGTCTTGAAAGCCCATCGAGTTCAAAGACGCTTTTTTGGATTTCTTATCAGTAGTTTTTTTGACTGGTTTGGTTGCGGACTTTTTGGCTGGTTTTTTGATTTTTGCACCTTTGATGTCGGGGTCATTTGCCATAAGAAAACTTACTCCAGTTCAGTTAGTTATGCGCTCCATCATACACTATCTGTAGCCTTTTTGTCCAAATGTCCGTCATGGACTCGGCGCATGATAGCTTGCTGTAGCTGCTGAGGACGATGTATGAAGGTCAATTTGAGCCCACCAGCACCAGACAGCGTCTCAATAGCAATGGTACCGTAGCCAAACAGCATGGCCTGCAGGCCCTTCTGGGTATAGTTGACGTTTTGGATGTTGGCTAGCGCCAGATCGTTGACACTACGGTTGAAAAAACCGACTTGCTTGACCGCCACAATCCGTCGATTGGTCAGTAGGTATATCGTATAGTACCAGCCTACCCAGCTACGGATGGCATAAAAAATTGCCACTATCAGCCAGCCTACCAGCCAAAGCGTAGCATAATTCTGCCAATCATAATTGTTGCCGTATGCCACTGCCCAGGGTACCAAACCCACTAGTACGAAAATTAGAAAAATAATCAACTGACGCCGCATCACCACCGGAAATTGGTGAGCTACCTGGACGACTTGCTCACCCTCTTCTTGCCCGGTAAACTGACGTTTTTGAGCGCGATCACGTTTGGTTGCCATAGTGCTTATTCTAGCAGATAAATAATAATTGCGGGGGCTCCGCCCTCGGTCACATCGTTGTGACCGGAGGCAGAGAGCCGGTGCAGCCGCAGCCGTAGCTGCGATCTTCCTCGTCTTCGTCTGCGTCTTCGAACACCGTCAGGCGACCGTAAGTAGCCGGGAAGAGCTCCATTGCATCAGGTGCGGCTTGTGCTTCGGTAGCCGGCGGCAGTTGGTCGAGCATGGCACGAACATCGTCGTCGAAGGTGTTGACGTAGTACTGGTAAATGACGGTCTTGCCGTCCTCGGGATGGCCAGGCTGGTACGACACCTCGCTGAACTTCAGCTCCGACCAGTAGATGAACTGCGTGTTGAGACCGGCTCCGTTGAACTTGCCACGAACTTCAAGGCAAATCCTTTTGCGGCACCCATTGCCACCAGGTAGCAGCTTGTCGTCGTAGGTGCTGCGCTTGTGAGCCTTGTGGTAGAGACCCGCCGGCAGCTCGATCCGGGTACGGCCGTACTCCAGATACTTGACTGTGACCCATAGCGTTCGATCAGGGGTGACCCGACGCTTGGGACCACTGTTGAGTCGCATGTTTTTGGCCATGCTCACCTCCTTGGAAGGTGCGGGGCGGTTTGGATAACCGCCATGAATAGGACCTCAAACTATACAACTAACTGTACCTGTTGTCAAGATTTGGTCTAGCGGTTATAATGGCCGTTACGTCCCCGTAGTTCAATGGATAGAACAATTCCCTCCTAAGGAGTAGATCTCCGTTCGAATCGGAGCGGGGGCACCAGGTATTATTGCTCGTCGTACTGCTTGTCTTTGCCGCCCAGATAGCGATTGGTGTGACGCGATTTTGTGTCTTCTAGGGGGAATCTAGCCTCGTTGTTTTCGATCACCTCATCGATGGCTTCATCAATATTGATATCGTGTTGGTTGGCCAAAAGCGCCAAGAACCAGTAGATGTCACCAATGTTGTCTTTGAGCTCAGCCTTGTTATCTTCGAGCACCCGATGCAATGCCTTGGGATCCTGCTCCCATTTGACGATATTGCGGATCTCACTGACCTCTTCGACTATTCCCAGAAGCAGATCTTTGGGATTGTGAAACTGCGCCCAATCGCGATCTTTGGCGAATTGGTCGATGCGGCGTTGGTATGAGTTCATGTCTAGTTAGCCATGTGAGACTGATGGATAGTATCGTAGCTGTGAAGCTCATTTGGCTCAAACCAAAGTGCGACTTCAAATTTGGCTTCTTCAAGATCACCAGAAGCGTGTATCAGATTGCGTATCGGCCGACTCGCAGAATTGGCATAGCTACTACTATCAAAGCTATAGTCGCCGCGAATAGTACCTGGGTCAGCTTTGCTGGGCAAGGTAAAGCCACAAATTTTGCGAACAACTTCTACAGCATGTGGCCCTTCTAACACCAGCACAACTACTGGTGATGAAGTAATAAAGTCCACCAGCCACTTCTGCAATTCCAACCCAATTTTCTTGGGATCATCTGTACCGAACTGTTCGACCGGGTCAATCCCCTGTTCTTTGCAGTTCTCGATAGTCTTTTTGGCCATACCAACGATAAAGTCCTCTCGGTCTTTGGGGTAATGTTGGTCAGCCAGCTCTCGTGGTACTTGCATCATCTTCATGCCGACAACTTTCAGACCGACTTTTTCAAAGCGATGCAGTATCTCACCCATTATACCTCGCTGCAAGGCGTCTGGTTTTATGATTACCAACGTTTGTTCCATAACTTATCCTTTCTCAATTACTTTTTCCCACTCGGACACAGTTTTGTGGGTATGAGGCCCTATGACGGCTAGCCGAAGTTTGTCACCAGTGAGGTAGGTTTGGGCGGCTTTTTGGACATCGGCCGACGTAACTCCATCAATTGTAGCCAATATCTCCTCGAGACTCCAAATCCTTCCCATCACTACCATCTGACTACCAAACACATCAGCCACTGCAGAATTATTCTCTAGACCCATCACTAGCCTGCCTCGCATCTGCTCTTGGGCTTTTTGCAACTCGTCTTGAGACACGGCATGGTCTTGCAACTTGACTACCTCTGCTTTGATAGCCTTGATAGTCTCCAGCGCCTTATCGTGTCCAACTCCAGCATAGATATCAAAGCTGCCAGCATCGGCGTAGCCGTTGGTATCCATCTGTATATCGTAGGCCAAACCCTTCTCTTCACGCACCGTGACAAACAGTCGTGAGCTCATGCCGCCACCCAAAATAGTCGCCAGCACCTTCATAGCAGCCTCATCATCGGCTGCAATATGCGGCCCACGTCCAGCCAGCACTAGATGGGTCTGATTGGTACTATTTTTGATAATACTGGATAGCTTGGGACTCAGTCCGCCCCCGGCCGGGTCATAACCACCTGTTTTGTGAGAATTGTAGCTGGCCAACAAGTTGCTGATTAGCGCCTCGGCTTGTTCAACATCAACGTGGCCAGCTATCGAGACCACTAGATTGTCCATAGTATAGAGCGAATTGAAATAACTCAGCAGCCGATCGCGGCTAATCTTGCCAATACTTTCGTTGTCACCCAGCACATTGGTCTGGAGTGTCGACTCAGGCCACAACATCGGCCCCACAAAGTCAAAGATATAGCGTGCTGGATCGTCACGATAAATATTCATCTCTTCAAATACTATCTTGCGCTCTCGTTCCAACTCTTCAGGATCAAACAGTGGATCGGTCAGGATATCAGATAATATGTCGGCGGCCAGCTCAAAGTGTTTTTTGGGTAGTTTGACATAGTAGCTAGTATGGTCAGCTGTCGTGTATGCATTCATCACGCCGCCTACTCCATTGACCTCTTCGGCTATCATCTTGGCCTTGGGCCGTTTGTGTGTGCCTTTGAACAGCAAGTGCTCAATAAAATGTGCTGCCCCGTCATCAGCTGGGTCCTTCTCATATCGGCCCCCGGCACCGACAAAAAAGTGCACTGACACGCTCTCGCTTTCATGCATCGGCGATACTATCAACCGCACTCCATTGGGCAACGTTTTGACGACTGGTTTATTGGTCATGCTTCACCTCAGCCTTGTGACCTTTTGTCTTGCGATATATGTAGCGAACTACCAATATCACAACCACCACTAACACTATGTAATCTAGATAGTGGAAGTATTGGTAGTAGTTTTTCCAGCTGTCACCGAGGCTGTATCCAGCCAATACAAAGACTAATGTCCAGATCAACGAACCTGCAAAGCTATCCCGTGCAAACTTCCAAAAATTCATCTCAAAAGTACCGGCCGCAAACCCAGCAAATGTTCTGATGACTGGCACAAAACGCGATATGAAGATTGCCCGCTCGCCACGTTTGGCAAACCAAGCCTCGGCCTTGTCATAATCATGAGCTGATATCAGCAGGTATTTGCCGTAGCGTTTTACAACGGGGCCGCCACCATAATAACCGATAGCATAAGCCAAGCTGGTACCTAATGTCTGTGCGATAGCACCTATCGCTACCACCGCCCAGATATTGAAGTTGCCTGTTTTGGCGAGCGAGCCAGCGAGTGCCAAAGTAGCCTCGGATGGGATTGGTACACCTGCATTGTCGACGACCAATATAAAAAACACACCGGCATAACCTATCCGCTCGATGATACTAAACGCTAATTCCAAAAAATATCCAGATAAACCCAATTTTGTACTCGCTTGTTACCATACTAGTCTAGCAGAGCTGACATCAACCCGGCTAGGCTATTTTTGCTTTACCGGTTTTTATTTTTTGTGCGGCTACCATCAATATAGATATGTCTGCCGGGGTCACACCCTGAACTTGCATAGCTTGCGCCAGGCTGGTTGGCTGCACTTCGTTCAGCCGCTGCCTGGCCTCATTGCGTAGCCCTTTGATCTGATCAAACTGCATTCCAGCTGGCAATTCCCAACTGCGTTGTTTGGCGAGTTTGTTGGCAGTGTGGAGTTGGCGTTGGATGTAACCATCATACTTAATTTGCGTTTGAACACATTTTTTAATGCTATCATCAACAGGGCTTTTTACAACAGTAGCTATGTCGTCCCAGCCTATTTCTGGGTTTTTGAGTAGTTGATAAGCCGTGATAGTAGCGTTTTGGTGTTTGAGTTTGGCTGATTTGAGTTGATCAGTAATAGCATCTATCTGTTGCTGTTTTTGATTGATATGATGCAGGCTGACTACAGAAAGTAAGCCCACATCGTAGCCTATTTGACCTAGTCTAAGATCAGCGTTGTCATTGCGCAGAAGCAAACGATATTCCGAACGGCTAGTAAACATCCGATATGGCTCGACATGGGTCTTGGTCACTAGATCTTCAACTAGCACACCTATGTAAGCCTGGCTGCGATCCAACACTAAAGGCGCATCAGAAGACACATAGCGAGCTGCGTTGATACCAGCTATTAGCCCCTGGGCTGCCGCCTCTTCATAGCCAGTGGTGCCATTCATCTGCCCAGCCAAAAACAATCCTGCTACCAGCTTGGTCTCTAGACTTAGCTTGAGCTGGTGAGGCAAGAAATAATCGTAGACCACGGCGTAGCCATGTGACAAAAACTCAGCATGTTCAAGCCCCACTATTGTCCTGATGACTTGCTCTTGCAATACCTCTGGGAAGGCCAGCGAGCCACCCTGTACATACATGCGCTCGCCATACGGACCATCTGGATGGCCAACCGGTTCGATAAATATGGGGTGACGTGTGCGATCTGGGAAATTGGCGACCTTGCGGTCTAGACTAGGGCAACTACGTGGCGCTCGCTCGGTGATCTTACCCGAAAATATCGGCGACTCTTGGAGATTGTCGCTGATCAGCTGGTGCGTAGCTTGATTGGTATAAGTGAGATAGCATGGGATTTGCTGCTCTATAGCCATTAGTTCACGGTCTGGATGCGAAAAGCTGATCTCTCCTGCACTACCATTTTCCAGCTCCATGCGATCATAGTCTAGACTCTGACGCTTTAATCTCGGCGGAGTACCGGTCTTGAGACGACCATGTTGGAGCCCTAGGGCAGCCAGAGAGCCGGTCAGGCTATTGGAAGCTTTGGCGTCGATCCGCCCACCTTTACGAACTACCCTATCACCAACTATTATTTCACCATTGAGAAATGTGCCAGCTGCGATGATGACCGAGCGACAGACAAGCTTGCCATGATCTTTGCATATCACTGCCTCGACAACTTTATTGGGTGCGACTATCTCCAGCACTTCATCTTGCAATAGTTCTAGCCCATCGACTGCGTCTAGCTCAGCTTGCATTGCTTTGTTGTAGCGATCCATGTCTACCTGCGCACGATAGGCCCGTACGGCCGGGCCTTTGCCAGTATTGAGCTCTTTGATCTGGATAGCTGCGGCATCCGTAACTCGCCCAATCACCCCACCCAAGGCATCTATCTCACGCACAAGATGGCCTTTGCCAGGACCACCGACAGAAGGGTTGCATGGCAGAGCTGCTACCTTGCTCAGATCGGCATTGATCAGCAAAGTCCTCGCTCCGATACGAGCCGCTGCTATCGCGGCCTCACAACCTGCGTGCCCCGCACCCACCACTACTACGTCATAAGTTTTTGTCATAATTAGCTAAGCATTATAGCTGTTTTGACAGTCATTTTCCAGATCAGGCTTGACTTGTGCGACACATAGGCACAACATAATAATTATGTTGGCCGAGCTAATTGCAGAATTTCTTGACTACCTTGAAGTCGAAAAAGGCCGTAGTCTCAAGACTATCGAGAACTACAGCCTATACCTCAATCGCTTTTGGGAGTTCACAGGAGACATCAAACCAGATAAGATCGTACTCCAAACAGTCAGTGATTGGCGCAAATGGCTCAATCGCTACAAAAGTAGCGATGGCCGGCAGATCAGCCGCACTACCCAGAATTATCACCTCATAGCGCTGCGCACATTTCTCAAATACCTAGCACGGCGCGATATCGCATCACTCGCGCCTGAGAAGATCGAGCTGGCACGGGCCAGCCGCCCCCAAGTCAGCTTTTTGACGGCCGAAGAAGTCAATCGCCTGCTCGAGTCTATCGATACCACTACCGAGGGCGGCAAACGCGACTATGCTATAGTTGCCCTGCTATTTTCATCTGGGCTGCGCGTGTCAGAACTGGCTGCGCTCAACCGCAGCGATGTCAATCTCGAGCGCGGCGAATTCAGTGTACGGGGCAAGGGCCAGAAAGACCGCCCAGTGTATCTAAGCAAAGGCGCTATTGCGGCTGTGCAAGCCTATCTCAAGACCCGACGTGACTCACTCAAACCGCTTTTCATCCACTACTCTGGCAGCAAAGATGATGCTGAGGAGGGTGCTTACGTGCGCCTAAGTGTGCGCAGCATCCAGCGCCTGGTGGCGGCCTATGGCAAGCAAGCCGGACTAGCCAAGCATGTTACTCCCCATACGCTGCGCCACAGCTTTGCCACCGATCTTCTTGGCAACGGTGCTGATCTGCGTAGTGTTCAGAGTCTGCTTGGGCACGCCAATATTGCAACTACCCAGATATATACCCATGTGACCGACCCCAAACTACGTGAGGCTCATGAGCAGTTTCATAGCGACAATCAGTAGCTAGTACTGCTGCCCTTGGCAGTTATTACCCGCGCCCTGTATGCTACGGCTTGGCTGGGTAACAATTGCTAGATTTTTACAGATATTTGTGGCCGAGCCTAGAACGCTGTTGACGTAGCCAAGCTCACCAATTGGCTTCTCTGCTACGATGCGGCGATACAGGTTGCCAGATCGTGCTGTCACATCTATGATGGCCTTGCTACTACGTACATTGGCTGGCTGACCAGTATTCTTGAAGAAACGAGCATTGAAATCAGTTCCCTTGTATCTGGCAGTGACCCGGACGGCATACTGGTACGTAGTTGGGTCAAAGCCGGTCAAATTTTGCACGTTGAGAGTAGCAGCACACTGATAATCCACAAAGGCTGTGTTACAGACAGTTCCTGGATTGGTCTGTGGTGCGGGCGCATCTGCAGTCACATTTACATTGTTAGCACCAGGTACCAGTATATAAGTTTTGGTGGCAATACCCTCAGTACCAAATCCTGCCAGATTCTTAGGCCAACTAAAGAAAGTGATTTCCATGGCTGACGCTGCGTTGGCAGGATAGCCACTTTTGGCAGGATACAAGTTGCCGATACTCACCGTCGAGGTGGCAGTACGTTTGAGCCAGCGCAAATTGATGGTCTGGACATTGTCTATATTGAGCAAGAATTCGGTCGCCCCATCAGTATTTAGTTGGCCCTCGATGGTATCAGCTTGGGATTTGATCGTGCGACAAACCACCTGTAGATCGGAACCAGCAGGCTGATTGGTGGGTGTATATTTTTCAGGTAGTGTCCCAGCGGTATTGCTACAATTGCCCCGCTCTATGTTGGGGTCTGATAGTAATGCCTGGGCGGCTTCTCGAGCCGAAGCCTCAGCTGCCTGTACCGCCCGATTGCTTTGGTCTGTATCTGTAGCCTGGCGCTGTTCTCGGACAGATAGCACAGTCACGCCCGATATGATTCCGACTAGTAGCAAAGCAAGCCCTACCACTACAAGTAGCGAGGTAATGCCCGGACGTTTTTTGGCTAGATTCTGCATACTTCTCATGGTTTTATTGTACCTTGCCCACCCCAAAACTCAAAAACCTATGGCGCCAAGCCATTGACTGCAGTGTTGTATTTGGCAGTAGAGCAGAAATTGTCAGTGGTAGCACATCCAATACCACCGCCAGGAAGCGCGACCGCATTGCCAATGATTGTATTTAGGCCTATCACAACCGTAGGATTAATCTTGGTGCCGCCAGCAACTACGGGGATACCCTGCGCACCATATACTATCCCAAAACTCAGACTCTGCACTACCAGCCTCGGCCCATTGAGTGTGGTCGACGTGCCACCGACTCCAGAACAGTCAGCTGTACCGAAAGTTTGCATCACAACATTGTTAGATGACAGATTGATCGACTCAGAAGTAGCTGGTTGATCTACTGGACGCAGACAGATCGAGTTGCCGGTACTGCTGACAACTTTTTTGAGACGGATCTCTCGCGTCAGGGTCTCTAGAAGTGTCCTAGCTTGTTGCTGGCTCTGGCGAGTGGTGTTAGACCAATTGTAAAAGCGAAACACTCCGATGAAGGTACTGAGCGTGATAGTCAACATGAAGCCAAGCAGGGCTATAGCAAATACTAGCTCAATCAACGTAAATCCACCTCTGTGAGTTGTTTTGCTCATTTGGCTTTCGTCAAGGTTACTTGCTGTATCACGTCGGCCGGCCTGCGCTGTGCATCTAGCCAGTGAATGTTGACAGTAGCCGAAATAGTATCCGTATTGATGCTAGTTAGCCTGATTGTCACTCGATTGTTACTACCGTCTTGGGCCAAAGTTGCATACATAGGATCTGTGTTGCAAGTGTCAACATTGACCACTGCCCACTTTGTGGTGCTGCTGGGTTGCTGCATGCAAAATGGTACATTGGGCGTAAGATAAACTGTTTTTATCTTAGGAAGCACCGAGCCTACGGCAGAACCATCCAAAAAACTGTCACCACCACCAGCGCTTACAGAATCCCAATCCAACGAGTTGCGGTAAGCCTTGAGCGCCTCGGCCTGGTACTGTGCCAAGAAAGTAGCCTGGGTGCGCTCCTGTGCAGCCACGGCGCTCCTTCGCCCACCTATCACCCCCGTAAATGACAATCCGATAATCATACCAAGAATGGCGAAGGCAAATATTACCTCGATCAATGTGTCACCAGATCTGTTGGCTAGTCTGCTCATGGGTTGGATATACTTGTTTGGTTATTACCGGACAGATCAAGCGTAAGATAGTATTGGTAACCGTTTGGGCTTACAGTAGCAATTCTTACGATGCCCTGCCTCGTACCCATATAGTTGGTAGTATCCGAAGCTAGTAGTCCAATAACACCTGGTACTGAGGCAAAAGCATAGCTGCCACCATTGCCATTGCGTATCACCACGGTCAAAGTTTGCAGACCATTCATGCTAATTGGGGGTTGATCAAGTTTTTGATAACTAGACGCTCCTGGAGGCAAATAACAACTTGCAAAAGAGCTGCAGGGGTTTGTGATACCAATATCAAATCGCAGCCCTTCGCGCAAATTCACATCATAACTCTCATAGCTACTGACGGTGGTGCCGTTTTGCTTGAGCTTGTACACCGTGATGCACGAGGTCGTGCCGGTGCAGTTGTTGCGAAACTGTATAGCCTGGCCAAACAGCGTCTCCCCAGGATTGAATGTGGCACCATTGGTCGGTCCTAGACCCTGCTGGGCTTCGTTGCGCGCCGTCTGATAGATACTCTCGAGCTGTTTTGCTGCATCGTCGGCCACCACCCTCTTGCGGCTACCGAAAGTCGCTATTGCGATAGTCACCATCAGTGCCGATATGGCCAGTACTATGATGAGCTCTACTAGGCTCACACCGCGTCTTTTGGTATTCATAAGCGTATTATAGCGCAAGCCGACTACTAAATCAGGCTTAGATACCAATCGATGATGGTTTGGCCCCACAACAATGCCACAAATAGCCCACCTACCAGAAAAGGTCCGAAGGCCATTTGGTGCGATTTGGATTTCTTGCTACGAATTAGCACAATACCCACTACAGCGCCGGCTAGATACGCCACAAATATCGCTACCAGTAGCAGTTGTGGGCTGAGCAGAAGACCCATGGTAGCTGCTAGTATGATGTCGCCCTGCCCTATCCAGCGACCGCGCGACACACAGTACAGTAGCAGGTAAAATCCCGCAAATGCCGCGGCTCC
>CAZWVB010000007.1:0-11495 GCA_964637185.1 uncultured Candidatus Saccharibacteria bacterium | reverse complement strand
CTTTTGTGGCTATGCAGACGTATTACCCAAGCGTTGACAAAACTGCCCAGACAGAGCCCAAGCAAGCCGACAATTATTACTATAAACGCCATTAGTTCTTCTTGTAGTCACCTACTTCAAGACACATCTTCAGCTGAAAGGTTTTACCATCCGAGCTGGGTGCGTACGCGACACTGCCAGCTTGACCCGAAGTACCTTTGAAACCACTAGAACAGTTAGGTAAATCATTGTATGTAGACATGGAATCAGCGTATTCGTAAATATTGCCTGAGCTAGGGTCAGTATACTCTTTGCCCGATGATACATAGTCAGTCACAAAATTATTCCATGCAGCATTGGACATAGGGTACTTACCCTGGTTGTTACTAGCATAGTTTTCCAGCTGACCCGCAATACTGTTGAGGGCGCTTCGCCTCTGCGCATCGCGGCGTGAACGCTGGGCACCCTGGACGGCCAAGAATACGATTACCATGATTAGTGCTGCGATAGCCAGCACAATTACGATTTCAATTAGGGTAAATCCTCTTCGATGCATGATGGTTATGATTATACCAAAAGAGCCCTCATATTGGGCCCATTTGGAACATTATTTATTGAGCTGTTGTTTGACAATACTTGCCTACTTCTAGAGTAGTTGCCGCGGCCAGACCACGGTTTGTGCCTGCTACTATTGCACCAGAAGAACATGTGCCTTGATCCTGTATATTTACAGTGCCGGCAGCACCAGTACCAGTTGCATAAACAATTTTATACTTATTGGCGCCAAACTCCTTGTCTACATAATCAGTCTGGAATGAGCTCACTTCAGTTGCCGAGACTGGATAGTTGCCATTGTTGGCCGAAGCGAAGTTCTCGCCCAGTGCAATTATGCGGTTGACATCATTCTTGGTCTGAGTATCGCGGCGTGAACGCTGGGCACCCTGGACGGCCAAGAATACGATTACCATGATTAGTGCTGCGATAGCCAGCACAATTACGATTTCAATAAGTGTAAATCCTTTTCTACGAGCGAGCATATGTCCTCCTTTGGTTAAGCTCAAATTAGTTCGTTTGTAAAACGCTTATGTTAATATTACTTGTTGGCCTGCAGTGCGTCAAGACTATTGACCAGAAGTATTTGGCGCCCCGCTAGATGGACTCAAATTGATGCCGCCACCGACTAGACCATACACCGGATACAACACTGCGACGATGATCAACATCACCATCACGCCAAGAATAATCATCATGACCGGCTCAATCACGGTCGACAAATTTTTCACCGTCTGATCCACTTCGTCTTCATAAAAGCTAGCTACCTTGTCAAGCATACCGCCCAGCGCACCCGACTCCTCGCCAACCTTGATCATCTGCGGTACTAGCGGCAGGAAGTGTTTGGCATCGGCCAGACTTTTGGACAAGCTAGTGCCGTTTTTGACTTGAGAGGCCGCGTCGGTGATCTCGGTCTTGAGCACAACATTGTTGACCGCATCGGAGCTAATGCTCAGCGCTTCTAGCAGTGGCACGCCGCTGTTGACCAGCGATGCCAATGTGCGGCTAAAACGTGCCATGTAGACTTTCTTAAACAACTTGCCAAATATCGGTACATTCATCTTGAGCCGATCAAAATTGGCTCGACCATTGGGCGTCTTGATATATGCCCTGGTGCCAAAAATAATCGCTACAAAAAGCAATAGGAAGACATACCAGTAGTTGATCATGGCCTGGGTGATAGCAAACATGATTTGAGTGAGCCACGGCAACGGCTTCTTGAGCTCATCGTATAGTCCAACGATCTGTGGCAGTACACTCACGAACATAAATATCACCACAGCGATGATGGTACCGAGCACCAGTGCCGGGTAGATCAGTGCTCCGCGGATCTTGCTAACTATCTGTTGCTCCTTCTCTTGTTGGTCTGCCAGCCTTTCCAGCGCATCATCCAGCGTACCCGACTCCTCGCCAGCGTGTACCAGGCTGACATAGACGTGATTGAATATTTCTGGATACTGACCAAAACTATCGGCCAAGCTAGTACCACCCTCGACTGAAGCAGCTACTTTCTGCAAAGTCTGCTGGAAATTTTTGTCACTCACTTGCTCGATCGAGGTGTTGAGAGCCTGTGATATAGGCAATCCAGCCTTGACCAGGGTAGCCAACTGGCGGGTGAATATTACTCGGTTTTTGGCACTTACCTTGTTAAATAGCTGAATACTGCGGTTGAGTCCGGTACCAGCAGCTGGTGTAATACTGATCGGATAGAGCTTCTTGCCGATCAATATATTGGCCGCAGCCTGCTCATTGTCAGCTTGGATCCGACCCTTGACCTCTTTGTCGGCAGCCTTGTCTTTGGCGGTATAGGCAAAATCAATCATCGGCGCAGTTGCCGTTCAAATTCCTCAGGATCGATCACAAAATTCTTGGCATCCTCATAGGTAATCTTACCCTCGTGTACCAGCTGTACTAGCACACGATCCATCGACTGCATACCGACATCGGCGCCAGTCTGAATAGCAGCATCCAGCTGATGCGTCTTGGCTTCGCGCACGATGTTGCGTACAGCCGGTGTAGCCACCATCACCTCGGCAGCAGCAATACGACCGCCACCAACTAGTGGAATAAGTCGCTGGCTCACGATGCCTTGTAGCACACCGGCTAACTGGATACGAATCTGTTGCTGTTGATGCGGTGGGAAGACATCGATCATACGATCGATCGACTGGGCGGCACTATTGGTATGTAGGGTAGCTAGTACCAGATGGCCAGTCTCGGCCACAGTGATGGCGGTGGAGATAGTCTCCAAATCACGCATCTCGCCTATCAGCACCACATCTGGATCTTCACGCAAGGCCGAACGCAGCGCGGTACCAAAGCTATCGGTGTCAAAATGCAATTCGCGCTGCACTACGATGGACTTCTTGTGGACGTGCTGGTACTCGATAGGGTCTTCGATAGTGATGATGTGCACGCTGCGGGTCTCATTGATGAGATCAAGCATAGCGGCCTGAGTGGTCGACTTACCTGACCCAGTTGGTCCCGTGACGAGTACTAGTCCATGAGGCAATTTGGTGAATTCAGCCAGCACCTTGGGCATCCCAAGCTGATCGAGAGTACGGATTTTGGTTGGTATAAGACGTAGGGCGGCCGCTAGATCACCCTTTTCATGAAAAGCATTTACCCTAAATCTACCCAAGTCGCCAAAAGCAAACGAGAAGTCGAGCTCCTTGTCGGTCTCAAGTCTGTTTTGCTGATCTTGATCTATCACGCTGTAGACCAAGTCTTTGACATTTTGGGCAGTGAGATTGGGCATCTCAGTAATCTTTCGCAAAAAGCCATCGATACGCAGTATTGGCGGCAGTCCGACCTGCAAATGCAAATCCGACGCGTCACGGCGTAGTACCTCTTCCAATAATGACTCTATGCGCACTGCTGTTGCCATCTATCCTCCTCTAATAGTCGCTAGCCACGCGGGCCACTTCTTCTAGTGTTGTTATACCGGTCAGGGTTTTGAGCAGACCATCTTGCTGCATCGTCAACATACCGTCAACACAGGCTTGTTGCTGGATAGCTGTGCTGGTAGCGCGACCAAGTAGCAGCTTCTCGATGGCAGCATTGATCTCAAAAACTTCGAAGATACCAATCCGACCCTGATAACCATCTTGGCATTGATCGCAGCCCTCCCCCTTGTACAAAGTATAAGCGGTTTGACCAGCCAGTGGCAAATTGTCATAGCCCAAGTACTTGACCTTGGTGGCTACCTCTTGTTTGGATTTGGGCAGTACATCGCCCAGTACCTTGTTGATCATCTCTACAGCGGCCGCGCTAGCCTGATAGGGCTTGCGACAATTGGTGCAAACTTTGCGCACTAGACGCTGACCAATGACAGTATTGACAGTAGATGCTATTAGATACGGCTCAATACCCATGTCTAGCAAACGTGGCAGTACACCGGCTGCCGAATTGGTATGCAGAGTGGACAACACCAGATGACCAGTCAGTGATGATTGCACGGCCAAATCAGCCGTCTCGTGATCACGAATCTCACCCACCATGATGACATTCGGGTCTTGGCGCAAGATCGAGCGTAAGCCGTTGGCAAAAGTCAGACCGACACCAGGGTTGACCTGCATCTGATTGACACCATTGACCGAGTATTCCACTGGATCCTCTAAAGTAACGATGTTGATCTTAGGTGTAATAATCTCCTGGATAATCGCATACAGAGTCGTGGATTTACCTGATCCGGTGGGGCCAGTCGAAAGTACCATGCCATGCGGTTTGTTGATACCTTTCTGCACTAGTGCTGCTGCTTGACCGCGGAAACCCAGCCCGTTGAGTTTGATCAATGAATCAGTTTTGTCTAACAATCTTATGACTACTTGTTCACCAAAAGTAATCGGTGCAATGTTGATACGAAGATCAATCTCTTTGCCGTTGAACACAAATTTTGCTTGCCCATCTTGAGGTACTCTATGCTCATCTATTTTAAGATTGGATAAAATTTTTATACGAGTGACCAAGGCTGCTTCAGTACTCTTAGGCAAGCTCATCACTTCGCGCAGTATGCCATCAATGCGATAGCGTATCTTCACCTCGTTCTCACGTGGTTCAATGTGTATATCCGAGGCTCTTGATTGGGCAGCATACTCCAGGATAGTATTTAGAGCCCGAGTGATAGGAGCATCTTGGACGATGGTCTCAACCTGCTTGGCATCTTTTTGCTTAACTAGTTCTGCGCTCTTTGGCTCCTCGCCTGATTCGAGAGCTTCGGACACTTCCACCTTAAGATTACCACTGATTCGGTTGATCCATGCCTGAATCTGTTCTGGGTCTGCTAAATATGGCTTGATCTGATAGCCAGTTTTGCGAGCTATGAAGTCCACGGCCTGCAAATTCTCCGGATCTACCATGGCAACACTAAGAAGCCCTCCATCACCAGCAAACGGTACTGCCTTGTAGGCCTCAGCCACTTCTCTTGGTATCAGATTGATCACATCCTCTGGTGTGGTTTTACCACCCAAATCAACAAATCTAAGCCCGCTGGCCTGAGCAATTAGCTTGGTAGCCTCAAGCGAGGATATGACTTTGCGATCTACCAACAATTGAATAAGCGTCTTGTTGGATTTGGCCGACTCAATCTTGAGATCACCTAGCTTGGCCTTATCTACATGACCACTGCTGACCAGGAGTTGTTCTATTTTCTGCTCAGATGCTTGCGACAACATATCAGCACCTATTGAATAATTGGCTTGTTACCGGAGTCTTTGGGTGTAATATCGGCTGAGAAATCGGTAGTTTTATTCTTCAGCGTATCGAGCTGCTGTTGATTGAAATTGGGATCGACTGGATGTGGAACAATAACAGTGATACCAGTGTCCTTGGGAGGCGGAATGATATAGCGATAAATCAGCGCCAGTGTCACTATTACTATCAACACTGCCACTACCAGAAGAGTTATATCGCGTTTTTTCATTGTAGCGGCCTCGTGGTGGGTTTGATATCGGCTGGTGGCTGCCAGTAGCTATTCATGGTCAAATTGGCCTGTATGGGCTGCCCACTACCTCCTGTGAGAGCCATGCTTACAAAGTTGATTACTCGAGAGCTTTGCTCGGTCTTTTTCAAAAAGTCTATTAGGCCTTGGTAAGAGCCTTCGACGGCTACCGTAAAGCCGACTGTTTGGGCCGCACCTACCGCACCAGCATTACTCTGCCCCGACTGTGAGGTCTGCTGGGTGGCGCTAGTGATCTTGACGCCACTCTGTTGGCCCATCTTCTCTAACATAGCAATCAACCCATTGAAATCAGTCTCAGTGGGCAAAGCTCGCAGTATTAGATCGGCGTCGCTCACACCATTGGAATTCTTAGCAGTGATGGCTTCATAATTTGGTTTGAGCTCTACCAGATTTTTCTGCTTCTGCTCAAGCAGCTTGATCTGCTCATCTTGAGCCTTGAGCTTATTTGCTTGGTAAGAGTACACACCTGCTAGATAGTAAATAAGAAAACCGCCACCTAACACAATCAACCCAATCACTACACACAATATGATGATGTGATTGCGAGTCTTGCGCTCCTCCGTCTCAATCTTCTCAGTGACGACAGGAGCAGGTTTGGATTTATCTTTGGTTTTGGGATTCTTCTCTGCCATAACTAGCTCGCTGGTGGCTTATTGAATACTGCTGGATCTGCTTTGAAGGTCATCGTGAAGTTAACTTGGCCGGTCGAGGTATCTTTGGTCACTGAAGTAATATTGATGGTAGTAAAAAACGGCTTGCGATCATATCCCTCTTGAGGTTTGTAGTTGACATTGTACTCCTCTAGGGCCTGTGAGAAAGTGCTAACCTCAGCAATCGACTGTGCCGTACCAGATACGGTAACTAGATTGTTGGCCGATATCTGAAAGTTGGTGATCTTGACCCCATTGGGTATGGTATTACCCACATTTGTGAACACGGATGATACATACAGACGGGTGGCATTGAGCTGATAAAAGCTTGCCAGATGTTCTTGTAGAGTAGCCGCGCTTTGCTCCATGTCACGTTGTTTGGCGATATCGCTATCTAGACTCACTATTTTGGCCGCATTGAGCCGCTGCTGTGAATATGTGTAGCCGAGTAGTAGCAATAAGGTTACCAAAATAGTCCCTGCTATAACCGCCACGACAGTAGTGATGGTATTGAACAATCTCTTTCGCGCCCGCAGCTCCAGGGTATGCATGCGAGCTTCTGGTAGCAGATTGACACGTACGCTCATACGAAGTTCCTCAGAGCCAGACCTAGCGCTGTAGCATAGTTGAGTGCCAGCCCTGCTAATTGTTGCTGGATCTCACTAGGATAACTGACATTTTGCCATGGATTGCCTATCTCTACAGTCAAGCCGATGTTGTTGGCCAGATACATTGGCAGTTCTGGCAAGGCTGTAGTACCGCCGGTAATAATCACCCGCTCAACCTTGCGATCATTGGATTTTTCTTGATAGAAGCTGACTGATTTCTTGGTCTCTTCGATGAGGTTGTCGACTAGTGGTTTCATGCTGCGCACCACTTGGTTGTCGAGTTTGCCCTCCATCATACCGAACTTCTTCATGAATTGATCGGCTTGAGTATCATCGACACCCAAGTTTTGACTAATCATGCGTCGAAATGTTCTGGCGCCTACTGATATAGACCGCACCAAGCGTGGCACACCCTTGTCGATTACTGACAAGTCAGTATTGTTGACACCCATATCTAGTATCACTACACAGTGATCAGGATCTTTTTGACTAATTAGTGAGCGAGCTTGGGCCAAAGGGTTGATCTCAAGCGCCAGCAACTCAAAACCAGCCTTTTGCAAGATATTGAGGTATTTGGTGGCAGTACTGATAGGAGCAGCTACCAACAGCACCTCTTGCTCGTCATTTTCCTCATCCTCACCTACTACTAGCCAATCGAGTTTGACCTGATCGATCGCCATTGGTATGTATTTGTCGGCTTGAAATCGGATACTTTGGGCTAGCTCAGCATCTTTGAGCTTGGGTACCTTGATAACAGAAGTATAAGTAGCGCTAGCGGGTAGTCCAGCTACTACATTTTTGCTAGTCACCCTGGCATCGTCGGCCAGCTGTTTTATCAAATCGGCAATGCGGTTTTGATCGATTTCAGAGTCGCTACTGAGCATGTTGGCTGGGGTCTCAATATCGCCATAGGTAATCAGGCTCGGGCTGCCATGCAGCTCGCGCACTTGGGCTAATTTGATCGAATTACTTCCAAGATCAATACCAAAATAGTTATCTTCTTGGTCGAAGAGACGCATGCTAATATTTTAGCATAAGAGCTTTACTATAAGGAAGACTATTGTAGCCGTGGATTGTCTTCGCGACGTATGATCAAACTATCGTCGCCACCATAGGTCTGATCTAGCCCTGGAGGCGGAAATGCTATCGATTGACCAGTCTGCACAAACAGCTCAGCTGGGTTGTTGGACGGGTCAGCTTGGTTGAAGTAATTACGCCCGAAGTGGAAAGCATTGGCTAGCCAAAAACCATGGACTTGAAGCTGATTGTTGCAGTTCGGAGCGCCACTGACATAATTAGTACCACAAGATTTGATAATACCGGTAGAAATGATCGAAACATCCAACTGTGAGACATTTGAGTTGATCTCAACATCGCCATCTACAAATATCGCCAGATTTGGGATACGCTTTGGATCGGAATAGCTTCCATAGCCGTTGGCCAAAGTCGCATCAATAGTAAATACCCGCCCCGAAGGCGCGGCCCAGATAGTAGCCCTGCCATCTGTAATAGTTGTACTCGATAGCACATCGCTCAACTTACTGGCGGCTGTTTTGTAGATGGTGCCGTTGTTACAGCCGGGGCTGATATTGGCGCCAACTTTTGCTCCAGTAGTTAACACCTTGGTAGCAAAGCGCGGGTCACAACTGATATTGCTACCACCACCATTCTGTTGCCAGGCTTCGGTAAGCGCACCCTGTACAGCAGAGATGTTGGCATTGACAGAGTACCCCCCACTAGTGCAGCCTTGTCTCTGCCCTATTGGTGAAGTACCGAGTGCATAGAGATTGTTGCTACAAAATGGTCTGGCAACAACAGACGCTATCACTAGATTGGTGGCCTCTTTGTCAGTAGAGCCTGCTGGCCTACTACCAGCCTGGTCCAGTTGCTGGCCTTGAACAAAACCCTGAGCCAAAACATTACCAAATTTGGTCTGCAGCCATGGGTAAAAACTAACTATCTGCCTACAGTCAGCAGTGTTAATGAACTTTGATCCAATAAACGTATTGTCTCCGTCTTCGCTGCCGTCGGCACGAATGCCCAAGGCATAAGCATAAATTGTGTGAGTATTGCCATCCTGCAGACTTGATGGCAAGATCCCGTCAAAAAGATGGCCATTGAGAGAGATACCGTTCCACTTCTCTGCCGCCCTGCCAAGTCCATCTGCTGTAAGCGTAAAATTCAGATTGCGCTTTGGGCCTGACGCATCACCTTCCCAAAATCCAACTCTCACTTTTTTATTAAGATTACTTATATCCATAGCCCAGCCATTGGCTTGCAACTGTTTGCTCGCATTACATCTCAAACCATCGAAAGCACCGACCGGTGAAGGATTGGGATTGGAATAAAAGACATCCACAAATGTCGTGCCTCCACTAACCAAAGGCACCGGGCTAAGTGAGTTAGGGCTTGATGAATCATAGTTGGCAATAAGATTTGCAGCACTATTATATTGGTTTACATGTATCCTATCTACTCGCCATCCTGGGCTTGTACCAGTCGATACATTATACTGGAATACTCCAGCAGGCAAGCCGAGGTTATCAAAAACCTTTTGATGTTGGGTTGCCAATGTGTCATTGGTACAGCCGAGAGAAGCCAAGAGTAAGTTCAAACAGGCGTTAACTTTGCTGTCGTCGGGACCATATTTGGTAATAGTAATCTTACCGTTTGATTGTGCTGGAGGGTTCTTATATACATAGATACAGTTACCACCTGTATCGCTTGTAGATTGCCGATTCTCTGGGTGGAAAAAGCCCCTCATGCCGTAGCAAATGTTACTACCATAATTGGGAAGAGCACCTACATTTAGTGTAACTGTCTCATTGCTTATCCAATGTTGGTTATAACCCACCAATCCAGTTTTTTGAAAACTAATAGGTAAAAACCCGAAACAATATGCACTTGTTGGGTTAAGTAAGCAGTTTGGATCTGAGTGCCAGCTAATTACATTTGGGCTTGTGCTGTCAACATGTAGACCCATCTCCATCCAAGTTGGGTAGCCTGGCACAGCCCCATCTCTAGGATAGGAATAATAGAACAGCGCCTTGGCGGTTGTCGGTATAGTTGTCTGATTTGAACTTGGCGAGTAGGATTCTGGTGATAAATAAATAAATGAAATAGCAATAGGGTCAGGTGAGCTCGCATGCTGCTCATCAACAATTCGCTGGAAACAGCCCTGTATCCAGCGTGGTATTTGCCCATCGTACCAGACATCAATCGGCGCAGCACCAGGCTGATACACTGCATCGCTATCATGATGGCAGCTTTTGTCGACAGCAAATGCATGTGGACTAAAAAGCAAGCAAGCTAATGCTGTAGTAATGAATACTGCACCTACGAACATTAATCTAAGTAAATATTTTCTCATTGCCTAGTTGGTGAATAAGTTGCGGGTGATGCACTATTAGTTGGAATTTGTTGACCATCCTTCTTATCACCGATGGGTGTATCAGCTTTACCATTTCTAAGAGAGTACGCACTGATGTAGCTATATAGTAAATATCCAACAAGAAACACAAAAACAGCAAATAACAAAGCCAAAATAGTTACCACTAATAAACGCTTGTTCTTGGTAGCTTGTGTTGCAACATGATTCTTTGTGGTATTCGGACTTATTTCTGCCATAACTTCTTATGCTCATGATACCACAATCTGTTATCTCATAAAACGCGAACGGGGCAGACTCCGTGTAGAAGTCTGCCCCGTGGTTTGGGCTGTTGACCCAAGATGTGCTCAGCCCGTGAAGGTCGGTGTGGCCACCACTGGGGCCGGCGCGCTGGCACCGGCACTCCCCACCCCAACCTTCGTGGTAGTGGTGGGCAGCACGCAGACTGGCTGGCCATCGATGTTCACCAAGGCACCGGGTGCCGGACACATCAACGACGGCGGTGCGATGGTTGTGGTTGATGTGGTCATGGGGATAGGGCAAGCGATGCCTCGGATGCCGATGCCTGCACCGTAAGCGTCGAAGCTGTAGCTACGGTTGGCGACGCCATCCGGATTGCTCCAGTCGACGCCTTGTACCTCGCCACCTGGTCCAATCCAGCCACCCTTGACCCGCATGAGCCAGTAGCCCGGCTGCGCGCTCACCACCACATGGATGTTGTAGGGTGGTTGCGTGGTACCCACGAAGTCGACGGTCACGGCGAAGGTGTCGCCGAACTGGTCGCCCTCGTAGACATGGCTGGCCACAAAACAACCAGCCGGTACGTCTGGATCCTGTGTAGTTGTGGTTTGTGCTGCGGCACGCCCCACCGCGACCAACGAACCCATCAGCACCACAAGCAATACAAGCACTCTCTTCATGTGCTCCCCTTTATGGTCGATGTTCGAGAAGAGGAGCAAATAATACCATAATATTTATAATTTGTAAATACTTCAACCTGGAAATAATGTAAAATAGTTGCTATAATTACCACTTATGAGTCTTTCTATTGGCATAGTCGGCCTACCCAATGTCGGCAAATCCACCCTATTCAATGCCCTGACCAAAAACCAAGTACTGGCAGCCAACTATCCATTTGCTACCATCGAGCCCAATGTGGGAATTGTAAATGTGCCCGACGATCGGTTAGCTAAGCTAAGTGAGATATCGCACTCTGCCAAAACAGTGCCGGCTGCTTGTACTTTTGTAGATATTGCTGGCATAGTCCGCGGTGCCAACAAGGGAGAGGGTCTTGGCAACAAATTCTTGAGTCACATCCGCGAATGCGACGCGATAGTACAAGTAGTACGAGCCTTTCA
>CAZWVB010000006.1:0-41297 GCA_964637185.1 uncultured Candidatus Saccharibacteria bacterium | reverse complement strand
GGGCGGTTTTGCCATCTTTTGCCAAGACAAAAGATGGTAGGCCGAAAGGACTATACATATTTCTTATGATACAAACTACTTCCACCATCTGATATACTAACTGCACCGAATTCGATCAAAGGAGGCGGATACTGTGGCTTCGGAGAACCTTCGAACGATCCAACACGACCTAGCAGAGGTCGAAGAGCTGACAGCCAACGAGGCTGTGGAGCTCACTGAGCGCGGCTCGGCCTGGTGGCAACAGCAGCTCGACAAGCTGCTCGAACCCATCATCGGCCAGTACGTGTGCGACGATCCCAGCCTGTACAACTGGGCGACGCGCAACAGCGCCAATCTCATCACCTTGGGGCGCGGTCTGCTGACGCTGGCGTTGTTCTTCCCGATGCGTCGAGCGCGCAGCTACCGCATGCGAGTGCTGGTGGCCGTGCTGGCCCTGATCATCATCGCTTTCGATCTCGTCGATGGCGGGGTGGCGCGCAAGCTGCGGATCACCAGCGTGTTCGGCAAGGCTGTCGACCCGCTGATGGACAAGCTGTTCTTCGTACTGATCGGCTGGGCCACCCTGGAGATCGTACGAGGTGTGGACAACGCCTTCTACCACAAGTTGCTGCAGCTGCTGTTCGCGATCGCAGCGGTACTGGAGCTCGATGTCGCCGTCAACGGCACACATCAAGGCATCCTGGCTTGGCGCTGCGACCGGTTGGAGCCCAACAACAAGGTGAAGCTCACCGGCGCCACCGGCAATGGCAAGGTCAAGTTCTTGCTGCAGGTCGGAGCCGTCGCTACTGCCCTGTTCTCACGCGATCTGCGTCAAGCCATGATCCGGTTTGCCGCATTGCTCGGCATTTCGATCGTGTTCAGCCGCCGCTCCAACCACGACCACCGCGAAGAGGTCGTGCAACTCAGAAACGAGTTACGCGAGCGACAGGCCCGCAAGAAGAACGGCAACCTCTATGGCCTGCCGGCAAGCCGATAGGGAGGCCAACCACTGATCTGCCCCGGTCCTATCCAATACCAGACTGGGGCAGATCGGCCCGTAATTATTACCATCATAGGATTGAATTTTGTATCTGATTGTAGTAATCTTGTGTACACCAATCTGCTCAAAATCACGACTGTCGAGGGGGTATTAGATGAGGAGACTACGCGCACCATTCAAACAGTTCTGGGGCATCATGCGCAACGACTACAGCTGTGACGACACAGACACCGAACTGATCATCTTCGGTTCGGAGCGCTACTGCGGCGAATGCGAGCATCATGTCGCGCCTATCAAAGACTCCGAAGGAGTGTTGCGCTGCAACCACTGCCATTCGCGATTCTGTTGGTTGGTGGACATCAACCCCCCAACCGTGCTTGCTCAGATGGTGCTCAGCTACTTCGGCAATCAACTCGAGTTGATTCAGCCCACCGCCGACCATCGTCACATCGTCATCCGTCGGCGTGTTCGCCGCCACGACCTGGTCGCTCGCTAGCCACCACCATGCCTTCGCTAGATCAGCAAAACGACCTTCGCTGTTCTGGCGGAGGCTCGTTTTGTATGAAGCGAGAAGTATTTGACAAATAATAGTATTTATAGTATAATTTGCTAACTTTCTCTCCTACGGGAGGAGGACGGAGTAACCCAATCCCATCGACACTAGGAGGAATTATGGGGGGAAGTTCATTGAAGACAGTGAGGCCACACGTCTCCGGCAAGGAAGCAATGTGGCTCGCACAAGGAGCACGGAGCTGTTGCAGCGAGTGCGGCATCATCAGCCCCCAAGCGCGTCACGGCGACCTCTGCCCCGGTTGTGGGCTGGAGTTCGTCACGGCCGGTCCGGTCACCGACACAGCAGCCAACTGGCGCGCGGTGGAGCGCTTCGGCATCGAGTACTTCGAGGTGCCCTTCCAGAAGGAACTCGAAGTCGCCCAGCGCGCCCACATGTTGCCTCAGCAGCGACGGCACTGGCTGGCAAGCATCGTCGGGCTGGTGCTGATCACCGCGCTCGTGCTCGGGGCCGTCTGGATGATCAACGCCACCACCAATCCGGTGAGCTGCGAAGGCCAGCAGTCGGTACAGCTCACCCAGGTGGAGATCGACAAAGCCGGTGGTGAGCGCATGAAGCTCACCGAGGCCGTCGCCGCCGAAGAGCTGCCCAGCCCCGGCTACGACCTGTATGAGGTGGCACGGCACATCGACGAGATGAACCCCAACCTTGACGCCGTCAAGGTCAATCCCGGTGAGACCATCATCATCCCAGCTCGTTGCTACCGTCACAGCGACTAGCAGCCAAGCCCTCGCAGGCACGGACCCGAAAGGAGTCCCCGCCCGCGGGGGCTCCTTTCGTTTATGTGTTAATTGCATATTTCACAATGACTACACTATAATCACAGCATGTACAAAAGCGAATTTGAAACTCTCCCATTCAGTACACCAGTTGTCTTTGCCGATGGTACCAAATACTGGAAGGATTTAGGAAAAAAATTTATACAACACAAGCGCGGTTTTTTTATACTAGGTCCTTCAGGATCAGGTAAAACACATTTTGTAAAAAGCCAAAAGGAGCCACACTGGATAGATGGAGATAAGCTGTGGGAATCATCCAGAGCCCATCCCCAAGGTGAATGGTGGCTTGAGCCGGGTGAGATTATTCAAAAAATTGACCAACGTGCCGATGTTATGACAGTACAAGCCATGATGCTGGGTTTTTGGGTAGTAGGAGCTTCCAATCAGTTTCTTAAGCCAGATGCAATAATCATCCCCCACTGGTCTACCCACAAAAAATATATCCGACACCGTGAACAACACGGCTACGACGGCGGAGCTAAATCTGATGCCTTCGAACAGGTATTATGGCATCGCAACTGGATACTTCAGTGGGAGAAAAAGGGTGTACCCAAATTTAAATCAGCCTTTGAAGCTGAAACATATTTACTCAAGAAGTACGAAAAAGAACTTGGAATGGCCTAAAGGCCTGTTACCTCAAATTCCTGATCTTTTATTCTAGATGTAGCTTTGCCGTCAGTATGTATATTAATAGAGACACCTGCATTTTTGTCGACACCCAAATAAGTATCCATGGGTTTGTCTAAAACAAACTTTTTGAGATATGGGCTTATGTTGTCATAATGCCCGACTGCCCATACAATTACACGTCGGCCAGGGTTCATGTTGTGATATTGAGTCACCAATTCATCAATCCTAGCTACAAAGTTCCGTACACGTTCGGCAATTTCTTCGGGACCTTCGGCTCCTAACTCAATCCGCTTTGCCCGATCTTCTCCTTGATCTTTTTCATAAGATACCCACAACTGTTCTTCACTAACTGGCGAAAGTCCCGTTCCAGAATTCAGTGACAGATCAATAACCTCCTGCTGCGGCATATACTTTTCCTTCAGATACTGCAGATAGCCTTCATCACTCGTGAGAATCTGTAGGTCTACCAACTCAGAGACTTCAAACGAACCACCGCCAATGGATGATACGTTATTAATCAGCTGGTTTGGAGATAATCCATGTTTGGCCATTTCGCCCTTTATACCTACAAGTACTTCATCGCCTGTTAATACAGCCCGCTGCATACTGCTTTCCAAACCACTAGGAGTGGTCAATCGAACGTTTGACGCAAAAACTAAAATATCGACTTGGCCAAGTTCCTCGGGTGACATACCATCAAATGCTTCAGCGAAGAATGACGTGGCGACATCGCGAGCTTGCTCGGCGGCTTCTGGCTTAAGCATTCCCACTTGCTCAGATTCCGGATCACGGATATCGCGTGCATTCACTTGGAGCACGATTAAAGTGCCGTCTGTTTCAGGTGATTTTTCAGCGGCAAGCAAATCTTCTACTTTGATCTTTTTAATTTCACTAGAGTCTGGCTTGTTGCCCTCAGGTGGTAAGTTTAAGCCTTCTGTTGACATAATTTCCTCCTAATATTTTATACGAGATTACTTGTATTGTACCATTTTGGTCTATAATACTCGTTATGAAAGACAATGTCCCAACAGAACCAGTAATAAAGTATTTTGGTTTCGGTACCAACAAAGATCGTGACATGATGGAACATATGGTAGGGCGCAAAGGGCTGCTGGGTGAGCCAGCCAAACTACCTGGCTATCAAGTTTGCATTAGCTTAGCCAAAGACTTTCGTAAAGAAATACCACCAAACAGTCCGTCTGACCGCTCGGCCTACGATATTCTAGCCAACGGCTGGGGACCAGACTTTGAGATGTACTGTTCTGTGCCAGATGAAAAGGCAGTAGCCTACGGTACACTTTGGTATCTCACTCCGCTCGAGTTAGCTCTCTGCCGCGAATGGGAGCTAGTTGATTATGGCTGCCAGGAAGATGCATATGGCGTAGCTGAAACCGATAGTGGAGACAAAATACCTGTTATCACTCAAAGTTTTATGCGACCACCATTTAAGATTCATAAAAAGGTTGACGGACCAGATTACCCTGCCTACGTTGCTGACAGAGCCGAAATGCTGAAAGTCGCCGACGAGTCCCGAGAAGCATACCTCAAACTACATAGTAAAGCTAAGTAGACAAATTACTATTTTCTCTACCACGAACTGGCACGGGGTATTTCTTGCCATCAATAATTGTATCAGTTGTGCCATCGTTTGCTAGTTTGATGTTAATACCTCCGCCGTAGTCTACTCTCAGCGGATCATCCGGACTCATATTGAAGAGATTAAACTTAACATATGGGCTAATAGTATCGTAGTGAGTACCACCCCATATCACCAAACGATCATCGCGATTTTCAGATCTTGCGTGATAAGCCTTGGCATACCGTGCCAACATGTCAATTGAGTGTTGCAAGCGGTCGGCAATTTGAACGGGACCTTCAGCTCCCATTGTCTCACGCACATCTTTGCTGTGTTCGCCTTCAAAATCAATCCAGAAATCCAAGTTGATTCCACCATGCTTTTCTACTAGGTAGTCAACAAATTCTGGTGAGTCATTAAACATCTGTGGTTCACGAAGATGGGCCATTGGTCTAGATTCGTCACCCCCCTTCAAATTGTGTTCTGTATTGAGATTCAGAATCTGATCCTCACTTAAACCAAATTGTTTGAGTGCTTTTTGGGCGGCTTTCAAAGCTAGATCAGCGGTTTCCGTGCTACGCTTACCGCCTTCGTGAAAATCAGTATCACTTGCTACTACTAGTATTTTTAGTTTGGATCGCTCTGCTTCAGGTGTACTCTCAATCTGGCTTACAAAGAAATTATAGGCATCATCGGCTTGAAGATCTGCAGCCTCCGGTGTAAGGCTACCGACTTGTGGGCTTTCCACATCTCTTACATAAGCCCCATGCCGCTGCAGTACAATGGAAGTCTCTCCATTATCTAATTCTCTGGGGGCTAAATCCCCACGAGTAATAATCTCTGGGTGTTCTCTTTGGCCTTTGTTTGATTCGTCGTGTTGTATTTGTTCACCGGGGTTACCTGCCACACTTCCTCCTTATTTTTACCTATCTTAACAGAAATAGGCCGCTTACTTCAATTTGCATTAAGTTAACACTTAGCTAACTTGAACTGGCAATCGTTATCATAGATAAGTTGCCGGGATTTAGATTATGCCAAACAAAGTCACAAGGCTATTCAATCACAGCCTTGATGCGCCGCACACCGGCGCTACTGGATTCTTCTTTGACGATCTTGAACTTACCGATCTCGCCAGTATGAGATACATGGGGTCCACCACAGATTTCTTTGGAGTACCAATCGCCCTGCGGATCACCGACCGTATAGACCTTCACCACATCGGGATACTTCTCGCCAAAGGCACCAATCGCGCCTTCTTCAAAAGCTTTGTCTTTGGGCATTTCAGTAAATGACATTGGCATGTCTTTGCCAATCACATTGTTTACCATATCTTCAACTTCTTTGATCTGCTCTGGTGTCATCTTCTCATGGTGTGAGAAATCAAAGCGCATGCGTTCGGCAGTGATGTTGGAACCGCGCTGCATCACATGATCACCAAGCACATTGCGCAGAGCTCGATACATGAGGTGAGTAGCAGTATGGTAGCGGGTCACAATTTCGCTATCGTCAGCCAGTCCGCCCTTGAACTGACCGGCCGTGGCGGTGCGGCTGCGTTGCCGTTGCTCCTCTAGCTCGATAGCAAACTCGTCTTCAAACTTTTGGCTAACAGGCAAGCCTACTCGAGCTGCTTCTTCCAAGCTGAGTTCTTTGGGAAAACCATAAGTATCGTAGAGTGTAAATGCATCTCGGCCAGTCAGGTCCTTCTTGTTGCGTAGCAGGCGTTCAAATTCTTTGAGACCACGAGCTAGAGTTTGGCGAAAGGCGTTTTCTTCTCGCTCCAGAATACCAACAACATCGTCCTTGTGCTCTACCAACTCCGGATAGGCGTCGCCGTAGAGTTCAATTACCTTTGGCGAGATTTGTTTGAACAGGTCACGATGTATACCTAATACCAAACCCTCACGAATAGCCCGACGGGCCAGTCGGCGCATTACATAGCCTTGGTCTTTGTTGCCTGGTTGCACACCATCGGCTGCCATAAAGCTAACTGTGCGGCTATGATCAGTGATGATGCGCGCAGCGCGCAATGCCGAATCAGGATCTGTCTCTTGGTAGACTGCTACGTGCACGGCTGCAGCATAGGCCTCTACCGTTTCAAGTAGTTGATGCAGCAGATCGGTGTCATAGACATTGTCCACGCCTTGCATGGCAGCCGCAATGCGCTCCAGGCCCATGCCGGTATCAACATTTTTGTTGGGCAGCTCAGTGTAGGTACCGTCATCTTCTTTTTGGTAGGTCATAAAGACGTTGTTCCAGATCTCTACAAAATCACTGCTTTCGGTATCGAACTTTGGCTCAGCCTCACTGCCCAAGTAATAAAAGATCTCTGTGTCAGGGCCCGCCAGGCCTTGCTCCCACCAGTTGTCATCGCGCCCTTTGGTGAGGATACGCTCACCCACCTTGGCATCGATGCCAGCCTTTTGGTACTGCTCTTGCCAGATCATTATCGACTCTTCATCACGTGGTACTACGCCATCGCCCTCGTAGACTGTGACGTAGAGTTTGTGCGGATCGATGCCGAGCCATTGGGGATCGGTCAAAAATTCCCAGCTCCACGCTATCGACTCTGGTTTGAAATAGTCACCAAGACTCCAATTGCCCAGCATCTCAAACATCGTAAGATGCGAGTAGTCGCCAACTTCTTCGATATCAGTGGTACGCACACATTTCTGACTGTCGGCCAGGCGTTTGCCTTGCGGATGGGGTTGACCCTTCAGATAAGGCACTAGTGGATGCATGCCGGCGGTAGTAAAAAGTACACTGGGGTCATGCTCGGGCACAACTGGCGCACTAGGGATGATAGCGTGGTCCTTAGATTTGAAGAATTCCAAGAATTTGCTGCGGATATCAGCTGTTTTCATGAGCAGTATTGTAGCAGTTTTTCAGGTATGCGTCGAGTATATGCTATTGGCTTGAGGGGATTGCTTCTATGCTCGTAAAAGCTTTTTGCAAAGCCTGCTGTTGGCGCGATATCACGTCTTGGACTGCCTTGTTACCAGTACACGAAGCCTGAGGGTTGGAGTATACATAGTAGCGATCACCAACTTTTTTGACGTTGGGGTCTTGAACTTCTTCGATCTTCTTGCCGGCATAGTTGCTGCCGGGCAGGTAGCGGGTAATTACTCCCAGTGGACTATCGCCTAGCGCGCACTGATTGGTGCCATACGGGCCGGATGGGTTCAGCATCACCTGGCCAAGTATCTCTACAGAGGTGAAGTGGGTAAACGGAGAAAAGGCCGATTTGTCAGTGAAATACACCAAATTCTTGGTGTCATCGGATTTCTTGATACGCACACCTTGGTCGGTGATGGTGATGTAGGTAGAGTCGGTGATACCGGCCTTGGCGGCAGTGAGCTGAGTCTGTAGATCTTGATTGGTATTGCCCAGCTGAGTGAGTTGAGAATTGACTGTGTTGAGCTGCTGCTGGAGCTGTACACGGGAGCGGTAAAGCAGGTACATACCAACCAAACAAGCTATGAGTATGAGTACCAGAAATACGATCGCCACTACCTTGCCGGCCCCACCCTTGCGTTGGGCTTGAGCAGCAGCTATCAACTGATCATCGGCTTGGTTTTGGTCATCTGGCATACTACCAGTTTAGCATAACTATTTTTTCAACCTGTCTGCATGTTAGAGTCTGCAGCATCTTTTTTGCGTTTCTCAAAATCTTCCCTGCTAAAGTTAGTCTTGGCTTTTGACCCATCGTCTCTAGTAACAACGACAACTACTCTGTCTGGATTATTCTGCGAAATACTGTAGTATGCCTTTTCTGGCTTTCCAAACATCATTAGCACTACCTCACCTTCTGTTGGTTCGGTTTCCGCTCCGATTTCCCTATCGCCCATTCGCCCAACCAACTTGTTGCCGCTCTGCTCGTTCTCGCCCTGGATATCGAGTAGCTCATCCGTCAGCTCATCTGGCGTAGATGGTTTGTCTGACTTATCCTTATCGCCCATATTGGTTCTTAGCTCGCCCATGGTTGTATAATTCCTCCACCGACTACTATATCACCATCGTAGAAAACTGCCGACTGGCCAGGCGCAATAGCTCGTTCTGGACGCGAAAGTCTCACTTTGTAGTTACCGCTATCGATTTTGGCGATAGTACAAGCTATAGGCTGGCTACGGTAACGGACACGTACTTCAAACTTCGTGCCTGTTGTCTCTTCCCACCACACGCAATCCCCAATAGTAAACTCCTTCTTGTTGAGCAAGTTGGAGTTCTCATCACTGGTGACACGCACAATATTGGCCTTAGTATCTATCGCATATACAAAATATGGCTTCCCACCGCCCACGCCCAAGCCATGGCGCTGACCGATAGTGTAGGCAAATGCGCCGTGGTGTTGACCCAGTACCTTGCCTGTCTCATCTACTATGTCACCGGCTTGTGGTTTGATGAACTCACCCAAAAAATCGCGCATCGGTACGTTGCCGACAAAGCACAATCCTTGGCTATCCGGACGTTCGGCAGTAGGCAAATCAAATTGCTTGGCGAGCTGGCGGACTTGTGATTTTTTGTATTCTCCAATAGGGAATAATACTTTGTGTGCGATGCGTGGATCCATACGGTACAAGAAATACGTCTGGTCTTTAGTGTGGTCCTTGGCTACTCGCAGCTGGCCGTCTTGTATGACAGCATAGTGGCCAGTGGCAATCATGTCTGCCCCGTCCGAAAGACACTTTTTGTAGAAGGTATCAAATTTGATCTTTTGATTGCACATGATATCGGGATTGGGCGTGAGCCCTTGCTGATATGATTCCAACATGTAGCTAGTGACTGCCTGGTAGTACTCTTTTTCAAAATCATAGATCTTGAGTGGAACCTGCAGATACGCCGCCACACTACGCGCGATAGCTAGATCCTCTTGCCATGGGCAGTGATGTCCGGCGACATCTCGACTCCAATTTTTCATATAGACACCGACCACATTGTGGCCTGATTGCTTGAGCAAAGCAGCTGCTACTGAGCTATCTACACCTCCGCTTAGCCCCACAAAGACTTTGCTCATTGATAGTTACCTGTCAACTGTATATATATGAGTTTGTATAGCTCGCTCACTGTAATCGTCAGCGGGAAGCCGCGTCGCCACCACTGCGACTTGCTCCAGCGATCATCGACCGAGCTGACACCCAATACTTTGGTACTTGGACCCAATACAAATCGAAATGTCATATCGGCACGCCGCTGATGATAAGGACTTGTTACTAGTATCAGCGAATGACCACCAGTCTCATCCAATATCTTTTTGGTATTAGTAGCATTTTGGTAAGTGTTTTGAGCATCTTGATCTATCAAAATGTCTTTGGCCGGCACTCCAGCGGCCAAGGCCTGGTCGCGCATAGCGAAGGCATTGCTAGGACCATCATCCAGCGCTGCTCCTGAAAATATGAGTAGTGGCGCATAGCCTTTTTTGTACAGCTCGATCGCCTTGTCGGCCCGCACTGTCGTACGGCCACCGCTGATCGCCACGATAGCATCAGAATGCTCCAACTTGTCCTGTGGACTAAGTATGAAACCTGTGCCTAAATAAAAAGCCAGGCCTAGTAAGGCCGCGCCTAGGATTATTGCTGCCGTCCAAGCCAAGAACCTTTTCATGTATCAATTATCCCACTTGTAGCCGAGTATATCGAGTGTATTTATCAATGCTTGAGCTGCCGAATCTACCTCCACTTGTGTTGTACCACGCCCAACCGATACCCGAATAGTGCCTTGAGCCTGAGCTTTGCTGATACCTAAGCCAAGCAATGATGGGTTAGGATCTTCGTGAGCCGCTTCGCAGGCTGCACCAGTAGCTATTTCAAAACCAGCTGCATCCATATAGGCTACGATATCCTCGCCATTGATACCTTCAAAGGTATATGCAATTACGTTGGGCAAATGGTTGCCATGCTTAGTTGCGCCAATAGTTATGGTACTACCTTGCTTCTTTAGCAGATTGTCGAATACTGATATCATATTGGCAAAGTTTTTTGAATCTTTATCCCGATGTTCAGCTGCCAGTTGCAGCGATTTAGCGAGTCCTACAGCCAATTCTACTGACTCCGTCCCTGGTCGAATTCCCATCTCCTGGCCACCGCCAAATAATATTGGCGCTAGTTGTGTCCCTCTACGCACATACAGAGCACCCACCCCCGCAGGTCCGTACAGCTTATTGCCGCTCAGTGTAAGTAAGTCCACACCCAGTCGTGACACTTCGCAATTTAGCAACAGCGCAGCTGCGCTCGCGTCGGAGTGAAAAACAATTTTGATGTCGTGAGCTTTTTCATATTCACGAATCATTTGACCTATCTTAACAATTGGCTGAATTGTACCAATTTCACCGTTGGCATAGGAAATTGATACCAATATCGTGTTCTTTGTTAGCTGCTTACTAAGACTCTGGATATCAACTTGCCCATCTTCATCTAGCACGATATGGGCTACCTCATAGCCTTCGCGCCCCAGCTGTTTGAGCGGCTCGCGTACCGAAGCGTGCTCGGTTGCAACCGAAATAATACGGCCAGACTTATGTTGGCGGGCAGCGGCCAACAGTGCTATGTTGTTGGACTCTGTAGCCCCACTGGTAAAAACAATCTCATCGCTGTTGGCACCCAAAAACATGGCTACGTCTTTGCGGGCAGTATCCAATAGCTTTTTGGCTTCGCGAGCCGATCCGTACTGAGCAGAAGGGTTGGCGAAATTTGGCCTTGCGGACTGCATGGCTTTGGCAACTTGTGGATCTATTGGTGTAGCGGCAGCGTAATCTAAGTAAACTCGCTTTTTCATCTGGTGGATTATAAGCGTTTTGAGCTATTTTTTCAATTCATACTAGGCCCATTCCTCCAGTTGCCCAAATCTTGGTTGCTGATTGCAACAGAGCTATAGAAGCCATTCAATATCCCTGATATCTCCTTGACAACTTTCACTACGCGACTAGCATCTTGGACACTCAGTTCATCACTCCCAAGCAGATTTTCCTCTTCTATAACTTCAGCCAACCTAGAATTTATATGTTCATGATGTTCATCTTCTGTATTACCAAGCTCTTCAATGTCACTATTTATCGAACGTGCAAAAAGTTTGCCGTCGTTGATAAAAAACATCGTCCAGCGCAAATATTCCCCTTGCTCACCCACGTTTTTAACTATTTGTTCAAAAACTATTCCTAGATCATTTTTAAATTCAAACCTGACATCCACCAACTCCTTCAGCTCCACTCCTATTCCCACTAGGTCGATATCAAGTGCTCCAACTTCTGCCATACCATCTAGAACATCAATGATCGTATCGGATTCTTCAAGCTCATAGACTTTGCGAAGTTCTTCTTTGACAGCTAAATCATGATGATACTGACTATCGGGGTCAAAACCATGTCTGTGCATTTCACTCTCTAAGCATTGGTAACGATCCTTGGCAGTTCTGGCTAATACTGATGAAAACTCTATGCCAATTAGCTCCTTTTTCTGATCATCACTAAGGTCATTTGGGTCCGGCTGTGGTGTGGGTATCTCGCTCATAGTCCAAATAGTTGCTGGGCATTGATGTTTGTGGTCTGTACTAATTCCTCCAATCCTTCGCCGCGTAAATCGGCTAGAAATTCGGCTGTATAACGCAAATTGGCCGGCTCGTTGCGCTTGCCACGCACCGGGAAGGGTGACAAATACGGACAGTCGGTCTCTAGTAACAGTCTATTGGCCGGGATAAGCTTGGCTGATTCAAGTTGCCGCTGGTCTTTGGTAAATGTCATGATACCGTTGAGACCAAAACACAAATCAAACTTGCTTGCGTGCTCCACTTCAGCGGCATGTCCCGTAAAACTATGTATCATACCTCGTAGATTGGGATAGTTATGTATGATACCAAAAAAGTCATCCCAAGCATCGCGGACATGAAATATCAAAGGCAAATCTTGATCTAGAGCCAGCTCTATTTGAAACTCCAAAGCACGCTTTTGCTCACCACTGCTTGAGAGGTTGCGGTAGTAGTCCAGCCCACACTCACCAATTGCTACCGGCAACTGGCTAGTATCACTACTCATTGCAAGCTCTTTGATGGTGAGCAAGGCATCCTCACCGCGACTGGCCTCATGCGGATGCAAGCCTACCGTAGCGGCAAGCTGAATACCATTAGCTAATTTTTGATTGGTATTGTCGGCAACAAACTGCAATGCTTTCTCCGAATCAGTATCGTCGGTGCCGACTGTGATGATAGCTTCAACATCGTTTTGAGCCGCCTTGTCAAAGACATCCTCTAGGTCTTCGGCGAACTCATCAAAATGTATGTGAGCATGCGTATCGATCATGGTAGTTTAGCCAAAACATTTTTGCTGATTGAGGTTTGGTAGTTCATAAGATGATTATAGCCTAATCGGCTCAGCCACAACCACTTCACGACCATCTCGTTCACCTTTGAGAGTACAGCTATATATGGTCAGTCTGGGCTCGTCGGTCTTAGCCTCAATCTCCGATGCATCAGCAGCAACAGTTGATTTGCTGGCGATCTTGTAAGCGTAGCGTTTACCTCGATAATCAACGTATACGCTGTCGCCTACCTCCAGCTGATTGATATTGTAAAGTACTGAGGCTTTGGTAACTTGCTGTGGTGTCCAGCCAAAAACATAACGATGGGCTGCCAGTACGGTATTGCCACCTTCCACAGGATTGCCACGCTCAGGATATCGATGCCATACCGCATCTCGTTCCAGTACCTGCCAGTCTCCTGATTCGATGGGAGCTGATACGCCTATCTTGGGTATTATCAGCCTATCTTGCCTACTCAGTGGCTGTTGCTCTAGAAATTCTAGCTGCGCCGATTCATCCAACGGAGCCCTTCGTGGTAGAAGCTGTAGAAAAAGTATGTATGTCCCAGCCAGTAGTATAAATACTAGTAATACTTGCACCAAACGGCGCCATCCACTTGTGCGAGGTGCCTTAGTAGCAGCTAAGTCTTGACTATTTGACGTTGGCATACTTGCGGCGACGCGATATACGCTCCACAACTAGGCCACCGGCTGCCAGTACAATCAGTACTATTGCTGCAAATGTGATCAAGGCTGTATTGCTACCGGTTTGAGCAAGTGTACCCCCCAAGACAGTCAGAGTCACATTAGTACTGGTGTAGTTGACGCGGAATTGGATGCCATTAGCTGTAAATGTAGCGCCGTCAGACAAACCGTTGAAAGTGCCTGTAACATTGCCGGCCTGGATAATGGTAAATACTGTACCAACAGATGGAGTGTAACTAGGTGTTACGTTGAGTGTGGCACCATTAAGATTGGCTGTTCCTGTCACGATGGTTTGGTCGTATTGACTACAGGCTGTGCCACCAGCTATTTCCTCATCAAAATTGGATCCGGAGCTGAGAGTGAGCGTCGAGAAAGTCATGCACCCAGGACTGTTGCCAACACTGAGGCTGCCGCCGCTATTGACTGTGGTTCCACCAGCCATACCGGTGCCTTTGAGCATGCCACCGTTGTTGACTGTGAATCCCGCCAAGGAAAAATCGGTTTGGACTGACAGTACACCACCGTTGACTGTATAGCTCGGTACAAATGTTGCGGTGGGTGTGCCGGTAAGTGTAAATGTACCGGTACCAACTTTGTCCAACGTGCCAGATCCATTTGGCGACGTAGTGATCTTGCCAGCATAGCTAGTAGAAGAATTGTCATTACCTGTATGTAATGTTTGGCCGCCTACGATATAGATATCACCATCACCAGCTATCGAACCAACAGTCTCATTGCCAGCCACCTGCCACTCAGCATTAAAACTACCTGTTTCCGATAGTGTTACGGCTGATGTATCAGCGATTTGCTCACCACTATTGTCTTGAAGCTGTGCCAATCTAGTTGAGGAATTGATTTCAAGATTGCCGGGTATAGCTACAACACCTGGGTCCTTCACGAGTACTACTTGGCCATCATCGATTTTGGTAGTCCCACTATAGGTATTGGCCGAGCTGCCATCAAGCCATATATAGCCAGTGTAGCCAGAAGTAGTCAGTGTAAGGTTGCCACTACCATTGATCACACCTGAAAAAATCAAATTTGCGGCTGGGCCAACGGCATCAGCATCTTGTGAATTGAACGTTGTGTTGCCAGCAAGCGTGATAGTGCCAGTAAATATCCTATTGCCGGAGGTCTGTTGATTTCGTATCGCACCACTGCCACTGATGCCTGTACCGACTACATTGATGTTTTCGGGCGTAGTTAGATTAGACCCATCGGCTATCAATAGTTGGGCGCCATTTTCGATTATTGTATTTCCCACAGTCGATCCTAGTGAGTCGCTGAGCTCCGGACGAATAATTGACCCTGTTTTGCCACGGATGACCCCATCGTAGCCACTATTGTTACCCTGCATCCAGCATGAGATATCAGCACAACTTAGCTCACCAGATCCAGTAAATCCACCACTTGAGACCCTAAAACTCGAGGCCGATGCACTCACACCGATTGCTTCTAAGTTATTACTGATAACACCACCGCCCAGAAACTGCAATGAAGCATTGCTACCACCAACCTGGGCTTTGGCCGGCCCATTCATAGTGAGCGCTCCGTTCACCGTTACCCCAACGTTATCATTGAGTTCAATGCCCACAGTACTGGCGCCAGAATTGTAGTTGAGCCCTATATCGTTGCCAATTGTGGCGTCAGCAGTGAAAAGTAACTTGGCTCCGCTACGTACAGCGATCAAATTGGCGGCATTGCCTGCACATGTGCTACTAGAACATTCGTAGTTGCCCGTCATCAAATTCAATGCCCCCGCGGTAGTGTAGCTAGAGCCACTAGCAGATGTAAAACTAGCTGTGCCCCATTTGTTAAAGTTGGTCATGCTACCCGTGAACGCTGGTGCTACAAAGTCTGAATTGATATAGGCATTGAAGTCCCCCGCTGGCAAAGTAATACCTACTGGTGTAGCAATAGTATTACCAGTGCCGTCTACCTGCAGACTAACTCCCGTGCTGGCATTGCTAAACTCGAGTGATGCGACATTGACTGTACTACCATTACTTTGAAAAACCATGCTACCAGATATAATAATGTCATTGCCTGTCAAATTATATCCATCAGCGATATAGAACTGATCCAATGTCAATGTGCCAGGAATATTGTTAACCATGGTTTTGTTAGCGGCTGTGCCTGGCAAGGTAACTATATCGCCATTTGTTGGGACCCCACCCCCACAATCGACATCCCAATTACTTGCATTATTCCAATTGCCATCGGCTGATCCATTCCAAGTACAGCTGCCGGCAGCATGTGCCAACGGCACAGGTAGCATTAATAACGACCACAAGCTTATAAGTATGGCCACGCCAAAATTCGCAATCTTCCTCACAAAACCCTCCATAGTTTTATCTTGCTAATTATTGTAGCTGTAACAGCGTGCAAGCACAAGCACTATTTTTCGATGCGTGGAAATAGTACGCCTTCAGAATTGTCGACTTTGCCGTTTGCAAAAATACGTCTGATCTTGATGGCAGTATCTGGTAAAAATGGCTCGAGGTATTGTGCCAGTTGTACCAGCTCCGAGGCTATAGCACTAAGCACTTCACGTACTTTGGCCGGATCTTGTTTGGCGAGTTGCCATGGTTTGGTTTCTTCTATTGTTGTATTAAGTTGTTCGCAGTGGCCAATGACATCTGCCAAATATTTATCGAACTCTAGACGTGTGATGTAATCATATAGCTTGAGATCGGCAGCCACGTCGGTCTCATCATAGCTCGAGTCACAGTATTTAGTCAGCATAGCAGCCGTACGCGCCACTAGATTACCCAACTTATTACCTAGTTCTGTATCATAGACCACGGCAAAACGCTCCAGGCTGAAGTCGCCATCGGCGCCAAATGGTATTTCGCGCAACAAGAAATAGCGCAACGCATCGTTGCCGTAGACTTCTGACAGTTCCAGCGGGTCAATAGCATTGCCAAGTGACTTGGAGACCTTGGTACCGTCAATCGTAAAAAAGCCATGTGCGAAGACTTTGTGAGGTAGTGCCAGACCTGCGCTTAGCAGCATGGCCGGCCAGTAGATACAATGAAATTTGATGATATCCTTGCCGACTATGTGTAGATCGGCTGGCCACCACTGCTCGAATTTGTCGGTGCCATAGCCAGCAGCAGTGACGTAGTTGATCAAAGCATCAAACCAGACGTAGGCAACTTGGGTGTCATCAAATGGCAGACGTATACCCCATGTGCGTGATTCGCGGCTGATACTGAAGTCCTCTAGGCCTTTTTGCCGTATAAAACTCAGCACTTCATTGCGCCGGCTAGTTGGCTGTATGAATTCAGGGTTGGCCTCAATGTATTCCAGTACCTGCTGCTCATATTTGGATAGACGGAAGAACCAATTCTCTTCGCGTATCTTCTCGGGTGGTTTTTTGTGATCCGGGCAAAGACCGTCTACCAGGTCTTCTTCTTTCATAAATGCCTCGTGACCGACACAGTAGAGACCCTCATATACTCCTTTGTAAATATCACCGTTGTCATATACCTTTTGCAATATATCTTGTACCGTACTGGCATGATCGGCCTCAGTTGTGCGGATAAATCGGTCATAGCTAATACCCAACTTGTCCCAATTATCTTGCCACTGCTTGGCAGTACGCTCCGTATAAGTATCAACATCCAGTCCGGCCTTCTCAGCAGCGTCAGTGGTTTTCTGAGAGTTTTCATCGGTACCGGTCACGAACAATACATGATCGGGCCCCAATACACTGCGATAATAGCGCGCTACCACATCAGCAGCAATAGTCGAATAAGCATGTCCAATATGAGCCACATCATTGATGTAGTATATCGGCGTGGTCACATAGTATTTACTTCTTTTTGCGGCTGGGTCGGTCATTGATGTGCTCCTTGATCTCCATTTTTTCTACTTCATCAAGCTCCGACTGTAGGCTTTCTAGGCGATGCTTGTTGGTGGCTCTTGATTTTATCACAAACGCCGCCGCTACAACAGATACAACAACCACTATCAGCGGCCACCATTGCGTGGTTGAGATAGTGCGAGCCAGTGTGATACTGTCGTTGCCAAGATTGGTAGCCATGGTATAGCTCTGCGAATTCGCAAATGGCATGCCTAGTACCAAGAAAGCTGCGAAGGTTTTTTCTCCTGGTGCCAATGGGGCGATTTTCTTAACTATCTTGCCACCGCTCAGAAGATTGGTGCTACTACTAGCCTGCGATTGTGGCGCGGTGATATTGGCCCAAGCCAAACTAACGAATGGCAATACCACAAACTGACTGACTGATAGATTGGCATTGGTTGGTATTTGCGGTAATTTTTCAAGATAACTAAGTGTGGCATTCTCGTATTGATAGTTGAGATCCGTTCCGCCCGCCATGACAGGCGCAGGCGAGGAATCACGTGCTCCCCAGATAGCAAAAGTTAGATGGTCAAGATCACTTGTGCCAAAGTTGTTAAACTTCTCGCCCCAAGTCGGATCGACGTTGACCCAACCAACATTGGGTATGTAGGCCTGTACCCAGCTGTGTAGCGAATCACTTACCGAGCTAGATGGTTTGAGGTTACCACTGTAGCCATAGCCTACTGGCATGCGTGCGGGTATGCCTGCAGCCCGTAATAGACTAATGCTAAGATCAGAGTACTCTAGACAAACAGCATTGCTGGGGTTTTGCAAAGCCTTGACACCACCTTGGCGAATATTGTATTTGATCTTCTCGTTGTTGTAATTGAGCGTATCTATCACGTAGTCATTGATAGCTTTGACCTGATCGGCCACTGTCTTCTTGCCGGCTGTGAGCTCACGCGCCTTTTGTTTGATGACTACATTGTCGGACTGCCAGTATTGCGTACTGCCAGTGTAGGCCCACACTAGATCGTGCGGAATATCTGCCTTGGTACCGCTTTTTGAAAGGTCATAATGAACAAACTTTACCTCTGCCAGCACATCGGTCTTCACTTGGATATTAGTACGCGGCGGCACTATGTAGTCAGCCAATATGTTGCCGTCAGCATCTAGACTGGTGGAGCTGGGCTGCGGATCAAGTGATTTGAGAAATACTGTCTGGCTAGCAGTATTGGGAGGCAACGTGACAGTAAAGGTACGCGTCAGTGCTGTGTCGTTGTTGAGAGGAAACCCAAAGTTGACTTGGTAGATCGTCTTATCACCAAATACCATCGTGACCGACTGATCTAGTCGACCGCGTGGAAATGTATACAGTGTCTTGTTGCCATCGGTCGGCACTACTTCTGGCTTGATCTCGCTACTTTGCAGACCACCAAAACTATTTGGCACAAGTACACGCACTACAAAATTGTCAGTGTCATTGGCCGAGATAGCAGGTATATAGACTGTGTGACCACCACCTTTGCTTTCTACCAATTTCGAGGTATCATAGCTCAGCTCAAACGACCAGCTACTCCCGTAGCCAACATTGTGCCGACTAAAGTCGACATTGACTTGCTGGTAATCATAAGTATATCCATGCACCGTGGTAGACTTGCGACTTGCCGAGGTATTGAGTGGCACTCCATCTGTGTAGTTGGCTTGTATATTACTAATGTCATCGGTTGGTGTAGAGATCTGTATGCTTTGCAAATACCGATTGGCGCTGTCATTGACGACTGTATAGCGCTCAGTGACATGGGCGACACCGGTGACATCGATGTCGTAGTTGACCGCTACATTGTAATGAAATCCGTCCTGGGCATGAGCCAGCCGGACACTAATCAGCCCAGCTATCAGAGCCAGGACTATAAAAGTACTAATACGCAAAAAATGCTTGTGTGCGGCATGCAGCATCTCTATATAATAGCATAGCTGTTATCTGTTGGATAATTATTGCAGAACTGTTTTTGCAGCCGTATATAGATCTCTCCACTGTTGCATACTGAGCTCTTGAGCGCGGGCCGTAGGGCTGATTTGAGCAGCCGTAAGTAATTCTTCGATCGCAGACTGATCCACATGTAGACCGCCACTAAGACTGTTACGCAACATCTTGCGCTTCTCCCCAAAGCCGGCTTTGACCAATCGAAACAATAGTCTTGTATCGGCCGCAAAGACCGGCTCGGTATGTCGCATAATTTTGATGATAGCACTGTCTACTTGTGGCACAGGGTCGAATAATTCTCGGCTGACATCACGTACAATTGTTGCTTCGCCGTAGTATTGCACAGAGAAGCTGAGCACCGACATCTGCCCCGGGCCAGCAACTATCCGCTCAGCAACTTCTTTTTGGACCAGCAAAACCATAGCAGTTGGCGGGTTGCTAGCTTCTAGTAAGTTGCGGATGAGATTGCTGGTGAGATAGTACGGTATGTTGGCTACTACTTTGTAGCCTGCCGGTAGCTTGGTCAGATCAAACTTGAGTATGTCCCCACGGACAATTTCTAGGTTGTTTACTTTGGCAGCCTGGTCTAGTAGATAAGGTATCAGATCCTGGTCTGCCTCAACCGCCACGACCTTACCAGCTTTTTTGACCAGCTTGCTCGTAAGCGTGCCTAGCCCAGGCCCTACTTCCAACACAGTGTCTCTGATACTGAGCTCGGCTGCAGCAACGATTTCATCTAGTGTCGCGTCATCACGCAGCCAATTCTGCCCAAATGACTTTTTGGCTTTCAACTTTGCAGCCTCTGCTTTAGCTGCTCCCAACCAATTGTTTTTGCCCAATTGTTAAGTATTGGCCCATCAAGTATCTGCTGCTTTTGCGTTTGATCACCCGAGTAAGGATCAACGCCTTCTCTCAAAACAAATACTTTATACCCACGCATGCTCAACTCCTGGGCTGTACATAGTACACAGCAGTCAATCGTAAGACCAATCAAAACAATATCAACTTCTCCAGCCTTTCCAACTATCTTGTCTAGCCAGCTACCAAACTCTTTAGTATCTTCATAGGGCAGGCCGGCTTGTTTGGATGCATCGCCGACTCCATCACGAGTCCAGATTGGTGAATTCATGCATTTCACCCAAACAGGCTGAAGTTTTAAATCGGCTGGTATTTCAGACTCATATCCGGTGGTACCAGGCAAACAACTAGCATCGCGATCACCCGGACGAGGCTGACGATAGTCGGAGATTATTTCGGCTATCTTAATACCATTCTCACGCAAGAACGGCAGTAGTTCTGCTTTGATAAATTTTACATTTGGATGAGGATGAAAATGCTTCCCACCTGGCGCTGAAAAGTCTTTTTGCAAATCAACTGAGAGTATACGAATATTCATATCATTATATTATCACTTTAGATAGCTCAAAATATCATCGACAACTTTTTCAATTGGATGACTAGCATCAATCAAGACGGCGCCTTTTTGTCTGGCATATGTATCTACGCCTTTGTTCCATTCTAGCTGGCGAGCCAAGTCTTCCGGTTTCTTGCCAAAATCGTGACTGGTGCGGCTCATTATACGATCCTTGAGAGTAGCATCATCGACTTGAAGTATGAAGATCTTATCAAAATGATGCTCAAGCTTCTGTTGGTTCATAGCGCCACCACAAACAAAAGTAATGTCACGCGAGCTGTCTCCTAGCACAGCATCAACTTTTTCAACATCCCATATCCAGTTGAGTTGTGATTTCTCAGTAGTTGGCTTGCCCGTTTTAGGATCACCAAAGTAGCCAAACACATGGTCGGCCTCAATCGCATGATAGCCGCGCATTTCCAACTCCTTACGTACTGTGGATTTGCCGCTACCAGAGATTCCCTCGACCAAGTAATTATGCTTGGCCATATTTTTGGACTCGTGATTTTAGCAGTTGATATCTTCGATTGGTATCACCTTTGTCCAGTAGCTTCTCTCGCAACTTTTGTTGATTAATTTCTGAATCAATCTGCGAAATTTGTGTACCAGTTTTGTATTGTGATGCAGTGAGATCGATTTCGGTACCATCAGACAAGATATTAAAGTAATGTTTTTCATTTGTTCCGTCTTCAAAAGTAACCAGCGACTTCTGAAGACTTCCACCGCCCAAGTCTTGTATTACTAGAGCCGTCACCACACATTGACCGCGTGCATTGTTATTCATGCTCCATTCCTGCGGCGTGTAAGATGTATCCTTCGACCAACTATTACGAATTGCTTCGTATAATTCAGAGAGATGCATTGAACTTCTCCAAATATTCCAAAGCGCAATCAATTACCTCATCTTCCTGCTTAGGTTCAAGGTTGGTCTTCTGTTTGGCCTCCTCAACTGGTAGCCACTGCAAATCATCGTGTTCATGATCCATGGGCTTATTAGCTTTACCAACATATTTGGCTACAAAGTAGTGTGTGGTCTTGTCTATAAGTATGCCGCTCTGTTTGTTGTGCCAACTTTGCTGTATCGCTCCAATGTAACCAAGTAGTTTTACTTCTATACCAGCCTCTTCGCTAGTCTCACGTAGAGCAGTGTGCTCAAGCGTTTCATTGTTATGTAATGTCCCTTTGGGCAAATGCCAGCTCTCCTCGCCAAAATTCTCAGCTCCACGATGCAACAATGCCACTTCGTAGCCGTAATCTAATTTACGCAAAGTTACCGTGCCAGCAGACACATGATACGGCCAGTCTTTGTCATAACGAAATAGTTCTGTGCGATCCACAGAACTATTCTATCAGAAACACACCTGTTCCGTATCTCAGTATGGGTATTTGGGCAATCCTAGTTTGATAGAACAACTCGGCCATTGACTCCAAAAACTACTGATGCGAGCATTTTTGATAGCTATAGCATCTTGGACATCTGGTGGAGCTAGATCGGCTCGCTCATAGCCAGTACCGTATTTGGCCCATGTGCCATAACTGAATTGATAAGCACCATAGTAGCCATTACCTGAGTTGCGCTGATAGTTGCCGCCAGCCTCACACTGTCGCAGCTTACGTAGTATCTCGGCGTTGGTGCCAACAGGATCGACCTTGCTACCGCGTACGATTTGTTTGGGCTGCGGTGGAGTAACCACATCTTCTTGGATGGCGTGGCGGCCGACTGGCTTGCCATCTTGCTGATCCACCACATACGTCACCATCTTCTTGCCGTCTACGCCGGCAAATGTCACAGCCTCGTAGCCAAGCAGTTGATTGGGGTCGTAGCTGATCTGCTCGCCGGCTGGTATCGGTTCGAATTCTTGTTGCAAGCCTTGGCTAAACCTAGCTATCACTATCTTCATGCCCGAGTGGATCGGCTCAGTGGGTGCCACATCCATGCGGTCATTAGCCTCTAGATTGATACCTTTCTCTTTGAGCAGGCCTGCTACCGTCTTTTGGTTGGTACGAAATACAAATGGCTTGCCGCCGATAAGTACATTGACTGGCGTAGCGCGCACAATATCGAGCCGGCTGCCCACAGCCTTCTCACCCAAGAAATCATCAACTCGAGTCTCGGTGATGGTGTCTTCGGGATAGACCGTAACGCCTGCAGCATCAATGATCTGGCGCGGGCTGCGATAGCCGCTCTGGACGATGCGTCGTTTGTTGCCGTCTACTACCAGATATGGCAGACCACGGTAGACATTGATGTTGGTGAGGGCTTGGCTGATCTTGGTATCAGCGGCTGGCTCGACCACATCGCCTTCTTTTAGTTTAACACCGAGTTTGTCGAGAGCTTCACCTACTGTATTGGCTGACACCGGCACGGTCTTGCGCTGACCATCAGCATATAGACTCACAAGGCTTTGGCCATCAGCAAAAACTTGTGAATTGATATGAAGGTCGTTGTTGGCGTAGGCACTGACGCCTAGACTAGCCACAACGAGCACAGCGATCACTAGAAGCGCATAGCGTATGATCGAGTTACGAATACTATTGTTTGAGGGATTACGTAAAATAAAAAGCCTCTTGGTTATACCACGACACACAAAATTACTTATACAGTGTAAAAGGCTTTTGTTTTTGTCTCTCTTTTGCTGTTAACTAGTATAGTCTCGGAGCATAACCGCTGTCAAGCCGCCTATGAACACATTATTTATTCAACATAGCGATGATGCCATCCATAACTTGACTAGCAGCACGCAAGCTTACAGGGTCATCACTGCGCATAAACGAGTGCTCTGCATTTGGGAAAGTCAGGACTTGCCCTCCTTTTGATCTTACAATCGTTGCATATCGACTGAGAATTCTTTGTGGGACAATTGCATCTTTTTCGCCGTATGCGAGAAATAGATCACCGTTATACCTCTCAAGTTCTTCAAATTCTGGCGCCGTCTGCCAGCTGTTTGGTTTGGAGATCTCTGTTTTGAACTGCTCGCCAAACAATTTGGTGCGAGCTACATTGGAATAAGCCGCAGGATAGATAAGCGCTATGCCGTCAAAAAAATCGACATCAGAAGCTAGCTGAATAGCAGTCGAACCACCCATGCTTAGACCAACCACGAACAATTTTCCCTGAATTTTGCTGTTCAATAGCTTGCTGGCTGCTTTTGCATCCTCAACTCGCGTCATAAGACTGGTTTTCCCAAGTGGGATCGAGGATGATCCAACGCCTCTATAATCAAAGCTCAAACTATTTACGCCGTTTTGTTCCAGCTGCTGCTGCAGTCGTGGATAAAAACTCTCTTTGAGCGGGATATTGGCACCACCAGAGAGAAATAACACTCCACTGCCGCTTGGGTTATCAAAGCTTCCAAGCGCGAATAGATCTTCTTGGTCACTGTTAATAGTAAGCTCCAGCATTGCTCTATTATAATTTCTTAATCGGGGCATAAGCTAAGTTGATAGTCTTCACTCCCACTCTATGGAATCGTACTACTACCTCTTCTTCGCCGCCACTTTGCACAGTGCCACGACCAAACACCGGATGCTCGATCTCATCACCGACCATAAGCGTAGGGTAGCTGGCTTCTTGTGAGAATTCGTCGGCTGGTTGGGTGTCCAGCAGACCTGCCAGTGTATTGGCCCTAGTATTGTTCTCGACCAGCTCGGCTGGCAGCTCAGCCAAAAAGCGCGATGGCACATTGTGCTGAGTGGTACCGTAAAGCAGCCTTGAGCTGGCATGTATCATGTAGAGTTTGGATTTGGCGCGTGTCATACCGACATAGCAAAGTCGGCGCTCTTCCTCAAGCTCGGTCGGCTCAAAGAAGGTACGGCTGTGTGGGAAGATGCCCTCTTCCATACCTACCATGAAGACGGTATCAAACTCCAGCCCTTTGGCGCTATGCAGCGTCATCATGGTCACAGCATCGCTGCCTTCTTTCATACTATCGACATCGGCAAGCAGTGTAATCTCACTAAGAAATGTTGCTACATCAGTCGCATCGTAGTTACGAGCTACGCCAACCAGCTCGGCTACATTCTCCAGCCGGTCCTCAGCTGTCGGTGTGTCACCCTCAAGATAGCTTCGATAATCAGTCTGTTTGATGGTCTCTTCGAGTGTTTCGCTAACACTGTGGACTTTTGCAAACTCTTGCAGTTCCATAACCATCTGAGCAAAGCCGGTAAAGGCCTTGGCTGCGCGAGGTGTCAAACCATTAACATTGGTAGCCTCCAGCATGGTATCTAGTATTGGCCGCTCGGCCTGATCAGCAGCCTGCAACAGCGTAGTGACACTTTTCTCGCCAAGGCTGCGCGCCGGCACATTGATGATCCGACCCAGACTCACCCGATCCATCGGATTGGCTACCACGCGCAGATAGGCCAGCAAGTCTTTGATCTCTTTGCGGTCGTAGAAACGTACTCCACCCACAATTTGATACGGCATATTAAAGCGCAGAAATGACTCTTCGAGCGCGCGGCTCTGGGCATTGGTGCGGTATAGCACAGCAAAGTCGTGTCGGGATACTCGGCTATCTGCTCGCATAGCATCCTCGATGGTTTGGACGACAAACCGGCCCTCGTCAAGCTCATTGCCTACTTGTACAATGGCCACCTTTTCACCAGCCCCCGACTCAGTCCAGAGCTTTTTGTCGGTGCGGTCGGTGTTGCGCGCTATTACTGCATAGGCCGCATCAAGAATCGTCTGGGTACTGCGGTAGTTTTGCTCGAGTTTCACCACCTTAGCATCGGGGTAATCGCGCTCGAAATTGAGAATGTTTTGATAGTTGGCACCGCGCCAGCTATAGATGCTTTGCCAATCGTCACCCACCACGCAGATATTACTGTGGGCACGAGCGAGCAGATGAATCAGCTCGTATTGCGCTAGATTGGTGTCTTGGTACTCATCGACCATGATGTAGGCAAACTGCTGTTGGTATTTTTGTAGTATCGCCTCGTCGGATCTGATCAGCTGCACCATATTCATGATCATGTCGTCAAAGTCCATAGCGTCGGCCTCGCGTAGCTTGGCTTGGTAGCGCGGATAGATCTCAGCAGCTTGGGTTTGGGCTACACCATGGGCCAGCTCGGCAAACTTCTCCGGTGTAATTAGCTCATTCTTGGCGCCGGAGATGCTATGGAGTACACTGCCTGGCGTGATTTTCTTCTCGTCCAGCTGCAACTCTTTGAGAATTTGTTTGACTAGGCTCTGGCTGTCAGCCATGTCGTAGATAAGAAAATTACTGCTATAGCCAATCGACTCAGCCTCGCGCCTCAATATACGGTTGGCGATGCTGTGGAAGGTGCCGAGGAATGGGAAGTAGCTGGCATTGTCTTCGTGAAATCCGCACAGCCGAGCTAGGCGATGACGCATCTCGCCGGCCGCTTTGTTAGTGAAGGTCACCGCTAGGATGTTGGCAGGATTCACCTTTTTTTCTTGCACGATATAGGCTATGCGGTGGGTCAGGGCTTTGGTCTTGCCCGACCCGGCACCAGCCAGCATCAGCACCGGGCCCTCGGTAGTCACCACTGCTTCACGCTGCGAGTCATTCAAGCCGTCGAGAATATCTGCCATAAAAGCTATTGTACTATAGCCGAGTGCAACTACGAATAAAAGCCGTACTAGCTACTTTTTGTACTGTTTCTGATAACGTTCGATGAGGGCGTAGGCTTCGGCCTTGTCTCCCCAACCAGTGATCTTAACTTCCTTGTCCTGCAAGTCTTTGTAGTGGGCAAAGTAGTGCTCGACTTTTTTCTTGACGTGACCACCAAGCTCATCGACAGATTGGACATGCTCGTGGTGTTTGTCATCGTCGGCCACACAAATCAGCTTCTCATCATTCTCACCGTCGTCCACCATGTACATCACGCCAATTACCCGACTCGGTACTACCACGCCTGGGTAAAGCGGCTCATCAATGACAATCATCGCATCGAGTGGATCGCCATCATCGCCAAGTGTCTGTGGCAAGAAGCCGTAGTCATAAGGCTGTTTCATCGTTGTGGGCTGGACACGGTCGAGAAATATTGCGCCAGTATCTTTGTCTAGCTCGTACTTGTTACCTGAGCCGCGTGGGATCTCAATAACAACATTGACTACTTGGGGGGCTTTGTCGCCCAGGGGGATTTGTGTGGACATGAATACTCCTGTAAATTAACTACTCCTATCTTAACGCCAGAGGCTACTAGCTGACAAGTTAAGCTTTTTTGACTGTGAGATTGACGATCTTGGCGAACTCGATGTAGTTAAGACTAGCACCACCAATAAGCAAGCCATTGATCTGTGGTATATCTAGATAAGCTGCGGCATTGCTGGCGGACACACTACCACCATACAGCACCCTAGGAAGTTCGACACCAGCGTAGCGGTTGGCTAAAAAATCATTGATATCTCGTGCTACAGCGGCCACATCGCCTGGGCGCGGCAACTCGCCACTACCGATCGCCCAGACTGGCTCGTAGGCAATTGCTACCTCGCTCAAATCACTGGATGTCACGTGCGATAGGCCTGCCTCTAGCTGGTCAACTACCACACGGCTAGTCAGAGACTGTTCGCGCTCTAGCACAGTCTCACCGACACACAGGATCGGTTTGAGGCCATGACGTAGCGCTTGAGCTAGTTTGCTGCCATCCACCTCGCTGGTCTCGCCAAAATTGAGACGCCGTTCAGAATGCCCATCGATCACATAGCTCACCAAACCTTCGAGCTGCTCAGCAGATACCTCGCCGGTGTAGGCACCACGCTCATATTGACTCACATTCTGAGCTCCCAGTAACACATGATGACGCTTGCTCGACTGCAACGCTTTGAGCTCTTGCTGCACCTGTGGTAGCGCTACATAACTCGGGCACAATACTACATCGGCAGTAGCGGTTGGAATAATTTTTTGTACAATTCGACTTGCCAACGTAACAGCTTCACTGTTAGTAAGCTGCATTTTCCAATTGGCTACAATAAGTGGTCTGGGGTTATTTCCGCTCATGCTAGTATTGTATCACTACCCCACTTCATATAATCGCACCGTGTCGGTACCGCCAGCTACACCTCGGTTCTTTCCATAGGCACTGACCACAAAATCACCTTTGGCGATAGCACCACGAACCTTCATGCTTTTGACCACAGCATCGTAGCTTTCGCGTTTGTTGCGTACCAAAAATGGCTTGCCCCCCCAGAGCAATGCCATTTGGTTGCACACCTTTTCATCGGGGCTGGCTATGATAATTGGTGCGCTTGGGCGCAGACTGGCGATACTCAGAGCCGTACTCCCACTCAGGGTCTCGGCAATTATTAGTTTGGCGCGCAGCTGTTCGCTAAGAGTAATCGCTGCAAGACTTATACTGCGCTGAGCTATTTCAGAACTGATCTTGCCAGCGCCCTCCGAAGATCGAGTAAACACCAGTTTGGTTTTGCTAGCCATACGTTCCAAGGTACTTGTGGGCTCATCCAACTCAGCCGCTATTGTATCTTCGTCTTGGTCAAGCTCCAGCTCTAGCGGGATAGCTGTATTCACAAAATATTTTTCCGAACGCAATATGATACGTTTCATGGTTTGGACTGTTTCGATCGGAAATTCACCAATAGCGGTCTCACCACTGAGCATCACACAATCAACGCCCAAGCTGACAGCTGTAGCAACATCGTTGGCGTCCGATCGGCTAGGCTCGATACTTTTCATCATGCTTTCTAGCATCTGAGTCGCCATGATCACTGGTTTCTTGTACTTACGACACAACATGACTAACTCGCGTCCTATGATCGGCACCTCTTCGGCCGATGTCTCGACAGCCAGATCGCCTCGAGCAATCATCACCACATCAGTAGCACGCACAATTTCCTCCATATGGACGACTGCTGCTTTCGTCTCAATCTTGGCTATGATTTTTGCTTTTGATTTGGTTTTTGTGATTAGATGGCGCATTTCTACTATGTCTTTGGCTGATTGAATAAAGCTCATAGCAACATAATCACAGTCATATTTGAGCGCAAATTTCAGATCTTCACGATCCTTGGGGGTAATCACAGATCCTTTGAAATGCGTATCGGGCAGGTTGATGCCCTGATCACTCAGCAATTTGCCCGAGTTACGAGCTTCGGCACTTATCACACCCGATTTTATCTGTCTGATAACACATTTGATTTGTCCATCACGCAAATACAACGCCTGGCCTTTGACTACCTCATGAGCAAAGTCATATTGCACCGGTATGATATCTTGGGACTTAGTCTGCAAACTATGAGCAAATTGCAGTGTTTGGCCTGCTTTAATATCGATGCCACCGCTCGCTATTTTCCCAACTTGTATTTTGGGGCCCTGGGTGTCAGCTATAATCGCGACTGATCGCTCCAATTTTTTGGCAGCCGCACGAGCCGATCTGAGAGCTCGCAAATGCGCTGCATGAGTACCGTGACTGAAATTGAGTCGCACGCCATTGACGCCGGCTTTCAGAAGTTGTTCAATCTTCTCCTCACTAGCCGGACCAATAGTCGCTATTATCTTTGTCTTTTTGAAATCAGCGGCTTTAACAACCATAAGAATATTGTAGCATGACCCCTCGATATACTTCATTAATCAAAAAACGACCTGTTAGGTACAGGTCGGCTTCTATGGTGACCCCACGGGGAATCGAACCCCGATTGCCAGATTGAAAATCTGGTGTCCTAACCGTTAGACGATGGGGCCTTGTTTGCGTGCCAAAACAAGGCAAAATAACCTGTAAATGATAACATATTTGGCTTACAAAAACAACTACATAATAAGTAAATGATAAACTGCTTATGCTATAATTTTATCTGATGATCATCAAACAATTCAGCTCGCTCGCCAGCAATGATGTGCGTCGAGATATACTCACTATAGCTGAAGCTGGCTACGAAGCTATCCGCATTGATACAATCGTGCAAAGCAAACTTTCGTACACCGATGGCGTGTTGCGAGTAGGCCAGTACAGCTACCGACTATCGGATTACAAACGCGTCGGGATAGTTGGCTTTGGCAAAGGCAGCGCTCAGCTAGCAGCAAGCATCGAGAAACTAGTAGGTAACGCTATAGTCGGCGGTGTCGTCATCGACATAGCCAAGGCACCCACCAAGAAGGTTCATGTTTTTGTAGGCACCCATCCGCTGCCGACAGAACAAAACATCAAAGCCACCAAAAAGCTGGTAGAGTTCGTCAAATACGCGCAGGAAGACGATCTGATCATCGCCGTGATATGTGGTGGTGGTAGCTCACTACTGTGCGACCCTGCCAACATGAGCTGCACAGACCTGGCGGCAGTAGCCCACAAACTCCTGCTCAGTGGGGCGTCGATCCAGCAAATCAATACTGTGCGCAAACACCTCAGTCGAATACACGGCGGGTTTCTGGCTGAGTATGTTTATCCAGCCAGATTATTGGCGTTGGTCGTATCCGACGTACCCGGCAACGACCTGAGTATGGTCGCGTCCGGGCCAACCATACTCGACACCACTACGCTTGCCGAAGCTCATGCTATTGCCGAGAAATATCATCTGCCCAATCTTGCCCTGATCGAAACACCCAAAGCCAAAAAGTATTTCAAGCATACCAAGACCCAACTACTAGCATCTGGGTTGACCGCAGTCGAAGGCATGAAAGCTAAGGCTATTGAACTTGGTTACAAACCAGTCATAGTATCGCGTGATATGCATGGCATGGCTTCACTGTTGGGCGTTCAATATGCTCGCCGGCTCAAGCCGGGCATGGCCTTGCTAGCTTGTGGCGAATCACAGGTAACTGTCAAACATGCTGGTCGGGGTGGGCGCAATCAAGATTTGGCTTTGTCAGCCATGGACCATCTGCCTCGGCACGCTGCCCTACTCTCGGCCGCCTCCGATGGCAAAGACAACATTCCTGTCGCTGGTGGCATAGTCGATAGCGAGCAGGCCAGCTCGCAAGCTCAACGTATGGGCTTACATGCAACCCATGCCGTAGCGTATAATCAAAGCTATAATAGCCTCCAGAAAATAGGCGGGATTTTCCATATTGAACACGTCACCGCCAACGTATCGGATTTTGTGGTCGCTATACAACAGGAGGGTAAATAATGAGCAAACAAATAATAGCTTGCTTTGAAATACATGGTGATGATAGGCGTAGCCTGCAGCGCCAGCTGGGAAATCTACCCAACACTGAGCTACGTTACTTTGCCACTACCATAGCCGACACTGACCCTCAACAGTACCACGACGCCACTATAGTCAGTGTTTTTACACTCAGCCGCATCAACGCCGCTGCTTTATCACGGCTACCAAAATTACAGATGATAGCCAGCCGATCCACGGGTATCGACCACATCAGTATCAAAGCCACCAAAAAAGCCGGCGTGTTGGTGGCCAATGTACCAGGCTACGGTGAGAATACTGTAGCTGAATACGCCTTTGGCCTGTTACTCAGCGTCGTACGCAAACTCCAGCTAGCCAACGACCAAATTCGCAGTGGTCATATCAATCACAATCTACTCACTGGCTTTGAACTATATGGCAAGACTCTCGGCATAGTTGGTACTGGTAAGATCGGCGCGCATGTCGCACGGCTTGGTAATGGGTTTGGTATGCGGCTGATTGGCTTTGATCCTTACCCCAATCACCAACTCGAGCTCGACTATGGTCTACGCTATATGCCGCTAAGTGAATTGCTGCGACACAGCGATGTGGTGAGTCTGCATAGTCCTTATACAGGACAGAACCTTCATATGATAGGCCGTACTGAATTTGCCCATATGAAGCATGGCTCGATACTGATTAATACCGCCCGCGGCGAGCTAGTCGATAGCAAAGAATTGGTCAAAGCCCTGCAAAGCGGCAAACTAGCAGGCGCCGGGCTAGATGTGCTAGAGGATGAGAATTTATTACGATCTGAGGATGAGGTCGAACTACTGACTCGCACCATCACGCGTGAAGCCTGCGACCATGCCGTCGAACAAATGATCTTAGAAAAAATGCCCAATGTAATACTTACCCCCCACAATGCCTTCAACACCCAGGAGGCGCTAGAGCTGATACGTGAGATTACTGTCACCAACATCAAGGCCTTCTTGGACGGGCAGCCCCAAAATATAGTAGACAAAAACTAAGCATTGGACCAGTTTTTGACGGATTACGCTTATGCTATAATATTTGCAATGAATCTAACAAAATTTGACGCTTACCAAGTACTTGATTCACGCGGTGAGCCCACCTTGATGGTACGGCTCACAGCCGACAATGGACAGTCGGCTAGTTTTACTGTACCTGAGGGCGCAAGCAAATCTAGCAATGAGGCTACCGAGATACGCGACGGGGGTGAGGATTTTGGGGGCAACGGCGTCACCAAATGCATCGATACGGTCGAGAATGTCATTGCACCCAAATTTATCGGCTACCCACTAGGTAATTTTGACGACTTCGATAGTCTGCTAATTGCACTTGATGGTACCAAAAACAAAGGCAAACTGGGCGGTAATACTATGCTGGCCATATCGGCGGCCTATTTCAAGCTCAGCGCTACCGTGGAGGAGAAACCTCTCTGGCAGTATATTGCCGAGCATTTGCAAACCAGCCCAGAATTTCCACGACTATTTGCCAATGTAGTCGGTGGTGGCAAACACGCACCGGGCCTGACCATCCAAGAATTTATGTGTGTGCCCCAATCCAACACTCCATCAGTCGCTACCAAACAGATCTATGAGGTCTACCACACCCTAGGCAATATTTTTTCTAGTCTTTACGGACCTAGCAGCGAGCTAGTGGGAGATGAGGGCGGGCTAGCACCGATCGGTGCCAATACTGAGGTTGTTCTTGAGGCCCTGCATGAGCTAGCTAGCAAAGCCAAAGAAAAGTTTGATATCGCACTAGATAGTGCCGCCAATAGCTTTTTTGCCAATGGTCACTACCTACTGGATAATTCCAAACTCAGCCCAAGCGAACTGCTCAAAACTTACGAAGCCTGGAATGACAAGTTTGACATATTCTCTATAGAAGACCCATTCGCAGAAGGTGATGCCGAGGGTGTTGAACTCATCAAAACCCAGCTCAACGCCAAATCACCCAAGCCATTTTTGGTAGTAGGCGATGATTTTACAGCCACCAACACAGCTTTGATTGAGAAATATCAAGCCGACAAGTTATTTGATGCGGTCATCATCAAGCCCAACCAAGTTGGTACACTGAGTGAGACATTTGAGGCTATCAAAGCCGCGCGTGGCAATGGTGCCAAAGTCATCATCAGCCACCGCAGTGGTGATACCAATGACGAATTGATCGCTGATCTGGCTTATGGCGTCGGCGCTGCCGGCATCAAACTAGGTGCGCCTGCCCGCGGCGAAAGAGTTGCCAAATACAATCGCCTATTGGAAATCGAAGCTGATCAACGCGTCCAGCAAGACAAGGTAGCTGCCGAATCTCCGGCTACAACCCCTCAGGCCTCACAATAAGCTTATTCTTTTATGTTGATCGCAACTGAGCTATACTGCTTGCGGTATGTCTATATTACTGCTCGGTACCAAACACAATATCAAGTCGCATAGATCCAAGGCCAAACCACGCAAGCAGACTATTGGTACAGTCTATATTGTTTTTACTTTTGTTTTTGGTCTTGCGATGGGCCTGCTGGCTGCTTATCAATGGCACAATGCCAACGCCGCTCCGACGCCATCATCAGAAACCAGCAACGCACCCATTTCACAATTGCTTAAAGATACAAATACGATACTTGGCGCGCAAGAGAATCTGTCTTTTGAGGTAGTCAGTAGACTTATCATGGCCAACCAAATGAGTTTGAATCAAAATTATCTAGGGGCTCAAAACCAGCTTGAAATAGCCCGCAAGATACTCAACCACCAATACTCTAGTCGGCCCGAGTCCGTCAATATACCAATACTGCTCTACCACAAGCTACCAGAAGATTTTGTCCAGCAGCTCGATCACCTTTCCAGGCATGGTTACAATACAGTCAGTATGCAGCAAGTCGGTGACTACCTACAAGGACTTAGTGAACTTCCGTCCAAGCCGGTGGTGCTAAGCTTTGATGATGGCTTTAGTGACAACATGCGTGCAGCCGAGCTACTAGCGGCACATGGTATGCGCGGCACGTTTTATTTGATAGTCGGCGGTGATGCCAGCCAACATTGTATTGGTCCAGAACGTCAGCGCCAAGATTGTGGCGATGACTACCTTAGTTGGTCACAAATCACCGAGCTGTCCAAAATGTCGCAAGTTGAAATTGGTGTGCACACTGTAGACCATGCCGATTTACCAAGCCTCAGCCCATCTGATCAGATGTGGCAGATAGTAGCTGCCAAAAATCAGCTAGAACAACGTACGGGGCGCAAATTAACTACATTTGCCTACCCCTACGGACACTTCAACGCCACAACTGTAGAGTTGGTACGGGCAGCAGGGTTTGAGACGGCCGTCACTACACAGCCAGGCACAACGCAATCAACCCACGAGCCACTCACTCTTCATCGAATTCGCACCACTTTGGACCTTCAATAGTTTCCACCTAAAACTATTACGACGTTGTAGCGCTTCTTACCTACACTTGAGAGATCAGAAAGTGAAGTTCTAGATCTGTGTCGAGCGTAAATTGAATAATTTTGACCAGCGCTACTTCATCAATATCTCAAGCGCTGGCAGCTTTTCGCCGGCTATCAGCTCTAGGCTAGCACCACCGCCAGTACTCACCCAGTCGTACCAGTCATGCATGTGATGAGCATCCACGAATGCAGCCGTATCGCCACCACCTATCACACTATAGATATGCGGGGATTTGATAGCCTTGGCAATCGACCGGCTACCGCCGGCAAAATGCGGGTTTTCGGCGATCCCCAATGTACCATTCCAAAACACTTGTCGGGCAGCAATTATCTTATCGGCAAACAACTTGGCTGTCTTGGTGCCAGTATCCAGCATCAGCTCATCACCATGTACTGCAGTGATCGGCACATTGCGAATACCGGTGGTAACATCAGGCTTGGTGGCTACTTTTACGTCGACTGGTAGTGCGATGTTGACACCTTTCTGATTGGCATAACTCAAGATTTTGGCAACTGTCGGCTTCATGTTTTTTTCAACCATGCTTTTGCCCGTATCAAACCCAGCGGCATATAAGAAAGTGTTGGCCAAAGCACCCCCTAGTAACAAAGTGTCTACCTTGTCGATCAGCTTTTCTAATACCACTATCTTATCTGATATTTTTGCGCCTCCCACAATAGCCACGAAGGGCTTCTTGGGTCTATCCATCATGCCTTTTAGCGTCTCATACTCTTTTTCCAACAATAAACCTGCTGCGTGTGGTAAGAGTTTGGGTATGCCCACCATGCTGGCATGGGCGCGATGAATATTGGCAAAAGCATCGTCCACGTATACATCTGCCAGACCAGCCAGTTGTTTGGCAAAGACATGGCTATTGGCTTCCTCTTGTGGATAAAAACGCAAATTCTCAAGTAACAGTATTTGGCCAGGCTGTAGCGTTTTAGCAGTAGCTTCTACCTCCTCACCAACACAATCATCGACAAATATTACATCTTGCCCAAGCAGCTTGGCCAAACGTTTGGCCACTGGGCGCAGGCTCAGACCTGGCACAGGTTTGCCATCTGGCCGTCCATTGTGGCTAGCTAGCACCAAGCTGCAACCAGATTTGAGTAGCATGCGAAGTGTTGGCAAACTTGCCTCGATGCGAAAATCATCGATAATCTTGCCATCCTCGACTACATTGTAGTCGGTACGCACAAACACACGTTTGTCTTTGATATCTATATCATCTATCGTAATCAAATGCTTCATAGTTGGTTGATCTATCCAAGATAACTCTTATGCTAAAATTATACAATGCCACGCCGTATACGAAGAAACAAAAAACTCGAGATGCATCACAAACTAGTAATAGCAATTATTGGCGTAGTACTACTCATGATCGGGCTGTGCACAGTCTCCATCATCCACTGGCGTCAGACCGACCGGCTCAATGAGCTGAGTATCAGAGCTCAAGCCTTGATGAGAGCGCAGAAAGTCTACGGCTTGCATATCACAGGTATCGATGCCCTCAATAGCCAACTCAACACTGTTAGGCACGACACCAATTATTACAAACTCATCATCGCACATGTTGAGCTCGACGAGCTTAACAATGATTTGGGCCAACTTACACCTCAGCTCAAACAAGCCGTAGCCGATCATGAAGCAGCCCGCAGGCGAGAAGAGCAAGACAGGCTGGCCCGTGCAAAAGAGAGCGCTCCGGCCCCTGCAGCCAATCCACCCGCTGCTACATCCACAGCCAATGCAGTGTTTTTACCAATACTGATTTATCACAAACCGCCGGCTGATTTTGCGGCTCAAATGGACAGTCTGGAGGCCAAAGGATACCATACTATCCATATGTCCGACGTGCCTGCCTATCTCGCCAAACAGCCCGGGCTCAAGACCAAACCAGTGGTAATCACTTTTGACGATGGCTATACAGTACAGAGCAACATCATACCCATCCTGCGCAAACACAATTTTTTGGTTACTCTTTATCTGATTGTAGGTGGTGACTTATCGCACTATTGTATTGGCTTGACTCGGAGCAACTACAGCTGTGGCGACGCCTATCTAAGAGTAGTAGATGTGAAAGCCATGCTATCTAGTGGTCTTGTTGAGATTGGCGCTCACACTCTTGACCACCCCAATCTTGCTGGTCTTACCACCAATGCTCAGTGGAGGCAGATCAAAACTAGTCGCGACTGGCTCCAAGCCACATTTGGTATACCAGTTACCAGCTTTGCCTATCCATATGGTGGGTACAATTCCACCAGTGTTCAGCTAGTCAATAAAGCCGGTTTTAGCACAGCTGTTACCACCAACCGCGGGTTTTATCAAAGTCCTAGCCAACAACTGACACTCCGACGTGTATATAGTGTAAGTGATCTACCGTAGTATTCTCATACGCTCAAGTGCACGTGCTTAGCGATGGACTTGGCTTTTTGCTGAAGCTCCTTGGGTACACCGGTCAGTGGCAGACGGAAGCCAAAAGTACTGCCTTTGCCCGGCTCGCTGGCAAACACTATCTGCCCACCCTGATCTTCAACAACTCGCTTGACCAAATACAGCCCTAGCCCAGTACCATCGGGACGGACTTCTTTGGCATTGTCGGCCCGGAACATCTTGGTGAATAGCTTGGATTGTTTGTCTTTGGGCACACCAATGCCGTCATCACGTACCAAGAACACTACCTCGTTGCCATGCACTTCCAGACTGACCTGCACATGCCCACCGCCACTTGGTGGAGCACTATAGTGTATAGCGTTGTCGATGAGGTTCATAGCTGCTTGCTGAGTCTTGTTGAGATCCAACATCATCGGTGCTAGCTTAGCCTTTGGCTCTACGTATACCAACTCTACATTCTTGGCTTTGGCTAGCTGCTCAAGTTGCTTGACCTCACTAGCTACTAACTCCGGCATATCTACCTCGGTAGCATCGATGAAGAATTTACCAGCCTGTATACGGCTGACGTTGAGTAGATCGCCAACCAAGCGATTCATGCGCTCACTACCGTCCAATATCTCCTTGAGCGGTTCTTTGGTCTTGCTACTGAGCTTACCAAAATCACCCTCATCGATCATGCTGGCGTAGCCTTTGATAGTAGTGAGCGGTGTGCGCAGTTGATGACTAGCTATAGAGATAAACTCGTCTTTGGCCTGATCCAGCTCCTTGAGCTCTTCGTTGGCATGCCGCAGACGCTTGGTCGCATCGTTGACCTTGGCTTGCAAAGTTTGGTTGAAAGCTTGGATCTCAGCGAATGCTTTGGCGTTTTGGATCCCTACACTCAACTCGTTGGCAATTATCTTGAGTGTTTGGAGATCTTCAGCATTGTAGATATCGCCGGATTTCTTCTCACCTAGTAGCAGGTAGCCAAGAAATTGCTCACTAGTGCGTAGTGCAAAACTCACGCTCACACCGTATTTCTGCATGATTTGTTTGCGTACACCCCCAGAAATATCATCAGCTACTATCATAAGTCGGCCCAGCTTGCGCAGATCCCTTTCAACTATCTCATGATGTTCGTAAGTGAAGGCATTATTGCGATACAACACTCCGTGATGATTGAACACCACTATCTCAGCTTTGTCTATTTTTAAACTATTGGTTAGCTCGTGAATGACTTTCTGACACAAAGCATCAAGTTCTATCTCACTAGCCAATATCCGGCCAATGCTAGTAACCAACTGCTGTGGGTCATATTTGCCTCTATAAAAGATCGTATTGGAAGCTTTTTCAAACAACCTTTTTATTGGCTGAAAAGTAAAGGCAAGTGCAATCGCTAGCAAAGTATAGAATATTTGCTGTTGTAGTACAGAGCTATGCTGCAAGAATCTGTTTGCGAAGTTGAATGCCACAAATCCATATACTGTACCTATAAATGCAATCGTTAGCACATAGGTCACTGACCGAACTACGGCAGCACGAATATCAAAAAGGCGATGCTTAACAATGGCATACGCAGTCATTGCAATAAAGAAAACAATGCCTGAATACGAAAGCCTCTGTATGTTTGTCAGGAGTTCCGTTGAATTTACTACCATCGGGAGTATCAAGTTGGTAACTAGTATAAAAACCGAGGTCACAAAAAGACCTAATAACATGATCGATATTTGATCACGCTCTAACCCACGGCTGCGTCGTCGTTTGAGTGTAAGGATGGCTATGCCTGCTACAACATAACCCGCCAAGACAAATTGATAGATAATATTCAATATACCTTTGCTTTCAGTTCTAATGCCTTCTGTGGAGTGGATAATACCTATTACTTGGTTTGTTTCAACTAGCCCCATAAGTACGACTGTGATTGGTAGCGTTATGGAGCATACAATCAAAAGGTACTTTTTATTGATAGATCCGATTGTACATGTGAGGATTAAGAACAAATTTGCTACGAGTACACCAAGTGCAAAATCCAACTTAACCAAAAGGTCTGCAATGGCTGTATTGTCAACCGTAGAACCAAAATAATTTGCAGCTATCCAAAGACTTGTTACAGTTGTAAAAACAAAGAAGTTAATGTTTAACAGTTTTTTAGGATTTCTCAGCAAGCAGAATACCCCAAGCAAAAAGTTAGCGACAATAATTAGAATTACAGCAAAAGTAATCACTTCTTTTCCCCTACAACCAACAGCATCCCAGAGTAACCTGCGCGCAAGGCTTGTTTCGACTTATTTATTTCTAAAATTTGAGCATTTTTCAGTTGCGGCAAGAATAATTTTTTTAGTTCATCAACTCCTATTGAAACAGCAGGAAAATTTATCCCATCAATCTTGTATCCTTTTGATCCCTGCATGAAGGCAGCGATAACAATACCACCTTTTTTCGCACTTCTCATAAAACTATGGCAAGCCCTAGCAAAAGTTGGATAATATCCCGTAATCGACTCAGCGCAGAAGAACATCGAAACAAGATTGTATCTTTTCTCGGGTAGTGTGTAGATACTACCTTGTTTAACATTTGATTTGCTAGCCAAATCTTTAAATACCGTACTCGAATATTTTTTGTTGTGTTTTGACATAAAGTTGAGATAGGGTTTCCAGTCTCCTTGTGCGCTTTCTAAATTTGCTAATAGATAATCAAGATTGGATTTACTATATTCAATTAGATCAATACTTTCCGCATAAGGGGTAAGCAGGATTGCTGGATATAAGTTAGGCCCTGTGCCTACTTCCATAGCTCTATGAATTTTGGGTTTATCCGCCAAAAAGCCCAAACAGAGTTCAAGTATTTTCTTGTCCTCATCATGAAACTGTGCGTAGTTATTTTTTACATAACTTTCGGTACCAAACTTATTCCATATTCTCGCCATTATGTTTTTCCGTTGTCACCAAAAAAAACGTAATCTATATTGGATAAATATTGCGAATGTCTGCTAGCTCTGACTAACTTGAGTGTTTGAGCTTCAACCGCTCTAAATCTCTCAGGCAGAATATTAATTAGTGACTTGGCCGGCAAAAAGCTTTTAGTGGCATTGTTGGATTTAACTATTCCATCAGCATCAAATAATCCAAGCCGCACAAAATACCAAATTGTTGTCATAAATGAGCAAGGTAGCTTGCCACCATTGCCATTTATATAGCGTTCATAACTTTTTCTTACTTTCTTGTCCTGAATTATATTGATCATATCATCCTTGTAAACACTCATATTAGCCTCAAAAGCATAGTAATCGGGCGAGGCACCTTCTTGGCCAAGTTTTGACAAAAAATCTGGCACGTCAAGTAGGTGTTCAGTGGCATTATAATCGTCAATAAATACACAAGTCTGATAATCTTCGTCAGATACTATAGGTAAATACTTTTTAAGTTGTTTTACGCTGTTGGAGTGCTCTGTACTAAATGTTTCATTGGTATATATATGGCCAAACTCAATACTGAACGTAACCTTATTCATGTCTACAATAATAGCATAAAACAACCGAAAAAAGAGGAAGGGGCCCTGGTGGGCCCCTTGTGTTCCTCTCTCGATGTATATTGACTCGCCCTAGACGTACTTCGCGCAGAACGCGAACAGCTTGGGGCGCTCGGCTACCTTGCCGAACAGCCAGGCCCAGAAGTTGCGGGCCGGCCATCCGTAGAATGGAACCGAGAAGGTGAACAGCACCGCGTAGCCGCACGACTCCCAGTCAGCAGCGAACCCACCTGCAACCAGTCGGATGCGCTTCATGCCGAGCCCTTCGTACATGCGCAGTTGGGGATCCAACGCCACTTCCTTCCCATTCAGGGTCGTGGTGGCATTGTAATACTCCTCTGCGCTCATCTGCTCCTTGTACTCGTGGTACTTGGGCATGCGAGCCGAGAAGAACGCCAGCTTCTTGCCGCTGCGGATAGCCTTCTTGACACCCTCAGCTAGCAGCATGTCCGTAGCATCGAGCTGCGAACCAAGCTTGCTAACCGTGAGAGATGCCACGTACATGACTACGCTGGTCTCGTCGTAGGTGCCTTCGAAGGTACCGTTGGCGGTAGAGTGTTCCCAGGAGATGAACTCATCGGGGGCATATTTGGTCGGTTGCCCGGCCAAGAAGCCTTCGATCTTGCCATCTACCTCAGCTACCCAACACCAGCCACGAGAGTTCGTGATGCGCCGCGCGAACATGTCGTACGGATCATCAGTCACGCCCTGAGCGATGTCTTCGCCATACATGGAGCTGTCCAGCTCCACGATGCCGTCCACATCTTCTAGCGTGGCAGTTCGTACCGTCACCTCAGCTTTACCCTCACGGATGTGCTTCAGCTTCCGGCTGATCGGCGTGCGCCAGCCGAAGCTGGCAGCTATGTCGAGCGCCGGAAGGATCAGCAGTCCCCAAGCCGTAGCAGGCAGCACCACGAGGATACCAATCGCAAGGACCAAGCCAGTACCCACGGCTCCGATCCAGTTGAGATTGAAACCGATGCGGAAGCTCGTGCTGGTGTTGATGCGCTCAGCGAAGCTGTGGTATTCACCCCGCAGCTTGCCGATTGCCTTGAGCCAGGCGATCGGGTTGTAGCCCGTACCCCTGAAGATGCTCTTGCCCAACCCGGCTGCCACCATGATGGCGCCGATGACGAAGCAGATCTCGGTGAGCAACAGC
>CAZWVB010000005.1:0-44265 GCA_964637185.1 uncultured Candidatus Saccharibacteria bacterium | reverse complement strand
TACTTCATCTACGATCAATATATCTGGCTCTAGATGAGCTGCGACTGCAAAAGCGAGCCGTACGTACATACCAGAGCTATAGAACTTCACCGGGGTATCAAGAAACTTCTCAACTTCGCTAAAGGCCACTATTTCGTCAAATTTAGCCTCAATCTCCTTCTTCTTCATTCCCAATATCGAGCCATTGAAGTAGATATTCTCACGCCCTGTCAGCTCAGGATGAAAGCCTGTGCCAACTTCGAGCAGACTGGCCACTCGCCCATTCATCACAATCTCGCCATGCGTGGGCTCCGTGATGCGCGACATTATTTTGAGAAGAGTTGATTTGCCTGACCCGTTCTTACCTATTATTCCCACCACTTCACCTGGCTGCACATCGAAGCTCACGTCGTGCAGTGCCCAAAACTTTTCCTTCTTCATCACATGCCCAGTAAGTAGCTCTACCGGCTTCTTGAGGGTGCGTACTATAGTATCACGCATAGTCACATCACCTACATTGGCCTTCATCTCATGACTTATCTTGTAGCTCTTGGAAATGCCCTTGACTTGTATTACAGGCTTGCTCATATGATATCCGCGAACTCCTGCTCAGTGAGCTTAAAGTAAACAATGCCGATCACAAAGGCTACTAGTGCAACTAGCACCGACAGCCCAGTAAGCGGCCAATTGATCGGTGCGCTATGCAAGAAGCTACCACGCATCATGTTGATCACGGCAGTCATAGGGTTGAGGTATAGTAGCCACTGGTAGCGCTCTGGTACCGCGCTCACTGGATATATTACAGGGGTGATAAATAGGCCGACAGATATCAAAAATGGTACGAATTGTCTGACATCGCGGTACTTCACATTGAGTGACGCGAAGAATAGGCCTGGTCCTAGCGATGCAACTATCGTCAACAGAAGTGCAGGTAGTAGCAATAGAGTTGCCTCTAGTGTCGGTGGGAATCGGAAATATATCATGAGTCCAATAAATACCAAAAATGCAAAGAAGAAGTCGATCAAGCCGACTATGATAGATGAAAATGGCAAGATAAGCCTTGGAAAGTAGATCTTGGTGATCACACCTTGGTTGTCAACCATACTATTGCTTATACGAGTCAAGGCTTGGCTGAAAAAGTTCCAGAATAGCAAGCCTGTGTAGCTGAAGATAGCGTATGGTACATTTTGATTGCCGCTCGATATACCGGCAACTTTGTTGAAGAACACTGTGAATATCACCATCTGAGCTATTGGCTGCAATATCACCCAGCTAGCACCAATTACAGTCTGCTTGTAGCGGACCTTCACATCACGCCAAGCAAAATAGAAGAAAAGCTCGCGGTAGGCAAGCAGCTCTTTCCAACTTATGCTCAATCGGCGCTTCGGCCGTATTACGACAGAATCTGTATGCATGACAACTCTATATTATACCTGATTTTGCTGCTTTTTGTACCAATCAATGGTACTCTTCACGCCATCGTCTAGTTCGATATTGTGGCTCCAGCCAAGCTGATGCAGCTTGTCGACGCTCAATAGCTTGCGTGGTGTGCCATCCGGCTTGGTACTATCAAAGGCCAGCTCGCCGCCAAAACCTACATAGTCTTTGATCATCTCGGCTAGCTCACGAATAGTCACGTCCTTGCCGGTGCCAATATTGATATGAGTATTCTTGATCTCCTTCTGTCCTTTGGCAAGTTCCGCAAAGCTTACGTTGTTCATAATATGTATACAAGCATCGGCCATGTCGTCGACATGCATAAATTCACGATACGGTTTGCCAGTGCCCCAAAGCCTAAGCACTACCTTGTCGCCCTGCTGCTCGATACCAATTTCGTCTAGAGCTCGATCAAGCTTGGCATCATCTACGCCAAGATTTTTGGCGGCACCCTTGCGATCGCCATCCTCCAAATATTTGCACAATAGCATTTTGCGAATGATCATCGGCATGACATGCGCCTTCTCAAGATCAAAATTGTCATATGGCCCGTAGAGATTGGTCGGCATGACAGCCAAGTAATCAGTGCCGTACTGGATGTTGTAGCTCTCTATCAGCTTGATGCCGGCAATCTTAGCAATGGCGTAGGGCTCATTGGTATACTCCAGCTCACTAGTGAGTAGGCTGTCTTCTTTGATCGGCTGCGGTGCTAGCTTGGGATATATACAGCTGCTACCTAAGAAAAGCAATTTCTTCACGCCATTTTTGTACGCAGCATGTACTACATTGTTCTGGATCTCGAGATTGTTGTAAATAAAATCGCCTCTATATGTATTGTTGGCCAAAATCCCACCGACCTTAGCGGCAGCAAGAAATACATAGTCTGGCTTCTCACTAGCAAAGAAATCATTGGTAGCCTGCTGATCGGTAAGATCCAGCTCTTTGGACGGCCTGCCGACGATGTTGGTATAGCCATGGGCCTCGAGATTGCGCTTGATTGAGCTACCTACCAACCCTCGATGCCCAGCTATATAAATTTTGCTATCTTTGTTCACTAAATATTCCTAATAATAGATTCTACTACGGCATCCCATAGAATTCTATGGATTCGTATATGTACCCCACCGACACCGCTGCGTTTTTACCTGCTGTAGAAGAAGTATAGAAGTGGTCGCTATTTGTCGGTTGGTATAGTCTATATACAGGTACGCTCGTTTGGCTATCCGATGCATAAAACTCTATGCCTTCGTACCGGAATCCTGCAGCAACTGCGGCATCTCGACCTGCTGTAGTTGCAGTAAAGAAGTGCACGTCTCTGCCTGGGTTATAGAGTCTATAGACTGGTGTGGAGGTTGGTGCGGCAGAGCCATAGAACTCTATACCCTCATCTCGGAATCCCAATGCCAAGGCCGCATTTTTACCATCTATGGAAGATGTATAGAAATGACTGCCGCTACGGGGGTTACTCAAACGGTAAATTGGTATCTTAGTAAGTTGCTGACCACTGGTAACACTGATCGGTTGTGATGGGTAGATATTTGACCATCCAAGGTTGGTAATACCTAGCTGATACTGCTCACTGTAATTACCGTTGTACTGCGGAGCTTTTAACTGATAGGTGAAGGTAGCAGTTTGCCCAGGCGCGACAGTACTCTCTGCCATATGGGCTACTACTTGCTGACTGGGCCAGGAGCTATCATGAAAAGCACTTTGGCGAGTGTATGGGGACACGTACAAGTCAGTAACAAATGGTCCGGAATTTTTCCATGCTATGTTACTGTTGTTTTGTATTTTTACAGTCGCCGTGGCTGTAGAGCCAGCTGTCATGGTAGTAGGATAAGTATTCTGAGTAATTGAGCCAGTAATGTTGGGATTAGTAACATTAATGCCTAGATAGTACCCGATGTCATTAAACCAACCAGAGTTCTCTGCCACCAGGCTGAAGTGCTCATTGTATGTACCAACCTGTGGCATCGCCTGTATTTCAAAAGTAAATGTGCCTATCTGATTTGGTGCTACTGCTTGTTCCTGTGCAGCAGTTGGCCTACTAGTATCTAGCCAGTTACTGGTGGCAAAACCACTAGCATGGGCATTTGGATAGGTCGTAATTAAATGCACTGGGTTGTTGCCGCTCGTGTACCAAGTATTAGCACCAATATTCTTGGCTTTTAGAGTAATTGTCGCTTTCTCACCTCGCGGTAGGCTACCAAGATCTCTGCTCCAGCTCTGGGTCACAAATTCCCAACGCCAGGGCGCAGCATAGGTGCTGCCAAACCAGCCCTCATATATCTCATCAAAGGCTTGGTTGAGAAATGGCGTGTAGTTGTAGAAGGATGCCGTAGCTCCCGTCTGTACATCTACGCCGTTGAAATACCCATCATGATAGATAGTGGCACAGCTACCGCAGCGTTTGTGATTGCCGGCACTGACAAACGGCCCATAATAATAAGTACTGGCATCGTCCGGCACCATCCAGCCGAGATTGTCGATAGATCTCTCTTTGGCAAACTTGAGTGTCCAAGCACCCTTGGTCACCTGGCGGGCAAAGCCCATAGCCCCATCGGACTGCACGCAGGTCCTAAGCGGTACGCCACGAAATACCGCGTCGCGGATCGAGCCTGGACAATTGAACCCTACGGCGCTGACGTATTGGTATAGATTGCAGCCAGAGTTGCCAGTGACTAGATTCTCTTCCTGCTCCAGTTTGCCAAGGATGACTCTTGGGTTGATACCCCACAGATCTGCCGCACGGCGGATGATGGTCGCGGCACTAGCTGGTCCACTCGAGGTGTTGGCCGGGCCATTGTAGTTGAAATAATCTACGGGATACTCGTCACTAAAATTCTTCAGACAGCTGTTGGGGAACTGGTTGAGAAAGTTCTGGATATCGCCGGCGCTCATACTGCCAGAGTTGTCAAACACGGCATCGTCCATCATGCGCTCATTGCTGGCGGCGTGAGCAGATGGGCTGGCAGAGACAAATATAAGTCCGCCCAGAAATAGGCCGACCGATAAAATAGCGATTTTAGTTAGGAATCGTTTCATTGCACCTCAAATGATTGGATAGGTGATCTTGCAGTATCACCACTACTATTATACAACACTGCGTCAACCTCCCATTTGCCCGACTCGGTCTGCCAATTCCAAACCGCGCCATACAGACCGGAGCGGTCTGGCTTCATGCTGAGTTTGGCAAAGTTGGGCTTATTCTGACCGCTCTTGGGTATCAACTCTAGCTGACACTGATAGCCATCTTGGGGTACGGTGCAGACAAAGTCGATCAACACACCACGAGGCGCAGGCGCCACATTGCCGGCACTCTTGGTCAGGCTAGGGGTCGGTACGCCAGCACTGTTCTTGACCGTATTGGGGTTGGGTTGATTGGGACTAGTCGCCGGATCCACCGCCCGGCCCTGGCCATTCTCTAGCTCAGCATCGGTCTTACTGACAGTGGAGCTACTCGGCACGCCAGATTTGGTGGTCAAGCTGGTGTGTTTGTAGCGGTAGTACGCGAAGCCGCCGGCCACCACTACCAGTGCTGCCGCCAATACTGCTATTAATACAAGCTTGGTTTTCTTCTTCATAGTCTAAGGCCTTCTAGAATATAACATGATATCATCAGATAAGTGACAGATAAACCCATGCGAAGTTGTATAGAAAAAATCAGCCTATTTGTGACCAAGCACCGCGTGATTTGGGTATTGCTGCTGTGTTTGCCGATTTTGGCTTTCCTATCTGGTATTTGGATCCGCCCTCGCAGCGCCCTGGTGGGCGACTGGGATTACTTCCTGCAGATGTACGAGGCTTTTCGCCAATCCGTATTGCACTATCACCAATTCCCTTGGTGGAATCCATGGGTGGCAGGCGGTGTACCACTCTATGCCAACCCACAGTTCGGGCTAATCAGCATTCAATCGCCACTGGTGCTGCTATTTGGCACTCTCTATGGGCTCAAGCTCGGACTGATCAGCTACTACCTACTAGGCTTCTGGGGGATGTATCTGCTGGCTATGCGGCTCAGTGGTCAGCGGCTCCGATCGGTGCTGCTATCTTACATGTTTGTATTCTCCGGATTTGTGGCCTTCCACACCATGGGCGGGCAGCTGACCTTTGCGATGTATCTGCTGGTACCGCTGCTGATATACTTTTTTATCCGCAGAGTTGAGCTAAAGTACGGGTGGGTATGGTTGGTACTATTCACCGCCTTTTTCATCAACTCCGCACCGCATTACATCGTGATCCAGACTTGTGTGCTCATGGCATTGATCTCCGCATATGATTATGGTCGGCGCTGGCGGCGTGGCGCTCAGCTACCATGGTGCCAAGATCTGATAGCATTGGCCGCAATAGCGGTGCTGGTGTGCCACAAGCTGTTATATAGTCTGCAATATCTACACGACTATCCTAGGCTGATCGGTCACCAAACACCGATGGGTCTGCGACTGATGTTGGCAGCCATGTTCTGGCCGTACTACAACGGCAATGGCTTTGTGCCGCGCTGGGGGCTAGAATTTGGCTGGGGTGAATACTCGGCTTACATAGGTTGGGGTAGTCTGCTAATCCTGGTGGGCTGCTTGGTTTACATCGCTTACAAACGTATTTGGCGGCAAGAACATCGCAGCCTGTACTGCCTAGTGCTGGTCATAGTTGGTTTCTTACTAGCAGCTGGGCCGTTTGCCAGATATGCACCCTATCACGTGCTAAGTAAGCTGCCGATCTTCAGCTCCATGGGAGTACCTAGCCGCTACCTTGGCTGGTCGGCATTATTCTTACTACTCTTCTTCGCTTGTTTGAGACTGCGCAGTCGATTGCTCAATATTGCCCTATTGGTCGTGGTGGTCGATCTGTTTGTTGCCCACTCAGCGATCTTCATGCGGCCCACACAACTGCTAAGTACTGCGCCGCAGTACCAAAACAACTTTGTGCAGTATACCGACTACGCCCCCACTGATGAAAATCGCTACTATGACGGCACATTGCGCAACATCGGCGAGGTCCACGGCTACGAAGCGATCCTTGGCTACGATATGGGCCGCCCAACCAAACGCGTGGGAGTCAATGATGGTGGCAAGATGATAAGTGACAACGCTGCTGTAATCAGCTGGTCGCCCAATCGAATAGTCTTGCGGCGAATCAGTGCCGGTCCGATCCACCTCAACACCAACCCTAGCTCGTACTGGCTGGTCAATGGCAAGCGCATCTTTGCCAGTATGAAGGCGACTGAGCCCAATCAAGAATTTGTGATTGATGATCAAGCCAGCGAGATAGTCTGTGAGATCTCGCCCACGCTAGATCCGCCGCCACTACAAAATGGACCGTAGATAATTCCCGTAGCCGCTTTTGAGCTGCTCATCGGCCAGTTTCTGCAACTGTTGCCGATCTATAAAACCCTCGCGATAAGCTACTTCTTCAATACAACCTATCTTGTAGCCGGTCCGAGCCTCGATCACCTCGACGTACTGAGCCGCGGCCATCATACTGTCAAAGGTGCCGGTATCGAGCCAGGCTGAGCCGCGTTCCATGATCTGTACTTGCAGCTTGTTTTGCGCCAGATAATGCTCATTGACAGTGGTGATCTCCAACTCACCGCGTTCGCTGGGCTCGATAGATTTGGCGACTTCGACAACGGAATTGTCATAGAAATACAGCCCAACCACAGCATGATTGGACTTGGGTTTGGCAGGCTTCTCCTCGATCGATGTAGCCTTGTTGTGCTTATCAAATGCCACTACGCCGTAGCGCTCAGGGTCCGATACCGGATAAGCAAAGATGATGCCGCCATCTGGATCCACACACTCCTTGAGACTTTCGCCAAAGCCATGGCCATGAAATATGTTATCTCCCAACACCAAGACTACCGCGTCACTACCGATAAAATCTTCGCCGATCAAGAATGCTTGGGCCAAGCCATCAGGACTTGGCTGAGCTGCATAGCTGATACTGATGCCTATCTGGCTACCATCACCAAGCAATCGCCGGAATTGGTCCTGGTCGTGTGGAGTAGTGATGATCAGAATTTCACGGATACCGGCCATCATAAGCGTACTTAATGGGTAGTAGACCATAGGCTTGTCATATATCGGCATCAGCTGCTTGCTAATACCACGGGTTATGGGGTGCAAGCGCGTACCTGATCCGCCTGCCAAAATAATACCTTTCATACTCAACATTATACGAAGCATGTCTACAGATCACAAACAATCACTTTCTGATTGCCAAAATGTCACAAATATTGTATACTTGTGGTAATACTAATTAGGTAGATAATTTTGGCTATGAAAAGCAGCGCTATCAAAAAAGCAGCTCTCGGGGGTGCGATACTTGTCGCACTTGTTTTGGCGTTGCTACTGGCATTTCGAATAGCCTACTGGAATCGTATCTTGCCCGGTGTGAAGATCGGCTCGCTCTACTTGGGCGGTCTGACCAAGAGCGAAGCCAAAGCGCTGATAGACCAACAAGTCGAGACTGCCAAGCGGCAAACTATTACGATCCAAGCTGGTACTCAGACTGTCGATGCCAATACTAGCGATCTGGTAAGTAGCTATGACACCGATTCAGCCGCAGAATATGCCTACTCTATAGGGCGCAGTGGTCTGCCTTGGCATCAACTGCGCGAGCAGGCTGTGAGTCTGGTAGGATGGCACGGTAGCATACACGTGCCTGTGGCGCTCCAGCCCGATGCCGCTGCCGAGCTAGCCTCCAAATTGGCTAACACTGCCAACACTCCGGTGCAAAACGCACAATTTGACAGCTCCGCCGGCTTTGCTATCAAGGCCGGTCGGCCAGGCGATCGAGTCCAGCCTGCCATGCTCTATAGCGAGCTCAAGCGCCAAATCGGTAGCTTTGGCACGCCTAGACTCACTACACCGACCTATCAGATAGCACCGCCTCTCACAGTGGACACACTGGCGCTACATAAAGACTTCATCAAGAAAGTTGCTGCCAACCCGATTAACCTGACTGCCGACGGCAAGAATTGGCAGGTCACTAGCGATCAACTACTCGGCTGGCTGGTGATAGATACCAATATCAAGCCGCTAGCCAAAACTGCCCTGACCGGCTATTATAGCCTGCCACCACAGATCAACGGGCCGCAATTCAATGAGCATGCCATACGCGAGTATATCCAAAACCTAGCTGGCAGCATCGATCAGGAACCGGTCGACGCGCAGCTTAGCTGGAATGGCAGTAGCGTAGTTGTTACCAAAGCCAGTGCCAATGGTCGCAAGCTAGACACTACTACTTCCGCCAATCAGCTAATAGCCGCGCTCAATACTGGCAACAATCAGTCTATACCGCTAGTAGTAGCCATCCAAAAGCCAGAAGTCCGCGAAGACAATCTCGCTCAGCTTGGTATCAAAGAGCTCGTCAGCGAGGGTATCAGCTACTTCCCACACAGTAGTGCAGCGCGTATGCAAAATGTACGCGTCGGAGCTAGTAAATTTCAAAATGTTTTGGTCAAGCCCAATAGCGTATTTAGTTTTGATGACATCATGGGCTATGTTGGTGCTGAGACTGGCTACGCACCCAGCAAAGTGATACTAGGCGACCACCAGGAATTCCAATATGGTGGTGGTATGTGCCAGGTCAGCAGTACAGCGTTTCGGGCTGCACTCAACGGCGGCTACCCTATCCTACAGCGCACCAATCACGCTTTTGCGGTCGATTATTATACACAGCCCTATGGTGTGCCTGGCGTCGATGCCACAGTCTATGCGCCCGAAGTCGACATGAAGTTTCGCAACGATACTCCACACTATATATTGATCCAAACCACCATGGTTGGCACCACTCTCAAATTTGACTTCTACAGTACCAAGACCAAATCAGGAGTTGTCCGCGGCCCCTACTTCATATCCGGCAGTCTAGACCCCAACATACCTAGCCAAACTGTCTTCTATCGAGATGTTGTAGTCAACGGTCAAGTCGCCAAGACTGACACCTTCAACACCTACTACAAATCAGCTCTCGACTTCCCCAACGAGTAGTCCCAATAGTCCTGTTTTTGGGCTCTCAAAAAAACTCCGTCTGGTAGGCTGTTGTAGTCTGGGTGTTGAGTATACCTAGTATGGTTTGCGCTGTATCAAGCTGACTAGCCTGAGCCATAGTGCCAGCAATGGATTCAATGGTTTGTTGTCAACTTTGATGGTCTGAGCTACCGCAAAAACATTATTGTCGTCGGCATACGCCAGGGTTTGAATTGTGTGCTCGCCATTGGTCATCAACCTAGTATCTAACTCTTGGGTGACATCGTCGGATTTGTAAATGGTGGGGTTCTTGCCATCTATGTATATAGCTGTTTGGTTGACTCCAATGTCTTTTGGCAAACTTGGGCGAATAAACACCTTGCCAATAGTCGTCTGCTTGTCTTCGGCGTCATTATTTGCTAGCTGTGTCTGGCCAGGTATGGTTTTGGGTATGACCTGTGGGTTGCCCACTTTTGGTACATCTTTGACGGCAGATTTTAAATCTTCGGCCGCTCTGGTCTGGTCGTAATTGATTGGAGCTTTGGTATTAATAACTGTGACTGTTTTGTTGTCATTTTTATTGGTGGCTTCTGTAACTGTTGAACGTGTTTGTGTGTTGGTGGTAGTAGTGTCGGCCGCAGCATTTACAACAGTAGTGCCGGCCTGTTTTTCTTTACAGGTGAATGTTTTGCTGCCAATAAACCGATTGTCAAATGCCAGATATTTACCTTTGTCATCCATATTGAGCGCATAGGCATATATAGTGTGTTCTTTGCCGTCAAAGAATTTGGACGGAATACCATAATTAAACCCATGGTTGCCATTGCCCTTTTTGGCTGCTTTGAGATCAGCGCGCGAGTTTTTGGCTGAAAATACTTCCTGGTGGCTCCATTTGGTGAAATCAGAGTTGAAGTCAAAGTACACAGCTACTTGAGCAGCCAAATCTGGAGCTGAGGGGTCGTAGGCCCAACCATGAGCTATACATTCATAGTTGTTGGCTGTCTGACTAAAGCTGACGCTTTCGAGATTGCCTTCGGGCAGCCGATTGCAGGCAAAATTGATATTTGAAGGCGGCGATATCATTGGGTTGAGCTGTGGCCATGCTGGATTATTCACGCCCAAGCCTATGGCATAAACTTGTATAGTGTGTTGCCTGCCATCCTGGGCTTGTTGTGGAATACCGATACTAAAACCGTGGTTGCCACCAATACCATACGCCTTGTTGACATCTGGTCTTGGCTTGTCGGCTTTTTCTATTGCCGCGCCCTTGCCATCAACATATACATGTACATTGATAGATGCGTTGGGATCATTGGGATCAAATGCCCAGCCATCAATAGTGTTTATATTGTCTGATTTGCAGTTGAGGGCGTCAACATTGCCTCGTGGAGCAGCATTGATATTGAACAGACCGAATTTCTGTTCGGTCAGCCAGGTATTATCACCAGAACCAGTACCGTTTTGGTTGATACCGATGGCGTAAAGATAGATACTGTGTTGCTTGCCATCCAAGTATTTGGGATTGAGCGGTATGCTAAAGCCATGATTGCCAGTCGCTCCATACGCGGAGTTGACATCTGGACGAAAGATATTGGTCTTGAACACGGCGCCATCTTTGCCTTGTCCAGCAGGGCCATCATAATATGCATGCACTTCAAGGGGTACATTGGGATTGCTTTGGTCCAAAGTCCAACCATTGATTGAAGCATTAAAAGTATTGTTGCTGGTGATGCTCTCTACGTTGCCGACAGGTGGCTGCTCGCATTTGAATTGGTAGCGCCCGATTTCTTTGCTACCATACTGACCAATGCCATATACATAGGCTGTGTGGGTCTGGCCATTGAGGAACTGTTTGGGCATAACTGCATTAAACCCATGGTTGCCCCCAGTATCTGGTCGGGATTTGTCGGCCTGGGCCGGGAAGCCAAATGCCCCGCTGCCGGCTGGACCGTCAATGTATGTATCCACCCGGATAGAATTGCGCATAGCAGTAGGATCCGCCGCCCAACCATTGAGCGTAGAAGTGGCTTTGCAAGAAAAGCTTTCGACATTGCCGATTGGTTTGATAGCCTCGCGAAAATAATTCTCACACTCATCTTTGTTGCTATAGCTGTTACATGTCTGCTCAATCTGTTGTAAATTACCATTTAGCCGTATCGCGGCGTCCATGTTAGTTCTTTCGGTATCACCAAAGGTTGGCTTGACGATAATGGGTACGGGCGTCGGGTTTGAAATCGGCGGGGTTGGATTGGCTGAATTGGTCACCGCTACAACATCTACTCTAACTTGGGCTAAAGCGATTTGTTCGGAGTTGGCAAAAAGGTTGAAAGTAAAATACGTATTATTATCCGGTGGCTCAACTACAAGTCTGTCTTGGCATCTTTCTACAGTCCCTGCGCCATAAAGCTTGCCGTTGTCTGGTGGTGCCGCGCCTAGTGAGTTTTGTATCTGCAATGCATATTCTTTGCCGGCCGCTGAATTTGTAGTACTTACCAAAGTAAAACACACGTGTAGGTTGGCCATATCGGTTACGCCATTGTTCTGGCCAAAGATCTTATTGGCTTGCAAGGATAGCCAAACGGGTTGACCTGGACTGGCAGTGAGTACTGGTACAGCCACATAGCCCGGCGCGGGAAAAGCATTTGCGCATGGCTGTGTATTACAATTCAATATATATGTTTGTGAGGCGCGGCTCAATCTGACAACCAAAACACCTACTAGGGCTATTACTAACACCAATATCGCGACATACCACCAACGAAATTTAAAACTCTTCTTCGATAGGCTGGCTGCTTTGGTATTTTTTTGTACCTGACCGCCCGGGGAATTGTGCATGGTACGGCTCTGTGGCTTGGTATTCTTTGCACTTTTTTTATCTGCTGACATTATTGAACCCCGATTATATTGTTATATTAAGCATATCTTTTTTACGATAATAGTCAAATATTGTCACAAGTGCCCAACTGCCTGCGCATAATTATTTGCCGATACAAAAGTTGCGAAATATCTCAGTGATAACTGCTTCGCTAGCCGAGCTACCGTCGAGCTCAGAGACTACCTCTATACATTGTTGAAGTACGGTCAGCAGTACATCACGAGGATGTTGTTGCCGCAACCCAGCCTGGATATCACCAAGTAGCTGGGCAAGTCTATCGAGTACCTTAAATTGCCGATCGGTGATGACTTGTATATCTAGCTGGCTTGGGCTATCTATAGCTACATCATAAATCCTATCCAGAAGCTTTGTTAGGTTGTGCTTAGCGCTAGCTGATACTAAGACAGCTTGACTGTTAACTTTGGCAGATGACTTTGTAAGATCGGCTTTGGTGTGTACTACTATGGTATTGGCTGATTTGCGCAAATCCTGTAAGCCACTGCTATTAAGATAAGCCTGAGTCCGCTGCTCTGCACCAGGCTCAATTAGTAACAAGATTATATCTGACTCATCTATCTGCTGCCGACTGCGCTCTATACCGATGTTCTCGATAGGGTCGCTAGTCTCATGTAAGCCAGCGGTGTCGGTCAGCTGCATCTTAATACCCCGATAGTGCAAAGCTTCGTTGATAGTATCGCGAGTAGTACCGGCTAACTCGGTAACTATACTGCGCTCATAGCCAAGCAAAGCATTGAGTAATGTACTCTTGCCAGCATTTGGCAGGCCGACTATGGCCACCTTGATACCATCACGTACAATTGGTAGATAGCGGCGCTGAGCTAGCAGTAATTCTACTTGGGCGACAACACCCTCTATGGTCTTTTGATACTGATCATCAGATACATCCTCGACATCTTCTTCGCCAAAATCCAACCCGACCGTCTCGGCAGCCGCCAAACTCACCAAGGTTGATTTGATACTGGTCAATTGACGATTGAGGCCACCTGCAAGTTGATTGGTAGCTACTTTGGCCTGTTGTTCACTCTCAGCATGGATCAACTCACCCACCGCCTCAGCTTGGGTCAGGCTGAGTTTGCCACCCAAGAATGCTCGCTTGGTAAACTCACCGGCCTCAGCCCGGCGAGCACCATGCCTAACACACAGCTCTACAGCCTGCTCGAGAACAACCATCGAACCATGACAATGCAGCTCAGCCATATCCTCCCCAGTATAGGAATTTGGCTGGTCAAAACTTAAGACCAAAATCTGATCAATCGTGGTGTCATCGTCACACAGCCAGCCCAGGCGAAGTTGCGTACTGTGTTTGGCACTGCTTTGAAATATTTTGCTGACTATCTGCTTGGTCTTAGGGCCACTCATACGCACTATACCAATCGCACCAACACCAATGGGTGTTGAGATTGCCACAATCGTGTCTTCTGACAAATAGTCTGGCATGAGATTGGCCTTTGTTAGTAAGCGCGTTTTTTGACAACTATACGACGATGCGGCTCATCACCTTCGCTTTCGGTGATGATATCACTGTAAGTACTTAGAAAACTATGTACTTGGCGACGGTCAAATGCCGACATAGGGCTAAGTCGCACTGGTCGAGAGGTCTCTTCAGCCTGTCGCGCTGCATCACGAGCAATCTTCTGCAGCCGATCAATACGCTCTTGTTTGTAACCAGCTATGTCGATAGCAATAAATTCCGCCATGGGATGATCTTTGCGTACTACGCTATTGAGTAATACCTGAAGAGCGCGCAGGTTTTCACCCTTCTTGCCAATCAATAGTGCTTGGTCGGCAGTCTTGATATTGAGTGCTGGCTGACCATCTAGCTCTATAATCGATACACTGGCATCAAAGCCCATTGACTCTAGTAACTGACCGAGCCAAGTCTGGGCTTCGCGCGGTGTCATTTTTTGCCGCCTTTTTTCTTGGAGGATTTTTTGGCTGGTTTTTTGTTATCACCAGATGGTAATGATTTTTTCTTGACCACCACAGCCTCTTCCATATCCTCGACGTCATGACGCATGATCAACCACTGCTGAAGGATACTCACGGCATTAGTAGTAGTCCAATATAGAGGTAACGCTGCCATGAGATTCCATGCAAACACGACTGTTACTAGCGGAAACATGTAGTTCATGATGCGTTGAGTCTGGGCCTGTGAATCGCCTGGGTCCGGTTTGACCTTGGGAGTAATCATCCATACCTGGATGTATTGGCTAATACCGGCTATCACTGCCAATACGTGGTTGGGTTGGGTCATCGATATCCAGCCAAACAGTGTTGGGTTGAACATCGATGGATTAGCTATGACTTGCTGCATATAGGGTAGGTTTTTGACGGGTGCATATAGCAATGGCAGTAATTGATCAAAATGAGTCGTGGTCTTAAACACATAGAACATCGCAAATAGCACTGGCAGCTGCAAAAGTAGCGGTAGGCAAGCCCCAAACGGATTGATCTCCTTCTCCTTATATAGCTCCATCATGAGCTCATTTTCTTTTTGTTTGTTGCCAGCGGCTTGTTTTTTGACTCGCGCTATTTCGGGCTGTAGTGACTGTAACTTGCGCTGGCTATGGAGTTGTTTGGAGGCCAGCGGCCACAGTATAGCTCTGATTAGTATGGTTAGCAGTATCACACTGATCCCAAAGTCGTGACCGGGTATGATAGCATAGATAGCCATCAAAACATTCAATATAGGCTGGATTAATATAACTTCAAATATATGCACTATTTCGCTCCTTTTGGTAAATCAATTGCTGGTTTGGCCCAAGGGTTGCAGCGCAGGACACGCCAGACAGAAGCCGTACCGCCGCGCAATACGCCATGACGCGAGATGCTCTGCCGAGCATACTCACTGCAACTCGGGTAATACCGACAATAGCCGTATGGATGCTGATGTTTGCGCCATCCATGATCGGGTGATAGTGTCTTCTGGTATAGGCTGATTGTCTGGACTACTAACTTGCGCATGATCTTATTGTACAATACCCGAGCTCACAAAAATCTCTTTTAACTCTGACTCAAGGGCTGACGGCTTGAGATCTACTATATCTCGCTTGAGTATCAGCACACAATCATAACCAGATTTGAGATCGTCATACATCGGCCTAATCAGCTCTGTAATGCGGCGGCGAGCCCGATTACGCGCGACTGCTTTTTTAAGCACTTTTTTGCTTATCACGACCCCTATGCGTGTGTAGGGTTGGTTGTTGACTAGCGTCTTGATAGTAAAATGAGTTGATTTGCCAAACTTACCTCGCTGATAAAGTTTGGCAAAATCGCGACTGCGGCGTAGTCGCTGATGACTACGTAGCAAGTTATACCGCCAATCGTTTACGGGCCTTGAGCCGACGACGTTTGAGTACAGCTTGGCCAGCTCGACTACTCATCCGAGCCATGAAGCCTAATTTGCGCTTGCGGCGCAGTTTGTGGGGTTGGTATGTCCGTTTCATAGAATTGCTATAGTATAGCCTTTTACAGATCAAATTACAATAGTTTTCCACAATTGCTACTGCAAAACTATTGTGGATAACTTGTCGGCTGACGTAATATATTGGTATATTGTGTGTAAATGAGGGGGTGTTGTGGATAACACTAATAAAAACATTTGGAAAGCAGTGCTAGCTGAGTTCGAGCTATCACTATCCAAAGCCAACTACCAAACTTGGCTACGTGATACTATGCTGCTGTCGATAGACCAAGATGTAGCTACTATCTATGTACCCAATATATTCACACGCGACTGGGTGGCCAAAAAATATCAAGATCAGATCATAGATCTAATCAACAAACAGACAGATCATCAAATAGTCTCGATCGAGCTGACTACCACAGCTCCATCTGATTTCACGCCTACCAAACCAGCGACCAAGTCACAGGCCACCAACAATGAAACGAGGCAGCCAACTACAGTTGAAAAACCCGGATCTGTTGCCAGTCAAAAGTTTCCAAGCCGATATAATTTCCAAAACTTTATTGTGGGCTCATCCAACCGCCTAGCTTTTTCGGCTGCCCAGCTAGTAGTCGAAAAGCCAGGTGAGGTCTACAATCCGCTCTTTCTGTACGGTCCAGCAGGGGTTGGCAAAACCCACCTTATGTCCGCCATCGCTAGCGAAATAGCCGCCAAGTCAGCTGATAGCCGTATCTTATATGTTACCACTGAGGAGTTTATTAATAGTTTTGTCGGGGCCATTCGCAAAGGTGAAAAATTTACCAACAAATACCGTGAAGTGGATGTGTTACTAGTCGATGATCTGCAATTTATTGCTACCGCCGAGAAAACCAAAGAAGAATTCTTCCATACCTTCAACGCACTTTATCAGAAAAATAAACAAATCGTGTTGTGTAGTGATCGTCCGCCTCGAGAAATTCCCACGCTCGAAGATCGCCTGCGTAGTCGGTTTGAATGGGGTATGGTAGCCGATATTCAACCACCCGATCTGGAAACCAGGATAGCTATTTTGCTCAATAAGGCAGCGGTGCAGGCGGTAGATCTACCCTCGGAAGTGGCCGAATACATTGCAAGCGTAGTAGATCAAAACATCCGTGAGCTAGAGGGAGCATTGATCAAAGTAATTGCTTATTCAAGAGCGCATGATGAAAGCCTAAGTGTTGAAATAGCCGAGAAAGTACTAGATGGAGTGAAGGCCCAAAAAACCCGATCTGCATCTCCCAACAAAGTTTTGGAGGTGTGCTCACAGTACTACGAAGTGGGGCTCAAAGACATCCTAGGTACCAAGCGCGACCGCGAAATAGTGGTGCCCCGTCAGGTAGCAATGTATGTGATGCGCCAAGAGCTCAATATTAGTTTTCCCAAAATAGCCCAATCGCTTGGCGGTAGAGACCACACCACTATTATGCATGGGGTGCGCAAGATACAAAAACTCAAATCATCCGACCAACAGTTGGCGCAAGATATATTGCAAATCAAGCAGGAGCTGGGTGTGTCATGACTGTGGATAAACATGTGCAAAACCTGTGTAAAACCTGTGTAAAATGGTTGAGTTTTACACAATTATTCCATAGCTGGGTAGGCATCAACTTGAGCACTTGGTGGATAAACCACATCTATCCACTAGTTATTAAGCAGTTATGCCAAAAACTTCAACACCGACAAAAAACAAACATAAACCTGTTTATTTTGCTTATGCACACTATCCACAAGCACTATCACTACTACTACCATATAATATAAGGAGAGATATGAAAGTAACTGTTACTCACGAGAATCTTATAAAGGCTATAACACAGGTCGGGCATATCATACATCCTCGTAATGCCCTGGAGATCCTTTCTACTATCAAGCTAAGTACTGACAAAAGTAGTTTGGTATTACAAACCAACAATCTCGAAGCTGCTTTGCAGGCCAGTATACCTGCAAGCGTGGCTACTCAAGGCAGTGTTTGCGTCCCCACTCGCCTATTTCAGGACCTAATTGGCAATATCAAGGATGACAAAATTGAGCTTAGCGTGAAGGATAATACGCTGCTTATTAAGACAGCTAGTACCAATACAGAGATAGCTGGCTTCGGTGCAAGTGAATTCCCGGCGATTCCAGAGGTAGCTTCTACCCAATCGCTAGATCTACCAGTCGAAGAGCTGCGTCGCGGTATAGCTCGCGCAATCGTAGCTGTAGGTATTGATGATGCCCGACCTGTTTTGAGTGGTATTTTTATACAAGCCAAGGACAAGACTCTCACGATAGCGGCTACAGATAGTTACCGGCTTAGTGAGCAGCAAATCACCATCAAACCACAGGGTGAAATATCGGTCATAGTACCAGCGGCCACCCTGCAAGAAGTATTGCGACTGCTACAGAATAGTAATGCTGAACACATCACTTTGCAGATCAGCGAAGCCGCACTCAAGTTGGAGCACGAATCCACTGTGCTGGTAGCACAATTGATCAATGGTAAATATCCGGATTATGCCAAGATAATTCCAGAAAAAACAGCCATAAGCCTACGCCTCAACCGCGATGAGCTGCTACAAGCGGTCCGTACTACTGCCCTATTTAGCCGTGAGGGATCGTTAGGCCTGACTATGACGGTAGCTGATGAGCAGCTCACACTACGCGCCCAAACAGCCTCGGTAGGTACAAGTGAGAGCAAGCTAAGCATACCCAAAGCCACATCTCCGGCAAGCATAGTACTCAATGCCAAATACCTACTTGATGCCCTCAACTGTCTGGATAGCGAAATGGTGGAAATAGGAATCAATAGCGAACTCGAGCCCCTACTAGTGCGTCCGATAGACCAAGCTGACAAATTTGTACATATCATAATGCCTCTACGTGGTTAGACAACTCGATGTTGCGTAGTGTCAATCTCGAGAACTTTCGCAATCATCATTTGGCTAGTTTTGAGTTCTCACCTACTGCAACCGCTATTGTAGGCAGCAATGGTATTGGTAAGACCAACCTACTTGAATCGATCTATCTCGGGTCACTAACCAAGTCGTGGCGCACCAATGATCACCACCTTATCCGCAATGGCCACCAATACTATCGAGTCGAGCTTGGCTATGACGATGGCGAGGCTGCTATAGCCTACCAGGAGCTGCCGACTGGCAAAACTAAGCAAGCCAGCTGGAAGGAACGCAAAATTGCCCTTAGTCAGATAGTTGGCAAACATCCAGTAGTATTGTTTGAGCCCAACCAAACTCAGCTGTTTGCCGAACAGCCAACGCTACGCCGTCGTTATCTGGATATGTTTTTGTCCCAAGTGGACCCTCTCTATCTGTCCAATAGTCGCAAATATCGCAAGCTGATCGCGCAACGCAATCGTTTGCTGGAAGAGTTACAGTATGGTGGCCATCAAGATCAACTCATGATATACACTATCCAGCTGATCGATCCGATAAGTTATATCACCAAGGCCCGGAAGGAATATTTGGCGACTATACAAGAGCCAATCAACAGACTGTATCAACAGCTAACCAAGACAAAGCCACTGCTTATTACCAACTACTTTGCGACATTGGACATCGACGAAGATATTGGGCAACAGTATTTGAGTATCCAGGACCGTGAAATAAGAGCCCGCCGCACACTCATAGGGCCCCATCGTGATGATTTTGGCATCAATACTGACAATCAGCCCGTCCATAATCAATTGTCACGTGGTGAGCTCCGTGCGCTTTTGTTGGCAATCAAATACGCTGAGTACAGTTACCTCACTTCAGCGGGTGCAGCACCGATGATGTTGTTTGACGATGTACTAAGTGAATTTGACTCACAGCGCCGCCGCCGGCTACTAGAAACCAATTTTGATGGCCAGTTGATAATCACCACTACCGAAGTTGGTGGAGACATGTCTAATCTCCATATCATAGAGTTATGAAAAAGTTGGGTGATCTAATCAGTGGCCAACAACAGCGGTATCATACGCAACGAGCCGTACTGAACGATATTAAGTTGCGTATCGAAGATACTACAAGTGTTGCGGTATCAAGCGTGGCTATCAAGGATGGCCAGCTGACTATCGCGGTCGATAACAGCACTGAAGCTGGAGAGTTGCGTCTGCGTCAGCCGGAACTATTAGCAGGTCTCAAAGACCTCGAAGTAGTATCGATCAAAGTGGTCGTCAAGGCCTAGCCGGGAGGTGCGCCAGAGCCTTCGAGTGATCGTATCACATCAAATTGTATTTTTTGTTGGTTGGGCTCTACACCTTGATCGCGGAAATATTGCAAGGCCTGGGCCTTGGCTTGCTCTAATGGCTTAGTCAGCAATTGCGTGTTAAATGTGTCATTATCTTGATCGTAATAAATAGCGTAGTTGTTGGTGATATGTGGCAGAGTTCTGATAAAACGGGCGCGTTTTGATTGGTCCAGCCCAGTGGTAAATGTAATCGTTGTCGTAATAGTCTGATTTTTGGACGAGGTGACATTGTTGAGAGTCAATAAATATTGGGTTTTCTCACTCAGAGGTCTGAGTGGCCTTAGGCTTATATCCGACCCATTCACAGATATCTCAAAAACAGCATTTGGACTACTAAATACTTGGTTGTTCGGCACTGATTTTATTGGCTGGCTATAGTGCAACACAATTGGATCACTCGGTGAGACGTCTTTTTGCTGATTTGAGGGCGACGAAGCAGTCAATTTGAGACTAGATGACTGTATGTTGGACAACAATGTATACAATCCAATACCTACAATAACCACCACTATCACACATATTACTATTACCATCCAGCGTCTCATTTTACTCCTCCTAGAAAATTCTGGACTTCAAACATACCACTGTTGGTAGAAATGTATATGTTTTTGGTATTGGCTACAATGTTGTTTGGTTGGAATATAAAACTCGGCAGTTTGAATTTTTTGTCGTAGCGGTTGGATTTGTAATCATATAGTCCTAGTTCGACATTATCGCTGTTTTGTATAAGTACACATAATTGATGACTACCCACTGGATAAACCAAACGAGCCGGCAATTGTAAATTGGTAACGTAGCGTTTGCTATCATTATCAATAATCTCCACTGGAGTTGTTGATTCCGCTCGCAAAATTAGTTTTTGCCCTGCCTGATATGACTCTACCAAACTGTTGTACTGCCAATTGGAAGTCTCCTGCCAATTTGCTGTACTGATTGATTTGATTTTGACATTGCCAGGCTCAGTGACAGCTAGCATGATTCTTTGGTTGTCAGAATAAACGATGTTTTGGAATTGCCAATCTTGTGGCGACTGCTTCAATACTTGGTTGATATTGTCAGCACTGCGTTGCGCAAGCTTGCCGTAGTAAGTCTGAATATCGGCAGGCTGTGATCTGTCGGGGCGGCTATTGGTAGGGATTATGCCGGTAATAAGATTGTCGATACCCCAAGACAAATATCCATAGGCAAGCGTGGTTGTACCGAATCCGGCATTGCCACCATAGTTGGCTATCGGTGTTATCTGGAATGATGAGTTTTGCGGACCTGTGATTGTAGAAACATAGTTGGCACTTTGTGAAATTTTGGGCTGAAAGTCCATATTGGTACTTCCTATAAAACGAATTGATTTGTTGGAGTCAGTATATTGCTGTAGATTGCTATTATTATCTATAAACGTCAAACCATCGTTTGTGGGTACCAGCTGGTATTGAGACCCAATTGAATGTATCTGATTGATCTTGGGTGCCGAACTGCGAAGTATAAAAATCAGTATTATTATCACTAACACTGCTACCGCAATCCCTATGCCTAGCAATACATTTCTCTGTTGTTGATTCATACGTTTTCACCTCCAGGCTTTGGTGTGCAGCCCGGTGCTGTCTGGCCAGAGCCACGAATACCTAGATGGATATGGTCGCTGTGATCGTTTTGTATAGCTGCGGGGTAATCATAATCTTCGCCAAACTTCATATTTTTTGCACCGTCTGGTACGGGATTGTGTTCAAGCTCCCCAATATTCAGCAAGCTTCGGTTGCTATAAAGGGTTTTGAATAGTGCTACTGTATCTGGGCTGCTACCGGCTGCAGTAAAATCAACAGCTAAGCCATAGGCATGTGATGATGTGTAGGGACCGTAATTGGTGGCGTTTCTATCAAAGTCGCCACAATAACCTTGATTTTCTTTGATTAGCTCAATCGTAATCGGCTTGCCATACTGTTCGGCCAGTATTACCAATGTCTTTAGTAATGGCTCTTGAGCAGTATTGTTGATATCGTTGACGATCATATCGCGAGTCTGCCCAGCATGAGTTGGCTTGAGTATGAGTTTGCCGTCGCTGACTGCCTTGTTGACGCGAGCTACAAGCTCTGCTTTGTCTTTATAACTAATATCTTTGAGGCTACCTGCTCCCCCACAATCTACCCCATCTCCCGATAAAGTTACCATTTCTTGAATACGTTTTTTGATGCCGTTGATATATCCTTCGGTATCGTTTTCGCTCGGTGGTGCATATTTAAGCATAAAGTCTTTAATTGTTATCTTGCCTTGATCGACATAAACCCTTTTCATATATGTAGGTTGATCATCTTTGGTGCCACCACCATCTAGACTATCCGCCCATGAATCATATTGATACCAGTTGCGATCACCAAGAAACTTATGTGGTTCTGAGTCGGTTGCAGTACGACCAAAAGCATTGTTTATACCTTGTGTAGCGACACCAGCTACACCAAAACCCGATTCCTGCATTGCGATCGACACCTCAAGGAAAGGATTGACCTGGGCCCGTATGGCACCACTTACAAACTTATCACCCAGACCACGCAAAGGCGCGTCATTGCGACTATTTTTCTCCACAAACTTATTGATCGCATCGGCTACTTTGGCAGCGTCGTTGATCTTGGGCAACTTGGCCTCATCTACACATTGCCCTGATCCTGCTGCACTACCTTTACTACAGGTAGTAGAAGGTGTGTTACTGACAATGGCACTACCACCCCTTTGGATCTCTTGTGCCAGAAAATCAGCGTATTTTTTATAACCATCACCAGTCAAATGGACACCGTCAGAACTAAGCAGCTTGTTGGGATCTGGTAGTGATTTTTGTGCTATTTGCGTGGCATCATCGTCACCCCAGACAAATTTGTAACCATTGAGCAACGAGTATTTGGGCGTGGAACTAGCACCCTTTTCAGTAATGGTTTTGTTGATCTTGGCCGCAGCCGTTTTGGCAGCGCCTGGATCGGGGCTATCGGTATATACCGAAAATACATTGCCCCAGTAGTACTTGGCATTGGGGTTGAGTTTATTGAATTCACTCAACAATTTTTGCTGAGCGTCGGCAAAATTACTATCTTGATTGGTACCGAGCAAAATTACTACCGCCGAGGCTTGTTTGATGTAATCAGCATCTTTTTTGAGTGCATCTATACCACTCATTTTTTCCGGACCAAGCCCAGCCGCAAGGATTGATCTACCACCATCTGCGTTGATTTTGACCTCACTAAAACCAATACCTTTGAGTTTGGTCTCCAAGTCCGCACTATTCAAACCTACGGTGATAGAGTCACCCAGGACATAAATTTTGCCTGAAGCTTGGGTGTTTGATGAGGGTGAATTTGCATTTGCATTATTGTTTGACGGACTGCCACTATTTAGCGACTGATAGCGCTTGAGACCGCTTTCAATATAACTCTTGGTATAAGCATCATTGGGATTGTAATTTGGATTGCCCGACACGTACGTACCTAGACCAAATGCCACTGTACCCTGTTTGACCTCGGCAACAGATCCTAGCTCTGGATTTGGTCCGACTTTGCCAATATCTCTGAGCCAAGCCTTGGCTGCTGCGTTGGCGGCGGCTTCAAAGTTATTTATGTCACCCCATTCTGATTTCCAATACTTGGGCAGTATTTGAAACGGCCCCGCGGCACCGGTGTCTGTGTTTGATGCTCCACCATCCAATTTGGTTCTGTCGGTTGGGATTGTTTTGTAGTCGTTAATAGCGTGTTCATTCATGTATATAGCCGCCAGCACACTTGGGCTTGTCTGGGCAGCGTTGGCGGCGTTGGTAAAAATGGTTTTGGCAGGTTCGGGGAAATCCGCTGGCAAGCTAGTGTTGATCGCAGTCGTGATGTTGGTGGCGCCACATGGTAGATCTGTGTAGTCATCAAAAGGAGCCCTCTCTCCCTCGAGCCGCCAGTTTTTTTCGGCCGCCTGTGTTTGCTGTTGATTCAGGGGATTGGTGGTTTGGGTGGCAGTACTGTCGGCACCGGTTGTGGTGGTTGTGTTGTCAGCGGCCAGTGCTTGTATTGGCGCTACGGCAATCACCACAAAGCTCATCATAAATAGCAGCGCCAAGCGTAGTTGATTGATGGAGCGTCTCATTGCAGCTGCTCCTGGATAGGGCTGGCATCAATATAATAGACACCGCGCTGCGTTACTAAATACAGATTGTTGGACTGGAAAAACGTACCTATTATTGTCTCGGAGTTGGGTATTGTAAGATTGGCTATGGCGGTGGCCGATTTGTTAGAAAGATTGTACAGCAAAATAGTCGACTTCTCAGCCGGCACAATCACTAGTAATTTGTCTTTTGATACCAACTCGCTGGTCTGAATAGCATAGGCTACGTTGGTGTCTATATAATTATCCCCCACTAGCAAAACCAAGCCAGCCCCAGTAGTATTTGGTTTGATCATGGCTGTATTGAATTGATCGTATCGCTTGAAGCCAAAATTGGGTATATCATGAATTACTTGTAGTGAATTGTTGGCATGATTGAGGCTCACGATTTGAAATGTATCAAAATTGGGTGTGGTGGTACTGATATATGTTTTTTCAGTATTGTTGAGAAGTATATTGAGCATACTATTGGGGCTAGTATATTTGTTGGTGGTAGTGCCATTGAGCGACTGGGCTGTGATGATCTGTGGTATAGAATACGCGTCAGTCGCAAACGGTAGGTTTTTGGTATTGAAGTTACCGATCAAGTAATTGTTATTGTCGATCCAACCAAATGATGAGCCATTGAGCTTGGATACAACTGCACCATTGCTGACTTGTGTAAGTACAGTTTGTTGTGGTGGGGTCGCATTTGTGGTAGCCACATACTGAGCATTGAAGCTAGGCGCTATATTGTTGGTCGTGGACAACACCCCTAGAGAAGTGACACTACTACCTTTGAGCTGTTTCAACTGTGATGATTTGGTGTAAATAAGACCATCCGTGCCAATTTGGGCATTCTGTATATTGCCACTATCAACTAGGTTGGGCGTGAGTGTTGGCAATGCTGGTTTGCGACTGATCAACAAATTTATTATCAGTGCTATTACACAAACAACAACAAATATTACTACAGCTACGATGATCCAATTGCGCCTACTCATTGCTGACCCGCCTCGTCTTTGCCGGTTTTACAATTGAGTCCAGGTAGGTCATTGAGCTGTGGTATATAAAACACCGGGTTGTGGATGCTGCGGGCGTCAGAGTAAGGGCCAGAGCGTACCTCAAAGTGCAAATGCGGACCAGTGCTGTATCCTGTAGTATCACCAATGGCTATTTCCTGGCCTTTTTGGACCTGGTCGCCTTTTTGGACTTTGAGTTCCTTGTTGTGGGCGTAGAGTGTGTAAAGTCCATTGCTATGCTTGAGATAGACCATATTGCCGTAGCCACCACTTTGAGCTTCGGTGCGGGCTTCTTCAACTACACCATCGTCGACGGCAAAAATACTAGGTGTCTTATTGGCTAGGTATGCTAGATCAATGCCAGGATGCCCACCTATGCCACCCCAACATTGGCTAATAGTCATGACTGATTTGTCGGCGGGCAAACCAGAGAAAGATCCGCCTCCACCACTGCTGTCGTCATCACTACCGCTCGTGCCGGCATAGAAATAACTCGGCGGCTTGTCTTGGCTGAGATCGCGCAATAGTTCCATTTGAGATTTGTAGTATAGATATAGCCGATAACGTTTTGCAAAATCCAAATCTATTTTGGCCATCTTAATCGGGTTGGTGTTGGTAAGCATTGTTTCGCAGGTATATATCTTATAGAATTCCGAATCAACATCAACATCCGCTGGATTTGTAGGATCTTTGCCTGTGAAGATGACATCTTCACCATTGCCACCCAGCTCAAATCCTTTTTTGATGTAAATATATTTCAGCTGGTCTTCTGGTTTGGTATTGTCGACATTGGAATCAATGGGGATTCTAGTGAATAAGACTTTTGAGGTCAAACCTTGTTTTTTTATACACTCGTCATAATATTGTATTTGTTTGTTGCGTATCTCATCTGGGCTTGCAAAATCAAGCTCCTTTTTGAGCTTCTCGATAGCTTTGGCGTTATCAAGTAGATTGACTGATGAAAGTTCTTGGGGGCTAAAGCCAGACAGTTCAAGCTTGAAATACTCTGAGGTATCATCACCGGCCGCAAAGGCACGATTGTTTTGTCCAGTCGTCACGAAAGCAAATTGGCGTGAACTATCGGCAAAATATTGCAATGGATTGCTAAATGACTTGAGTGAGCTTGCCAAATATGTTTTGGTATCTTGCGGGCTTGTATTGCGACTGGCAATTTGGCTAACAATCGAGCGAGGACTATTGGTGTCAAATATTCGGGCGATCAATGATTTGTTTTTCTCCTCTGCACGAGCATCGTTTTCAACCCTTATTGCCAATGCGCTACGCTCGGCTTCCGTCAAAAATCGTCCCCCTACTGCACGCATATAGTCAGAAGTGACTTGATCGACACCCATTACTTGCCGATTGAAATTCTGAGGCCCGGCTTCAGTGCCTGTAGAGCCACCAGTTGCCGATACTTTAAAGCTTGCTATCAGGATCTCCTTCATACCAAAATTGTTGGGATTGCCAATCTCAAAAATACCACTAGAGTCTGCCACTACTTTGGCACGAAATTGCTGGTAGACAGCTAAGACTACACTCTGACCCACTTTGCCAAGAGCCTGAAATATTCCTTGTAATAATCCCCCGAAAATACCTCCACCAGCCCCTCGATCGGCATTCGCACTCAAACTACAGGCCAGCGACAAGGTCTTATTGAGTCGTAAGGCCTCGATGGGGGTGATGATATAGGCTCGATTCAGTAGAGATTCCGCAGAAGCTTGATCGCCTTTGTTGCCATCACCAGTTTGCAGACTATAGCCAGCAGCGTTGGCCCAGTTGGCTATTGAATTGGCTGTATAATTTGTTTCCTTGTTGCTTGTCCGATAGAGGGCATTCGATCCCGCTAGAGACAAAAATTTTAGCCCATTGCGTACGGACACGTTGTGGCGGGTTTGGATCGCACGGACGGTATTATCAGGATTAGTAAATATGGTGTAGTAGGTGCACATTGACTGCGCTACTTGTGTGGCATCTTGATCATTGGTGGGAAAAGTCAGACCCACGCTTTGGGCTATACCATCCCAGTCTAGAGTGTTGGGGTCTTTGCCTTGCTCAATTTCATCATATATCTTGTCTGCAAATTGTTTTACTTTCTGCTCTGTTGTGGTTGGGCCCTGATCTTTTTTGTCTGTGATACGTTCCAAGGTCTTTTTTTGAAACGCTGCGTCCGCCTGGCTTTGATCGAGCTGATTGACCTGATCTTTGTCACTTGCATAGCCTAGATAGGCACTGGAGCCCTTATTTACCACTCGGGCCGGTTTGGCACGTACCGATAGGTTGAACATAGGATAACTATTCATAAAACATGTATTGATGGCATCAGTGGCTTGGTCCAATGGCACTTCCTTGCCAGTGCCCTTGGCATAGACCTTGTCTATCAAATGTATTGTTTGATTGTCGTAATTGACATACGGCTTGAATGTAAAGCGGTAGGCACAAGAGTAGGTATTGCCATATTTCCACTGGGCTTTCTCCCAATCAATGTGAGCTAAGATATCGTCAATACTACCCGCCTCTGGTTTGTTGGCCGGATCAGGAGCAGCTACCGCTACGTTGCTGGACTTTACTTCATAGACCAGCCCAGCAGCCTCTAGGGTGGATTTGACCTGCGAAGCTCCAGGTACTCCGACCGCATCGGCTGCGGTAATCGCAAAACGGCGTACTGCTTTGTCGGTCACCACTGTTTTGAGAAACTCGAAAGGGTTGGCAACTATTTGGGCGATGAAGAAGCCAATCATTGCAAAAATAGCAATTATCAGACCACCACCAATTAGAACGCCGCGCTTTAGACTACTACTTGCACCAAGCGATAGCCCGGCACCTTCCCAATTACCTTCAACTACTTGAGTTATTAGTTTACCAGTGGCTTTGGTAAAACCGTCTTCTGATGTGGCACCACCTTGGGCGCGCGATAGCTCATCAGTCCCTTTTTGTAGATTGGATTTATTTTGAGCCTTCTGCTGTTTTTGGGGGTTCTTGTAGCCTGCGTCCTGGGCCTTCTTTTTTTGCAGTTTCTTTTCTGCAGCAGGATTACCCCAGATGTGAGCCGGTTTTCTGCTACTCGGAGTATCCTCTGAACTTTTCCCCTTACCACCCCCGCTTGAACTGCTTCGACTACCAAAATCAAGTTTTTCGCTTCTACCTCCAACTGGGTTGTTGCGGTAGGATCTTACCGGGCTAACATTTGTGCCCCCAGTATTTTGTCGGTACGTACTAGGTAACTCCTCGTTTCCTGCATCGCTGCCAACTTCGGCTAAATCAGGGTTGCCTTCTACTATTTCATCAAAAGCCTGATCAAAATCATTTTGATCATCATAAAAATCATTTTCAGTATCATCAGGCAAAGTGGCGGTTGCCATTGCTACTCTTCCAACTCCTCAATAATTACTACTCTATTGTAACCAAACTATTACGCTTACGCCAGGTAAAAATAACATAGCTCACAGGCCCTGACTGATTGCCGTAAGTGTATCAGATTTGGTATGATTATTTATTGACACAGGTATAATTCTTATGGCTAATCAACCAACTCAAAATCAATCTTCCGCACCTGCTTCTTCGCGCCAATCAGCCAAAGGCAAAAAACAGCAAGCTGACAAGCGCGCAAGTACTCAGCAGCATCTGATGTTTTCTGAGATCAAAGACGGCATCATTGTGATGCGCGATGGTGGACTGCGTATGGTGATACTTTGTAGTCCAACCAATTTTGATCTGAAAAGCCCTGCCGAGAAAGACGCTATGGAATATGCCTACCAAGGCTTTCTCAACGGGCTGCATTTTCCTATAGAAATAGTAGTCCAAAGCCGTCGTGTAGACTTAGACAATTATCTAGAAAATCTCGAAAATATACAGGCCAATCAGGCCAACCCCCTACTGGCCGGGCTTATGGATGACTATATTTACAACATTCGTGAGCTGCTCCAAGAGGTCAACATCATGGACAAGAGATTTTATGTTGTGGTGCCATTCTTCACCGAAATTCTCAACAAAAAGACAATTTTTGGCGGCATCAAAAACATCTTATCACCTGTTGGTCAAGTGACACAGACTACAGTCGAGTTTGAACAGAAAAAACGCGAGTTGACGCAACGCACACAGATAGTAGCGTCGGGTCTTGCAAGTATGGGTATTAGGGCCGTGTTGCTCAATACCCAGGAAATCATTGAAATGCTCTACAACAGCTACAACATAGATGAAAGCCAAAACCAAGCTATTGGCAATGTTGAAGATATGGCTACACCGGTAGTAGGCCGTCACGGCAAGCTAGGCGTACCGAGGGCTGAAGCTGCCGAGCCTACACCCGATGATCTCTTTGCAGCCGCCAATGCCGCGCAAGCCACCGCAATTGGCAAAGAAGAAGGGCTCGGGCCAGCACAAGTACAGCCACCAACAGCTTCAGGAGGACAGCAATAATGCCTCTGAGCGGCAAGCCAAAAATAGACCCAAAAGTACAAGCTGAGCTAGATCGTCAAGCAGCCATCCAGGCACAAGCTGAGAAGGTCTATCGTGAGGGTATCGTAACCCTTCGAGATGTAATAGCACCGAGTTCAATTGAGATAGAGAGCAATTATATCAAGCTAGGCAAACGCTACGCTCGTACTATCTTTGTGTATGGCTACCCCCGTAGCCTTTTCACTGGTTGGCTATCAGGCCTGATCAATATTGATGAAGTTCTTGATATCGCCTTGCATATCGAGCCCGTTGAGAGCCGCGTGGTTCTTGAAAATCTCAAAAAGAAAGTAACTCAGATGGAAGCTAGTTACTCCATCAATCAAGAAAAAGGCAAGATACGCGACCCTGGGCTTGAAGCTGCTATTGCTGATGCCGAAGAACTGCGCGACAAACTCCAAGTTGGCGAGGATCGTTTCTTCCGACTGGGGCTATACTTTACTCTTTACGGCAAAGACCTAGAGGAGCTAGATGATGTCAATCGACGGATCGAGAGCATATTGGCCACTAGCTTGATATATACCAAGCCAACCACTGTCATGATGGAGCAAGGGTTCAACTCTACCCTACCACTTGGCACCGACCAGCTGCAGGTCAAACGCAACATGGATACGGGTGCCATCTCTACCAGTTTTCCATTTACTACTGCCAATCTCAGCCGAGATGAAGGCATACTATACGGTATCAATCGCCACAACAACGGCCTGGTTTTGTTTGACAGATTTAGTCTTGAGAATGCCAATATGGTGGTATTTGCTAAGTCTGGTGCAGGTAAAAGTTTTGCGGTCAAGCTAGAGTGTCTGCGCTCACTGATGTTTGGTACAGAAGTAATTATCATCGACCCAGAAAACGAGTATAAGACACTTTGTGATGCTGTGGGCGGTAGTTTTTTGCACCTAAGCCTAGCTAGCAAAACACGAATTAATCCTTTTGATATACCTACTACCATTGACCCTGAAGAGGCTGATAATGCGCTACGGGCCAATATCATCATGTTGCATGGCCTACTGCGACTAATGACCGGTGATATGTCGCCAGCCGAAGAGGCCGACCTCGATGTCGCGCTGATCAACACCTATGCCCAAAAAGGCATCACCAACGATCCGCTCACTCATCAAGCCGAGCCACCAGTGATGATGGATTTGTACAACACACTAAATTCTATGGGTGGCAACGGTCCGGCGCTTGCTGCTCGGCTGCGACGCTATACTGAAGGTACATTTGCAGGTATTTTCTCAGAGCAGAGCAATGTGGAGCTAGACAATCCATTTGTGGTCTTTAATATTCGTGATCTCGAAGATGAATTGCGACCTATCGGTATGTACATAGTACTCAACTATATTTGGAACCGTGTCAAAACAGAGAAGAAAAAACGCATATTGGTAGTCGACGAAGCTTGGCAGCTCATGCAGTATCAAGATTCTGCTATGTTTATGTTTTCTGTAGCCAAACGCGCTCGTAAATACTACCTAGGTCTCACCACTATTAGCCAAGACGTAGAAGATTTTCTCAGTACTCGCCTGGGACGAGCTATCGTCAACAACTCTAGTCTCCAACTACTGCTCAAACAAAACCCTGCGGCCGTGGAGATTGTGGCCGGTACCTTCAAGCTCACCAGTGAGGAAGCCAAACTGCTCAGCCAATTCCCAGTCGGTGAGGGCCTATTTTTTGCAGGCCTCAACCACATCATCTTGCGCGTTTTACCCTTCCCGGGCGAAGAACAACTGATTACCACCAACCCACAAGCTCTACTCGAGCAAGCTCAGGCTGAAGCTGGTACCGGCGATGACGACCCGGCCAAGTATTTGGAAGATAGCACCCAACAACAGTAGTATTTATTTGATGAAATGAGAGCTATTGGGCAGGGCGGATCTGTACTTCTACCCCTTTTTGTAGGGTAGCAGCTGCGTCGCGGCTCAGGCGCTCTATCGGGGTATTGTTACGCTGAGCCAATTGTTGTGCTGCCTGATTGATCTCTTCGACAGTCTTTGTGTCGCCAGTGATTGGATTTTGAATTGCTGGCGTGCTGGCGCTAGCAGCAGTAGATGATGGCACTGCCGTCAGACCTTGCTGTAGTTTGGCGATAGCCTGTCGATGCACATTGGCTTCAACATTTTCCAACAGTTGCCCTACCTCATTGGCTCGACTGCCTTGGGCATCAAGCACATCATCGGCCGCTATTGTCTGACCTTCGATTTTTGCGGCTACTGCAGGCGTGGCCATTTGGGCCAATTCGTTTGGCTCCACTACATGGGCGTCAATGACGCGACTGGCTTGCTGGTGTACCGGGTTGGTCTGATCGGGTAGCTGTATGGAGGAATCTTTGTAGGCGCCATGTGTGTCTAGGGTGAAGGCTAGTCTTTGTAGCTGGCCGGTATTGTAATTACTTCGGGCCTCGGGTAGGGCCAAGTTCTTCTGTGGTTTTTCTTTGATCACTTTGAGATGTTCGTCTTTGTGCCAGACTAGTTTGCGCGGACTTAGGAAGAATTGTATGGCTGCCTGGAAGTAGTTTTCAAAGCTAATACCCTCGCGCTGTATGAAGCCAAGCATAAACATTGTCAGGCTAATAGGCGCTGCTATTACCAGGCCTACTACGAGGTTGAATGGTGCTATCAGTCGTATAGCAATAAATCCCCACATCAAACCTATGACAACATAGATGAATTGCTTGACGCTCAGCGGCCCAATTATCTTGTCTTCGGTCTCTACGTTGGATGGTACTTTGTACTGGCCCATAACTAACTATTAAAAGGATTACCTGCCGGATCATATGTACTAGTTGGTGGCGGTGTACCTGGAGACCTAGCGTAGCTTGCAGCGACTGGATCATATCTACCTTGGTTTCTAGGGTCTTGAAGTGATGCTTGCACAGTGGGGCTCAACTTAGACCAATTATCGATAATGACGTGTTTTTGCGCGTCGGGGCTCATATCAAATATCTTTTCAGCAGTGAGTTTGGGGTAGAACTTATCTCGATCTGAGCCGCCCTTACGCCAGTCGCTATCACCCAACATAGGGTTCTTCTTGAAAGCATCGGGGTTGAGACGTTTGATAAAGTCGATATTTTTATCTGTGTTAGCCTTACTCCCCATGAACTCTTTAATCATTCCTCTATTGAGCATCGCTTCGCCGGCGGCGCGTTGGGCCATTGGGTTACGACTGCTACCCATTTTTTCTAGTTGTTTGTTGTCAGCTAGTTTGGCAGCATCCATCCACGGCTTGAGGGCAGCCATCTGTTTGGCTCGAAAGTCTACCATGTTGGCTGGTTTGTTCTTACGTATTCCCGAACCAGCCCGCACTCTACGAGCCAAGCTGTTCTCTCCGCCGTATAGTCTATTTCTGCCCGCGGCGATTTCTTGACGGCGAGCTTGTCGGCGCTCGGCCTCTTTCTCATTGTGGGCTTGATTGGCACTTTTGGCATAGCTACCAGCGCGTCCACCGAGGTAGGCCGCCGCAGCACCTGCAGTGGCTTCCATGAGCTCTCCACTCCATTTGAAGCATTTGGGTATAAGGAAAAATGCTAGTACGGGCACCAGTGCCGCCGCTACTTTCATGAAGTTATTACTACCAGCGCTACTAAGTAGCACACCCGAGACTACTCCAGATATTGCTATCAAGCCAGTGACCAGCGGAAACATGAGATTGAGTTTGATGAGGTTGGTACCCCACATACGGAAGAATTTGTTGGTAAGTGGTAGCACGGAGGCTGCTATGGCGATAGGAGCTACTATTACCAACAGATAAAGAAATAGCAAGCGGAAAAGCATGTATATCAGCGCCACGATCAAGGAGATAAGCACTGCTATTGCCAACGCTAGAATTATTAGGAATGAGCCAAGTACCGCAAGGCCACTCAATACATCGTTTCCCGCGCCCAGCTGTGCAACTGCCTTGAGCGCACTCTCTATCGGATTTGTCGGGGCATTACCACCGGTAATAATGACCGGCACTGCAAAACCAAGGGTATTGCCAACATCGATGGCAAATGCACATATGAGATAGCTAAATGGTGTGAGTACGATGGCGGCTACTAACCGTGGTAGAAGGCGCTTGATGGTATAGTTGTCGATGCCAAAATCTATGAAATTGGCAAAAATAATTACAAGAAAAATAATCATATATAGCGCATAGGCTATGTCCCTCACTCTCTCATTGGCCGCTTGTAGCGGCACCGATGCTCCTGCATATGCGTTGTTACCTTGCCCACTAAATTCCAATGGCTTAACAATGAGAAGGCTCATCAGTGGCGCATCTGTATTGATCGTACACTCCGGTAACTGTGTAGTAGTATTCAGGGTACAAGTGCCGACACCCGTAATACTATTAATTGATGTTTGAACCAATCTAAACAATGGGCACAATAAGAATCCCAGTGGGCCTGCTTGGTTTTCGCTCTGGCACGGATCTGGCGCATTTTTCTTAGCATCGGCTGCCTTCGCATCTTCTATTTGTTTGGATATGTCGCGTCCATTACCAGTGTATTTTTTAGCTGGATTGGACGGCCACGGCCCATCGTTGCCACTAAAATAATCACATCCATTTTTGAAGTTTACTATCGAACAAAAGCCAGTGCCGTTGTTATTTGACATCAGACCATTGGTACTAAAATTGCTTAGGTTGCCGCAGTAACCATCATTGGCATCAAACTGGAATACAAAACCTTGTTTTACTGAATCAGGTGGTACAAAACAAAATGCAGTAAATGCATCGGCGCCAGTAGTCGGTACCATCATAACAAAATTGGTACCTTTCCTGTTAAAAACTATAAAGTTATTGAGTACGGCACTACTATCTGGATTGAAAAACCAATAATCATTGGCATCGCCACCACCAAGATTTGGATTGACAGAATCGCAATCTATCTGGTATGGGTTATTGTATGCACCAAGATTACTACCAATGCTTTGTCCGCAAGCGCCTTTAGGATCTGCTTTGGCTTGCTGTTGATTCGTAGCAACAAAAACTGCACAAAAAGTAAGCAGGGCGAATACGGCTAATAGTAGACTTTTACTTTTACTAAACATTACTTATATAATAAACGAGTTAGTGTTATAAATAAATCAATGCTTATGGTTATACTCACATCCAAATCCACGCAGTTGATCAGATATTTTACCATATTTTCTTTATCGATAGCTGCACTTCTACTAATCTCAGTCAAAGTAGAAGCAAGCAAAAGCGCCGATGGCAACTGGTCTTGCCCCGGAGATATTGTGCCGATTGGGCAGCCGGTACCCGTACCCGGCACAAGTGTAACAGTGTATTTTTGTGAAGATCCAGTAACAAAAAAGGCTACTCAGGCTACTCCTAGCGCTGAGGAACAGAAATTTATCGATGATCAGAACAATACTCAGGCTGCTGCCAATGCCAACCAGGCCTCCAACAATGGTACTTGCAAATACATTAGCGCGGCGTTTCGCAATGTGTTTTGCTTTTGGGGAAGTGGTACAGCTTCCAATATTAATACTACCTTGACAGGTCAAAACTCGTTGATAAGCTGGATAGTCCAGCTACTTATTGGGCTTATGGGCATTGCCTTTGTTATTACTATACTGGTCAGTGCCATCCAGATCATGGCCGGTGGACTTAGTCCCGAAAGCCTCACCAGTGCCAAAAAGCGGCTTTCAGTCGCAGCGATAAGCCTTGGGTTACTAATTGGACTGCAAGCAATAGTGGCACTGATAGGAGCTCCGTAGCATGCCTCCTGCATTATTCAATGGCGTAGACGTAAATAGCTTTGATGGCTTTATCAAGCTAGGTCAAAACGCTATAGACATCTTGTTGTATATAGCCGGGCTGATGGCGGTAATTTTTATACTGGTCGGAGCTTTCCAATACGTCACTTCCACTGGCGACCCAGGCCGAGCTGAAGCGGCCAAGCGTACGATTACCCTAGCGGTGGCTGGACTAATACTCGCTCTTTCTGCCTACGCTATCGTAAATTTAATAAGTCAGAGATTTGGTATATAATCTATAAATACTATGGTAGGAAGACAAATCGCCGCTCTTACAACCAATTTGCCTGCAAGCCTGCAGGGCACCCCTAGCAGTGTTGGCTCACTTGCAAACAGCATAGCCAACATATTGTTTTTCTTGGTCGGTGCAGTAGCTGTCGGTGCTTTGCTGTATGGGGCTTTGCTATACGTGTTATCTGGAGGAGATCAAGGTAGGCTCGAAGCGGCCAAGAACACCATACTCTATGCAATTGTCGGTATTGTGGTGGCAATTCTATCCTATGCTATAGTTGCTTTTGTGATCGGTGCTATCAAGTAAGCACTTGAGATTTGTCAGCACAAGCTGTATAATGTGAGCCAAATATATTAACACCCCCAAGGAGATAAAATGACGAAGCCAAACAACAAACTTATCGCTCTTGCCACGACTGCTACCACAGCACTTTCTGTCGGTGTAGCCAAAGCCGCTGCTCCACCAGATGTGCAAGAAGGTGCCAACTCAGCCCAGGGCCAGCTCAGTGGTGTGCCACTAGGCCAACAGATAGCCAATATCACCAATACCCTGCTACTGGTCATTGGTGTTGTTGCTGTTATTATGCTGATAGTTGGTGGCTTTCGCTACATCTTCTCCCAGGGTGATGAAAGTGCCGTCAAGGGTGCCAAGGATACCATACTCTTTGCCATCATTGGTATTGTTGTAGCATTACTCTCCTACGCCATCGTCAATTTCGTAATCGGACGCTTCTAATACCCATTTGGGATAATTATGAGAAAGCTTGCTACCCGCACAGCTCTGACTGGTATGGTTGCCTATGTAGCCAACGCATTGTTGTGGGCTGGTCATGCGGCTGCTGCCGGTGAGATCAGTGCTGGAGCTCAACAAGCACAGCCGGCAGGTACATCAAGCAATCTCCAGGCAAATATAAGAAATATCACCAACACATTGCTGCTAGTAGTGGGTGTGGTAGCTGTGATTATGCTGATCATAGGTGGTTTGCGTTACATACTATCTGGTGGCGACGAGGCAGGCACTCGGTCTGCCAAAGACACCATACTATACTCAGTCATTGGTATTATTGTAGCCCTATTGGCCTACGCCATCGTCAATTTCGTAATCGGACGCTTCTAGACGTTCATTTCTTAGCCAAAGCAAGACCCCAAACACTGCTGGCGCCTGCTAGTTTGAGTACACGGGCACATTCATTGAGAGTGGCGCCGCTTGTTACTACGTCGTCGACGATTACAATATTTCTGCCTTGAGAGCGAGACGCCAGGGCTACAAAATTACCATCCACCGCTTTGTAGCGTTGCTCCCTACTCTGCCCGATTTGCTCAGCATTGTGCACGCGCATTAGCAGTTTGGATGCTCTAGTGCCACAGACTGCCGCAAGTTCATTTGCCAGCAGCTGGGCTTGATTGTAGCCACGAGCTCGTGATCGGCTACCAGTGGTAGGCACGAAGCTTATCTGTGCATCTTGTAGGCTTGGCAAATTTTGTTGTAACGCTGGGCCAAAAAGCTTGGCCACACCTTTACTACCATCGTATTTAAGTCGATATATCAGCTGATCAAGCGGCTGTTCAAAATAGTAGGCTACGTGGAGCCCGTCGAGTGAAGTTTTGGCACGACAGGTCTGGCAGGTGCGTCCACCACCAAAGCGATTGCAATAAAAACAGCTGTCGTGGCGTGGTTTGAGATAGGTCTGGGCACAGTCAACACAAAGCGCATTACCCTGCTTTCGGCACATCACACAGCTATCCGGCGCGAGTATGGCTGCTATAGTCTGCAACATTGCTACGCGCTCCTGCTTGCAATTGATCTGCTCATCTGATTATAATAAGTGCAACGCCAATTAGTTGGCAATCATAAGGTGAATGGAGGAGCTTTGACTTATGGCACGCAAACGTGACGAAATAGAAGAAGAAATATTGGAAGATGAATTCTTGGATGATGACAAGGCTGATACTGAGCAATCCGAGGAATGGATGAATGAGGAAGAATTTGAGGGTCAGCTAGCTGTCGATGTCTATCAGACCAAAGATGATATTGTGGTGAAGGCACCGATTGCAGGTGTGAAACCAGAAGATATCGATGTGGCAATATCAGAAGACGTGGTGACTATCCGTGGTGATCGCAAGGAACAAGAGGTCGTCGAGAAAGACAATTTCTACGTACAAGAATGTTTCTGGGGCAGCTTTAGCCGCTCAGTGATCTTACCCACCAGCACAGTAGCTGAAAAAGCTGAGGCCAGTCTCAAAGACGGCGTACTGAGCATCCGCATTCCAAAAGTTGTACCCGAAGACAAGGTCAAAAAGATCAAAGTCAAGCCAGCAGCTTAATATTTGATTATTCACTAAAAAACACCCGCTCCGGGTGTTTTTTAGTTTATTTATTATCTTACCTGACACTTGAGAGATCAGAAAGTAAGTTGAGCGATTACGCTACTATCCGAGGACTGTCTAAAGTCCGCCTATGGCGGACGAGTTCCACAGGATAGTAAGTAATTGATCAATGAATACTTCTAGATACTCGAACGTGGCAAGAGACTTTGCTTCTTTGGTCACAAAGAAGGAAGGCCATATCTCAAAATGATTTGTAGAAGATCCGATGAATATCTATCGAAGATTGGCCAACAGTACCATAGCCGCCATAGTAGCCATCACTACATCTTCCCCTAGCGTGACATAACTCATAGGTATCTTGAAGACAGTGCCCAGGCAAGCACACATCTTGATACGTTTGTCGCGAGCGCCGTGCCAGGCACCGATGCTATTGATAGCCATAAGGCATAGCGTAATCCAGCTAATTGGTACTATTTCAAATCGGAAAAGATACGCTAGCCCTAGGGATATCTCTATGAATGGATATATATATGCATATATATTGCTGTGCGCGGCCAATACATCGTACATGCGATAGGCCTCGACAAATTTGGGCAATTTAAGGGCTTTGAATGTACCAAACACTATGAAGAATCCAGCCATGAAATCAATCATAGCCTCAGTAATATCAAAACTGCCACGAGCGAACATGCGGTAGACCACAAATAACAATATTAAGCCAATAATGATCATTAGTGGCTCATACAGTTTTAGTCGCTTGGCAAAAGTCATTTGTATTTATTGTAGCAAACTAGTTATGCTTATCCCAAACAGCCAAGTGAGTTGGAGGCTTGAGATAGGCCCGCACAAGGCGGCGCCATCAGTATGGTGATGGCTGACCTATCTTGTGCGGTGGAGCTAGCTACTAAGCGCGAAGCCGGGCAGGCTGCGCTTGCCGAGCAGTGTCTCCCTGGTCACTTGCGTGATCAGTGGTCGCTCGGCCTGCTTGATGCGCTCGTGCAGCGTTGCTTCGGTGTCTCCAGGCAGCACAGGTACGCGCTCTTGGGCGATGATGGGGCCGTCGTCGAGCTGCGCGGTGGCCACATGGATGGTGCAGCCAGTCTCGGTGACGCCTGCGGCTAGCGCATCGCGTACGGCATGATCGCCGGGGAACGCGGGCAGCAGAGCTGGATGGTTGTTGGTGATCCGGCCAGCGAACTTGTCGAAGATGCTGGGGCTCAACACGGTCATAAACCCCACCATGGTGACGAAGTCGATCTCGTAGCGATGTAGTAGACCTGTGAGCACTCCGGTATATGCTTCACGATCGAAGACTCCGTTGTCACGGAAATCCTGCCGAGGCAGAAGCAGATGCGGGAGTTGGTATGCACTCGTGATTTCTTCAGCACGACAGCCTTTGTTGCGGTCTGAAACCACCAGGTTCGGAAGTAGGCCTTCGGCACACATGGACTCCAGAAGCGTGCAGCTACCGGAAACCATTGCGCACCAGCGCAGTGAAGTGTTCATAGTATTACCCTCTCAGGTTGTCGAAGGGCGAACTGCGCTAGTGTAGCACAATTGACCAGATAGTACCAGATGAGGGATAATATCTCCCAGCGAGGGCGGCGCAGTGCATATTGCGCTGCCCTTCTCGTTTCGTTGACATTTCTCTATTGGAAAGGAAGCTAACCATGCTTCGTTATTACCGCAAAATTCTCGATCATGAAGCTATGTACGTCCGTATCGCTCTGGTGTTGGCGCAACTCGGTATCACCAGCCGCTGGCTGGCCGAGTGGTGCTTCTATCTCGAGGGCGGTGTGCTACTTTCGAGCGATCAGGTGTCAAACTTGAGCTATCTGCTCGGAGAGACCTTTGACCCAGATGGCACACGGCCTGAGACCAGCTGGCTGGATGGCATGGCTGAAGTGCTGGAGATGGGGCCACGGCCCAATTTCCAAAGCCCGGCTAGTTCCACCACTGTCAACGTGCTTGGCAAGATCGGGCTTGCTGGGTTCGTCCGGGCTGAGCGCAGCTGGCGAGTTGGTCTGTCGGATCAACTCGACGCTGAGCGGCGAGCGGCACTCGCGGCTGCGCTACACGATCCGATGACTGAGATGATCTACGTGGAGTCGCCCAGCAGCTTCTTGCTCAGCAGTGAGCCGGAGCCGACCTTTCGGGTGCCCTTGCAAGACGGCGGCCTAGAGGCTCTGCAAGACTTCAGCCGGCAGCGTGGGCTGGGGTTTGATCCAGAGGATCAGGCTTGGATCATGGAACTGTTCGATGGTCGTGATCCGACCAATGTCGAGCTCAACATGCTGGCCCAGGCGATGAGCGACCATAGCCGCCACACCATCTGGCGAGCACGACTGGTGCGCGATGGAGTGGAGCTGGATTACAGTCTGTGGGATCTAATCCAACGGCCATTGCTGCGACACCGCGGCAATGTGTTGGTCGGCTTTGCCGACGATGCATCGGCTATCTATGGCTATCAGGTACCGACTCTGGTGCGACGCGATCCGACGACCGCCTCGGGTATCGAGGTGGTCGATCTGCCGCGGCACATCACCTGTACGGCTGAGACACACAACCATCCCAGCGGCGTGGAGTGCTATCACGGCGCTTACACCGGTCTGACCGGCATGATACGTGATGCCATGTCGATGGGCCAAGGCAGCTCTTATCTGAGTGCGGGTGCCGGCTACGCCTTCGGGCGGCTGCCTGTCCCGACACTTGGTTGGGAGCCAATCGATGGTCCCTGGCACGATCAGCTGCATTTGGCGGTGCGAGTCAGCAATGGCGTCAGTGATGCCGCCAACTGCAGTGGGATACCGCTCACTGGCGGCTATGTGCAGTGCTACGGCGAGATCGCGCCGAGTGGACAACACATTGGCTGGGAAGCCAAGCCCATCGTGGAGGCCTGCGCTACTGGCCTGGTGGATGATCTGTTGCTGTATGGTCAAAAGCCCACCAGCAGTCAGCACTTGGTGCTGCTTGGAGGCCCCAACTACCGTATCGGTATGGGCGGTGCTAGCGCTAGCAGTGCCGCTGCCAGTACCAACAGCGACGAGATCGACTTTGCCTCGGTGCAACGTGGCGATGCTGAGATGCAATTGCGTGTTTACGAGGTGATCAAGGCACTGTCTGAGATCAGCCACAACCGCGGACGCAGTGTGATCAGGCTCATCCACGACTTGGGCGCAGGTGGCAATTGCAACGCGATTCCAGAAGCCGCTGAAGGCGCTGGCGCCATCGTCTACGCCGACTGCTTTGCTATCGCCGACCCGACCCTGAGCGATGAGGAGCTCTGGGCCAATGAGTCCCAGGAGCGTGAGCTGATCGTGGTGGACGAGCAAGACTTGCCGCTGGTAGAGACCGTGGCTACTCGCTACAACTGCCCGCTGCAGGATGTGGGCCACATCACCGGCGATGGCAAGATCGTGTTGGAGGGCCGAGATGGTCAGCCAGCGGTCGACATGGTGCTCGATGAATTCTTGGGCCGCAAGCTGCGCAAGATCATCGAGTTTGACCCCTGGCAGGCCGATCTGTTGCCGCTGACGATCGACTGGTCTGTCGATCTGGACGAGATGGTGCAGCGAGTGCTGGCTCATCCCAATGTGGCTAGCAAGCGCTGGCTGCTGAGCAAAGCCGACACCAGCGTAGGCGGGCGCACTGTGCAGGAGCCGCGAGTTGGCCCCTACCAGCTTACCATCGCTGATTGCGGCATCGAAGCGCATAGCGTGCTGGGCAAGACAGGTACGGCACGTAGCTTTGGTGTGTCGGGCGTGTTGTCGCTGATCGATCCCAAAGAGGCCGGACGCTATGCGGTGGCCAAATCACTAATGAGCCTGATGGGCGTGGCCTGCGAGGCCACGGACATCAGTCTGCAGGTAAATTGGATGTGGCCAGCCAAGCGCGACATGGATCGCTACCAGCTGGCCGTGAAGGCTCTGAGTGACTACTGCTGTGAGCTGGAGCTAGATACCGTCAGTGGCGACGGCGTTGCTCCGGATGGCGGCAAGGACAGCAACAGCATGCTGCGGGTGTTGCCAGACGGCAGCGTGGTACAGGCGCCTGGCTTGGTAACGGTGAAAGCCTATGCACCAGTGCCCGATGTGGATCTGCGCGCCACAGCCGATCTCAAATGCGCTCAAGATGGTCTAGGCCACACTAGCCTGGTATGGGTGCGCTTCGACAACTGGGCGCCAAGCCTAGGCGGCAGTGTGCTGGCTCAGGCCTATGGGCAGCTGGGTGACAAATCTCCTCCTGCTCCACCAGCTCAAGACGTGTTGCGGCTCAAGCAGTTGATCAACCCGTGGCTGCGCGATGGTCGCATCTTGGCGCTCAAGGACATTGGCAAGGGCGGCCTGATGATCAGCGCCATCAAGATGGCCCTAGGTGGCGGCTGTTCGCTGAGCCTACAGCTGGATGGTCTCGGAGAGAACGCCGAAGACCTTCTTCTGAGCGAGGCTTGCGGGCTGCTTGTTGAGCTGAGTGCGCGTAACTCTGCCTCCATAGTCGTTGATTTGCAGGAGGCTGGCTTCTGGGCACATCGCATTGGTCGAGCCAGCGTGATCGACTATCCCCGAGTGGTGGTCAATCAAGGCAGCGCCAGGCTGTTTGAGGCCAAGCACAACACCCTGATGGAGTGGTACGAGTCGACCAGCCATCTGTTGGATCGAGCCCAATCGACACCAGACGTGGTTGACCACGAGTACCAGTCGATCGTTGAGCAGAGTACGCCCACTTGGAAGCTCACTTACACACCCAATTACTCGCCTCCTGAGGTCTGGCTACGACAGTCCAAGCCAAAGCTCGGGGTGATCAGCGAAGAGGGCACCAACAGCGACGCCGAGGCCAAGCTGTCGTGGCTCGTCGCAGGCTTCGAGGTGGTGGACATCACCATGAACGATCTGGCCAGCGGCAGCTACGAGCTTGATGGCCTGTCAGGCCTGCACTTCTCCGGCGGCTTCGCCTACGGCGACGTGCTCGATGCTGGCAAGGCCTGGGCGGCCATAATCCGTGACAACCCGCGCGTTGCCGACGAGTTCGCTGCCTTTCGGGCACGGTCCGACACGCTGGTGCTCGGTATCTGCAATGGTTGCCAGCTACTGGCTTTGCTTGGCTGGATCAGCCCCGAAGGCACGCCAGACGTCGAGTTGCCGCGATTTATTCGCAACGAATCAGAGCGGTTTGAGTCGCGGTTTGTGATGGCCGAGGTGACCGAGTCGCCGGCTGTTCTACTACAAGGTATGGTCGGATCCCGGCTTGGCATATGGGGTGCGCATGGCGAGGGACGCTGGCGCCATGGCCCACATGGTGCCGTGGCTATGCGTTACGTGTTGCCCCACAGCGGTGAGCAAGCAGGCGTGGAACACTATCCACACAATCCCAACGGCAGCCCTGACGGAGTGGCGGGAGTGTGTTCCGAAGATGGTCGTACCCTGGCCGACATGCTGCATTTCGAGCGTTCGGCTCACCAACTGTGGCAGGCGCAGTGGATGCCTTACGAACTACGGCAGCTGCAAGCCAGCCCGTGGCTTAAGCCGTTCCAAAACGGCTACGACTTCGTGCGCAACAGCTGAGTTAGAGAAATACAGTGTCAACGAAAGGGCTCCCCGATGGGGAGCCCTTTCGCATACTAGATATTAGCTATTTGAGATTCTCACGGACCTTGAGGCCGATTGCCACCAAGATAGCCGCCACCGCCATCATGCTCGTGACTACTACTGAATAGGCTAGTGAGCTAGCATCCTGCACGCGGGCTACGAAGATTCCGATATATGCCCAGACTATGACAAGGGCATAGGCATAGTCAGAGTATTTCCATATCATAGCGACTGCCAATATCAGGCCTACGACTAACATTATCACTGCCCAGAGATTTGGCAACAATCCCCAACCACTCCATCTAATTGAAGTAAGAAGTGCGGCTACGTTGGCTATGGTGGCTACGCTGATCCAACCTAGGTATACGCTAATCGGCACCAATACTAGCCAGCGAGTTGCACGATTGTATTTGGCATTGTCATAGCGCAAGTTGATGTAGATGGCAATCAAAGATAGCAGTATGCCAGCCATCAACACTAGTGCCAGGCCAGGACGTAGATTGTGCCAGGCTACTATCCAGAGAGCGTTGAATATCGAGCTGATTACAAACCATGGACCTATCTTATTGATCACTTCTTGATCAGCTGATTTTTTGCCAAAAGCGAGCTTGAGTTGGTATATGGCGAATAGTATCAACAACAGATATATCAGGCTCCATATACCGAAGGTGTAGTTGGCCGGTACGAAAAGATTGGCAAACTTGCGAGATACTTCGGCGGTACTGATGCCATTGAGCGGCAAATATACAGCCAGGCCGTTGAGAACCAGTGCCAGTGCGAGGCTGAGAGTATTGAAGATTGCCAACCAACGAATTTTCATAACATAAGCATTATAACTTTATGTCAAAACAAAAAACAACCCAGCATCTGAGTTGTAGTGGCGG
>CAZWVB010000004.1:0-48245 GCA_964637185.1 uncultured Candidatus Saccharibacteria bacterium | reverse complement strand
TGCTGTTGGTATAGCCATTAACGCAATGCTTTTGAGCAGATACTGCCAGGGTCGGCCTAGTAGTTGCTGATCGGCTGTGTAGTTGGCAAAGAATATGATGCATAGCAGCTTGGCAAACTCCGACGGTTGTAGCTGTACAAACCCCAGACTGATCCAGCGAGTCGCGCCCAGTCGTGTGGCACCCAAGACATCGACAAGCAGCAGCCCAGCAACTGCGATGATATATAGCAAGTTGGCATAATCCTTGAGCACTCTATAGTCCAGCCGCATCAGTAGCAGCAGCACTACGACCCCTAATATAGCCGACACTCCTTGACGGTAGAAATCACCCAAGGCAAAGCTGCCGGCTCGCACGCCAAGTGAGAAATGTATCAACAGCCCAACAATCGTAACAAATGCCACAGCTACCACCAACCCGCGCGGCAAGGCGCTGGACTTGTTGGCGCTCTGTGCAGCCGAGCTAGCTAGACGGTGACTTTTGGATGCCAATGATGAACTCATCGCCATCTATTGTAGCAGTCTTGTGGTAGGCTGTCTCAACCGGTTTGTCCCAGCTCACTCGATCGGCCAGTGTTTCCTGGGCTATCAACTGCTCAAAGGCGCGCAGTTGGTCGGCTTGGGCCTTGGCCACCGACAGGCTAAGCTCGATATGATTCTCGACCTCTAGACCAGCTTGTTTGCGGCCCTGCTGGATGTGGCGGATCAGCTCGCGAGCCAAACCTTCGGCACGCAACTCATCGGTCAGCGCGGCATCTAGCTGGACCGACAATTCTGTGGCTGAGCTGGTCGTAATCTTTTTGACATTGACTTCATCAGCAATGATATCCAGTAGAGCCTGATCAAGTGGCACTGGCGCGCTCAGTTCAAGACTACCGAGCGGCTGGCGCACCTTGATAGCAGCACTCATGCGCTGAGCCAAGCCTTCATTGACTGCAGTGCGGACCTGTTCCATCTGCCCTAGTATGGTCTGATCGACCGTGTTAGCTACTGGCCAGTCACTCAGGTGAACAGAGCTTGGCGCATCATCAAGATCGGCTGTCAGGTGTCGGTAAAGCCAGTCTGATACAAATGGCGCCCATGGGGCCAATAGCTGGCAGATACTGATCAGTGCCCAAAATAGTGTGGCATAAGCTTCTTGTTTGTCACTATCATCGTCGGATTTCCAAAAACGACGTCGGCTGCGACGTATATACCAGTTGGACAGATCATCGACCAACTCATAGACCGGCCAACTGGCTTTGGCTAGCTCAAAGTTGTCAGCTGCCTCGGTAGCAGTCTTGATGGTCTGATGCACTCGAGCCACAATCCAGCGGTCCAGTGGATTGTTTAGCTCACTCGGCTGTTCTAGACCAGCTGGTTGCCAACCGTCGATACTGGCGTACATACTCATGAATGATGCGCTGTTGTACAGAGTCATGAAGAGATTGCGGTGGATATCACGCAGCGCGCTGCGGTCAAACCGCATATAGTCGGCACTCACAGCTGGCTGGCTAGATAGCAAGTAGTAGCGCAAACTATCCGCGCCCTCGTCGGCAAATACATCCTCTAGTGGTGGGTAGTTTTTGAGCCGCTTGCTAAGTTTGCGTCCATCAGCCGCCATAATCATGCCATTGACCAATACGTGTTTGTAGGCTGGCTGTTGCTGCACGATGGTGGCTATGACGTGCAGCACATAGAACCACAACCGGGTCTGATCTAGGCCTTCGCCGATGTAGTCGGCCGGAAAACTATTCTCAAACTCCGCCTTGTGCTCAAACGGATAGTGGACTTGAGCATATGGCATCGAGCCGGATTCAAACCAACAATCGATCACCTCTTCGACACGACGGTAGGTCTTGCCATCTTGCTCGATTACGACATCGTCGATAAAGGGACGGTGCAGATCATCAAGCTTGGGATTGCCAACAGCCAACTCGCGCAATTGCTCAATGCTCGATACCACCAAGATATCATCAGCGTCCTGCTCGTTGACCCAGATAGGCACTGGCGCGCCCCAGTAGCGATTGCGGCTGATCGCCCAATCACGAGCCCCCTCCAACCATTTACCAAATCGTCCAGTCTTGATATTTTGTGGCGTCCACTCAGTACTGGCGGCAGTTTTGAGTAGATCATCTTTGATCTGCGACACCGCAACAAACCAGGTGCTGATAGCGTAGTACAACAATGGCGTGTCACAGCGGTAGCAGAAGGGATAAGTGTGTGTCAAAGTCTCAGCCGCAAACACTCTGTCCGTTTCGGATAATCGTTCGATAATCAGCTTGTCAGCCTGCTTGAAAAATTTGCCCTCGATATCAGCTAGCCCCCAACCGGTAGCGATACTACCATCCGCAGCTACAGTCTGAAGTACCGGGATGTCATGTTGCTGTCCTAGGTTGAGATCGTCTTCGCCAAACGCCGGTGCGACATGCAACACTCCAGTACCCTCCTCGATACTGACCATATCATCAGCCCAGACTTGATAAGTATTGGTATTGATCAGATCAGTCTGCAGCTCAAAGACCGGCTGATAATGTTTGCCTACCAGCTCATTTGCGTCATATTCATCTAGGACTTCATAAGTATCAAGGCTGAGCTCGGCAATCCTGTCTTTGGCAACTACTAGCTTTTGTCCATCAACCAGTAAGGTGACATATTTGGCAGTCGGTTTGACAGCCAGAGCAGCATTGCCTGGCAAACTCCACGGCGTGGTAGTCCAGGCCAACAGCTGGCGCTCGTCGTCCACCAGCTGGAATTTCACAAATAGGCTGGGATCGGAGAAATCGTCTTTGTAGCCCTCATTGACTTCAAAGTTGCTCAGCGGTGTAGCGCAGCGCGGGCAGTACGGCATGCTTTTGTATCCCTGGTAGATCAAGCCTTTTTGGTAAATCTGGGAAAACACCCACCATACCGACTCGATGTAGCTGTTGTCGATAGTGGCATAAGCGTGCTCTGTATCGGTCCAGCGCCCAATCCGGTCGAAGAAATCCTCCCACTCTTTCTTGTAGGTGAAAACCGAGTCACGGCAAGCTTGGTTGAACTTCTCAAGCCCTAGCTCCATGATTTGTTTTTTGCCAGATACATTGAACTTCTTCTCGATCTCAAACTCCACTGGCAAACCATGGCAGTCCCAGCCGTTGCGGCGCGCCACATAGCGCCCACGCATGGTCTGATACCGGCCAATCGAATCTTTGATGCTGGTCACCAGGCTATGGCCAAAATGCGGCAACCCATTGGCAAAAGGCGGACCGTCGTAGAAGCTAAATGGCTTACCATCCTTGGTCTTCTCAAGCGATTGCTCAAAAGTCTTCTCTTTGTGCCAAGTATTGAGTATTTCTTCTTCAACTTGTTTGGGCTGATATGGGGGTAGTTTTTTCATGTTGTCGACTCCTTATAACAAAAAACACCGCTGATATTGCGGTGTCAGAGCTCGCTGCTGCGCGAACGGTACCATCTGACTTGAGCTTGCCGGCACGACAGTCTCAACTTGATCAACCAGCTATTACGATGCTTTGACCGGCAGGTTCTACTGTCCATTTGGATTTCTTCCTGCAGCGCTTCCAGATGGAACTCGTGGGTGATGGCCACTTGTCCGCCGACTGGCAGAACGCTTGTTAGATCCAAATATATCCTAAATAGGCCAAAAAGTAAAGCTATATATAGCCTAAGCTGTAGCTAATCTCGTCGGCGCTTGGTAGATGATCGCGCCAACTCGCTACCGGTGCTCCGTCATCACGTGTCACCACAATACTGCCTGGTTTGGTAATGTCATAAAGATGGGCTTTGTCTTGGGCGGCTCGATTTTGGAGGTTGTAATCCTCGAGCACCAAACGACGCTGCTTGAGATCAAGCCTAAGCCGCTTGTAGCTCGGCGACACCATCGTCTGGGCATCAGCAAACAATAATACCTTCATACTGCCTATGCTAATCTATTGCGGCTTGTCTTGCAAATTGCGCAGCCTAGCCAGTTCGGCCTCAAAACTACCTAGATCGCTAAAACTACGGTAGACACTGGCAAAACGCACATAGGCGACATCATCAGCCTGCAACAAATGTTCCATCACTATCTCACCAATCAGCCGGCTTGGAACCTCGATCTCGCCAGAATGCCGTAGCTGCGACACTACCCCATCGACTAGCTGGTGGATTTTTTCGGCCGGAAACGGTCTTTTTTCAAAGGCCCGAAAGATACCCCCGGCTACCTTATCACGATTGAAGTTCTCACGCCTTCCATCACGTTTGACTACCATAAGATGTGATGGTTCGATCCTTTCATAAGTCGTAAATCGATAACCACAAGCCAAACACTGACGTCGGCGGCGAACTCCGGAATTTTCTAACCCACTATCGCGTGACTCCACCACCTTACTACCATCATTTTGGCATTCGGGGCAACGCATCCGCTCAGCCTACAACTTCTTGCGAATAAAACTCGGTATATCGTCGTCTGATTTGTCTTTTTTGTTACGACCGAGCTTGAGACCACGGCGCAAAAAGGCCGGTTTGTCCAGATCATCATGGGATTCTTCAGCCTTTGGCTCTTGTCGCACTACCCGCTCTACCATGGGCTCTTCGGGTATATTTGGTGGCTGGCTCTCCGCATCGAAAACTGATTCATCAAGCGAAAACTCAACCGCCTCAGCGGCCTCTCTATCGGTAGTTTCTGCTTGCGAGGCTGGCTCTGGCTGATCTAGTTCGAGCTCTACAGTGGAAGGCTCTTCTGGCTCAGCGGCAGCTGCTGGCTCTGGAGATATCAGTGGCTTGGTGTCATCTTCGGCCTCATAGACCGGTCGGCTATCCTGAGAGCGAGACAAAAACGGCAAAAATGACTTGTGGGCATCAGTAGCCTCAGTTTCAACCTCAGTGCTCTGAGTTGGTGCACTGTCCTCTGCTTCAGCCGACACCATATCGCCGACTGTAATACTGCTCAGATCGGTCTTGCTCAGGCTTGGCTCTGGGGTTGGCTCCGGTATCGGCGTAGCGTCATCAAAGCCAGTTGCCACCAAGGTAACTCTGATCTCACCCGTCAGATTTTCATCCAGTACCATACCCCAGATGATGTTGGCCTCAGGGTCGACTGAGTCATGGATAAGTTTGGCAGCTTCTTCGATCTCATGCATACCCATATCGCGACCACCTGTGAAGTTGATCAGTACGCCCTTGGCACCCTCGACAGATATTTCCAGTAGTGGCGAATCAATAGCCTGCTTGACTGCATCAATAGCCCGCATATCACCGCTACCCTGGCCAATGCCCATCAGTGCGGAGCCAGCATTGCTCATGATGGATTTGACATCAGCGAAGTCAAGATTGACCAGACCATTGACAGTAATAAGATCGGCTATACCCTGTACGCCCTGGCGCAAGACATCATCTACCACGCCAAAGGCATCTAGCAGTGAGGTCTTACGGTCAATGATCTGCAAAATACGGTCGTTGGGGATAACTATCAATGTATCCACCTTGTCTTTGAGCTCTGCCACACCAGCCTCAGCAGCTTGGCGACGACGCTCACCCTCAAAACCAAAAGGCTTGGTCACTATAGCCACCGTCAGTGCGCCGATCTCCCGTGCTATCTTAGCTATTACTGGTGCGGCACCTGTACCGGTACCACCACCTAGACCACAGGTGATAAAAACCATCTCGGAGTTCTTGAGCGCCTCATATATTTCATCTTGGGATTCTTCGGCAGCTTGACGTCCCACATCAGGGTTGGCGCCAGCGCCAAGACCACGCGTCGTGTCCTTGCCAATATGAACTTTCTTGTTGGCCTGGCTGTAATGCAAAGCTTGAGCATCGGTATTGACCGCTACAAAATCAATACCGCGCAGTTTGGACTGCACCATACGATTTAGCGCGTTGATGCCACCGCCACCCACACCAACTACCTTTATCCGCGCAAAAGTTTCTATCTCTGGAAGAATTTCTGCCATATTGGTATCATTTTTTACTCATAATCACTTGGCAAGTCCAAAACGTATGTGGACCTGCCGAACTCACCTGACTAATCAGATGGGCCTTGCCACAGCCTCTAGTCAATAGATAGACCAAAAGCTATGCTCAGTATAGCCTATACAGAAGTATCGATGCAATTAATTACTCAAACTTTTTTGCCAAAAACGCTTATTTTTTTGCTACTCAGCATTTGTTGTTCAATAAATAAATAGTGTTCAACTCTATGGCAGTAGGCTTTTGATGACTGTCTTGGCTGACTCTATGATGCGCTTGGGCAGTGAAGATAGCGAGGAGCTTCTGATCATTTGTGGCGACTCCATATCTAGTAACATTAGCCCGATAGCTGATGCATACATCGGGTCTGCTACCTGTGTACTCAAACTGCCAAAGTGCTCGGCTCGCCCTACCTTAGTCGGTAGCTTGAGCTTGGACTCAAAGTATTTATCGAGGCCTTTGAGTTTGGCACCGCCACCTGATAACACCAGCCCAGCTGCCATACCGCCCTCATCAGTGAATTTCTTGGCGGCCTTCTCTAGTTCTTCATAGACAAGTCCTACCAACTCATCTAGTCTAGCCTCTATCATCATATCCAGATCACTTTGGCTGACCACACCGTTGCCACCCATCGACTCCAGGTCTATGGTCTGATTGGTCTTCTTGCCATCTGCCGCACGGCCGTATTTTAGCTTGATCTTCTCAGCAATATCAGCATTGGTACGCAGCCCATAGACCAGATCTTTTGTGATGTGGTTGGAGCCAACGGGCAAAACCACGCAGTGACATAGTTTGCCCTGCTCGTAGACGATTACCGCTGTGGTCTCGGCACCAATGTGGATAAAGCCTACGCCCAGCTCCTGCTGGCGTTTACTCAACACAGCTCGTGCTGCCGAAAGGCCTACTAAGCTGCGATTGTTCATACTGATGCCAGATCGAAATACCGCGCTCTCAATGTTTTTGATAGCAGGTGTAGAGTTGACCAATATTTCGGCATGCACTGTCAGCTTGTTGCCGTGCATACCAACTGGGTCCGATATGTCGGTCTGATCATCTACCGAGTAGCCGGCCGGTATAACATCCAGGATCTGTTGATTGGCCTCCAAAGTAAGATTGGTGGCTGATTCACCGGCCCGCACCACATCCTCGGTGGTGATCTCGTGATCGGCCTTGGACACCATCACGCTGCCCTCAGAAGAGATCATGCGCACATGAGTGCCATCAATACTGACAGTTGCTCGATCTATCGCCACACCGCTCATACGCTCAGCTTCTTCGATCGCGGCAGTGATAGCACTAACCGTCTCCTCAACATCAACAATTGAGCCTCGGCGCAAACCGATAGTGGCGCTCTCGCCGAGCCCAATAATGCTCGGCAGCGGAGCTTCGAGGTTTTTAACGCCTACAATACAGACGATTTTGCTCGTCCCGATATCCAATCCAATAAAATGGTGTTCGCGGGCTTTTGCCATAGTATGACTTATTATACACGATTATTATTTTTGTTCAGCCCGGCTGCAGCTAGAGTGTGGTGAGTATCTCCGCACCTGATTCAGTGATCAGCAAAGTGTGTTCAAACTGAGCCGACAAGCTGTGATCGCCAGTCACAAATGTCCAATTGTCATCGGCTACATAGCAGCTGCCGTCACCAAGGCTAGCGATCGGCTCAAGCGCAATCGTCATACCGGCCTTTAGGACCTGGCCGGTGCCAGCAGTGCCATAATTAGGTATCATTGGATCTTCGTGCACCTGATGACCTACACCATGACCCCCAAGCTCCTCAACCACAGATAGATTGTGGCGATGCAGCACTGTCTCGATAGTATGGCCAATATCACCCACCCGAATGCCATCATGCAGGCTGTTAATCACTACATTCAGCGATTGCTGGACGCCATCTAGCAATCGTTTGGCATCTGTGCCAACCTTGCCAACTGCTATAGTCACAGCCGAGTCGGTAATCATACCATTGTAAGTCACGCCAAAATCAAGCCCGACGATATCACCTTCTTTGATAATATGGCTTTTTTTGGGAATACCATGGACTATTTCGTCATTGACCGATATACAAATAGCCGCTGGGAAGTTCTGATAGCCTAGGAAAGCCGCCTTAGCCTGATGCTGATCCAGCAGCTCACGGGCTCGTTGGTCAATCTCATAAGTAGACTGGCCAGGAGCTAGATTGTGTTGCAAATCAGTCAATATCGTAGCCAGTATCTTACCGCTAAGACGCATATTATCGATCTCTTCAGCTGTCTTGATCTGCGTCAGCATTAGTTCACTCCCAACGCTATTTTGAATCGATCAAAAACTTGCTCGATGCTACCGACACCATCAACTACTTTGAGCAGCCCAGCCGATTTGTAGCGCTCAATGACCGGGCCAGTCTCACGCTCAAAGGTTTCAAATCTCTGAACAACTGTATTGTTCGTGTCATCATGACGAGCACGTTTTTTAAGCCTATCCAGGGCCTCAGATTGGGGGATATCAAGTAGAATTACTTCGCTGATACTGGTAAAACTTTGGTCAAGCAGCTGTTCTAGCCAGTCAGCTTGTTCAACACTACGCGGGAATCCATCACTGATTAACCAATCTGTTGGGCCAAACTCTTGTAGCTTGAGTTCGTATAAAGTAGTGATAATTGACTGCGGGACTAGGGCACCTGACTCTAGATATTGTTCAATATTTTTATTCGTTTCTGCAGCTCGTCGAATAGTTTGCCCAATATATAATATTTGTGCACCGCAGGCTCGCTCGAGTAGCTCTAGCTGAGTGTCTTTGCCGGCTCCGGGGCTACCCAGCACGATAGTAAAACGGGCAAATGCTGGCATCAATGGATCACACCGATTAATTGCAAAATACGGCCACCAAATACGGCGATGCCTAGAAATATTGCCGCGATCGCCGCTATAAGCACCGCGCCTGCTGATATGTCTTTGACTAGCCGGACCATTTGACTAGATTCTGTCTCAACTAGATCAATTGTGCGCTCAATAGCAGTATTGACGGCTTCGGCAAATATCACTAGTACAATTGCGAAAAACACTAGCAAGAAGGCTGATATCGCTATATGTAGTGCAAAACCAAGCACGATGGCTAGAATCGCAAATACGGCGTGTATCTTGGCGTTTTTCTCCATACGAAATAGCGCGGCTATGCCATTGAATGCGTATTTGAAGCTTGAGAGTGAGCGTCTGATCATGATTGTTTGGTGTTATCTATTATACCACTGACAATACTATCAAACCGTACCTTATCATTTGCTTGAGCGTGATCATGGCCGGCGATATGTACTAGCCCATGTACAAACAACATTCGCAGCTCGTCTGCCAACGATTGGCCGGCATGGGCAGCGTTGGTAGCCGCTACCTCTGGACAGATAACTATCTCTGCTGCCAGCTCATGAGCCAGTGTCGGCGTATATTCGGCATAGTTGATACTCAGCACATCGGTCGCATAGTTGTGGCTGCTGGTAGCGTGATTGATCTGCGCCATAGTAGTAGTATCGACAAACCGAAGCAGCAAGCTAGATGGCAGCTCGATAGAATGCCGCGCCGAGCTCAACAATAGTTGATAGTCCGTTGCTAGCAGTGGCTGCATACCACTCCCCTCAATGGTGAGTTTGGTGCTTGCCACGGCTCTAGCCTTGCTTTTTGAGTTCCTGGGCAACTAGTTTTGCTATTAGTGCGCCATCGGCTTGGCCTTCGGTCTTGGCGCGTACCTGACCGATAATCGGGCCCATCTGGCGCTGATCAGCTGGGGTAGCAGCGATCACCTCAGTAACCACCTTGGTTACATCAGCTTCACTCATCTGCTCGGGCAGATAGCTCTCGATAGTGGCCAGCTCATCGCGCTCTTCTTGAGCTTGATCGACACGACCAGCCTGCTCATAAGCCTGGGCAGCCTCTTGACGTTTTTTGGCTTCTTTTTGAAGTATGCTCAGTACCTCTTGGTTGCTTAGATCATGGCCAACCTCTATCTGGTAATTCTTGAGAGCGCTCTTGAGCAAACGCAGCACTGTCAGGCGGATCTTATCCCGCTCACGCATGGCGTCCTGCAGATCAGACTCAAGCTGGTTGAGTAGGTCTTGGTCCATTAGTAGCCCAAAATCTCGCGCATTTTTTGATCTTTGCGGACTTTCTTACGCAAAGCTACTTCGCGCTGCTCTTTCTTTGAAATAGGTTTTTCGAAATATTTCTTGCGACGCGCTTCGGTCAGGATGCCAGATTGGGTAACCTTCTTGTTGAAACGTCGTACCAAGCTTTCAGTCGATTCGTCGTCTTTACGAATGACGGTTAGCATAGAGTAATTCACCTCCTTGGGTGTTGTTAAATACCGCTCAATTATAGAACATTTAACAGCATTTGCCAAGTCTAGCCCAGATGAGCAGCTAAATCGTCGTAACCAACCTCGGTCTGCTCGCCAGTAGCCAGATCACGCAAGCTGACCACCTGCTTGGCGGCTTCGGCCTCGCCTAGGATGGCTGCGTGTCCAATACCAGCCTTGTTGGCCTTGGTCAGCTGAGCGCTGAGATTGCGGCTGGAGTAATCGGCTACAACGCCTACGCCGGCAGCCAGCAGCTTCTGCTGCAGCCGGAACAGATCAGGCTTTTGGGTATCACTAACGCATATCAGCATGACATGTTTTTTCTCCAGCTCAGGCAGTTTGGCTTGTTTTTGCAGCTCCAGAGTAATCCGCTCTAGACCTAGCCCAAAGCCAAATGCCGACGTAGGCTGTCCGCCCAGCATCTCTACCAGACCATCATATCGCCCGCCGCCGCCAATTGAATCCTGCGAGCCTTCGGCAGAGCCTTTGAATTCAAACACTGTATCGTTGTAATAATCCAATCCGCGCACCAAGCGAGGATTGATGTTAGACTCAACGCCGCTGTCAGACAGTGCCGAGCGGACGGTCTCAAAATAGGCCTGCGAGTCTTGGCTGACAAACTCAGCCAGCTGCGGAGCAGAGCGCAGCATCTCACCAACCTTGGGATCTTTGCTGTCCAACACCCGTAGTGGGTTGGACTCAAGCTGTTTTTGGACCAGCTCTGGCAAATCAGCCTGGTGTGGCGCCAAATATTCTTGCAAGGCCTGGCCAAATTTCTCGCGATCTGCCGGCTGGCCGATGGTGTTGAGCTGCAAACTGTAGCCAATGCCCAGCCGTTCAAACAGTCGAGCTGCCAAAGCAATGATATTGGCATCAATATATGGGTCGCGCGTGCCAAAGCTCTCGACATCGAGCTGATGATGCTGACGATAGCGCCCAGCTTGGGGACGGTCATAGCGGAAGTGCGCCTCTATACAAAATAAATTGACTGGGCTGGGCCAGGAGTTGAGGCCGTTTTCGATATAACTGCGTACTATTCCGGCAGTACTCTCTGGCTTGAGTGCCAACATATCCCCGCCGCGATCTTCAAATCGATACAGCTCCTTGTGCACTACCTCGGTAGCCTCGCCGATACTGCGCTCAAACAGGCTGGAATGCTCCAGCACAGGCAGATATGCTCGCCGAAATCCAGCCTGCTCACAAACTTCTACAAAAACACTTGAAATGTACTGCCATACCTCAGAGGTCGGAGGTAGTACGTCTTGCATACCGCGAACGCGTTGAAATTGTTTGCTCATAATATAGTCCTTTGTATTAGATTAGCATAGCCTATTAGCTCTGTCACTGCTTTGGTGAGCCAGGGCATGGATGTGCCCTGGCTCACCGTCACCACGGTCGACTAGCCCGACGTTGTCAGTATTTACTAGTTGGCTGCGAGCTCCGATCCGATGTGTTCGCTGTTACTTTCATCGAACCCATCCGGCTAATGATGCGTAAGCCCAGGCAATGGCTCGGCCCATCATCCCACCAGCCTTCTTCTGCAAATACTCTGCAAATCTCTTCACTGGCAGTATGCTTGTCGGACAACTGATGCTCCTTCGTGATCCTGGCTTCTTCAAAAAGCCCCTCTCGGTTTGAGAGGAGGCTAGCTTCAAATATTTAAAACCAATCTTCTCACAAAAGAGTTTTGGAAGACTGGAGATGATGTAATCTATCGAGCACGAGATCATAACCGCCCTTGCCTGATCGAAGCCACTTACTGACTCGTGCAATGGTAGTGCTACTCATATTGGTTTTTTGTGCAATAGCCTCATACGTATTGCCGCCTGATAGCAAGTCTGCAACATATAGCCGCTCGGTAAACTCAGCTATCTCGGCCTCGGTCAAAAGATCACGCAAATATTTGCGCACCTCATCCTCGGTGCGTAGCTGTAAAAACGATTGATAAAATAGCTGCTGCTTATTCATAGTCACTTTATCTTACTAAAGTGCTGGGTGGATGTCAAGTACCTCAAGCTGCAATTCATCGACGCCTTGATAGTTGTTGCGCCGTAACCGATAAGCCACCTGTACCGACTGGCCGAGTTGTTTGTCAGCCTCGAGCCAACTCTTAGCACCAAAGCTAATACCGCGCACATAATTGCGTCCAGATTGGCTTAGGCTGATCTGAGCATGCTTGCGCTCAGCACCCACCCAGCGCACATCTTCTAGCGTAGCCTGGCTAGCTAGCACCGGCTGGGCGTTGTCACGGCCAAACGGTCTTAGCCTCTCCAACAGATCGAGCAAGTCTAGTGCCAACAGCTGCAATTGTAACTGAGCATCGATCACCAACTTTTGTGGCGCAATATTGACATTGCTACTGGCATACTTGTTGATGCGCTCACGAAACGCTTCGATGCGCTCGGCCGGCAAGGTAACACCGGCCGCAAACTGGTGGCCACCATGTTTGGTAAGCAGGTCTGCGCTATCTCCTATGGCATCTATAATGCTCACGCCATCCACACTGCGCGCCGAGCCCTTGGCGGTGCCGTCTGGCAGTTCTTGCAGGAGTATGGCTGGCTTGTGATAGCGCTCAACTATGCGGCTTGCCACTATGCCAACCACGCCATGCGACCAGTCCGGATGGCTGAGCACCAAAATTGGGTCTTCGCTGTGACGCGCCATCGCGCTGGCCATCTCGTATATCATCTTGGTGTCTGCCTGCCGCTGCAGATTGAGATCATTGAGATAGGCTGCCTGACGCTCAGCTTCGTCTTGGTCGGTAGCCATCAGTAGACTCAGTGCATGCCGGGCATGCTCCATACGACCAGCGGCATTGAGGCGTGGGCCGAGGCGAAAACCCAGATCTTCTTCGGTAATATTGGATTGTTCGACGCCGGCCGCCTTACAGAGCGCCCGGATACCAGCCCGAGGCGATTTGCGCAGCACCATCAAACCAAAATATACCAGCTCGCGATTGGCATTCAATAGTGGCACCACGTCGCAGACAGTAGCCAAGGCCACCAAATCAAGCAGCCATTTTTCCTGGCCATCTGCCAATTTAATCACTTCTTGCTGCTGCAGTGCCCGTACTAGTTGAAAGGCCACTGTGACACCTGCTACCTCAGTAAAGCATGGCTTATTGTCAGCTCGCTTGGGATTGACCACAGCCACCGCGTCTTGGGGCGCGGTATCATCCATCTCATGGTGGTCAGTGATGATCAGATCTAGGCCGATTGACTTGGCATAAGCAGCCTCAGCATGCGAGCGGCCACCGCAATCGACCGATATTACCAAACCCACACCCTCGGCCTTTAGATGATCCAGCGCACCTTTGTTGAGTCCATAACCCTCTTCAAATCTATCAGGTATGTAGGCTATAGTCTCAGCGCCTGCCTTGGTCAGCACCTCATACAGCAGCGTAGTTGCACACAACCCGTCGATGTCATAGTCACCATATACAGCAATTTTTTCTTTCTTTTTGAGAGCCAGTGCAATCCGCGCCACAGCTCTATCCATACTCTTATATAGTGCAGGACCATCAAGTAGACCAGGGTAGGCAGGATTCAAAAATACTTTCTGGGCCTCGGTATCCAGCCCCCGGCTAGCCAGTATAGTAGACACGATATCCTCCGAAGCTACCTGCTCAGAGATCTCCCACACAAATCGATTCATGCAATTAGTATGCAGAATTTGCCATATAATGGCAACACAATGGCGTCTAGTAGTAGCTAGAGATATTAGCCACAAAGATCAGGTGGCGGGCTCAAACGCTAAGGAAACAGTTTGAGCACTACCCAGGCCGCTTCGGGCGATATTATTAGTACAAACTCTTACGCACCAAGCCGTAGTCGGCATCAAGTCGCGAAGTAAACTGCTGGCTCGACACTCGAGGCAATGCCGGACGATTGGTGGTATGCTGATACTTCTCTCGGATCAGCTGTCGGCGTGTACGCACAAAATAATTGCGTAGTTTGTTTTTGATATTCATAACCCTCTCCTTTGATTTTTCTTTTTGCCAACTCTTTTTGGTTTTTGGCAAATCTCACTCTCCGGCTAGAGCGTGAGACCTACCAACAACTAGACGGTTTTGCTTCGCTTACTCGACGTCTTGAGCACCATACTCTGCAACTCCTTGAAAAGCAAGAAATTCTTGTTGGCCCAGTAAACCTTGGTATTGGCATCGCGAGCCGAGCGCACATAGCCTATCTTCTCGAGACGAGACAGCTCCCGACTAACATTGCCAGGATCTTCTTTGGTTATTTTGGCCAAACCACGAATATGCACCTTATAATCAGGGTACTTCGAAAATAAGATGATGATCTTGCGACGTGTTTTGGAAGTTATAAAATGCTGTAACATTGTATTTTTATCAACTTTGTCTTACCTCTTTGTATTGTAACACACCTGTTTGGTTTGTAGTATATCGCACAATTACCAAAAGCACAAGGGGTTTACAGAATAAGCTCAACTGATTTAAAATGGTTGACAAAGGTAATATGAATCACAGTTGTCCTGATTGTAATACTGAGCTTGTGCATTCGGCCGTCGGCTTGTTGTGCCCCGGCTGTGGTGCGGTACACCAATTTGAGAAATTTAAATCTGATGGCGCGGCTACCGTAGAAGTGCATCGTAGCCCGCTGATGGCATCGACGCCAGTATCAGATAGTTCAGCAGACGTGATTGTACAGACCAAGCCATCCCAGCCTACCACCAAGGCCAAGCCAAAAGCGGCCAAACCGGCCCCTGCTGTCCGACCAAATCCTAGCAAGCCAGCGAAGTACTCGCTCAAACATCATATGAAGAGATTAATGGTGCCAGAGCTCCCAGCCGCTCATGTATCTGATTATTCCCATGACGACTATATAGGCGCTACTGCTATGGCTACCAGCCAGGCTGACGGCTCACCCAAAGTGACCGATATCAGCAAACGCTACGATGAGACATTTGAACCCGATACCACCGAGAAAGTCGCGTCAACGGCCGCCGCGGCCGCGATGGTTGGTAAGATGGATGAGCCGACAGTACACCATGCCGCTGAAGCCACCGGACCACACCATGATGATTGGAAGGATGATATCGACGACACTCCATCGGGTTTTGCGTTGTCGCGTTCCGCAATCATGATAATTGCCGCTATACTACTGCTAATAGCAGCTTATTTAGCAGTCTTTTGGCTTGGTGTCGCCTAGCTAGCTTTGACAGCTTTGGATTTGGCTGGTCGACGACCAGCTTTTTTGATCTTGTAGTTGTTGTAGACTACTAGCATCGGTGCAGCATTGAAAATAGATGAATAGGTACCTGATAAGATGCCAATCAACAGTGCCAATATAAAATAGTGGATACTGCCACCACCAAACATGAAGAAAGCTAGTAATACGATAAGTACAGTCAGGCTAGTGTTGATAGAACGAGCCAAAGTCTCAGTGATACTACGATCCACTATCTCCTCAAAGCTTCCGTTGTAGCGACGTAGATTCTCACGAATGCGGTCATAGACCACGATAGTATCATGTACCGAGAAGCCAATGACCGTGAGTACAGCCGTGACAAATAGGCTATCAACCTGTACCCCCCAGAAGTGGCCAAGAATAGCAAATACACCGATTACTACCAGTGCGTCGTGCAGCAAGGCCACGATGGCAGTGGTACCAAAACTCCATGAGCTCAGCGGTGGTGGTGTTTTGCGAAATGCAAAGGCAATATAGGCTATGATTGCTAGCGAAGCTATCAGTACACTCAAGATAGCATTGCGAGTAATATCGCGGCTCACCGATGGACCCACCTGATTGTATGCTGTTTCATTGAAGCCAGCAGCCTGCAACCTGACTTTGACTTCTTGATGTAAGGCTTCAGGATCTTGACCTGATTGGGTTGTATAACGTGCAAGCAGAAGCTTGTCACCACTGGTGGTGACAGTGATATCATGTCCGCCAGCCTCTTGGATAACAGCCTGCAAATTGGCCTGATTGGAGCTACCTCCCACCTCTATCTCAGAACCACCTGTAAATTCAATACCTGGCTTGAGACCCCACAGCATCAGAGCTACAAGGCCCGGTAATATAATAATCAAAGATATCAAGAACCACAGTTTGCGTCGTCCAACTATATGCAGCGCTGTCATGATTTGGCTCCTCGCCTAGCCAATCTGGACTTGAGTGGTGATTTGTTAAACCCATACCAGCGTTCATTGCTGCCCCACTCGGTCTTGAGGATCAGCTCTAGCAGATTGCGTGATACTGTGATAGCCGTAAACATACTGACCAGCACACCAATAGCCAAAGTCACCGCGAAGCCTTTGACGATGCTGGCACCAAAGCTGAAATTGTACAAGATAAAACAAGTGATAAGAGTCGCGATATTGGAGTCACGGATACTGCTCCAAGCGCGCTTGAAGCCACTATCGAGCGCCGATGGCAAATCACTACCCGCCCGCACCTCTTCTTTCATGCGCTCAAATATTAGTATATTGGCATCGACCGCCATACCAATACTTAAGATAAAGCCAGCGATACCAGCCAATGTCAGCACGATCGGAAATGGCGTAGCACCACTGAGTTTGAAAATGGCTAGATTGATAATAGTATAGATAGCCAGCGCTACCGATGCCACCACGCCAGCCAATCGATAGTAGGAGATCATGAAGAATACCAAAGCGATCAAGCCAATGATGCCAGCGATCACACTGCGGACTATTACCTCGCTACCGAGCGTAGCACCAACAGTACGTTGCTGCACTAGCTGCACCGGCACTGGCAATGCACCGGCATTGAGTAGCACCGCTGTATCTTGGGCATCTTTGATGTCTTTGAACCCTTGCATCTGTCCACGCCCATCAGTGATGGCTGAGCTGACTGTGCCATTGAAGAGAGGCTGTTCATCGAGCAATATGAGTAGCCGGCCACCTTCTTTGTTGAGCTTGGTAGTTAGATCAGCGAATTTCTGAATTGACTCATTCTTCATAGTGAAGCTAATCACAGGCTGGCCAGATTGCTGATCGATGTCAGCCGTGGCGTTGTCGAGATCTTTACCCGACACATCCGACTCGGTAGGAATATTGTTGGGGTCGACAGCGTAAAATTTGAGCTCAGCCGTCTTGCCGATAAACCCAATCGCTTCACTGATATCTTTGACACCAGGCAACTGTACACTGACACGATCACTACCGCTGGTCTGCACAATCACCTCGCTAGTGCCGGTCGGATTGACGCGTTTGGTCATGACATTCACCACGCCTTCCATAGCTTTGGTACGTTGGTCAGAGGCAGTTTTGCTCAGATCGGCTTGGTATAGCAACGCTGCGCCACCTTGCAAATCGAGACCTTGGCGGACTTTGAGTTTGGCATCGCGAAAACCAAGAGCACTCAGTATTTTGTCCTCGCGCGGCAAAGCCAATACCAGCGCTGCCAGCACCACCACACCAATCAGTATGAGCTGAATAGTTCGCTTTTTCATCTACCTGATATTAGCTGATTTATCAGATGAAAACAAGGCTTTGGTATTAGCTCAATGGTATTATGAATACATATGAGTACAAAGCCCGAACAAATCGCCGATGTGCTGGTAGCCGCTTATCATGGGCTAGATTGGCAGACATTTAGCTATGCCCTTCCAGTCGAGGCTACTGATCTGAAAATCGGCAGCATAGTACAGGTACCGTTTGGCAAACGTAGCAGCCTAGGGACAATCACCAATCTGCACCGCAATCACCCGATTGACTATCAACTCAAACCTATCAGCAAGCCGATCAACCCCACACCGTTACCTGCGGAGTTGGCTCAGCTTGTACGCTGGCTGCAAGCCTACTACGTGGTGCCGCTTGAACAGGCTATGAAGCCGGTCTTGCCAAACGGTATTGGAATCACGCGCCGCAAGCCATACCAGCCAAGCACCGAAGCTGCAGCAGAATTACCCAGCCTAAATACACAGCAGCACGCTGCGCTCAAACAGCTATCTATCCGCGGTAAGCACCTGCTATACGGCGTCACTGGGTCTGGTAAGACCATGGTATACGCGCATTTGATCCAACAAACCCTGCAGTCTGGCCAATCTGCCCTGCTAATGCTACCAGAAATTGTCCTAGCCGAGAGTTTGAATCACGCGATCACCAAATACTTCCCTCAGGCTATTGTGCTGCACTCTGGTTTGCGGCCAGCCGAGCGACTAGCCCGCTGGCAATACATACTTGAGAACTCACCCGACCATCCACTACTGATAGTGGGTACCCGCTCGGCACTTTTTGCACCGATTGCGAAGCTGGGCTGTATCATCGTCGACGAAGCGCACGAACCCAGCTACAAACAAGACAGTGGTATGCGCTATCACGGCTGCGATGTCGCAGCTCAGCTCAGCAATCTGCACCAGGCCAACCTAGTGTTTGGTAGTGCTACACCTAGCCTAAATCACTTCCAACTCGCACAGGCTGGACGACTCAAACTAGTGAAGTTGACTAGCCGTCATGCCAATACGCCTATGCCAGCAATCGAGTTTGTACCTAGCCCAAGAGGACAAGCCATCTCAGAAGAGCTCAGAAGGGCCATCACTGATACGCTAGCAGCAGCCCACCAAGTGATACTGCTGCACAATCGACGTGGCAGTGCACGCTCGGCCGTGTGCACCAGCTGCGGCGAGCTGCAGCGCTGCCCGAGCTGCGAAGTTGCCCTCACCTATCACGCCGATATTGGCAAACTGATCTGTCACTACTGTGGCCGCCGAAGCAGCCCGCCAGCAGTTTGTAGCGCCTGCAAACACGGCGACATCCGATTTGTTGGCTTTGGTACCAAGGCCGTTGAGTCCGAACTACGCGAGATATTTCCCAAAGCCCGCATAGCTAGGCTAGACACCGACAGCGCGCGCACCGGCGACGCACAGGCGCTGATTGGGCAGATGCACACAGGAGATATCGACATCCTAGTCGGTACTCAGATGATCGGGCGCGGCCTGGACTTCGACAAAGTTAGCTTGGTCGGTATCATCTCTGCCGAAAGCGCGCTGGCTATCCCGGACTACTCGGCCAGCGAGCGGGCTTTTGATCTGATGGTACAAGCCGCCGGCCGAGCCGGCCGCCGCCATACCCAAGGCCAGGTAATAGTCCAGACTTACAATGCCAAGCAGCCTCTACTCCAAGCAGTCGCCCAACACAGCTATGAGCAGTTTGCCACCACTGAGCTAGCGCTACGTCGCAAGTACCTGTACCCACCATATGCTTATCTGGTACAATTGGAATGTGGCTATGCTGAGCGAGATCGCGGCCAGCGTGAGCTGACAAAGCTCAAGAGCAATTGGGAGTCACGCCCAAGCCTACGACTCGTCGGTCCAGTGCCAGCACATCCATTTGGCCGCGGCCGTAGATATTACTGGCAGCTAGTGGCCAAATCACGCCGTCGTGCAGAGCTAGTAGAGCTTTGCAAGAGCTTGCCACCAACTATTACTCACAATCTAGACCCTATCAATCTTCTATAATCATGATTCGCAAAATAATAACCATACCCAATAAGATCCTACGTATGAAGAGTAAACGCATCGGCTATGTCGACGATGCCGTGCGCGAGTTAGCCCAAGATATGATCGACACTACGCTGGATTGGGACCACGATAGCGAATTTGGTGCCGCTCTAGCGGCTATCCAGATAGGCGAGCCGCTCAAACTCACCGTCGTACGCAATGATTTTGACGACCCCGGCCACAGTGATTTCACCACACTGGTCAACCCAGAAGTGGTCAAGGCCAGCGCAGAGACTGTTGAAGACATCGAGGGCTGTCTTAGCGTGCCAGGCATCTACGGACGGGTACGTCGTCCGCTCAAACTCAAGGTCAAGGCCCTCGATGAAAATGGCCAGCAGGTACGGCTAAGTCTCGAGGGCTTCCCTGCTCGGGTGCTCCAGCACGAGATCGACCACATGCACGGCGTGATCTTTCTAGACCACGTCGACGATGCCAGCAACCTATTCCACCTCGGCGACGATGGCAAACTCCGCCCACTCGCCCCGGCCGAAGCTAAAAAACTCAGCAATGAAAAAGCCTAAAATCGTATTCTTTGGCACGGGTATTGTGAGTCTCAAAACCATCGAGGGTATCTGTGATAGGTTTGAGATTGAGGCAATCATAACCAAGCCGGACCTGGTGACTAGCTCCGGTAAAACTCGCCCGGCCGAGCTAAAAGTCTGGGCTCAAGAGCATAATATCGATTGCTTTACACCAGCCAACAGGGCTGAGCTAAGCCAATTATTTGACAAGCAAAAGTTTGATAGCCAAGTAGGTCTGGTAGTAGACTACGGCATTATTATCGCCCAAGATGTGATCGACAGCTTTCCTATTGGCATCCTCAATAGCCACTTTAGCCTACTACCGCAATTGCGTGGTGCCGACCCCATTACTTTTGCCATACTAGAAGGAGCGCAAGAGACAGGCGTGACCATCATGCAGATCGTGGCTGGGCTAGATGAGGGCGATATAGTTGCACAAGAAAAGTATAGTTTGCGTCCGGATATTACAACTCCAGAGCTAACTGAAGACTTGATAGCTCTCAGTAACAAAATGCTTGTCTATACTATTCCTGACTATCTGAGTGGACAGATCAAGCCACATCCACAAGCCGGAAATCCTACATATAGTCGCCGCCTTACCAAACAAGACGGCCGGCTCGATCCAAGCAAATCTGCTGCTCAACTAGAGCGCGAAGTACGTGCCTATGTTGGCTGGCCCAAGAGCTACTTTGACTGGCAGGGCAAAACCTATATCGTGCACAAAGCAAATGTTGCTACAGCCAAGATTCCAAAGGGTGAGCTGAAAGTTGTAGACAAAAAACTATTCTACGGCTGCAAAGATGGCAGCCTCAAAATTCTTGAAATCCAACCGGCAGGCAAACCAAAAATGAACGCAGCAGCGTTCATCAATGGTTATAGTATTTAAATAAAATGTTCAGCTTGTATAGTTATTTCAAAAAAGGTTGAATCTTCTCAACCACTTGGGTTGGTGTCAGATCGGTTTTGACGATATAGTCACGAGCACCAAGCTTCTTGGCATCCTCGACTGATTGTTGGTCCATAACATTGGTCAGTACGACCACTGGCAGATCGGGCAATACTCCATCGGCTTTGAGTTGCTTGAGCACATCTAGACCGTTCATATTGGGCATCATCAGATCCAGCAGCACCACATCTGGCTTGCTCTGCTTGAGTTTGTCCAGGGCCTGTACGCCATCACTGGCTTCTTCGACAGTAATACCGGATTTGCTCAGCTTGAGCTGATACATATTGCGGATAAAATCATTGTCTTCGACAAGCAAGACTGTTTTACTCATACCTACATCATACAATGTAGCTAGCGCCAACTCAATAGTCTGGTGACTACGCAATGTTTTGCAGATGCTCGAGTGAGCGAGAGCGGCGAAATATCAGCCTAGGCTGGCGTTTGGCTTCAAAATGATGATGCATATATTCGGCAAAGTATCGCTTGTTGTCTTCTAGTTGCTGCAGAAACACTTCCGCCGCTGACTCGTTGCCCAGCAGGCTCAGCCACACTACAGCCGAAGATATATCAGCAGCGACCTCGACAGATACGACGGTGGCCAGTAGCCCGGGCTGGCGAGCTGGATACTGTTGTAGCGCCTCGCTAAGTACACGTTTGAGTTGCTGATTGAGCTTGGTCAGTCTAGTGCTAGACATCGAATTAGAGGGTTGGTTGTTTCTCTTCAGTCTTATAAAACATCAACTCGTCATCGAGCGCTATCGATGTACTGGACTCAACTTGCATACCGCACTCGTCGCCTTCGGCAACTTGTTTGACCGACTCTTTGTTGCGCTGCAAACTCTGCAATACTCCATCGCCCTCGCGTTTGCCACCATGCAATACCGCTACCTTCAGATCGGGCGTGATCTTACCACTGACTACCCGACCACCGACAGTCTGGAGTTTCTTATGCGCTCCAAATACACCCAAAACTTTTAGCCTGGCTTGTTCAACTTCGACTATCTCTGGCGGCAATAGGCTAATCAACCAACCACGCACATCATCGAGTAATTCGTAGATAATCTTGTAGAGTCTGAAGTCTACACCGGCTCGCTTGGCCAACTGATTGACGGCCGCGGCAATCGAGACGTGAAACCCCACGATCAGTGCGCCGCTGGCAGTGGCGGCATTGATATCTGATTCAGTGATATCACCCACACCAATCGAGACTATGCGTACACCGACCTTGTCATTGCCCAACTGCTCGAGCGAACTCTGCAGCGATTCTAGTGAGCCCTGAGCATCTGCTTTGACAATGATATTGAGCTCTTTGCGCTCACCCTCGGCGACAGCCCGAGCCAACTCGGCTGTGCTAAGTGATTTGACGCTCAATAGTGATTTGGCGCTTTGTTTGCGCGCTTGCTGAGTAGCCCAGTCTTTGGCGGCATGCTCGTTCTCGACCTCTTCGATCCAATCACCATAAGCTGGCAGCTCTTTGAGACCAGATATCACAACCGGCATCGCCGGGGTTGCCAGCTTGATGCGCTTGCCACGAAAATCTTGCAAGCTACGAACCTTGCCATAACCATTCTCAAGTACTATCCAGTCGCCAACATTGAGCGTGCCCTCTTGCACCAAGGCTGTAGCAACCGGACCTTGACCGGTACTGAGGTGAGATTCTATTACCAAACCGCGCGCCATACCTTCAAACCGCGCCTTCGGGTCAGCAATGTCAGCTACTAGTAGCAGCACATCCAGTAATGCCTCAATACCCTCACCTGTCTTGGCAGACACTGGCACTGTTGGTATTTCGCCACCCCAATCGTCGGCTACAATACCTATCTCGCTAAGCTCTTGTTTGGCGCGATTGATATCAGCGCCACTGGCGTCTATCTTGTTGATAGCAACGACGATAGACACACCAGCCGCCTTAGCATGCTCGATAGCTTCCTTGGTTTGAGGCTTCACGCCATCGTCGGCGGCCACTACGATAATTGCTATATCGGCAGTCTTAGCACCATGCGCACGGATGGCTGAAAACGCTTCGTGACCAGGTGTATCTAGAAAAGTAATGGTGCGATCATTACGCTCTACTTGGTAGGCGCCGATATGTTGAGTGATGCCACCAGCCTCACCAGCAGCCACTTTGCTCTCGCGAATTGCATCAAGCAAGCTAGTCTTGCCATGATCAACATGCCCCATAACTGCGACTACCGGTGGTCGTGGTTGTAGTGTGGACTCATCTACTTCAGCTGATTTTTCTGCGCGGCCGCTTTGAGCTTCGCTCACTTCATAGCCAAGCTCACTGCCAATAATAGACGCTGTATCCAGATCGATACTTTCGTTGATAGTAGCCATGACACCATTGCGCATCAGCGCACCGACTACTTCAGCTGCTGACAAATTGAGCAATTTGGCAAACTCACTCACTTGGATGGGGGCTGTTATGGCTATCTTTTTTGTCTCACTCATGAGTGGTTCCTTAACTTCCGCTTGTGACGGACTATTTAATTATTTGGTGTCATCTTCGGATTTTTTAGCTTTGGCTTTGGGAGATTTGAGACTCAACGACAATTTGTGCTGCTTCTCATCTATGTCAACAATGCGAAAGTTCTTGGTCTCACCGACTTTCACAAGTTCGGACGGATCGGCTACATGTTGATCGCTTAGTTCGGAGATGTGGACTAGTGCTTCTACAGCCGAGCTGATTTGGACAAAGGCACCAAAAGGCGTGATGCGAGTGATCTTACCGTCGATCTGTTCTCCGACTTTGAGCTTGGACACTTCAGCTGCCCAGGGGTCTTCTTGAAGTTGTTTCATCGACAGCGACAACTTGTCGGCGTCGATAGCTATGATGACAGCATCAACAGTTTCGCCGACTTTGACATAGCGGCTGGGGTTGTCCACGCGATCCCAGGCTATCTCGGAGATGTGCACCAGCCCCTCGATACCATCGACATTCACGAAGACACCAAAGTCCACCACGCCAGTCACTATACCCTTGACCTTGTCGCCGACTTTGAGGCCAGCCAACTTACCTTCGGTGAATTCACGCTGAGCTTCTTTCTCAGAGACAATTAACTTGCTTTCTTTGCGATCAAGGTCCAAGATGCGTACCATCAAAGTCTGGCCGACTAGTTGATTGAGACGATGCAGTATCTCGTCTTTGTCTGCACCACTTACCCGTGGGTAGTTCTCAGCTGAAAGTTGGCTGACCGGCAAGAAGCCGCGTACTCCCTCGACCTCTACAAGCAATCCACCCTTGTTGGCATCAAATGGTACTATGCCAAAAGTCTCTTTGGAGTTGAAACGGCTCTCGAGCACATCCCAGCCTTTTTCCTTGGCAACTTTTTTGATACTTACTATGGCATAGCCTTCGGCGGTATCTGGTACTACTACTGATACACTCACCTTTTCACCCGGCTCATAGCTGCGGCCGAGGTGCTCCACCTCCTTACTTGTCACCAATCCGGTACCGTAGATGCCTAGATCTACCCAGATTTGGCGTTTGTCTTCTTCTATCACTGTGGCTTCGATATTGTCTTCAGGCTGCAGGCTCTTGGTTTGGGCATCGGCCAGCAGCTCTTCCATCACCGAAGTTTTGGACTCATCTGTCATGGTATTGAATTTTCCTTTCGAAAGTATTGGATTTACAATCAAAGACGCGAGATGCGCTAGACTGCATTGATATATATATCATACCTGATATGATGCTATTTGTAAAGAGTGTCGCGTAGCTTGGCGCGCCTTTCTTTGATGTATATATATGCCAAGGTGGTGATAATTGCTGCCGGGATAGCCTCGTAGCGGATGGGTGGTCCGGTCTGCGGAATTGAGCCGTTGCTAGGCGTTGGAGCAGGCTTGGCGGATGAGTTATTGGGAGTTTTGATATCTTGACCCGGAGTATTTGGTGGCTGATTGGCATTGGCAGGCAAGTTGGGCTGCTTATTTTGCTGCGCAGGTACAGGCGCTGGCGACGGTTGCTGCGATGAGTTGCTAGGCTGATTGGATGATTTGTTCTTATTGCGAGCAATATTGCCATACACAAAGCTGGCCAAAATGATCATAATGACAAAAAACAGTACTACCAATATCTTGAACAATTTCTCTTGTCGCATCTTGTAGTTATTGTACGAGCCTCACATCAACCTAGGCAAGCGTAACTAGCATGCGACCTGATCGTAAAATTGTTATACTTGTAGCATGTTGTTCGCAATCGATATAGGAGGTAGCAAGACCCGCGTCATTGGCTCGCAGCTAGGGCATGGTATAGACGAAGAAATAGTATTTGTAACGCCCCAGAGTCAACGTGTCGTGGTACGAGAACTGCGTGACAAGATCGAGGGCCTTGCCGGGCGCAGTGGTGTCGATGCTATCGGCATTGCCGCCCCCGGTGCCATCGACAAATCAAAAGGTATGATGCTCCATACCGCACAGCTACGCTGGCGCAATCTCAAACTTGTAGCGCCACTGCAGCAGTATTTCAACTGCCCCGTGACCATTGAGAATGATGCTGCCTGCGGTGCGCTAGCCGAAGCTAGAGACGGGAGCGGCAAACAATTCAAGTCTTTCGTATACGTAACTATTTCCACCAATATCGGTACTGCTATTTGTGTAGACCAAAAGATAATAGATACTCAACACAATAGCGAGGGAGGACATATGATACTAGTACCGGACTTTGGCGATCTCAACAAGAGCCTCAAGTTTGCCGATATTGTAAGCGGCAGTGCTATCCAGCGCGAGTTTGGCATGATAGCTCACGATATACATTCGCCATCGGTTTGGCAGGAGATCTCCAGCCGCCTTGCTGTCGGTCTATACAATCTAGCTACCATCATCCAACCCGAAGCCATCATCTTGGCAGGTGGCGTCAGCGTCAATCACGCCAAGTTTGTAGCCAAAGTACGACAAGCCTGGGATGATCTGCCGTTCGTCTACCCACCTCCACGGCTGAAGACTGCCAGCCACATCGAGACAGCTCCAGCACTCGGTGCGTTATTGTTGGCTCAAGACCTGGTTTGAGCTGATTTTTTGCAACAAAGTTAGCCAATGGGGCTTTATTTTTGATTGAGGCCTTGGCATACTTGAGACTAGGGAGGGTGAGTATTTGGAAATCATAGATAAGTATCCTAGGATGCGTTTTGCACCCAGCGGTTATTTTGCCTTTGACGCAGCTAGCCAGGTGGTACATTATGATCCTGAGCGGATAGACTCCAAGATCGGACGACTGAGCTTGTTGCACGAGATTAGTCATGCGATATTGGGACATTTCCACTACGACTACGACTTAGAGCTACTGAGCATGGAACTAGCGGCCTGGAACCGCACCAAACAGCTCGCTCGTGAGCACGAGGTGAGATTTGACGGTAGATATATGAGCTCTTGTATAGATAGCTATGATAGCTGGATCGAGCAGCGGGCTACCTGCCCGAGCTGCGAACAATTCGCCAGCCAAGTGGCCGAAGATGAATACCGTTGTTTTGCCTGCACCACCCGTTGGAAGGTCTCAGGTGAGCTCAATGAGCGGGTCATAAGGCGCATCATCAAATCTTGAATATTGGCTCGACTACTGTTCGCACTTCAGCTCTTGATAGCAAGCGTTGATGAGAGCTTGCCAAGTAGCCTTGTCGACTGTGCCGGTATGGGCTAAATTGACAGTCTGCTGGAATTTCTGCGTCAGCCTCGTAGTCTTGCTATCAAAGATACCTATCTCTGCCTGGGCCTCGTCAAGCCTATCGCCACCCATACTCGTACCCTTCTGGTATTGGCCTAGCAGGGTTTTGTAATAATCCACGCAACCACCCTCACTATCTAGTTGAAGTACCTGTACTGGCAGATTGCCAGCGCCTACTATGCACTTGTAATCAGCCGCGACAAATGTTGGCTTCGTGCCGGCGTGCGTGAGCCAGAGCTTGGAGCTCACAAACAATGCTAGTATAGCCAAAGCAGCACCAATTGCTAATTTCTGATACAAAAAACGCCGGGCAGCGGCTTTGTGCTTGGTAGCCTTGCGTCGAGAACGAGATTTTGTTTTTTTCATTTGGTTGTTTTGTTAAGTGTTGCATATTATTATGCTGTAGATATTTTGTGTTGTCAAACAAAAAACAGCCTCGGTAATGAGGCTGAATTTTGATAACAATGGATTGTTATTGGGTCTTGGTCTTGCGGCTCTTGAGGCCACCTTTGCGACCGGCTTCGCGGGCAAGCTCAGGGTTGGCAGCAAAGCCACCACCACGGCTGATCTTACCGCCCATAGCACCGATACGGATATAGAATTCTTTGCCGTAACGCTTCTTGTTGGTAGCAGCCGCCTTGCGGCCACCTTTGGTTGTTCCTGGCATAACGTAAAAACTCCTTTTGATACAAGGAGTTTGAACCAGCTATTCTCGATCCGCTATTCAGCGGACGAACACCCTCCAAGAGCGGTCAAACTCTTGGGTTAGTTAATATTACTAAACTGAACGGTATTGTAGCAGCTTATGCTTAATAAGTCAATAGTTAGTACTTATGTTTTCTTCAGAGATTGTATTCCAGTGTATTGTGTTTAACCACCAATTACGATTGCGCAGACTCTTTCTATATAACAAGCCCTTATGAGAGCACCCCAAGTAGCTGGGCCTACTATACCGTCTTGAACCAGTCCTTTTTGACGTTGAAAATTTTTCACCCAGTTGGCGTCCGTCTGCGTATAAGAATATCTGTTACCATTCCAGCCATCCCAAAGGTTCAAGTTAGTCTTAAAATTTGTACCTAGCTGATAGCCATTTGCGAGGTTTAAAAAAAATCCAACACAGCCTGCTGCGCCCGATCTTGAAGATATTGAACCTACCGAAAGGGTCTCTGTTGGTATCCCGTAACCATTCGTTGGGCAGCCAAGTTCATTGGCCAAGTTAGTAGAGGGCACCCAAGGAGCAGTAGAGGCTCGACTAAATCTCAATACCAACACTCCAGTCAACGCAACAATAACAACAAGCCCAGCTGCCATCCACCAGCGGAATTTAAACGATGATTTCTTGCTGCTTGTACGAGACTTGTTTGTTTTTTTGGTTGGCATGTTTTGTTTCTCCTAAGTTGTAAATAAGTTATGCTTATTATCCCATTATCGCTGCAAAATTGTCAATTATTTCTTACGTTTACGTACTAACGCAATGATTTGGCCGGCTACTAGCATGGCGCTGGCTACTACCACCCACTCACCCAGGATGCTATAGAGGGTGCGCTTTGTGTTGGTCGTGACGGTCTGCTGCAGTAGCTGCAGATTTTTCTGGCTACTCTTCTGTAGCCAACGACCGTTGTGATCAATCACAAAGCTATAGCTACCGTCGGTGGCTTGCACAAAAGGCCGAGCATTGGCCACGGCCATGAAGCGCGCCATCTGTTGGGCTTGCTCATGATAGCTAGGAGCCTTGATAAATATGGATAAACTTGCAGAGTTGGTGAGTATTTGGGCACCACCTACAACAAGATTGCGATATAGCTCCGGACTAATCGCGCCCGAGCAAGCCATGCTACCCAACCTCAACCCGTCCAGGCGGTAGGCCTGCGCCGGCTCGCTACCACGTGATATCTCACGGCCGGATTGGTTGGCATCGATAGCTTGGCCCTGACCAAGCAGGCGGAATAAATATATGTAGGCATATGGCATGGCCTCGCCCACCGGTACCAAGAACTGCTTGTCGTGATCATAGGCTATGCTGCCATCGCTACGATAGACGGTGACAGTATTGTACATATGACCACTATCACTGCGCTGGCGTGAGGTGATGATCGGTACATTGTTGTCCTGCAAGATAGCCTGCATGGTCTGTGTATCGGATGGTTTGGATTGGTCATTGAACACATCAGAATACTCAGACAGTACTAGCACATCGATGCTTTTGGGCGCTGCCAAAGAGCCGAGCTTCTGATGAAAATCAATCGCGCCAATATCCAGGCTCTCGTTGTTGCCCAATTGTAAGGCAGCTGTGCGCACTGATTTGCCATTGGCCGATGAATACACTAGATAACCAGCACTACTGAGTAGCACTATGGCTGTTAGTACCACAAGAGGTAGCTTCCAGCGTCTTCGTAATAGCCAGAAGAAGCTCAGATTGATCAGCACCACAGCAAAACTAAGCGCATACAGACCGCCCCAACGACCCAAAAATACCAGTGGCGTCACACTGGCGGCAAAACCAAGATCGCCAAAGTTCCAATGTGGTCCTACTGTAGTATTAGGACCAAGCGAAATGATCGAAAATATCCAGCTGCGCGCCCATTCGCTCAGCACCCATATGGCTGGTAAAAGACCAAAAATACGTTTTTGTCTGAGATCGAGCCTAAGCAGTACATATAACACCCCTAATAGCACAAAACCTGTTGATAGTATGAGCGAGAACAGTATGTATGTCAGCACAAGTCCACTGATAGCCCACCAGCCGCTGAGTGTAGCCCAGCGTTCTGGTTGTGTTTGTAACAACCAATGTGTTGTACCTAGTAGCATTACCCAGCCACTCAACCAAATGTAGCCAACTTGTGAGCGACGGCCCAGCTGATGCCTATCAAACTGACTCAGCATGTACAAAAAAGGTAGTAGCGCAACCAGGCTGACCCAGCCAAGTTTGTAGTACAAAAACGGCACCGCCAAGCAGCCGCCAGCCAACAAGCTCAAAGCAAACAGTTTAAGCTGGGAGAGTTGGCGTGACTTCTGTATTTTCTTAGACATTAGCTATATTGTACTGTAAGAATCGATTTTTAACAGTAACAACTATTTTGGGTCGAAGTAAAGGTCCACATAAGTGGTGGAATTTTGACGAATATTGACTTGTACACTCGTACTAGGATCTCTGAGCTGCTCATGATTGACCAATACGCGAATAAGCTTCCAGTTATTCGGCACGGTAAAGTAGGCGCGATATGGAGATCCACTTACAAATAAGCCGTCAAGAGACCAGGGGTTCTTGCCCTCACAGGCAAACGTACTATTTTCGTTGTTCTTGACACAAATACCAGTATTACCGGGGGTGGCAGATGGCGATGATTTAAAACGAGCATTTGGAGGCATCGGACCATTGGGGCCATACTTGGTAATATATAGTCTACCCTTAGGTGTGGGTGGTGTACTTTGCGACCATCCACTGGGCGTAGACTTGAAAGCAGAAGCTGGCGGGCAACCTACTAGGTAGAAATGATTGGGTGACTGGAAATCTAGCCTAGGTTGGCTAGTAATACGGCTTTTTACCGCGCAGAAGTTGCCCTGCTGCCAATAACCGACATCGTGTTCGTGAGTAGCACCTCGCTGGCGAGCTAGGTTGTAGTTGACATCTCCAGTGCCTATGTAGTTCCAATTTCCTTGAGGACAGACTAAGGCATAGCCATTTACATTGCGATAACCACAAGTCGATACCAACGTGCCTGCTGGAAAGCCGCAGGTAACTGTGCCCGTGGATCCATTTACACACTGTTGCTGCTGTGGGGCTGGGCTAGGAGCAGGTGACGGGACAGGACTAGGCTGACCCCCGGTATTATTTGCCTCTACTACAACTTGCGCCAAACCTAGTTGCTCTGTATCGGCAAACAAATTAAAGGTTAGGTATCGATTATTGTCTGCTGGTTCACCGACATTACGTGTAATACACTGAGTGTACGTGCCTGCTCCATATATCACTCCTTCCTGGGGGCCTGCTGATCCATTGTCACTTTGGATATCAAGACGAAATCGTTTCCCGCTATTTGAGTTACTTGAACTTATTATAATATAGCAGGCTTTAATATTCGCTGTGCTAGCTCGGCCATCATTTGGCCCAAAAATACTGCTGGCCTGCAAGGAAAACCAAGCGGGCTTACCTGGCTCAGGATAAATTATCTGTGGTAAAGATGTATATCCAGCAGGAGGAGGTGCTCCGTTACTACACTGCTGGGTCTGACAGTTAAGCGTAAACACCGAAGCCGCACGCGAAAATCGTAGCACTACTACACCAACGATCGCAACAACTATAACAAGTACAAGTCCCATCCACCAGCGAAAACGAAAACCGTTCTTCTTGTTGGCCGATTTACTGACGCGTGATTTGTATGTATTGGTTTTGGGCATAACTAATTGATACTTGCTTCCATATTATATTGATTATGCTTGTGTTTCAAAATTCTACCTGGCGCGGACCGACTGGCCACGACTGGCGGCCCTACTACAAGATTCCGGGCTGCTTTCATAAGCCCAGTGGTTTGAAACATATATATCACACCCATTGGGATAAGCATTGCTAGGCTGAACACTAGCCGGGCTGCCCGCAGCCGGCTTGAGCGTCCTACCTCTTTGCTCAGCTCTGGTACATGAGCTAGCGCTGCTTTCAAACTGGTATTTTTTGAGATTGGTATTATATATCCAACAGCCATTTGAGTAGTTACTTCCAGCATTACTAAAACGCAGTATTATCAAGCCAGAGATTGCTACTGCAGCAATGAGCAATACAGCTACTAGCCACTGCATGTGGTGCGGGTGACCTGGAAGCGCTGATTTTGGGAGTTTTTTGGTAGCCATTTTTGTCCTATCGTTGCTATGTGTTATTGACCGATGATCAATCTCCGGCTGGATTGTATCGGATCGAAGGTATTGTTGACACTAAGAGTATAGCCTTTGGTAGCCACCACATTGCCATTCTGGTCAAATACGACAACGCTTAGCTTATGTGGTCCATTGGAAATAGCGGTGGTATCGTAGTTGATAGCAAAAGGCTTTTGGTTGGACACCCCTACCAGTTTGCCATCGATATAGAAAGCAGCAAAGACTTGGCTGTCAGTAGTAGGCGTAAACTTAAGTGGCGTAACTCCGCTAACACTCAGTGTCTGCAAACTCTCAGTGTCAATACCTACTTGCTTCTGGGCTGCCTCAAGTTGAGCCGTGGTATACACACCTGGCAACGCAGCTGCTCGGCTAAAACGTAGCACCGCTAATCCTACTACAGCCACAGCAGTAATCATCGCAATAGCAGTTAGTGCGCCCCCTGATTTTTTGTTCTTGGTACCTGACGAGACATGATAAGTCCGAGTCTTGGCCGTGGTGTTACTACGTGGCTTGCTCTGCTGTGATGGTCGATGATGTTTGGTAGGTAATGTATTAATCATAGTTTATTGCCCAAACAGTAGCGACCATGGGTAAGTAATAGTATTGCGAAAACTCTGGAAAATACTATTGCGGTTGTTGATGACAAATGGGTAGGCAAAGTGCACCACCTCACTGCCATTGTCGGCGATTAGCACAACATCAATACGGTGCTCACCATTGGGATAGCGCGTAGTGTCAATATTGAAGCTATTTTGGCGTGCGCTGAATTGCATGATAAGGTTGCGGTCCATATAGACTTTGGCTGTCTTGGCACCAGCTGATTTGGACTTATCAAATGTAAATGCTATCACACCTGATTGTTGACTGAGACTATCAGCTGATTGCGAGTCTACGGCAGTGCTCTGTACAGCTGCCAGAGATGGATCTTGGGTGCTTATCTGACCGCCATTACTACCGGGCAGATTGGTAGTACTGGTAGGCGTTGCGCTAGACGAGTTTGGTGATGCGCTGGCATCGCTAGTACTACCAGACTGATTTGGGCTGGTATTCTGCTGCGTAGTTTGGTGCTTTTGGTTGTAAATCTTCTCCAGCTCATCTAGCACCTGCTGATAAAGCTTATTCTTGTAATTGGTATCTGCTAGAGCATGTGCTACATCAACTTTATCAAAAATCTTTTCATATCCAAGTGAAGGCACACTCACCTTGTACCTTCCGTCAGGCAGCAACTGCTCAGTCTTGTCGGCCAATGCTTCAGGCGGCAATGATGCATGGCTCAGTCTAACAATTAATGTGCCTACTAGAGCTACTACAGCCACTATTACTAAGCCAGATTTCCAACGGAGGCTAAACGAGCCGCGGTGTCTGACTTTGTTCGTGGTGGTTCTTTTGGTTTTAGTAGATTTGGCCATAGGCCGTACTCATTAAATATTTATACTTATGGTAACTCTATCTTATGAATCAGTCAAATACGCTAGCCAAAAATGGCCCTAAAGGGGGTTGTTATATAGTTAACAAATTTTTGCCACGTCGACGGGTTATTTTCAGTTTGAAACAAATATACATAATGAGAAATGACATTGTTTTGTTGGTCCATAGCAACAGCATCAAGACGATAGACTTTGTTTGGCATATTCAAAGTATCCAGTACAAACGTATACGGTGGCTTGTCAGTATAGTAAGCCAGTTTTTTGTCTAGATAGTAGGCAGCTAGTAAATTGGATGTGGGTTGTTGCGGAAGATTTATTGATACAATACCACTGACAACATTTACCTTATTAGTCTTAGAATATTGATCTATTGTGTTATCTATTGATTGCGAACCTAAATTCTGGAATAAATTTGCACTGTTTGTACCCAATGTAATAGTTGAGTTGTTGTTTTGAACGTCAGCCTTGGTGTTAACAACTTTGGATGGCCCAACGCTTGGCTGCGAAGCTGTGGGCTTGGCCAACTGGGTGGGCAAGTTCTGTGGTGGCTTGGTCTTGGCTTGAGCAATAGCATTGGACGCATTATTTGACGGGGGATTAGGGATATTGATTGACTTATTGGGGCTAACAATAGAGCCTTTGCCAATTTGTGATATTTTTGCTAGGTCACCCTGGCTTATTCGACCAAGCCCAGATCCTTTGTCAGCTGAGGCAACAAATATCACGAAAATACCGGAAATTACAACTGTAGCCGCTACCAACGCCAAAACTAACCATTCACGAGCAGCTAGATTACTTTGGCGTGGGTAAGTTTTGCTGACTTTTGAGTGCTTGTTCAATGGCATTTTTGTTAAGCTGAGCTTTTGATTTTTGCATAGCCAGGATCACAGTCGCCACTATAAGCAGGGCTGCTAGCAGCACAATTATTACCCACAGCAATGTAGTACGCTCACTTTTCATTGGATACCTTTGTTGATAGAATCCCAGATCATCAGATAGCTAATTGCATAAAAAAGCGTATATGTTTGAGGTCCAACTATGCCATCTACATCTACTAGTCTGTCATTTATTCTAATATTCCTATCCCTAGCCCATTGCTGCAGTTGCCTAACGAAATTGGCTGTTTGTTGATCGTAAATTGTTTCGCCAGCTTCACCTTCAACGTGCCCGACATAGTCATCAGCAAATAGCAAAAATGGATCGAGTGAATAGTTGTTCGGATCACTATCGGTGTCCATCCAATTCAGTACGTAATTTGCCCAAGCTGCACAATCCGGATTATTGTTGCCACCAGCTTGCATTTGGGGGTAACCAGCTGCAGCACATCTGCTCCATAAGTCAGAGAGCTTTTGTCGACCGCCTTCCTGAAGACCAGGGACAGTATTGGCTGCACGACTAGATCGCACTACGATAATCCCTATAACGGCTACCAACGCGACTGTAATAATACCAATCAGCCAAAACTGTAAATGATTGGTCTTCGCAAGCTTTAAATTACTTTTTGATTTTGCCATAATAGAATGCTTACGTTTATTGTAATTTTTACCAACTGGTACGTCAAGGTTAAAAAACTATAGCTATTAAAAAATAGCCTTGGTGCTGGCACCGACCTACTTTCCCCCGAAGGAGTATCATCGGCGCAGAGGTGCTTAACTGCGGTGTTCGGGATGGGAACCGGTGTACCCACCTCGCCATAGGCACCAGCACGAAGGCTACTTTACTAAGCTATGAATTACATAAAACGAGCATCGAATGCGCTAAGATTTGGAGTTCAAGCACTCACAAAAAGAGCACACAAAAAGCCAATTGGTTATTAGTACACCTCGGCTCCATATGTTGCCATACTTCCACCTAGTGCCTATCAACGTGATCGTCTACCACGAACCTAATGGGGAAATCTTATCTTGAGGGAGGCTTCACGCTTATATGCTTTCAGCGTTTATCCCGTCCGAACGTAGCTACTCGGCACTGCGCCTGGCGGCACAACCGATACACCAGCGGTTCGTTCACTCCGGTCCTCTCGTACTAGGAGCAACTCCTCGCAAATTTCCAAACGCCCACATCAGATAGGGACCGAACTGTCTCGCGACGTTCTGAACCCAGCTCGCGTACCTCTTTAAATGGCGAACAGCCATACCCTTGGAAGGTGCTCCCCCTCCAGGATGAGACGAGCCGACATCGAGGTGCCAAACAGCGCCGTCTATGTGAACTATTGGGCGCTATAAGCCTGTTATCCCCGGGGTAACTTTTATCCGTTGAGCGCTGCCACTTCCACGTGTTATGCAGCGGGTCACTAGCTCCTGGTTTCCCATCTGTTTGGCTTGTAGGCCTCACAGTTAAGCTGGCTTGTGCGCTTGCACTATCAGTTCGATTTCCATCCGAACTTAGCCAACCTTTGAACGCCTCCGTTACTCTTTAGGAGGCGACCGCCCCAGTCAAACTACCCACCAGACACTGTTCCGAGACCGGTTAACGGTCACGGTGAGGATCAAACATCATACAGGGTGGTATTTCATATTGCGACTCCACCAGAGCTAGCGCTCTGGTTTCAAAGTCTCCCACCTATACTACACAGCATAACATCGGACCCAATGCCAAGCTGTAGTAAAGCTCCACGGGGTCTGTCCGTCTTGGTGCGGGTAAACGGCATCTTTACCGCTATTGCAATTTCACCGGGTCCCTCGTTGAGACAGTGCCCAGATCGTTACGCCATTCGTGCGGGTCGGAACTTACCCGACAAGGAATTTCGCTACCTTAGGACCCTTATAGTTAGGGCCGCCGTTCACCGGGGCTTCAGTCTGGAGCTTGCACCCCATTCCTTAACCTTCCGGCACCGGGCAGGCGTCAGTCCCTATACATCCTCTTTCGAGTTAGCAGAGACCTGTGTTTTTGGTAAACAGTCGCCTGGGCTCTTTAGCTGCGGCCCCGCCACAATACGTACAAACGTGTTGCGTCGTGGACCAGCTTTCTAAAGTTGATCTTTTGATTGTCTAAACATTGAGAATCGTTTTGCACGAGCTATGGCATTCTAACTCCGATCCAAATAGTTATCAGATGTTTACAAATTATTTTTTCTTCTTCTAACGTACCATATGGTATGTATCAGTCGAAAAAAGTAATTTTCGCTCACCTCATAAACAATTTGGTTTCGAATTTATTATGCATAAGCCCGTGTTTAGAAAACTGGCAACCTCCACATGGTTGTACCCATTGTGGCGGGGCAGACCTTATCCCGAAGTTACGGTCGCTGTTTTGCCGAGTTCCTTAACGAGGGTTCTCCCGAGCACCTTGGTCTTCTCGACCCGACTACCTGTGTCGGTTTGCGGTACGGGCGGCGATATCTATTAATCATACAATTTTCTTGTCAGTTTGGCTCACACGAATCCAAGCTTTGCAGCTCGTTTCATTTGCGTTTCACTGTGCCTTGCGGCACAACTACGTGCTTAGACGGCTATAGCCATGAAGCCGCTCGTGCTACCATCCTGCGTCTTGTATGGGAACAATATCACCGGTACAGGAATATCAACCTGTTGTCCATCGCCTACGCTACTCGCCTCGGCTTAGGCCCGACTAACCCTGGGACGATGATCGTGGCCCAGGAAACCTTAGTCTTACGGTGGGTAGGATTCTCACCTACCTTATGGTTACTCATTCCAGCATTCTCACTTGATAGCGCTCCACCATGGCTTACGCCACGGCTTCAGTGCCCTATCAACGCTCCTCTACCGCTCCATATAAAATATGAAGCTCGCAGCTTCGGTGCAATACTTAGCCCCGTTATATTTTCCGCGCAGAATCACAATTGACCAGTGAGCTGTTACGCACTCTTTAAATGCATGGCTGCTTCTAAGCCAACATCCTGGTTGTTTATGCAATTCCACCTCGTTTCCCACTTAGTATTGACTTGGGGACCTTAGCTGGCGATCTGGGCTGTTTCCCTTTCGAACACCGATCTTAGCACCGGTATTCTAACTGCCGTAATAACATTGTTTGGTATTCGGAGTTTGATTGAGCGTGGTACTCACTAGGAGCCCACAACCCATTCAGTGCTCTACCCCCAAACATTAATTTACGACGCTAGCCCTAAAGCTATTTCGAGGAGAACCAGCTATCTCCGAGTTCGATTGGAATTTCTCCGCTAACCACAGCTCATCCGGGAGTTTTGCAACACTCTACGGTTCGGCCCTCCACGCAGTTTTACCTACGCTTCAGCCTGGCCATGGTTAGATCACTCGGTTTCGGGTCTACTCCTTGCAACGTATATGTCGCCCTATTCAGGCTCGCTTTCACTTTGGCTCCGACGCACGAAGGCGTCTTAACCCGCTACAAAAAGTAACTCGCTGGATCGTTCTACAAAAAGCACGCCGTCACCAGACAAGCTGGCTCCGACTCATTGTAAGCATATGGTTTCAGGATTCTATTTCACTCCCCTTGCGGGGTTCTTTTCACCTTTCCCTCACGGTACTTGTACACTATCGATTGTAACCTGTATTTAGCCTTGGAAGGTGGTCCTCCCAGTTTCAGACAAGGTTTCCCGTGCCCCGTCCTACTAGAGTACAGCAGACATAAAGACAAAGAGTTTTAAAATACGCGACTATCACGCTCTGTGGTGGTCCTTTCCAGGCGCCTTCCTCTAAGCTCTCTGTTTTTTTACTTTACCCACTCGATCCTTGGTCGGTGGTCGCATTTAAGACAGTGTAAACATTGTGTTTACTCGGTCTTAAATGGTCGTCTACTATCTCGCAACCCTCGTACTTTATTACTCAAGGTAACTTCGATAAATCGAAGAAAAGTACTAAGTTTTGGCTCATCCCATTTCGCTCGCCGCTACTATGGGACTCTCGGTTGATTTCTTCTCCTCACCCTACTAAGATGTTTCAGTTCAGGTGGTGCCCGCTACTACAGCTATGAATTCACTGTAGAGTAACACGACATGACTCGTGTTGGGTTACCCCATTCGGAAATCCCCGGATCAAAGCTAGATTGACAGCTCCCCGAGGCTTATCGCAGCCTTCTACGTCCTTCATCGGCAGGTTACATCAAGGCATTCACCATATGCCCTTCGTTTGCTTATTGCAATGCTTTTTTGTGCTGCTTGGCTATCCAAGCTACGCACATTTGATGCTCGTTTTATGCAATTCATTTAGCTTTCAAGAAACAAAAATGGCCGCGATTCCATTTTGGAGGCGACCACACATGAGCTTACAACTACTGTCTAGATGCTATCGTCTCCGTAAGTTGATTGTTGGCTCATGTGTGATTACCTTATAGTTATCTCAACTATACTAGCAGGTTTGGCTAAGATTGTAAATAGATTTGATGCCAACTATTAATACAAAAGCGGCACGTACGTGCCGCTTTTGTTATGGAAGTCTTTTTAGCTACTTCACAAATACTACGATCTGAGCACCTTGAGGAGTGGCTTCGCCTGCTGGCATGCTGCCGACCTCGCCGCCAAGCAGTTGGGCTAGCTGCTGAGCAGCTTGACCTTGCTGACCACTTACGTCTACCACAGTAATCTTCTTGACGCTATTACGGTTCTTAGCATCACTAGTACCTGTGATATTGACGCCACCGGATTCATTGAGCTTCTTGGTAATATCATCGACATTACCACCGGCGTTGACCAAGGCTACTTGGACTTGTGCCTTCTGGTCGATGGCGATTGGGCCAACATTGATGAGTTTGTTCTGGCTTGGACGGAAAATAATCGCCTTCTTAGCCTTGGTGTAGATCAAAATCTTGTCGCCATTCTGAGCATTGGCAAAGAATGGTTGGTCTTTGAGCTTTTCTTTGTCCAAGATAGTTGCGACTGTAGGAGTCTCATCTTTGGGCAGGTCTATCAGCTTGCTGACCTGCTCTACCAATTGATCTGTCTCCTGCTTGGCAACAATATTTGGATTCTTTTTGATCTTTTGGTACTGCAGATAGAAGTAAACTACCGCTATAGCCAAGATAGCTACCACCACACCTAGCGCGATTACCAATATCATGTTTTTATTAGACGACTTTTTTTCCATAAAGGTAAAACTCTCCCCTCAGTCTTATATTATATAGTTACTACAATAGCCAATACCACAACAGGTGTCAACCAGCAACGTGCAGTTTATGGCTTTTGTTGCTGCTCAAGCTTTTCTAAGCGCTGTTCCAATAGTTTGTTCTCAGCCTTGAGCTTATCGATATCATCAGTGTTTTGCCGAATATTTGCTGTGTTTTGCGAAACTGTTGCAGCCAAGGCCCTGAGCTGATCACTCAGATCTGTAAGCTTTAGCCCGTAATCTTTAAGTTGCTGGTTGACACCATCGATGTTGCCATTTTGCTGTTTGACCGCCTCGACGATGTATGGCATGATCCCATCTCTGTTGAGGCTAAGGTTGCCATTGCTATCAGTTGTCACCAACTCAGGCAAAACTTTCTGGATATCTTGGGCTATAAAACCATCTTGTAGGGCACCGCTAGGGTCGGTCTTCCAATTGTACGTCACTCCTTGTAATTGGTTAATAACGTCAATACCGTTGGTGATATTAAGTATGTTTGTTTTTAACTTTTCATCACTTGTGCAGCTCCAGCCCGTTCCGGTTACTACTGTACACTGGGTAGCGCCCGAGCCATTAAATTGAGCTACGTTGGTCGTGGAAGCATCAGTGATATTTAATCTAAAAGTTCCCGGGGTAACCGTACCAATACCAACATTACCAGTAGAATCTGCAAAAATTCGTCGGTTACCACTGCCATCGGCTATTATTACACTATTCGCTAGTGTCGATGACAAGCCATTGACATTGGCGCCAATTATAGTGTTATTACTTCCAGTGGTAATGCCCCCACCGGTATTGTATCCAATAATTGTATTGTTGCCTGCTGTGGTTTGTGTAATTGAAGCCAGTACACCAATTACAACGTTCTGACTACCTCCATTGGCAACATTCATTGCGGAGTTGCCGATAGCAACATTATTTGTACCTGTTTGCAGCTGGCCCATGGCAAGTACCCCAAAACCATTATTATTTCCAGCTGTAGTAATCGCCTGCAAAGCTCCGCGCCCAATTGCAGTATTTTGAAAACCACTGGTTGTTAAAGCCAAGGCGTTTCCACCAACTGCAGTGTTCGAATTGCCGATGTCGACCGCTGCTAATGCGTTCCAGCCAATTGCAGTATTTCGAGAACCTGTAGTATTTGCAGCCAAAGCCAGATAACCCATAGCTGTATTCCTATCCCCGCTAGAATTTACGCTCAAGCCGCTTACTGCGAAAGTAGTATTAGTAGAAATGGCATTATTACCAAGACCAGTTCGAAGCCCATTGATCAAAGCGTCACCACTGACCTCTAATTTCTGTGTGGGCGTGGTTGTACCTATACCGACACGTTGATTGAGAGTGTCAACATCAAAAATTACTGTTGAGTTGTCGGCTCGTCGAATCTGAACTGCATCAGCCCGATCCGTAGAGGTATTAAGATATAATGGGTTGTCATCAAGGGTCGTGATTCTATAGCCTCCACCGTTTATAGGCGTACCGGACAGTTGGAGCTCAATCGGGTCTATTATCCCAGTAACTTTTAAATCGCCAGTAACTGCCAATGCTTTTCCAAGTACAGGCGCGCCACCTATCCCCACTTCACCAGCTGAATTGACTGTTATACGGACACTACCAGCTGTCTCTATTGACAGGTCATTGGCATCGTTGGTGCCTATCGTGACTGTGGCACCCAAACTATTGCCGTTTTGACAAATTACATTGGAGGTATCGGTACTGCATAGATTAGAAACTGCACCCGTCAAATCTTGATAGGTTATGAGGCTTAAGGGAACGTAGTTGGCACTATAGTCAGCTGCATATTGTGCGCCTACAAAAGTTGTCGGTCCAAAATCAAAGCGGGTATTGCCTATTACAAATGAGTTTGGCGCAGCCCAAGCATAAGACTGAACTGTAGAACCGTCGTAGCTAGCCATATACACTCCTGGCTGATAGCTAATTGCATTACCGGGTAAAGCGGAAAAAAAGTTACCTTGAAAGCCCGTTACCGTATCAAAACTACCAGCCTGGAAGGTGCCGTCGTTGTAGAGGTACATACCATTCTCAAAATGATTAGCAGGATCGTTGATCCTAACTGTATACCAATCAAGCGCATTGTTAACAGCAGTATGATCTAGCTTGGTGGCTGCAAGCCCAAACGTAGTAATAGCCCCTGGGTTAATATCAATACCTGACTCACGTGTATTGAATTGAGTAATACCATTTACAATAGTATTTATTGTGTGATTATCATTGGTGCCAAAAACAGCAGTGCTACCAAAACTATTCCCTCCCTGACAGTAGTATGTTGTAAGTGCCGTGCATGGATCACTTGGGCCAGGAGGTCCGGTTGGCCCAGTGGCGCCCGTAGCGCCTACGGCTCCTGCAGGACCCGTGAGACCTTGAGGGCCTTGCTGAGGAATACCAATTTGAAGAGTAATTTGCTGAAGTGTTTGCTGGGCGTTGATAATAAATTGTTGGAGTTCTGGCGAGAGATTGTTGATACCAATAGTACTCTCTGCAATTTTGCGCCCCGTAACACTTCCGTCGTTTATATTAACATTGCTGATTTTGGAAGTGGTACAGTTTTGGGCTATTCCAAGCCAGCGTGTATACCATACGTCGTTACATATTCCACGCAAAAGAACAATCACGATCAATAGTAAGCTTGCCAACCCCAAAAGCAACCAGATTAGCCAATGAGTGTTGTTACTGGTTGTGTTATTTGATTGGTTAATATTTGTCATGCCATACCCAATTCATACTTGATTATGGGCTGGTTGGCAGTTGGTTAGACTTAATCTGCTTTAGCTCAGCCTTGAGTTCATCTATTTGTTGTTGCTGATCTTTGAGTTGTTGGCCCTGATCGTCCAATCGCTTTGTAAAATCTTTGAGCTGATCACTCAGATCTGTAAGCTGTAGCCCGTATTCTTTAAGTTGTTGGTTGACACCATCGATGTTGCCATTTTGCTGTTTGACCGCCTCGACAATGTATGGCATGATGCCTTCCTTGTTGAGAGTCAGCGTACCATCAGGCAAGCTGGTTACTAAGTTGGGTAATACCTTCTGCACATCCTGGGCAATAAATCCTGCCACTTGCGTACCGTCAGGATTGGTCTTCCAATTGTAGGTAACGCCCTGTAGTTTTAGAAGTGTCTCCAGACCATTGTCAATACTGAGAATATTGGTCTTGAGCTTTTGATCACTTACGCAGTTGAGTGCGCCTGCATTGGTATCAACCACACAGGTGCCACTAGCGCCAGTGAAGCTCGATACACTATCATCACTATTATCAACAACGTCGAGCTTGTTTGTAGGAGTCAATGTGCCGATGCCCACCTGACCATCGAAAGCATTGACGCTGCCGTTGCCCTGTGAGTAAATATTGAAATTATATGTGCTACCCACTCCTGATTGGTCTTTGACTAATAGGCCTATATTGGTATCAACACTTCCACCACCAGAGTTAAAGTTATTCTCGATATCCAAGCCCACACTGTTTGTTACACTACCGCTTCCTGTATTACCTGCCTGAAATGCACCGCCAACAACATTGCTTACACTGCCAGCGCCCGCATTGTACGCAACTCCCTCTAGTCCAGACAGATAGGCCACATTACCACTGCCACTGTGTTTGGCACTGCCATAACTTCCAGTAATCAGACCGAAATTAAAGCCATTGGCGGCGTTTGTCTCTATTTCATTGTCGGCACCATAAGCCTGGTAAGAGCCGGATCCGGACTTGAGGCCTAGGCGATCAGACAACACCAAAACAGGCGCGCTTGTAGGATTGAGGCTGACATAATTTGTAATGCCCTCAGCAAAATTAACTGTGCCATCGGTCAAAACCTCTTGATTGGATTGGATGGTGTCAAATGTGCTACCTGGCCAAAGTAGGCTGCCGTCATTGACTGATGCCGTATAATCACCCAAAGCTAGATGCCCATGAACATTGGCATCACCTTCGACAGTCAAGGTATTATCAGCAGATGATGTGCCAATCCCAACTCGCTGGTTGAGTGTATCGGCATTGAATACCACGGTTGTATTGTCGGCCCGTCTTATCTGAACAGCATCACTGCGATCAGCAACTGTATTGAGATAGATGGGATTATCATCAAGAGTTGTTATGCGGTATCCACCACCATTAATAGGTGTACCAGAAAACTGTAATTCAACTGGATCAATAACACCACTGACTTTAATGTCACCATTGAACACAGCAACCTTGCCAGCCACTGGAGTGGTAGTGTTTACCAAAAATTCTCCAGCTGCTTCATCAAACCTCGCGCGCTCCACAAATCCCGTGCTAAATACAATCGCGCCGTTTAGGGTGCCTGTCCCTGTAGTAATCGCAACATTACCACCGTTGCCCAAACCATCACCAGAGCCAGAAATAAGACTGACAACGCCACCATTTCCACCACTTCCGCCATTGGCTGATCCTGCCAAAAATGCAGCATCTCCACCGGCTGTCTGGCCGTTACCTGCATTGAATGATAGATACCCACCCGCTGCCGATGAGCTGGTGCCTGCATTTAGAGTAATATTTCCAGCTGCACCAACACCATCACCCGTACCGGCAAGCACAGAGAAATTACCACCAGTACCATTACTGCCGCCGTTGGCACTGCCGCCATAGAACTGAATATTACCACCGTTGGTGCCATTGCCAGCATTGGCGTAAATACCGCCCGCTGGACCGTTGTTGGAATTACCAGGAAATAGGTTGATCCATCCAGCAGCATTATCGGCGTTGCCACCTAGTAAGGTAACAGACCCGCCGTTGCTACCAACAGAGCCATCACTATTTCCGCCGGAAATAGTAGCTGTTCCGCCCTGAAACCCACTGCCCGCACCAATATTTACAGTACCACCATTACTACTACCAAAAATACTACCCACACCAGCATTCAGATTGATATTGCCGGCATTAATAGCGCCGCTGCCGGCATTAACGCTGAAGCTACCGCCAAACGCACCACTACCAAGATTAAAATTGGCACCACCACCGCCATTGGCCCCACTTGTGTCATTGCCGCCGCTGAAGTTAAAACCACCTCCGCCACTGAAGCCGTTGCCACCATTGAATCCAATATTACCACCAACCCCGTTGATGGATTGACCCGCATTGACAAAGTAACTACCGCCATTGTTATTTGTTGCATTGCCAGCAGTAATACCAATACTACCGCCATTATTGACTCCGTAACCAGCATTGAAGTTGATACTACCGCCATTATTACCACCATTGCCAGCACCAAAACCGATGTTGCCTCCATTATTACCGAACCCTTCACCACTGTTGAGATAAATTGAACCTCCATCCTGAGTACCGGTGCCAGTGCCAACAAAGAAATTACCACCAGTACCACTAGCACCCAAGCCATTTCCCGTACCTACAAATACATTACCTCCATTGCCTGAGCCAGATGCACTACCCGTACCAAAATTTAGCCCACCACCATCACCGCTAACTGCTCCACCATTGCCTGTACCTATGTTGACGCCGAGGCCATTGCTGGTCGCCGTTGGCCCCTCTCCTGTATTGAGACTGGTGCCAAGTGTAGTAAAAGACAATGTCCCAAACGACCCACCAAATGTATTATTTAGACCCTGCACATATATTTCAGAGCCTGGGTAATCCAAGAAGGCATTGAAGCCAAAGGTGCCGCTTGCAAAATTACTTATGTCATGACTATAGATGGTAGCGCTACCGTTGGTAACCCCGCCACCAAAATCACCTACCAACTTCGCCCATCCTACTCCAGAGCTTGTGGGGTTGTTGGGGCTACCGTCACCTGTAGCCACCATACCTAGTCCAATTCCAAACGGTCCAGCACTGATTGGCACGTAGGCCTGTACAGGGCTAGTCGAATTAGCTATATTGATTGATCTGCCAGCCGCCGGGCCACCAAAATTATAAGCATCATTGAGAGTACCGCCACCACCCCCCGATGCACCTGTCGCGCCGGTAGCACCTGTCATGCCCTTCGCGCCAGCAGGACCAGTGGGGCCAGCTACACCAGCCAAATCAAGAGTGATACTGCCACCGCCATCGCTCAAACTCAGAGTATTACCAGTTAATTCAAGCCGTTGTGTTGATTTGCCGGCATTGGGCAAATTCAGTACAGCAGCTGTCGTCTTGCACTGTACAGGAAGGCCGAGCAATTTGATGTACCACACATCACTACAAATAGCACGCAGAATAAGCCAATTGAGTATCGCCAGCACAGCAATTGTTAAGACAAAACCTGTCACTATCCAGCGCAAATGACTGTCATTGGCAGTCTCATAATCAATCAATTCATGTCGTAGGTTGTTGGAATCAGGCATAGCACATCAATTTCTGATATGTTAATTGTAGCTTTGTAACCATAAGAAGTCAAAATACCTTTTAGTAAATTTAATCATCCACCTGACATAAAACAGACCCTTTGCCATCAGCAAAACTTCAAACAAAATATGAATCATAAAATGTCTATATGGTGCCGATGATTTAAGTGGGCACTATATAATGCAAGCTACATTCACAATGCAATACCAAAATATTGACCTCGACATTGACTACCGACTAACGTTGATTCAAAAGCGCTTGCCAATCAAACCTACTAATGTTTGATTGTGGTTTTTGTAGCTCTATTTCAAACCCAGTAGTTGATTTGTTACTAACTTTGTATGCACCGTCTATGAAATCTTGTGGTGAAATTGTTACAGTCGGTGTCGTCGAAAACGGCTTCGTAAACACCACATTGGCATGGGCAGCGCCAGCAGGGATATTGATCGTACCTGTCGTATTTGCACCGAGTCTCACCTCACCATTGAAATTCACATTTCCTTCAAAATTGGCATCGCCCACAAAAATTGTGTTACTTCTAAAAGTTGTGAGTGCTGCAAATGTCACCTTGGCCCGAAATTCAGTGTCGCCAGTAAAAACACCACCTTTGAATACTGCCTGGGCAAGTTGTTGTGTATTTGACTGTTCTGATTGCTGACCAGTTGTATCCAAACCACTCAATTTATCTGCGTTTGATATAGCTTGACCGCTGCCTGACAATTGGGCCTGAGCCAGTGAGGCAATCTGATTGGTAAATACTTCGAGACCTTCAATTTGATTGGCTTTTATTTTTTCAGCTGTGATAGTACCTTTGAAGTTGGCATTGCCATATCCATCAATGCTTACTACCTGCTGCTGATGTTCATTGTTGATAATTAACTGTCCTGAATTCTTTAGATTGATAGCAATATCAAGGCCGGTTGAGGACGTAATTGTATTGGTTGATAAGCCCTTGGTAGTGACCTGTGGGGTTATCACCTCAAGCGCAGCCACTACACGATCAGTGTATATCTCAGAAAGCTTCGCCGAAGTGCCAATAGAAGTTTTTTCGTTGGAGATATAATTTAGCATATTCATACTGTACTCACTGGAGGACAACTTAGTCGAGTCAACTCCAATATTGTCTAGCAGCCCTGCTGTCGAACCCAATGAGTCACCGCCTTTGACAAACATCAAAGTCATACCAACATCTGGTGCATCATAGGCCCCCATGGCTTGACCTATTACATGACTTGCCTTGGTGGCCTTCATAGCAACCCCAGGTATAGAAGAGGTGGTCAATAAATCACCTTGTTTGATGACGCCATTTTCAGTCGATACCAGTGTCGGCGTACGCCCACTTAATACCACTGGGGCTGGAAAAGCATTGGAGTCCTCTACTGCACCAATCACTAGACCTGGCTGAGTAGTAATTACCCCAATTGCGTTAGGGTCATTGACAGAATCACATTTTTTTACGCCTGCACGCATAGTTGTGTCAACACAAACTACTTCACCAGGCTTGAGCTGTTGTTTGGACCCGTATATTTCGGCTACGTCCGCACCACTCCCGCGAATAGAGTAAACGCGAACTTCACCGCGACCACCGTTTCCACCAGCGCCACCAATCGTACTGCCTGTATGCGCTGCACCACCACCACCGCCGCCGCCGCCTTGTGCGCCACCATTGCCTCCGGCCCAACCTGCTACCGTAGCACTGGATCCACCGCCACCACCACCCTGGCCACCATTGCCTGTGCCCGCGGCACCATTACCACCAGCCGCGCCACTACCAGCCGTACCGCCGCCGCCAGATATATTATTGAAAGCACCACCAGCGCCGCCAACACGTGCTGTACAGGTAGTAATTGCACACGATCCGCCAGCACCGCCAGCTGATCCACCAAATACACTACCTCCACCAGCGCCAGAATTTCCTGCTCCGGTGGAAGATGACGAGCCAGCACCAGCACCACCCATGTATGAGGCGCCGCCTGCGGCACCTGTTGCGGCGGCAGTTGCACCACCACCACCACCACCACCCGAGTTTAGTGCACCAGCGGCTGAGCCAAGTGGGTTACCGCCCGTTGCGCCTGTAGCAGTAGTGGAGTTATTCCCTACAGCAAGGGAGCCACCACCGCCTCCACCGCCATTGCCAGCAGCACCCGCGCCAGCGCCGCCACCGCCACCATAGGCACGTAGCAACATCGTACCAGCACAAGCCGCCGAAGTGCTAAAACAGCTGCTATTTCCCGCACCGCCATTTCCGCCGACAGTGTTATTGCCGGCAGTGCCTGCTGTTCCACCAGTACCAACCGTGACCTCAACTGTCGCTCCCAAATCTGATGCTAGAAAGTTGGATTGTACGAAAGTACCGCCACCGCCACCGCCACCACCAGTACGTGCCGCGGCATTTGTTCCACCAGCGCCACCGCCACCGCCGCCGCCAGCGCCCCACATCTGCACTAGCACCATAATAGCGTCATTTGGCTTGGTATATGTACCGCTGCTGGTAAATGTCTCGTACTTATCACCAGCACCTATATCACTAACTGTGCCATTTTGACACTTTTTGAGTTTGGCCTCCGAAAGATCGGCATAAATTTTGTAATCACCGGCCGCACAGGTGGGGTTCGAGTCTGATGCTGCAAAACTCACACCATAATTTGATGAATTTAGACTTGTGTCAGTGGAGATATTGACGCCACCACTACCAGCATTCACATTCACCGCTGTCGCTCCAGTGGTATTACCAATCGTAA
>CAZWVB010000003.1:0-55963 GCA_964637185.1 uncultured Candidatus Saccharibacteria bacterium | reverse complement strand
GCTTCAGTAAAAAAACATGCTCACGTGCTTGGTTGACAATACGGGCTATGACGGTCTCAAGCTGATGAATAGTATGGCTGGCTGCATTGTGCAATCCCAAAACATGACTATAAGCGTGATGGATATTAGCTTCTATCTGATCATAGATTGTTTGTAGCTCAGGGCTCAGGCGGCGAGCCGCATCAGTTGGTGTAGCCGCCCTCATATCAGCGGCCATCTCAGCAAGGCTAACATCGTCCTCATGCCCTATCCCTACCAAGGTAGGTACTTGGCTAGCGTAGACGGCTCGAACAACTGGCTCGGTATTGAAAGCCTGCAGATCATCAGCACTCCCGCCACCGCGAATTAGCACAACTACGTCAAACGTCTCAGAATGATCATTGCAATATTCAATTGCGCGCACTATTTGATCTGGCGCTTTGTCGCCTTGTACTTGAACTTGTAGATGCACTATTTCAATTGCACAGTAGCGCTGAGTTAACACTGTCAAAAAGTCATTGTAAGCTGCAGCCTGAGCTGAGGTGATCAAGGCGACTCTACGAGGTATTGTTGGGAGTGCTCGTTTACGATCCGCTGCAAAAAGACCTTCTTTCTCAAACTGTGCTCGCATCAACTCAAAGGCTTTTTTGACGCTTCCCTCACCTACTAGCTCAACCGACTGTATATTTAGCGAGAACTTGCCCCAGGCTGTAACTTGTGGTCGGCAGACAACACGTACCAACATGCCATCCTCAATCGCAGTCTTGAGCTGAAAAATAGGCATAAAACAACCCAAACTGGCTGAATCGTCTTTGATATCAAAGAAGACCCATTTGCCTTGGTTGATCTTAAAGCTAGCTACCTCACCCTCAATGGCTATGGAAGGATATGCAAACTCCAGTGTTTGATTGAGAATATTGTGAAATTGGCTAACTGTGAGTACTTCATTTTCCATCTAGCACTCCACGCTTGTAGTACCATAGACCGACCGGCAAAAACCCCCAGAAAGAAATGCCTCGGTAGACGATGGTTATAGGAAATGCCACATCAAACGGCACGCCAAAACCCACCAGACTAGCAGCCAGCACAGCTTCAAACGCACCAACTCCGGCCGTAAATACCGACGCCAGTGAGCCAAGCTGGGCCAAGAAGTAACTACTGATCACGACTGCAGGGTTTAGTATGCGCCCAAAACTTACCGCCACAATATAGAGCGACAGTATATCTAGTAGTAACATCAACAAAAGGGCTGCAAATGGTTTGTCCAAGCCGTGCCAGTTTTGTCGCAAGAAATTGAGATTGTCGCCAGCATCATTGAGAAAGGTTTCGACCCTGACACGCGTAACTGGACGGCGATGGATCTTATGAAGTACCCAATTCAATGGGCGGCTTAGCCACAGTATGGTTTCGATACTGAGCTTGCGATTGAGTAACAGCACAAGTCCTACAACTATGCCACACAGTAGTACAAACATAGCCAGCAAAAGCAGCCGCGCGCTAACCCGCACAACTTGATTGGATACTAAAAGTACTGCAAACGACATCGTAAAAAGCGCCAATCCTGCAGTCAACCCAAGTATGTAGTAACCCAAATGCGACAGCGTTAGTATAGATGACTTCACTTTACGGCCAATTGACTCGCGCATATAGCTCAGCCCAGATACGCCCGCTGTCGGGACTATGATATTCACGAAATTCGTAGCTACCACAGTACGAAAAAGATGTTTGCGCTCCTGAGGGGCCTCAAAAAGCCGAAAGAAAGAACTAAAGTACCAGGTATTGGCCCAATAGTAGGCATAACGAAGTGGTATTACTAGCAGCAACAGCCAGATGTTAACGCCCTTGATGGTGGCTACAAAACTCTGCAGCTGTCCGATGCGACTAAGTATTAGAACACCCAAAGCGATAATTGCTAAGAAGAATAACAGTGGACGCCAACGGTGTTTCATCTCTATATTGTAACGTTATGTACCTGTAGATGCGAGCCTAGCAAGTAGTCATTTGTAGATATCTCGCTTATACTGTTGGTATGAAATTGGCAATCTTAGGACGAGAGACCGAGCTATCCCTGGCGGAATTAGCCACTATCGATGCAGGGCTCAAGCAAATTAGTCGGGATGTGGCTAGTTTTGATAGTGATAAACAATCATTTTTTGAGCTGGGCGGTGTTAGCAAGGTTGCTGAAGTAGTGCTGACTGACCGTCAAGCCGACCTACCAATAGACGGGATCGCCGCACTGCTGCGTGAAGAACGCTTTGCCAAACGAAAAAGTGTTGGTTTGAGCATCTACGCCGACAATTTTGGTCGCAAACAGTACCAGCAGGCCACACTACAGCTCAAAAAACTGCTCAAGCCCGACCGAAGTACCAGAATAGTACTGCCTTCGAGCGGTATCAATCTCAATGCGGCCGGCACCATTCACAACCGCCTACTAGATAAGGGGATCGAGCTACTATGTGTAGCGACCCAGCAGAGATGGTATGTAGCAGAAGTGGTCTGGGTACAAGATATCGAAAGCTACAGCCACCGTGACTGGGATCGGCCAGCGCGAGATATGCATATCGGTATGGTACCGCCCAAACTAGCTCAGAGCTTGATCAATCTGTCCCACCCTGATCGCAACACCACGATAATTGATCCATTTTGTGGCCCGGGCACCATACTGGCCGAAGCCTTGCTGATGGGCCATCAGGTAAAAGGCTTTGACTTGGACAACAAAGCCATCGCAGCTGCTGAGGCCAATCTCGGCTGGCTTTGTCAGCAGTACCAATTACCAAAGCTATATGAACTTACTCAGGCCGATGCCACCACTTTGACAATAGAGCCTGGCGACTATTGCATCGTTACTGAGGGATACCTTGGCCCCATCAAGGTGGCCGCACGGAATTCTAGTGAATTTGAGAGTAACTACAAGAAAATTGATCACCTCTACGACGAATTCTTGCGCAACCTAGCCAACCAGTCACACAATAAGCCCCAAAATATCATCATCTGCCTACCAGAATGGCATTTTGGCAAGAATGTAGTTAGCCTGCAGGTGATTGACCAGATAGCCAAAATAGGCTATACTATACAACGATTTGCGCCAAATAATCAGGCTTCATTGCTATATCACCGCAGTGATCAGGTAGTGGCCAGGCGCATTTTTTCTCTCACTATTTAGGAGCATGCTATGTCACATACAAAGGCCGCTGGTTCTTCCAAGAACGGCCGCGATTCCAAAAGTAAACGACTCGGTGTAAAACGCTTTGGTGGACAAACCGTCAAACCAGGCGATATTATCGTACGACAGCGCGGCAGTAAGATGATTGCTGGTAACAATGTGATTGTCGGCAATGACTTTACGCTACATGCTGCTGCTGCGGGCACAGTACAGTTTCGTACTGTACGTCGCAAAGCTTTTAGCGGGCTAGGCACTCGATCGACCGAAGTATCGGTCGTAGCTAGCTCATAGCACTATTCTGCTGTTTCTAGGGCTAAACGCAAGGCACCTGGCTTGGTTGTTGTTTTGAGTTTGGTGTCCTTGCAAGCAGCGGCAAAGCCCACAAACAACGGATGGGCACGATCTGGCCGAGATTGAAATTCGGGATGGTATTGGCTAGCCACAAAGAATGGATGATCCCCAAGCTCAATCACTTCTACTAGGCCAGTATCGGCATTGGTCCCGGCTATCGTGAGCCCGGCATCCTTGAGCTGCTGCAGATAGGCATTGTTGAACTCATAACGGTGTCGGTGTCGTTCAGTAATCTGCATGGCATCGTACAACTGAGCAGTCTTGGTGCCTTTACGTAGCTTGGCGGCGTAGTTACCGAGCCGCATAGTACCACCTAGTTTGATACCATCTTGATCTGGCAGTATATCGATCACCGGGTGCTGGGTATTTTTGTCAAACTCGGTAGAGTTGGCGCCAGCCAGCTCGGCAACATGTCGTGCAAATTCTATAACAGCTACTTGCATGCCTAGACAAAGTCCGAGATATGGCAGCTTGTGGGTCCGTGCATACTGAGCTGCTTTTATTTTACCTTCGATACCACGGCTACCAAATCCGCCAGGTACCACTATGCCGTCAAAGCCTTCCAAAAGACCAGTATTGTGCTCGACCTTTTCAGCGTCTATCCAAACAATATCAGCGTCGTAGCCGTGATGCCAAGCAGCTGCTTTGATTGCCTCAAACACACTCAGATAGGTGTCGACATTACTCAGATATTTGGCGACCACGCCTATTCGTAGCGTAGGCTTATTGGATTTGACGCGTTGGACAAATTTCTTCCATTCAGTGAGATCGGCCATGCGAGTATCCAGATCGAGCCGTTTGCAGATGACATCAACAATGCCCGAGTCTTCCATGATGAGTGGTACTTCATACACCGTAGGTACATTGGGCAGCGGCACTATGGCATGCTCGGCTACGTCACAGAATAGACTTAGCTTTTCAAAGATATCACCGTGTATAGGCTCTTCGGAGCGCACAAATAACAGATCAGGTGTAATGCCAGCCTCGCGTAGATCACGCACGCTGTTTTGGGCTGGCTTGGACTTAAACTCACGGCTTGGACCTAGAAATGGTACATAGACCACATGGCCAAATACCACATTTTCGCTACCCAACTTCTGACGTAACTGCCGAATGGCTTCGATCAATGCCATGCCTTCCATATCACCCACTGTGCCACCGATCTCAGTGATCTGTATATCAAACCCCTCACCCGCCTCAAGTATGCGCCGTTGTATTTCTCCAGTGACATGCGGGATGATTTGTACAGTCTTACCAAGATAAGCGCCATCGCGCTCGTCGGCGATAACTTTGGCATAAATTTGTCCGCTCATAACTGAGCTACGACGACTCAGCTCGCGGTCGATGAAGCGCTCGTAGTGCCCCAGATCCAGATCGGTCTCGCCGCCGTCGGCAGTCACAAACACTTCACCGTGCTCAGCTGGATTGAGAGTGCCGGCATCAGTGTTGAGATACTGGTCGAGTTTTTGAATATTTACCGAAAAACCGCGGGCCTCTAGTATTTTTCCGAGACTCGCGGTCGTTATTCCTTTGCCGACGCCAGATAGCACGCCGCCGGTAATAAATACATACTTGGTTTGTTTTTTCATCCCCCATCCCTCCACTTAGTACTTATGCTATTTATAATAGCCTTAAACTTATAATGCGCACAAGTGGGGCCTGACAGTTTTATATTTTTTGCTTGGCAATTTCGAGAGCTTTTTGGAGTTGTGGATCAGCTGTGCTATCAGTGGGGTTTTTGACCTCGACATCGGGCTTGATGCCTTCTTTGCTGATATTGATGCCATTGGGCGTATACCAGTGAGCAACTGTGACTTTGAGCGAGTCGCCTTTGCAATCCTGGCTGCCAAGATTTAGCCCAAGGCCGTTGAGGCAGACTATTTCTTGTACGCTGCCTTTACCAAAGGATTTCTCACCTACCAATGTCGCCCGCTTGTTGTCATGCAGAGCACCAGCCATGATCTCACTAGCACTAGCACTGCCACCATTGATCAGCATCACTACCGGTATGTCAGTCATACCGCCGCCAGGTATAGCTGAGAAGCTTTTATCAGCTGCGTGACGAGATTTTTCTTGCACCACTACACCCTGGCTCATAAATTGCGAACTGATCTTGATAGCGCCGTCTAGGTAGCCACCAGGGTTGTCGCGCACGTCGATGACTACGGCCTTCACACCTTGGGCTTTTAGCGAGCTGATAGCTTGATTGATCTGCTCAGCAGTATCATCACCGAAGCGGCGGATGCGGATGTAGCCAATATTGCCATCTTTTACCTCGCTACTTACAGACGGCACAGTGATAGTCTCGCGCGTAATTGTGTATTCTTGTGGGCTACCATTGCCGCGCACGACACCTAGTTTGACTTGAGTACCAGCCTCGCCACGAATTGTCTTGACGGCCTCATCAAGCGTATAACTGCTAGCATCTTTGCCATCAATTGACACGATGTAGTCGCCAGCTTTTATTCCAGCTTTTTGAGCCGGACTGCCGTCGATTGGAGCTATTACGACAAGTTTGTTGTTCTTGACTCCCATCTCGATACCTACACCACTGAGCTGGCCTTTGAGATCGTCGGCTAGAGCTTGATTGGCTTCCTTATTGAGAAATATCGTATACGGGTCACCAAGGCTCGCCACCATCCCGGCCACCGCACCTTCAGACTGTTTATTTGGGTCTATATCGCCATCAAATTTCTGCTGCAATATTGAGTTGGCCTGCCAGAAATTGTCAAGATTGATCTTGCTACTGGAGCTAGGTGCAAGGCCCCCAAGACGAATTGCGCCATAGCAGACCCCTGCCCCAAGCACAAAGAATACTAGTCCGACGATAGCAAAACGCCAAAAACCACCACTTGATTTGGGTGGTTTTGACAGTTTGATATTTGGCGGAGTTGCCGTGCTAGTGGGTTTGGTTGGTTCCAATGTGGGTCAATTATTCGATATTAGAAGTGAATAAATTGTACACCACCGGTGCTAATATCGGCAACCGAATAAGCACCGTCCCAGTTGGCATTGTACTGACTGACGCGAACTTTCCCTCCACCCAAGACGGCTTCGACATAGGCCGCATGACCATATGGGCCACTCATGAGAATTGCCACGTCGCCGACACGAGGGTTGCCATCCACTGCTATGCCGGCCGCGCGAGCGTTACTGGGCCACTGATTGGCATTGCCACGGCCGCCCCAATAAGGCATACCGCCATGTACAGTTGCTACTTTCCAGGCGGCGTAGCTAACACATTGGCGTTTGTACATGCCCCATGGGTCAGGATCACTGTTTGGGAAAGGTGCACCCGCCCAAGGATAGCCACCGCTACCACCGTAGTGGACATTGCTTGATACTGCGGCTACCGCGGCGGCTTGCTGACGTCGCAAAGCGGTGATCTGAGCATTATCCTCGGCTGCAACCTTGCGATAATTCGCCTCCTCGCCTTGGGTACGGGCAAGTAGGCTAGCTTGCTCGGCGCGCTGCGAAGCAATTTGGTTGACGATGTCTTTCTGTTGAGTTGATTGGGCGGCCAGCTGATCTTTTTTTGTAGCCAACTCTTTTTTGAGCTGGTCTATCTTGCGTAGATTGTCATCTACTTTCTTCTTGATAGCATCTAGATACTGCTGCTTGGCTACGAAATCACTCAAATTCTTAGAACTAGCTATCACCTCAAGGGGACTGATATTACCCTCACGGTAAATCATCTTGAGATTGTCTTTGAGGATTGTCTGCTGACGCTCTAGGTCCTTGTTGGCTTGATCTATTTGAATCTGAGTCTGAGAAATTTGTGCATTGGTAAGATTGAGCGCTTGCTGGGCAGCTGATATTTGGGCATCAATACTGGTAAGTTTGCCTTTGAGAGTGTCAGCCTCAGCATTTTTTGCATCTGCAGCTTGCTGGGTTTGTTGGACTTTTTGTTTGAGTGCTCTTATCTGATCGTCATACTGGTCAGCCATCGTGGCATGAGGCAAAAGTGCCAATAACACCGCCAAGATCATAGCGGTAACGATGACTTTTGATTTTATGTGCTTCACTTTGGTCAGTACCCTCCTAGATTAGATACTGTAGTAATTATACCACAACCTGACAAATACAGGCTATTAGCATGACTTTTTTATTGGCCAAAACCAATCATCAAGTATGCTACAATTACAAATACAGTATGATTCTACTAGATCGAGTGTCGGTAATTTATCCCAACAAAACCGTCGCCTTGAGCGGTGTTTCTTTGCATATCAACCCCAAAGAATTTGTCACCATTGTTGGTAGCTCAGGAGCTGGCAAGAGTACGTTGATACGTCTACTGATCAAAGAAGAGTTACCGACTGCTGGCAAAATCATCGTCGGTTCGGTCGACTACGACACTATTGATAAGGCCAATATTCCGTATCTGCGCCGACGCATAGGTGTGGTGTTTCAAGACTTCAAACTTTTGCCCAATCTTACTGTTTATGAAAATGTTGCCTTTGCGCTCGAAGTATCAGGCGTTCGTACTCGCGAAATCAAACGTGCTGTACCCAAAATATTACAACTAGTCGGCCTCAGCGAAAAAGCCAATCATTACCCAGGTGAAATATCTGGTGGCGAGAAGCAGCGCACCGCCATAGCTCGGGCCCTTATCCGCAACCCTAAGATCTTAATAGCTGATGAGCCGACCGGCAATCTAGACCCCAAAAATTCATGGGATATTATAGAGTTGCTACTGAAAATCAACCGTTTTGGTACCACGGTGGTGCTGACAACGCATAACAAAGATATTGTCGACGCGCTCAAAAAACGCGTAATTACCCTCAATCGTGGTCGCATAGTCAAGGATGAAAAGATCGGGAAGTATTCGCTATGATTACTTTTTGGCGGATATTCAAGAGTGGCTTTCGCAATACTTTTCGCAATGCTTGGCTTAGTACAGCTGCAACTGCCATTATGGTGATCACACTGCTAGTGATGACATTCTTTGCCTTCTCCACGATATTTGTGCGTACACAGCTAAATGAGGTACGCAACAAGATTGATTTGAGCATCTTTCTTAGCGACGAGGCTACAGGCGATCAGATTAAATCACTACAGACAAGTATTACTGGACTGGATAACGTATCTAGTGTGGAATATATATCCAAGGCCGATGCACTCAAGCGACTTGAACAGTCTAGTAGTGATGGCAAACAACTAGCTCAGTCGGCCCAAGAGATAGGCAATCCACTGCCGGCCAGTTTTGAGGTGAAACTCAAGAATCTCGAACAAATAGCAGATACCAATAGTAAGATCAAATCTATCGAGAATGCTAAGATCATCAGCGAGACTAGCTTTGACAACCGCGATGAAAACCGCCAGGGAGTAGTAGAGAATATCATTCGTATCAGCAACTCGGTAGCTCGTATCGGACTAATATTGAGCATAGTGTTCTTGATAATTGCGCTACTTATTATTTTCAATACTATACGTATGGCTATCTTTACGCGCCGTGAAGAAATTGAGATTATGAAGCTAGTTGGTGCTACCAAATGGTTTATTCGTGGGCCATTTATAGTTGAGGGCTCTTTGTATGGCGTGTTTGGCGCTACGATTGCGTTGATTGCGCTGATACCAATCGAGCGTGGTACCAGCTCTTTTCTAGTAGACAAACTAAATGCTGGTAGCACACTTACCTATTTTAACAATCACATACTGCTAATCATTTTGGCTGTCTACGCTGGCGGTATTATAATAGGCGCTGTTTCTAGTTGGCTAGCTATTTCTCGGCACCTGAAGCTATAATTTCTTCCACTTTATGGCCAAACGCCATAATTTCACACTTAGCCTCCCAGCGAATCGTACCCTTCTTTTGAAAACACCAAAAGAAGGTAAAAGTATCTACGTCATGGACACAGGAAGTCTTTAACTCCGGCTCTCGAAGATCAGAAAGAGTTAGTAATAGTTTGACTCTATTTCGAGGACTGTCTGAACCCGAAAGATATTTCGAGTGAGTTCCGCAGAAAAAGAACAAACTGATACTAACTTGTTTCTAGTATCTGAGTCCGAGCCGGGCGGTTTTGCCATCTTTTGCCAAGACAAAAGATGGTAGGCCGATAGGACTATATCAGATTAGTCTATTTTTTCTCAACTTGCCAATCAAGATACGCTTCTATAAATGGCTCAATTTCACCGGCTAGCACGCCTGCTGTATCGGCTGTCTCATAGCCAGTACGAACATCTTTGACCTTTTGGTAAGGGTGCAGCACATAATTACGTATCTGCGACCCCCACTCGGCCGACTTGTGGCTTGATTTGAGCTCTGAAATACTCGCCAGATGCTGCTGCTCAGCTAGCTGGGCCAGTTTGGAGCTAAGGATTGACATAGCCTGCGCTTTGTTTTTGAGCTGCGAACGCTCATTTTGCACAGCTACCACAAGACCAGTTGGCATATGGGTAATTCGTACAGCACTATCGGTCGTATTGACACTTTGGCCTCCGTGCCCAGAGCTGCGATAAACATCCACGCGAATATCCTTGGGGTCAATTTGGGCCTCTGTCGCCGTTATCTCCGGCAGTACTTCTACTAGCGCAAAGCTAGTTTGGCGCAAGTTGTCAGAGTTAAATGGACTAAGCCGCACTAGACGGTGTACCCCAGCCTCGCCTTTGAGCTTGCCGTATGCAAATGGGCCTGAAATTCTCAAAGTCGCGCTTTTGATACCAGCTTCATCGCCGGCGGACTCTTCGAGTATTTGCACACTCATGCCATGGCTATTGGCATATTTGACATACATCGTCTCGAGCATGCCTGCCCAGTCAGCTGCGTCGGTGCCACCAACTCCAGCACTTATCTGCACTATGGCCGGATCTTTGTCGTGTGGGCCGCTTAGTTTGAGCGCCACCAGCTGTTCATCTACCCTGGCTTGGAGATCCCTCACAATATCATCAAAATCAACTGTATTGTCGTCTTGTGACAGCTCCGCAATCTCCAGAGTTGTCGACAATTCATCACGCAGCTGTCGCCACGAAGCTATATAGCGCTCCAGTTCGGCAGCTTCACGACTTACCTGCTCGGCATGCATGCTATCAGACCAAAAGTCGCTAGCGCTCATCTGCTCTTGCAGTGAGGCTAGTTTGGTTGCGTCCTCGTCTAGTTTCAACGCATCGATCGCAATGTCTATTTGATTGAGCAAATGAGTTAGCTTTTTGACAAGTTCTTTCATATCTCCAATATTATACCAGTTATACCAAAAAGACCCTTGGTTTTTACCATGGGTCTTATTTGGATGCTAGTACTAGCTTATTTGATTTTGGTCAAAGCGTTTTTGAGGTCTTTGCGACTACGTCGTAACATATAGCCAGCCGTAGTAATCACGCTCATACCCAGTGCGCCAACCAGACCATCTTCCATACCGGTTTGTGGCAATGGCCCACCCGTAGGTGTGGGGGTTGGTGTAGGTGTGGGGGTAGGTGTGGGCGGTACCTGCGGAGTAATAGTACTGGCATCATCACAGATGTCGCGACTAGTCTCATTGCTACCAGCACAGGCCACGTTGCGCATCAGCAAGTTTTGCGGAACATCGTCAGCTACCTTGGTCTGGAAGCGAATATTGCCACCAGCACCTGGGTCGTAATCACCCACCATCACGCCTTCGTTGAACAGCGCTGTGTCATTGAGCGATACACCTTCAGGATTGGTTGGTACATACAACTTGACACTGCCCGGTACCACTGTGTGGTATGGGGGCAATTTGTCAGTGATCACTACCTTGTGCATGATAGTGTCGCCGGTGTTTTCATAGTGAATACCCCAGCTGACAGTATCGCCTTTTTTGACCTGGACTTGCTCTTGCCACTGACCACTGCCTGGGATACCGACTTTCTTCTGGATAGTGAGATTGGCGGCAGTTACACGGACTTTGATGGTCACAATCACGCCGTTTTCAAAACAACCAGCGATGTTGCCATCAGCAGCTTGGTTGCCGACTGGAGCACCATCAGTGACGATACTATCACTGAGTTTGAATCCAGCAGGTACTTGATTGCTGTAAGCCATAGCACTCCCGGCTACATACTGCAGGCCAAATGGGTTGTCACCCTTGAGGTCCACACTGGCCGCAACAGTACCCGGTTGGGCATTGCTAGCACTGACGTAGCTGACAGAGCGTAATGCTTTGTCGTACCCGCTCGGTATCAAGATTTTCACCTTCGAATTGCGAGCAATACCGACGCCACTAGCATTGAGACTGGAGTCAGCACCGTTGTGGATGTAGGTGCGCATAAGTATCTCTTGACCAGCGTGCACTTGCATGCTGTCATCAAACCCACCGGAATTGGTGTTGGCCGCATCTTTGGCGGTGTAGAAAAGTCGTTCGTCGCCGTAGTTGGCGGTTTTGACAAACGAGTTGAAAGTAACATGATCAAAGCCAGGCACACCTGGGTAATATTCTTTGATCGGTCGTTCTGGGCTCCAATCAGCAGTCGCAGCCAGTGGTATTACCACCAAAGCTACAGTAGCCAATACAATGCCGAGAACTTTTTTGAAGATCGATTTCTTCTTCATAAGCTTCTCCTTATATCTAGTTAATGGTCGAACCACAAATGATAATTGTGGCCCTGCCTCAATTGGTTGCACTGTATTCGGCTGTAAAAGGGCTTCACCCTCAAAATCAGAGTGATAATAGCATATTTTGATATTTATGTCAATATTGTTTTTATGCTTATTTCAGGATATCCATCCTGAAACCAATCAGCAATCGATATACGGACTAGTTTCAGTCTGGGTAGGCGCGTGCCCTGGGGAGATCGCTCTCCCCAGGGACGCTCGCACCCTCATCATGGAGGAACCGTTTACGCTTCGAGGATGTCCTCGTACCTCTCGAAGCATCTAGTGCCCTATGGACCGCCCATGGTGGTGGGCGTCGAAGGCTTCGGTTGGCTCGGCGGTACCGGGGCCGAGCTCGGCGGTGCCAACCGGGTGGTGGTCGTCGTCGCCCCCGGACAGGTTGGGTTGCACCCTGTCGTGGGGTTCGGATTGCCCGGGTTGATGCCAGTGTTCGGCGGCCCAGCCGGGTGGGTCGGACCAGGCCCCTGCACCTGTGTCGGCGTCGGGGACTGCGGACCGGCCGGGTGTGTGTCCAACTTGCCGCAGATCCGCAACACCGGGTTCCAGATGGTGCCCGGCGGGCAGACATGCGGCGGCGGTGTCGTCGTCGGCCCACCGGTCGGCGGTGGTGTGCTCGGCGGCTGCGAGCTGGGCGGCGGATGACAAGCCGGGTTGTCGTCGTGGCACGGCTCGGGGATCTGGGGGATGTCCGGCGGCGGGTTGTCTCCGAAGAGATTCCCGCAGCTGTCGAAGAACCCCAGTGTCACGTCGCCAAGATGGAACTTGACGAAGCGACGCTCCTTGGTGGTGGTGTACTGGAAGGTCTTGACCTCCCCGTTCTCTACCACCGTGTTCCAGAGTGTTGTGCCAGCCGGAATGACTCCGACCTCGACCCAACCATGCCCGTGGGTGGGATCCTGGCCAGCCTTGAAGGACTCGACCATGAACACCACGAGGATGGAGAAGTCGTTGGCCGCCTTGTCCAGATTGCCGACGGGGCGCGGATCGTCATACTTGTCGCCAAGGATGAAACGAGCCGTGCTGTCCAGCGCCAGAGGGGATTTCACCATCTTGGCGAGGATGTCGACGGACATCTGCTGGGGGGTGTCCCCCTTGATGCCTCCGGACAGGATGCACTCACGACTGCAGGTCACCCCACCATCGTCGCTGAATCCCAGGTCGTACATGCGCTCGCGCGCCACTTTCTGGGAATCGACGGCGATGTGCAGCAGGTTGGATCGCTCCGCCTCGGTCATGTTGACCCAAGTCGGGGTGATCGGCTCCTGCGGCGGTGCGCTCGTCGAAGGCGTAGTTGCTGCCGTCGTCGAGGGTGCTGCCGTGGTGGTGGGTGCCGTAGTGCCGGGCGCGTTGGTACCGGGAGGGTTGGTCCCGGCCGTGGTGCTGGTGGTGGACGAGCTCGGATCGAGCCTGTTCGCCACGCAGTCGGCCACGTCGTGGGTGCCATCCTGCTCACAGCCGGGATTGGCCGTGGTAGGTGGCGGCGACGTGGTACCTGTCGTGGTGCCAGGCGTCGTGCCTGGCGTGATGGTGGTGCCCGGATCAAGGCGGTTACCAAGATCTACCGCGGCCTGTGTGTTGGCCGCCTGGGCGCCGCTTCGGCTGACGAAGCTGGCTCCGATTGCTGCGAACAGCAGTACGAAGACGATCGTCAGAGAAGCAACGATCCTCTGTTGAGGATTCATCGCGTTCCTCCTTCTGTAGGTGTCAAGGGTGCGATATGTGAACTTAAGCTTGGTTTTCTCTCCAAGATTCAGCCCACATATTAGGTTACGCTTGTTGAGCCAGTTTGCAAAGCATAAGTCTAATATGTAGGTTGAGTGCGAGGGCACCCAGGTGGACTCTCGATACGCGATCGAGAGTCCAGGCCCGGGGCCTCGCGGCCGACCATGTAGGTTACCCTTCATGATCGGCCTCAGGTGCCGCGCTTGAACAGCGCCTTCGTGGCGATCCCGCCCGCAACGATGTACGGGGCCAGGAAGGCCATGGTGCGGAATGCACCATCCTCGGTGAACCGTGCCGCGACCACGGTCAGGAACACCGAGCTCACGACGGTCGTACCACACCCCACCATGATGGCGATGAAGGTGTGGTTGGTGGTGGCCGCCGGCGCGGGCGCGGCAGCCGGATCACCATCGGGTGCCGAAGCGCGGCGCGGCTGCGGTGGGTGCAGGGCGAGCCAGTACACCGTCCCGAAGGCCGCTAGGCCAACGATGACAGCGATCAGCAGCGCTTTGATCCAACCGACAGCATCCCACGACCCGAGTCCGATGAGGAACACGAGGGTGAGCACACCGGCGATGACACCGGCGAGGGCGAGAGCATGCTGTTGCTGCATGCCGGCCCCGACGCCGCCTGCTGGCGGATCGACTGGGTCACCCCAGTCGTCGTCCGTGAATACTCCGGTCATGGAGTACTCCTTTCGTATTCACCCGCCTACACGGCGGGCTAGATGGATTGGGAAGGGAGCGAGTCCTGGCTACCAGTGTTTGAACTGGTCTGACCCCGTTCTCGAGTGGGATCAATTGATAGTCAGGGTTACGAGCCATTCCGTGTAGAGTGGCGAGAGGCGCCGTCCCGGGCGAATCCCGGGACGGCTACCCCTCTGGTCGACGACGACGTCTCAGCCGAAGGTGTCCTCCAGGAGACCCTGGAAGGCGGCCTTGAAGGCGGCCACGAAGTCCTCGAGCGACGAGCTCGGGAACGACTTCTTGAAGTCGTTGCGGCAGAGCAACGACGCAGCCTTGAGGCCATCGACGTTGAACTTCGCGCTGGACTTGTCCTTGAGCTGGACCTGGCCGAAGACGACCTTGCCCAGCAGCTCGCGCGCACGCGCGATCTGCTGGGGGTCGGCGGTGGTGCTGGCCTCCGGCTCGTCGGCGAAGTCGTCGTCGGTGAATGCACCGGGCATACCGGTACCTCCTTGGTAGTCACCCGCCTTTGGCGGGCTAATGGATGTTGGGAGCGGTACCTGATCACAAGCGATGCTTGTGTGGCCTCACTGGGCCAGATGGGATCATCAGGTAGCTTATCCCAATATGAGAGAGCAGGCCTCCGCCCGGTCCGAAGACCGGACGGAAACCTTACCCGCTCCCTTGTTGCGGTCCGTGCTAGCCGAAGGTGTCGGTGAGGATCTGCTCGAAAGCAGCCCGAAACACCTTGCTGGCCAGCTCATTGCGCTCGGCAGCGCTGAGATCCTTCAGATCGGACGCGAAGTCCTCCTTGAAGGGCCCAAGGCCGTAGCGAGCGACGAGGCGGATGAAACCGGCGTTGATGTACCGGTTGTTGGCGTCGGTACGCGTGTACGTCCACGACTCGATCGGAGCCGATTCGATGTAGCGACGCGCCTTGGCCACCATCTCCTCGAAGCTGGCCGGACCAGTGGACTGCCGGCTGCGCTGCGACTGCTGACTGCGAGGCCGTGCCTGCCCGGACGAACCTGAGCTGGACGACGCCCGCTGCTGCGACCCGGCCGAAGCCTTGGCCCTGCCGTTGTCGGAGAACAGCCCCTCCAAGTCCTCGCGGTTGAGCGAGTTGTTGGAGTCCGGATGGAGCAAGAGCTGCAGCTTGCGCCACACCCACTTGTTCCACTTCGTCCGGTCGCCCCAGGGCAGGCGATCGCCCTTCGGATCTTGGCGCTGAGCCTCGAGCCGGAAGATATCGCCCGTCTCCCGGACCCAGTACTGGTACTGGTCGTACCGGTCCTTAGTACCGGGGTGGGTCGCGAAGTGTCGGTCGCGATCCGCCTGGGACATCTGACGAAGCCCGTTGTAGTCGCTGTAGCCGGCCTTCATGCAGCCGATCAGCGAGCGCAACTGCCGAATCTCCTGGTCTTCCATGTCTTGCTCCTCCTCGGGGGGTTCGGTTGTTTCCCCCTCCGGGGAAGCTTGGTCGTGGTCACCCTCTTCCGGCTCGGCCGCGGCTTGCGCCGGGTCTGGCTCGGTGTCGGGCGGGGACTGCAGGTCGGGTTCGGGCTGTGCTGCTTCGGGTTCGCCTGTCGGCTTCTTCTCTGCAGCATCACCTTCGCCCGGGGACTGCTGTGCTGGAATCGGGTTGAGGATGGTCATGATGCCCTCGACGATGTCGCTGGCTTCGACGACCTCCGTGCGGCTGGCATTCTTGCGAACGCCCGCCACGGTGCGAATGTCGCGCCAGCCATTGGGCCATGGCGCGCCTTGCTGGACGAACCACTCTTCCCACCAGATCAGCGTCTGCTTCTCGGGGATCCCCTCGGCTGGCTGGACGAAGCCATCCTGGGGCTCCTCACCGAGCTCGGCGAACAGTCGGTTGGCGCGGTTGGGCAGGATGAACTTGTGGCTCTTGAGCCATCCATTCTGATACGCCATGCTCTTGAGCTGACGGATCTGGGGCATGCTGTAGCCGTGGTCCATCGCGTAGGTCAACAACGTGACCATACGCGTTTCTTCCTTCTTGGTCTCCGTTGTTGTCATCGCTTTCGCTTCTCCCTCGTGGTTGGTTGCCCCACGAGGGGGCGTGTCGGATGATGTTGATGATTGTTTGCGCAGAGTCCTGGCCAGGCGTTCGCTGAGGTCGTGTTCCTCAAAGTCGAACTGTTCTGGCACCTGATCCTGCGGTCGGTTGAAAAGAGACATCTCCTTCTCCCTGGGGTTTGGGCTCCCGGGGAGGGAGCGGTCTATACTAAGGCAGAGTCCTGCGGCCAAAGCATCAACTGGGCGGCAGATGACACGATAGCACGCAGGGTTCTGCCTTAGAACCGTGCAAACAAAAAAGCAGGTTGAATCTTCGTACACAAATATACAAATACCCTCCTGCTTGTTACCAACATCCCGCATATGTATTTGGGAGCGGATATTTCAATTGAACTATCCACATTTGTATTCCAAAATATGGATTGGCGTAAATATACTACAAAATGACTAATTTGTCAAGTCTTTGGCTGGTTGTCTATCACCGACTTGAGCGCCTCACGCGTAGCGGCCACATCTTCATATAGTTCAGTCTTGATGCGGCGTATCTCCTCGGCTACCATAGCATGAAAATCAGGTACATTTTGGCCTAGAAACTCACCAAGTGCAGTGTCGTCACCTGCTTCGATCAGCTTTTGTAATTGGTTGAGCTCCGCTTCGGAGAGGACATCGACTATCCTTACTGCCAAGCGGTTTTGCACTATTTCAGCTATGGTATCGAGTAACTCGGCTTTTTTGGCAGGATCGACCTGCTCAATACCAAGTTCCTTAAAAAGCACTATATCAAATTGACTGGTAGGTATTGGTGTATCCATAAAGCCTCCTATTAATTACCACTTTTCTTCTTACGTCGCTTGTATATCAAATACTCAGCCAGGCCAAAGCCGCCCATACCCAGCGAGGCTCGAATAGTCTCCGGCATCTTGGCAGTAGCCGAGAAGCCGCCGAGCGCAGCTACCCCAATCGCACCCATACCGATAGATGTGGCTATCTTGTAGCGATTACCACGCCCCTGGCGATTGGCCTCTTCTCGCTCCCATTGTAAGCTACTAAGCAGAGCTTGGCTCATGATATTGGCTACCACATCGGGTTCGTTTTCGGATATCCATGATTCGATACCTTTAGTATCAGAGATATCTCCTCGAGCATTTAGTTGATTCTCGGCATCCCTCATCTGTAACAGCACCAATTTGAGATCGTCAGGCAGAGCCTGTCCGCTGGCGGCGTCATTGATAAATGCCCTGGCTTCGGGTTTGAGTTTGCTGCGGCCCTTGCGATCACGCTCATTCACATTTTGCACGAAATCATCTAGTACCATTTGTCCAGCCGCATTATTGCGTGACATGATAGCATTGAGCTCTTTCTGGAGTCTGTTATCTTCACGCTTGGAGCGTACCCCGCCCTGAATGCGCTCGATATTGGCACGCGACGCTGTGTACATACCGGCGCCTATCATGCCGGCGGCCGGGCCAATTCCTAGAAGAGTCGCAGCCGACCCTCCCACCATCATGCCAATACCGAGCCCCACTCTCAGCCCCGGATGCCTGGCTAGATAAGCGCCAAGCTTGCCGCCCTTTCTAGCACCTTGGGCAGCGGTGTCGGCTGCGGCACGCAGCGCTTTTTCGTTGGCATACATCTGCAGCATCTGCAGCTGGGCCTCAGGCGATTCAAAATACTCCACGCCGTGGCGATTGACTGCCTCTGTCATGGCATCTATCACCTGTTGCTGAAACATCATCTCATATTCGTGCTCTGCGAGCATCACATCGGCATCTGATAATTTCCAAGGTCCGGGCACTCGGCTCCAAACAGATTTCTGACGCGCGCGCACTGCCGACAGGGCGTTGCGGGCCTTTTCCAGATCACTAAGACTTGGATTGCTAAAGAACTCTATGTCGCGCTGGGTCACCCAATCAAAAGCCCGATTGCCCTGAAAAGCAGCAAATCTACCTGCTTTCTCAACACCTCGTCCAGCCTTTTTAAGCCCCTCATGTGTTTTGCTGGCTATTTTGCCCCAATCGACAGCTCCCTCATCGCCATGCAATCTTCTAGCCTCCGTTCCTTGGCCTGTTGCGGCAGCAATATCGATAAGCTCTTTTGTCAGATCTGATTCGGTCTCGCGGGCCGGTTGGTTGACATTGACTTCGGCATGCTCGGTATTACTGCCATTACCACTGCCAGATCTGGCTGTAACATCACCGTTATTCCAATAGATATTGGCACCCTCGGCGGACATATTATGACTAATTATAACCCTTACGCTACCAAGCTGACAAATCGTTATAAAGTCTTCGCGGCCTGGGCAAACAGATCACCGCGCTCAGCATAGCTGCCAAACATATCAAAACTGGCACAGGCCGGGCTCAGTAGCACGATATCGCCCTCTGTAGCCATCTTGGAGGCGTCTTGAACGACTTGTGCTAAATCCTTGTGCTTTTGGCTGTAGCGGTCAAAACCCGCGTCCTGCAGGCCCTGAGCGATTCTGGACGCCATTTGGCCGATCAGATAGACATATTTCACAGATGGAGTAGTAGCTATCACCTGAGTCAATTCAGTATAATCGTTGCCTTTATCCGATCCGCCTAAAATAACTATCTTGGGCTCTTCAAAGGCGCGAATAGCAGCAATCGCCGTATCTGGATTGGTCGAGATAGAGTCGTCGATATAGCGCACTCCAGCACGTTCTACCACTACCTGGAGCCGGTGTGGCAAGCCGGTGAATTCACGTAACACCCTCGGATACACTGATTTGTCAGCGACGTAATCCCAGCTGGCCGCGATCGCGGCACAGACATTGTCGAGCATATGGCGACCAGCCAAGGCCACGTCTGATACATCAGCTATTACCTGCTGACCAAACAATATCTGATCACCAACCACCCGTACGCCATCTGAATCTTTGAGATCAGCGCCATATTTGCGCTGGGTAGTAGCTGGGCTGATCTGAGCATTCTGGGCTGAATACTGATTGAGCGGCGTATATACGGCCACATCATCTGGTTGCTGAAACTCAAAAATTCGTCGTTTGGCATGGACATATTCTCGCATATTGGTATGTACATCTAGATGATCTGGGCTCACCATCAGATGTACAGCTATATGTGGGCTCTTTCCCAAATCCATCAGTTGATAACTACTCAGCTCCAACACTACTAGGTCAGACGATTTCACCTGACCCAAAATGGTCAATGGAGCCTGGCCGATATTGCCTGCCAAGTACACGTGTTGCCCAGCAGCCTCGAGAAACTTAGCTATCAGCGTGCTAGTAGTGCCTTTGCCTTTGGTGCCGGTCACGCCAACAATCGGCGCTCTACACTGCTCAAAAAACTCAATCGTATTGGAAGTAATTGGTGTTGTAGTATTGATCCTGGTAGGTAAGATGTCGGCAGTGCGTACAACCAGGTCGAATTCGTCCAGTACGCCTTGGTAGTCAGTGTCGCGCGCAACTTCGACTGTTTTGATGTCTTGTGGCAAGCTGTGTATTGGCGAATCCGCTGTGGCTGATGGGTTGGAGTAATAGTAAACCGTGCAGTCATTGCCTTTGGCATGGTAGTAATCAAGTGCCGCCTGACCTTCTCGATTGTAGCCCAGAATCGCGATTTTCATTGCTATTGGATACCCATCAATTGCACGTCAAAAGTCAGTGTAGCGTTGGGTGGAATTGCCGGCGGATAGCCATGCGCGCCATAAGCCAAGCTGGCTGGTATGACCAATCGGCGTACTGCACCGACATGCATGTCCTGAAGACCGATGTCCCAGCCTGGGATAACTTGGCCAGCACCGAGCTTAAAACCAAAAGGCTTTTTTTCACCCTTGAGAGAAGTATCAAACACCTTTCCATCATCCAAATAACCAATATAGTGTACCGCAATAGTATCACCTTGTTTGGTAGCACGATCACCACTGCCGTAGCTGTATTCATCGATCTTCAGACCGTTGGGCAAGGTCTGGCTGCGGACTGGCTTGGTCGACTGCTGATTGGATGATTGCTGATTGTTCTGGCCTGTAGCCTGGCTCGAAGTACCAGAATTGAGAGCCACGCTGTTGCCGCTACTATCACCATTGGGGGTACCGAGTGGGATTTGGCCATCAGAGGTAAGGCCCGGCAGAGCTATGCCGCTACCATTATCTTTACTGCTATCGCTCTGGACCAAATCCACCTGTGGTTGGCTAGCCTGATCGTATCGGTAAAAAAAATAGCCGGCTGCTACAACAAGGCCCAGCATCAATACACCCACGCCGCCAAAAAGCAGTCGCTTCTTCCAGCTAGCTTGGGGCTTGAGCGGGTTCATCAGCGTTTCTTCTTCTTTTTCTTGGACTTTTTGCGGATTGGTTTGAGACTTGGTGTGGTGGTTGGCTTGGCTTTGACCTCGGTGGATTTGGGCTCCGGTTGCAGGCTGGTATCTTCGGCCGGTCCTAGCTCAGTGGCATTTTCAGCAGCAGCAGTTAGCTCGGTCTGAGGCGTCTCAACAGCTTCGGCCGGCTGCAGCTGGACTTTGAATATCAGACTCGCTATCTCGGCATCAATTGATGCTAATAGGTCTTGGAACAATCGATAACCCTCGGCTTTGTATTCCACCAGTGGATCGCGCTGGCCATAGCCACGCAGTCCTATGCCTTCTCGCAAGTGTTCCATAGTCTCAAGATGGCGCAGCCAAGCACTGTCAATTACTTGCAAACTAACAAAACGCTCTACCATGCGCATGGTATCGGCCGTAAAGTCTTTTTCTTTTTTGGCGTATTGCTTGGTAGCAAGAGTGGTAAGTGCTGTGATCACGTCAGCCGGGAGTTTCTTGGGGAGCTTGGCGGCCCAGCCTTTGGGTATCTCAATAAACTGACTAGCCTCTTTGGTGACAGCATCAAGATCGAGCGTGTCAGTGCGAGCATCGGTGTGAGCTGCAACGATGCGCCCAAAGATCGCCTCAAAGCTTTGCAAAACTGATGATTTGATATTGTTGCCAGTCAAGTATTCACGACGGCGCTTGTAGATAACTTCGCGATGACTATTCATAACATCATCGTATTCAACCAAATGTTTACGAATATCAAAGTTGTGGCCCTCAACGCGTTTTTGAGCCGTCTCGAGCGCTCGAGTAATCATCTTGTTCTCGATCGGTACGTCATCAGGCAGCTGTAGGGTATTCATAAGATTGCCAATACGCTCACCGCCAAAGATGCGCATCAGATCATCTTCTAGACTCACGAAGAATTGGCTAGAGCCGGGATCACCCTGACGACCGGCACGGCCACGTAACTGATTGTCGATGCGGCGTGATTCATGCCGCTCGGTACCTATCACATGCAAACCACCCAACTCTTTGACACCATCGCCGAGCACGATATCCGTACCACGACCAGCGATATTGGTAGCCAGAGTTACAGCGCCTTTTTGACCAGCCTTGGCAACTGTCTCCGACTCCGACTCATTGTTTTTGGCATTGAGCATATTGTGATCAATGCCAGCTTTGCGCAACAGCCCACTGAGTAATTCGTTTTTCTCAATGCTGGCCGTACCTAGCAAAATAGGCTGCCCCATGTCATGGCGCTCACGTACTTCTTCGACCACGGCAGCAAACTTAGCTATTTCTGACTTGTAGATACGATCTTTGAGATCTTCACGAATCATTGGTTTGTGAGTTGGTATAGAAGTGACTTCGAGGCTATATATCTTAGCAAACTCTTCGGCCTCAGTGGCTGCCGTACCGGTCATGCCTGCCAATTTGTCATAAAGTCGAAATAGATTTTGAAAAGTAATAGTCGCCAATGTTTGGCTCTCAGCTTGGATCTGCAAACCTTCTTTGGCCTCAATGGCTTGGTGCAAGCCCTCAGAATAGCGGCGGCCCTGCAACAAACGGCCGGTAAATTCATCGACAATAATTACTTCACCATCTTCTGAGATCACATAGTCTTTGTCTTTTTGGAACAAGGCTTTGGCCTTGAGGCTTTGCTCAAGTAGATGAATTGATTCAATATGTTGTGGGTCATACAGATTGTCGACACCAACCTTGCGCTCCACCTTGCGAATACCTTCGTCGGTAATACTAACTGATTTGGCTTTCTCATCGAGTTCATAATCGTCTGCTAGTTTGAGTCCGCGCGCAATATCGGCAAATTGGTAGTAGCGCTCCGAGCTCTTCTGTGATGGTTGGCTAATAATAAGTGGGGTGCGGGCTTCGTCGATCAGAATAGAGTCAACCTCGTCAACGATGGCATAATGCAAGCCGCGCTGTGCGCACTGGGCCACGTCCTGCACCATATTGTCGCGTAGATAATCAAACCCAAACTCGTTGTTGGTACCATAAGTAATGTCGGCGCTGTAGGCCTCGGGCTTTTCGACCGGACGCAGGTGTCTGAGACGCTCATCATAGTGGCTGTCATCGGTATATTCTGGGTCATACACAAACGCACCTTGTGGCACTACCACACCAACACTCATACCAAGACTATGATAAAGCGGGCCATTCCAACCAGCGCCTAGTCGAGCCAAAAACTCGTTGACAGTTACCAGATGAGCGCCCTTGGACTCTAGAGCATTGAGATACAGCGGTAGTGTGGCCACCAGGGTCTTACCCTCACCAGTACGCATCTCAGCAATTTTGCCCTCATGCAGCACAATGCCACCTACTAGCTGGACATCAAAGTGTCGCATGTTGATAGTGCGCCGACTAGCCTCACGCACAACTGCAAATGCTTCTTCTAGTAAATCATCTAGCTTGGTTTTTTTCTCAAGCCGCTTGCGAAATTCAGCCGTTTTATCACGCAGCTGTTTGTCAGACAATTTTTTGATACTGTCTTCTAGCTCATTTATACGAACCACACGCGCATCGGCTTTTTTGATTTCGCGCGCGTTGGGATCGCCAAACATTTTTTGCAAAAAACTCATAATAAATCAGCTTTGTATTATATCCTATCTGTTGCTATCTGTCAGCTCAGCTTAGTCCTCGGACCTGCCAAACATCTCTTTGATCCGAAAACGTTTGGGTTTGTGCTTGTCTTTGTAGCGACGGATCTGATCCTTGAGTTTGGCCTCGACGATGTCGATGGCCGCGTGCGGATTGATAGTAGCAGTCTCAGCTACCAGGTCAGGGCCAGCCACCCGCAATAGTGCTGTTACCTTGTAGCGATTGTCTTCTCGCCCTGATGGATCACGAAATATCTCCACGGTCATGCCCTGTGATTGGTGGTCTTTTGGTAAATACTTGTCGAGCCTGCCAAGTTTTTGCTGGACATATTTCTCAATCTCGGGTGATATATCGTATTGTCGCCCGGACAGTTGAATTTGTATCATAATTACCTCCTATGGCTTAGCAATGACTTTTTTGTTGGCACAATATGGCTGCAACACCTCTGGAATAGCGATACTACCATCGGGCTGCTGGTACTGCTCCATGATGGCAATCAGCGTGCGTCCTATAGCAAAGGCAGTGGCATCGTTGGTGTGGACGTACTCTGACTGGCCTGTTGCATCGGTGGTGCGTAGCTTAAGCCTGCGAGCCTGGTAATCTGTCATGTAGTCGGCCGAGTGAGTTTCACGATAAGTGTCTTGCGACGGTACCCAAGCCTCAATATCAACACCGCGGGCGTTGGGATCACCCATGTCGGCGGTACATTTGAGTACCACCTGATAATGAAGTCCTAACTGCTGCATCAAATATTCTTGAATAGCGATGAAGAATTTGTGCTCGCTCAATCCGTCTGCTGGGCTGCAAAAACTTTCCATCTCGAGTTTGTCAAAATGATGCATGCGCAAAATACCATGCAAGTCTTTGCCATAGCTACCAGCTTCACGTCGAAAACTCGTCGAATAGCCCAAAAACCGTTTCGGGCCATTTGATAGATCCAGCTTTTCTCCCTGGAACATAGCAACCATACTGTGCTCGGCACTACCGATCAGCCACAAATCATCATCAGCCAGTTTGTAAGTCACTTCTTCGGCCTTGAGTCTAGCGGTAGCGGCATAGCTGTCAGTGCGCAGCATCACAGGTGGCAACATCGGTACAAACGGATTTGGTAAAGCATCGACTTGACTAACCTTGGCGATCTCGGCAAGCGCTGCACTATCTGTCAACACATCTAGTACCCAGCGCATGAGCCCGAACTGCAGCTCTACCAACCCACCCATCAGATAAGCAAAACGAGCGCCTGACACTTTGGCAGCACGCTTGAGGTCTATCAGCCCCAGATCTTCACCCAGAGTGACATGGTCGCGCGGCGTAAAATCAAACTTGGGCTTCTCACCCCAGCTTGAGACCACTTGATTCTCGGCTTCGCTATTACCTATAGGGGTGTCAGCAGTCGGAATATTGGGTACTTTGTACAACATATCAAAGTATTCAGCCTCAATTTTGTCCAGCTCATCGGTCAGCTTCTCATAGTCGTTCTTGAGTTGCTTGCCTTGATTGATAGCCTCAACGGTCGGTTTGCCACCTTTTTGGGCCTTGGCTAACTCATTGCGCCGGGCAGCCAACTCTTCACTACGGCCCAACAAATCACGACGCTTCCTATCGATATCCAGCAACAAATCTAGATCGACCTTGCTTTGTTTGTCAGCAATGGCTTTGCGGACCAACTCAGTATTATCGCGAATAAATTGGATATCGAGCATAGTAATATTATACCAGTCTAAGCCTCACCTCGAAGTCTTTTCAGTACAAAGTCTTGATCGAGACTAGCAAGGAAAAAGCCCAAGCGCGGTCCGGCATCCTGACCAATAAATAATTGGTACAACAATTTGAAAATCTCTGCCGGCTTGATATCAGCATTGACTGCTTGCTCATAGATAGCATTGTGGATAGCATCCGCGCTGTGATCGGATGATTGCAATTCGTCGGCTAGCCGACTCAAGATAGCTTGATGTTGATCCGAGATAGCGAGAGTTGGCCTTTTTGCCAAAACGCTAAATTTGACTTTGTCAGGTGCATAATTGTCTAGCCAAGCAGCAACATATTTGAGCTCTCGCTCAATAGATGCCTGCTGCGACTTCACAGCCTCGCTGTGCCCAGAGCGTCGCAATATATCCATTATTTTCTCATTATCACCGTCGGCTGTTTGATAAACAGTCACCAGATGGCTAAAAGGCACGGTCGATATGACATGCTCTTGAGCGCGAAGTGTTGCTATCTGCCAAGCTCGTTTGAATTCTGGCTCTTCGCCTGCCAAGGTAAGTGATTCGGTCTTGGCATACTCATCTATCAGATTGTATAGCCCAATACCAGGGTCAAAAAATAGTTGGCGCTCAGGACGGCTTTTGAAAGTGAAGTAGCGCAGAACTTCAGCAGGTATTAGATCCAAGGCGGCTTTGATACTGACTAAGTTGCCCAGGCTTGAGCTCATCTTCTTGGTATCACCCTTGAGATTGATGGTTTCATATGGCACCGGAATCGGTGGTGCGGTGCCAAATATTTGCTTGGCAATTTCAACACCTGTGTCGTAACTACCACCCTTGGTGGCATGTTCGCGACCAAAGCCCTCAACTTGATTGCCCCAAATTGTCCACCAGGCTGGCCAATGCACACGCCAATCAAGTTTGACCTGCCCACGTGTAATATCGGCTGAGTACTCTTTGCCGTCTTGGCCCAAATAGTGCACTTTACCAAGCTGCTCGTCATAGCCAATAAATTTGGCAGTTCGAAGATTGTCTGATGACTCGTCTAGAATTTGGATTGGTAGCCAATCAGCTTCAACTGAGCGCCCACTAACTTGATTTAATATTGCGGCAATTTCCTCACGATGATTCAGCGCTGTGTTAATGCAATCAGCAAAAGTGCCGTCTTGATACTTCTCATGTATACGAACCACGGTCATTTGCACACCAAGCTGTTCGACGGCTGCTAAATATTCGCTAGCAAACTGCTCAGCATAACTGCTAGATACACCGTCGGGCGCTTTAACCATAAAGAGTGGTTTACCGACCTCGGTTTCGAATGATTCAGGCAAATACGGGTATCGCTTGCGCAAGGCGTCAAAGTCGTCGACAAAATGTACGTGTTCAATGTTGCGCCCTCGCTCAACTAGGCCACGTTTGATGGCGTCGGCTGTCAGTATTTCGCGGCTATGACCTATGTGATAAGGACCAGATGGCGAGATACCACTACAAACTCTCAAGTCACCAGTCGGATACTTATCCACAATTTTCTGGCAAACCTGGTCGACCCAGTAGCGTAATTGTTCTGAGTTTGGCTCAGTCATATTACTAGTATACTGCTTTTTAGACTGCGCTACTGAACTTTTTTGATCTTGTATACGATGCTACCAGCTGGCACATCAACACTAACTTCGTCACCAGCAGTTTTGCCAAGCAATGCTTTGCCAATCGGGCTAGAGTCAGAAATCTTGCCCTCATCTGGATTGGCTTCGGTGCTACCCACAATTTGAAAAGTCTGCTCACCATCTTCAAGCTCTACCAGCACAGTAGAGCCAATCGATACGGCACCATCAGCATGTTTTTCAATCAATTTGGCGTGCTTGAGGATGTTCTCTATCTCGGCTATACGACCTTCGATAAATGCCTGGCGCGATTTGGCATCATCCCAGTCAGAATTCTCGCTCAGATCGCCAAATTCCTTGGCCTCTTTGAGTGCCTTGGCTACTTCTTTGCGTTTGTTGCGCGTAAGATCCTCCAGCTCAGTCTTGAGCTCGTCTATGCCCTCGTTTGTCAGATAATAGTCTTTTGGTTGTACCATCGGTTTCTCCCTGAAAAAACAACTTAAAAAAGCGTTACCACGGGGGCACACTCTTTCCAAAACGTCGTTTCGTTACTTTTTAAAACTCACCCATCTACAAATGCGTTTTTCGCGTGTAGTTTGTTTTTTATTCTCGCAAACAGCAGTCCTAATGTCAAGCATAACTATAAGGTAATAATTACTACATTTAGCGGCGGAAATACCAACTGAGTATTTCGCGAGCTATCGGCACGGCAAAATCAGCGCCTTCACCTGAATTCTCAACCATCGTAACCAAAACTATTCGCGGGTTGTCGGCTGGCGCATAGCTGACAAACCAAGCATGTGGTTTGGTACGCGGATTTTTACCATCAAAGCCTTCTGAGCTGGTCTCGGCCGTACCAGTCTTGCCGGCCACTCGGACAGGTACCTCGGCCTTGAGCAGACAGCAAGCCGTACCACTCTCGACGGCCTGCTCCATACCAGCGCGTACCAAAGCGAGATTGGCTGGAGCTATATTGAGATTGCGAACAGCTACTGGTTGGGCTTGTTGTTTGACTTGCCCATCAGGTGATTTGACCTCATACAAAAGTTGCGGCTTGAAGATAGTGCCGCCATTGGCAATTGCTGCAGTAGCCACCGCCAATTGTAGTGGTGTAGCCCGCAAATCACCCTGACCTATCGATATATTGTAAGTATCACCAATCGACCAGGGGTCATTGGAATACTTCTTCTTGGCCTCAGGCGATGGTACAAAACCAGCCGACTCTTCGCCGATATCCAATCCAGACCGTGAGCCGAGACCAAAACGGTGGTACCAGTCAGTGAGTTTGGCCACGCCAAGACCCTTGAACTGTTGCAAATAACCACCGCCTACCATGTAGAAAAATATATCCGAGCTCCACTGGATGGCACGCACCACATTGACCGTGCCCAAACCCTCGGGCTTCCAACCCTTGAAAACATAGACTATCGAGGGATTGTACTGATTGGGTACATCAAGATGCCCCTTGTCTTCAACTACTGTCGAGGCACTGATCACTTGTTCTTGGAGTGCCGCCACTGATACTAGGGGTTTGATAGTTGAACCGAGCGGATAACTACCCCCAGCCGCACGATTGAACAATGGTTTGTCTGGATTGTTTTGAAGACTATCAAAATCAGCTTGCGAGATGCCGTGTGCAAACAGATTGTTGTCGTAACTCGGTCGGTTGGCTATAGCCAACACCTGACCATTGCGAGGATCAAGCGCTACCACCGATCCAGCTCGCGAACCAGCTCGATCAAGACCACGCTGGAGCGCATCCGACGCGTACTTCTGCAACTCAAAGTCAATGCTTAGCACAACATTGTTGCCTGGCACAGGCTCGATCGACGGCAAATATCGCAATGGTCGGGACTGTGCGTCGACTTCGGCTTGGGCTTTGCCAGCTATACCGCGCAAATCACTCTCATAAGCCCGCTCAATGCCTGATTTCCCAATCATGTCTATCTGTCGATAGTCTTGGTGATCCCGCCATTCTTCGGCGTTGATACGGCCGACATAGCCCAAGAAATGAGCCAACACACCGCCATCCAAATATTCTCGGCTGGGATTGGCTTCGACTGTTATCCCAGGCAGCTGGCTCTGCTTTTCTTCAAGCTTGAGCGCGGTATCGCGATCAATATTCCCTACTAGCAATAATTGGGGATTGGCTTTTTTCTTTGCATCCTCTATAGATTGGCGCAATTGGTTGGGATCTTTTTGCAGCAACGAGCTAAGTAGCTCAATCTCGTTGTTGAGTTGTACCTGGTCTCGTGGTAGCAAGTATATGCTAACTACAACATCAAAGTTGGCGGTATTTCGGACCAGTAGCGCGCCATTGCGATCATAGATCGCCCCGCGCGGCGCTACCAATGTCTCAACACGAACACGATTGGAAGTAGCTTGGTTGCGGTATGTCTCGGCATGAGCTATCTGAAGTTGACTCAATCTGCCAACCATCAATAATACTGATAGACTAAGTAACCCCAACATGGCCACCAAATACCAGCGACCAAGTTTGGGCTCGCCGGCTGGTTGTTCGCTACTACCCGACAGTATGACCTGTGACCAGTCTTCACTACTGCGGATGGTCTGCTCCTTCTTGCCATGTCGCACCTCTTTGACCGATTTGCTACGAAAATATCGTTCCATCATTTGACTAAACGCCGGATAAACTTGATTTGGACACCATTTGAGAGTTTTTGCAGGCTGGATTTGAATATACTGAAAATGCCCACTATGACAAAAAACCATACGATAACACCAACAATCTGAATAGTTAGCGAAGACAGCACTGCTTGCCAGTTCGCACTTGACACGACATTCATACTCGGCAGTGTCCTGACTAGACTATATACTACCAGCAAACCAATAGATACAGACAAATTGAGCAGTCTTTGATTGGCATGATCAAAACTTGTCCGAACCAACATGCCAGTCAATACAATCAATACAGCGTATACCATATGAAGACCAAAATCAGCACCTGAATAATAATCCAATATCAATCCCAGCAATACTGCTAGTATCATCTGGCCATCAAAATCAAGTACTTCACTGCTACACACCAAGGCAGCTATCCATAAGCCAGTCATAAGACCATTGCCCAAAAAGCCCAGGCTAACTTGCAAAGTAGCTGTTACTGCCGCGATCAGTATAGCGACGGCTATCATTGGCTAGCTCGCACTACAAATACCAACTCAGCACGGCTTGGGTCTACCAGTCCGTGGACAATAGCACTTTGAAAGACCGCATTGTCAGCCCGGTTGATTTGTTGTACCTGGCCTATCAACAGCCCCTTGGGCACCATATCCGACCCGGCCGTGATGATGTACTCACCAATGCCAATTGTCTCTGATTGAGCTACCTTGTCATACAACAAACCGCGTCCTAGCTGGCCTTGGATGAGACCTTGGGAGCGACTATCTTGACCAATAGCACGCAGCCGGAACTCTGGATCACTGACTAGAAATACCCGACTACTATAATCATTCACGTCATCGAGTATCCCGATAAAGATACCATTGCTGAGCACAGCCATGCCTTTTTTGAGCCCAGAAGAGCTACCACGATCAATAGTAAGGTATCGTCTCACAGCATCAGGGTCAGAGCCGACAGCACGAGCAGCTACCAAATCACTTTGCTTTACATCCGTAAATTGCAATTGAGCGCGTAGCTGCTCGTTTTCATTGGCGACTTCTTTGAGAGATGACAGTTGTTTTTTGAGCTCTAATATTTCTGAGGCTTGTTGGGCATTGGTACGAGCTAGGTTGTTGATGTTTTTGATAAGCTCTACGCCATCGGAGAATTGTATACCCAAGCCTCGAAAGCTCCGTCCAATCGGATTGAAGATTTGATCGTTGACTAGCCGCATAGGCCACCAGCCGCCAAGACGAAAGACCACCAGTATAACTAACGCTACGGCGCTGGTAATAAGTATGCTGGGTAGTAGCTGCCGACGCATCAGAATTGCCTAATGAGGAACCTTTTCATATTGAGTGGGCACCAAAATATCTTTGAGCTTATCCAGATCCTCGAGTACTATACCGGTACCGCGAACCACTGCCGTCAATGGATCGTTGGATATGTGTACTGGCATTTTGGTCTGTTGGCTAAGCAGTACATCTAGCCCGCGCAACAACGCGCCGCCACCTGCCAAATAGATACCCTTGTCCATAATATCGGCAATCAGCTCGGGTGGGGTTTCCTCAAGAGTAATTTTGACGGCATCAACTATCATGCGTACACTGCGAGCCAATGCCTTTCGTACTTGGTCTGAATCAATTACCATCTCTTTGGGCAATCCACTCACCATGTCTCGACCGCGAATTGGTGCCTCAAGTAGTTTCTCTAGCTTGGCAGCCGAACCAATTGCTATCTTGATGTTCTCGGCCGTTCGTTCGCCTACCTGCAAATTGAGTTCGGTCTTGGCATATTGGACAATGTCGTTGGTCAGCTCATCACCAGCTACCCGCAGCGATCGACTAGCCACAATACCACCAAGACTAATTACCGCCACCTCGCTGGTACCACCACCGATATCGACGATCATGCTACCGGCCGCGTCGTGTACTTCAAGACCACTCCCAATAGCTGCTGCCATCGGCTCTTCAATTAGAAATGCCTGGCGAGCACCGGCATTGACTGTAGCGTCCTCAACGGCGCGCTTTTCTACCTCAGTTACACCTGACGGTATGCCCACCACCACACGCGGACGCGGAAACAACACAAAACTCTGCTTGTGAACTTTCTCGATAAAATAGCTCAGCATGTGCTCGGTAATCTCAAAGTCACTGACCACACCATCTACCAATGGCCGTGTAGCTACAATGTTGGCCGGCGTCTTGCCCACCATGCGTTTGGCTTCTTCGCCAATTGCCAAGATCTGCTTATTCTTGGTATTGATCGCCACCACCGAAGGCTCATTGACGACTATGCCCTGGCCTTTGACGTACACCAAAGTGTTGGCAGTACCCAAATCGATGCCAATGTCATGGCTAAATTTACCCAACATCCCACTAATCATAAGATATAGTGTAACTCAGCAACTGCCAAGCTGCCAACCAGTAAGCGATAACAAAACCAATAATCTAGCGCAGCCTGGTGATATCAACAATGGTAATGATAATAATCAGGGCAAATATGAGTACAAATCCAGCTACATGTATCCATTGCTCATGATGCGGTTTGATCTTGACACCAAGCCGCTGCAGGGTAATGACAAACTCCCTGCCTCCGTCCAGCGCGGGTATGGGCAAGCTATTGATCAAAGCTAGCGACAGCGACAGCGCCGCCACCAGACTAACACTATAGCGCCAATCAAAATGTATAAGTTGACCAAAAAGCGCTGTGATCCCTATCGGACCGGCTACTTGATCGCTCACCTGGCCACGTGTAAACAACCCAACAATAAGAGCTCCAAATCCGGCTAGCGTCAGCCAGAGCATGCGAAGTACCACCACCACAGCCGCCAGAGGCGCTTGCCACCAGTTGTAGCGCACATAAGTCTCGCGCTCGGCAACTACCCCCAGCACACCTGCTGACTTGTCAGATCCGAGTTTGGCTACAACGCTGAGATTTTGCCCGCCACGAGCAATAGCTAGCTGTACATCTTGACCAGCATGATCGCGCAAATACTGCGAGAAGCTTGATTGGGTATCAAATGTTTCTCCGTTGACCGATAGGATATGATCATTCTCACGCAATCCTGCAGCCTTGGCTGCACCATCTTTGGACACACCATAGACCAACATCCCCTCTGAACTATAGGTAGTCGGCTGAACGGGCCCAAAGCTGGGTGGTGTAAATGGCAAAATATGCGGCATGCCTACAAATAGTAGGAAAGTAAAAATTAAGTATGCTACCAGTAGATTGACTGTGACACCGGCCATGATAATTTTGGTCTTCTTCCAGTAACCTTGGCTGGCAAAACTATCTGGATCTTTGTTCTCCCCATCTTCACCTTTGAGACGAACAAAACCGCCGATCGGCAATAGATTGACACTGTAGCGCGTCTTGGCACGGATCTTGGAGAATAATCGTGGCGGAAAACCAATACCAAACTCCAACACCCTCACGCCATTGCGGCGAGCTACCACAAAATGCCCTAACTCATGCACCATCACCAAGCCGAAGAATACTAGTACTACAACAACTATGCTAAGCAGCATCTAACTGCCTCCAAAGCGACGTTGGCGAGTCTGGTAGTCGGCCAGTACTTCATCGAGCTCGGCAGCAGAAAAAGCCGGCCAAGGTGTGGACACAAAACATAGCTCTGCATAGGCGCTATCCCAGAGCAAGAAGTTACTCAGTCGCTGCTCGCCGGAGGTACGGACTATAAAGTCCACCGGAGGTAGCTCTGGTGCGAATAGATTGTCACGTATGGTATCTGTCGTGATCTGATCGGCAGCTGTGCCAGCGGCTACTATTTTCTTAACCGCTTCGGTGATTTCGAGTTGACCGCCATAGTTGAAGCATAGGTTGATAATACCTTTGGTATTATTGCGAGTACGCTCCATCGACTCATCAATAGCTTGTAGTAGCTTGTCGCTCAGCTTTTCACGCACCCCAGATATAATAATACGAAAGCCCTTATCATCAAACTCTTGCAAATCACGTGTAAAGATTTTGAGGGCTAGGTCCATCAGATAGCTCACCTCACCCTCTTCACGCTGCCAATTTTCAGTCGAAAATATATAGGCCGAGACTACTTTGATGCCACGGTCCAAGCATGCTTCGGCAATCGACTTGAGATTGTCATAGCCTCGACGATGGCCTTCCAGCTTGGGTAACCCTTGGGCTTTAGCCCAACGCCGATTGCCGTCGAGAATAAAGCCGATATGCGTAGGGATGTGGGCCTGATCAGTCATACTATATGGTCATTAGCTCGGTTTCTTTGGATTTGACGGCAATGTTGATCTTGCCCTGGTATTCATCAATCAGCTTGTTGAGCTCTTTTTCGAGATTTTTTTGCTGATCTTGGGTGGCAGCAGATTTTTTGGCAGTTGCCATGGCCTCGTGACGGATATTGCGTAGACTAATGTTGCAGGCCTCGGCCTTCTGGCCTATCACCTTGATCAGCTGGCTACGTGTCTCTTCCGACAGTGGTGGAATATTTAGCCGTATCACATGACCATCATTGTTGGGGTTGAGCCCGAGAGCCTGATCTTCGCGCAAAGCTTTCTCGATCGGCGCCAACTGCGAATGATCCCAAGGTTGGATCTGGATGGTTTTGGGATCGGGCGCTGAAATAGTTGCTAGACTCTTAAGCGGCATCTGTTGGCCATAACTATCGACTTTGAGATTTTCAACCAATCCAGGGTGAGCCCGGCCAGAACGTACACCAACCAACTCCCCTTCAAAAAATTCTAGTGCTTCATCAAATTTTTGTCGCGCCGTTTTGAGTTGTTGGGCGATATCCATATGTTCTCCAGTATAGACAATTGGCAACTTACTCGCTAGTGTCGTCGCCAGCCAGCTCCATGCGGGTAAAGCGACGAATTACGATATTCTCGCCGATCTTAGCAACAAGGTTGGTACGCAGCTGATCGATAGTCTGATCCGGGTCTTTGACAAAAGCCTGCTCCAAAAGACAAACCTCGCTATAAAACTTGCCGAGTTTGCCTTCGACGATCTTGTCCATATGCTCAGCTGGCTTGCCCGAGGAAGCCAGCTCATCAGTGATCAATTGTTTCTCTTTGTCTATTACTTCAGCTGGCACTGATTCGCGATCCAAATAAAGCGGGTTGCTGGCCGCGATATGCATGGCCACATCATGAGCAAAGGCCTGGAAGTCTTCGGTGCGAGCTACAAAATCAGTCTCGGAATTGATCTCTACAAGCACACCAATTTTACCACCATGAACATAAGCCTCGACTACACCAGCACTAGCGTCTCGATCAGACTTCTTTTCGGCCTTGGCGATGCCTTTGACACGCAGTAGTTCGGCTGCTTTGGTCATGTCGCCTTTGGCTTCCTCGAGTGCAGCCTTGGCATCCATCATGCCGGCTCCGGTACTGTCACGCAAACTCTTAATATCTTGGGCTGAAATTGGCATTATTCTGTCTCCTCCTTAGTAGCGGCTTCTTTGGCTGCTTTCTCAGCATACAGGCTAGCACCCGTCTTGGCGGCAGCAGCCAGCTCGCCAACGATTAGTTTGATAGCTGAAATAGCGTCGTCGTTGCTGGCGATAGGGTACTCAGCTTGTTCAGGATCAGCATTGGTATCGCACATGGCAATGACCGGTAGGTTGAGCTTGTGAGCCTCAGCCATAGCGGTATGCTCGCGCAACATATCTACCACAAATACAGCTTGTGGCACACTGTCCATGTCGGCTACCCCGGCAAAAGTTCGCTCCAATATTTCCATCTCACGCTCGGTAGCGGCACGGTCTTTCTTGCTCATAGCTGAAAACCCTGTCTCAGCTGATTCGGTGCGTAGCTTTTTGAGGCGTAGCACGCGACGTGAAATAGTATCAAGATTGGTCAACATACCACCAAGCCAGCGGTAAGTCACATAGGGCATACCAGCCTCTTTGGCAGCGGCTTCGACTGCGGCTTTGGCTTGGCGTTTGGTGGCTACAAAAAGCACTTTACCACCTGATTTGGTGACACCCTCAACAAAGTTTTTGGCAGCCTTGAGCTGCTCGGCAGTCTGGGTAAGATCGATGATGTGTACACCTCCACGGGTGGTATAGATGTATTGAGCCATCTTGGGATTCCAGCGTGAGGCTTGGTGGCCAAAGTGGGCTCCCGACTCTAGTAGCTGACGCAGTATAGGGTCTAGCTTGGGCTTAGTAGCTTTTTTAGTGGCTGTTTTGGGCTCGGCCGCAGCGGTCTTAGTTGTTTTCTTGGCTGCTGGCTTGGCAGCAGCTTTCCTAGGTGCAGCCTTGGTAGCTGCAGTTTCTTTCTTGGCAGGCATTTTGACTCCTTTGACATCGCACCGATTGTGATCCGCCGTGGCGGACAGGATTCAATAATCAGTGGGTTTGTTAATAGTTAATGTAGGTATATTTTATCAGATAAGATCAAAATAGTCAAAGCTGTTGGCCTGGCAGTCGTTCGATGACGACTGCCAGGCCGGCAAGGCTAGCACTATGGCTCCACTTGTTGCAAGCGCTGGTGCATAGCTACGTACTCGTTGAGTGCTTGATTGCGCAACCGCTGGTCGGCTATTAGCACGCGGATGACCGATGGCAAGTTGGCATAGGCCGCAGCCCGAAACTCAGCACTTCGTTCGGTATCAGCCACGAAGTCCTCGATAGCCAGGCTCAATGCCGCCACCAAGCCGTCGGCCGTGACCGGCTTTTCGGCCATACGTGCCACGCGCTCGATCAAGCCATCGTACTCACGAGCTCGCCAGACTTTCTGCAACCTGGTGCGCAACTCGCCCCGCTTGGGGAAAAAGTATTCATCCATTGGTGTCTCCTGGGAGTCGGTTCCGCCCGCTTCAGGGCCAATGGTGGCTAGGATTGTAACAAACTATCTATAAAAACGAAAGCACCGGCCGGATCCCCGAAGGGACCCAAGCCGGCTTTCGACACCTGAGCTGAAGAGGCCCAGATGAAGGCTTTGCACACAAGTCGCAGGTTTAGTGTCTTTTGAGCGAGGATTTGCTCTCGTGACGGGGCCGGAGCTTTACCGTCCTAACCAAACAAACCGATGTACCTCGCTTGCAGTCACACCACCGTTGACAAGTGCACTTGGAGCTTACGTACTCCCTAGGAGAATTTTCGGGAGTCACCCCTACTCACTCCTTTACGGCTTTCCGAGTCGCACGGAAATGCCAAAAAACGATCCTTTTAGTCTTTGCCAGCCAAAAGGAAGAAAAACTGGAGAGCGACTCGAGGGAATGCTTATCGTACCCTAGGCCAGAAGCCCAAGCCCTCGCCGAACAACATCATGTCCGCACGCCAGCATGTCACACCGGTCCGAAGACTGGATACGACTTCGTAGAAGCTGGTGTTACGCCGACCGTTACGTAGGCCGAAGTCGAATCGGTTGACTAGCCGATTCACGCCGCGATTTCCGTATCGCGACCCTGTGAGATACTTTCGTGGCGAGCCACGCGCCATCATCCAGGACGAGCAGCAGCGAACCTTCGGGCGATTCCGTAGGATCTTCTTTGCTGATAACAATAAATATTAATGCTTTTGTTGAATGGTAGCAAGCATCAGAGCTATGCTGCCATATCGAAGCGTTTGAGCTCAGCCTTGCGAGCTTCGTTGAGTGGCATGGTCTGGAGACGCAACAGCTCGGCATAGATACCACCCTTGCGTTTGGCAAGCTCAGCTGGGCTACCTGTCTCTACCACCTTACCGCCGCGAATACCCACAATAGTATCCACCTCAGCGATTGTGCTCAGTCGGTGAGCTATGATCATAGTAGTACGCCCGCTCATCAGCCGCTCTAGCGCTTGCTGCACCTCGTGCTCGGCCTTGCTATCCAGACTGCTAGTAGCCTCGTCGAGTATTAGAATTGGTGGGTTTTTGACAATCGCGCGCGCGATGGCGATGCGCTGCTTCTGCCCGCCGCTGAGTTTGACACCCCGCTCACCAATCTCGGTATCAAGGCCCTTTGGCAATTTCTTAATAAAATCGTAGGCGTTGGCTGCACGGGCAGCTTCGATCAGTGTCTTATCATCCACGCCAGGCTTGGCATAGGCCATATTGTCGCGCACGGTGCCAGAGAATAGTTGCGGCTCTTGGAAGACCACACCGACACTGCGGCGCAGACTATCTTGGGTGACGTCGTTGATGTTTTGTCCATCAATGCTAATCTCACCGCCACCGATCTCATAGAAGCGTAGCATAAGATTGGCTATAGTACTCTTGCCCTCACCGCTCTCACCTACCAAGGCTAGTTTTTGACCGGGCTTGATTTCAAAACTGACGTCGCTCAGCACCTTGTTGCCGCCTTCGTAGGCAAAATCCACCTTGTGATATTTCACATCGGCTTGGCTGACCTTAAGTGGTTTGGCGCCATCTTTGTCGTTGATATTGGGCTCGGTGTTCATGATCTCAAAATAATCACGGCTATCAGCTGTAGCGCGCTGCAAGGCATCGACTATGAAGCTGCTGCCGAAAAGTGGCCACTCGGCTTGATTGACTAGGGTGATGAGAAGTACGACGGTACCTAGACTATACAGCCCATGCCAAGCTTGCCAGATGATGACCACATATATGCCGGTAAACACCAGATTGAGTATCAACCGGCGCGCTACATCATAATTGTGCCATTGTCGCGACTGCGCCCTGGCTGTGACCTCGATAGCGCGGCGTTTGCGGCCAAAGAAGCGTAGCTCGACCTGCTCGGTTACAAACGACTTCAGCACTCGGATCTGAGCAATGGACTCTACAAAGCGACCATTGCTGATATCGCGCTCCTGGTTGATCTTGCCTTGTTTTTTCTGCCAAGCAGCACTACTGAGGTGTGTGATCCATATGTAGGTCGGAAATATAATTACTAGCAGCAGTGCCACCGGCCAGCTGTAGATGGCAATCACGATCAGAGTGAGCGCGGTAGTCAGGAAAAACTGCACGAAGTTGTTGGACATGGTCTGCATCAGAGTACTAATACCAGTGATCGAGCGCTCTAGTCGGGCCGTGATCTTACCTGTGATCTCGTTGTCGTAGAAGCTGATGGGGAGCTTGGTGAGGTGTTCGAAGTACCGCTCACTCAGCAGGTTGTTGAGTTTGACAGACATCACGTCGCCCAGATAGCCGTTGATGTTGCTTAGCAGCGTAGTGACTACATTGACTACCAAAAGCCCAAGTAGTATCCAAGCGAAATGGCTAAATGGTACTTGAGTGCCTGTAAGCTGTTTGGTCAGACCATCAATTAGACCTTTGATCAGAAATGGCGTAGCTAGTGCTAGTACTGACAGCACGACTACAAAGCAGGCGATACCTACGTAGTAGCGCCACAACACCTTGGAATATTTAACTATCCGCCACATTTCTTTCATAAGATCTTATATTGTATCATCTCTGCCAAACCACAATCTACAATCTGTCATCTCGAGCTTAGTCGAGAGATCTGCATTGATAGACTCTGGTTCGGCCAGCCGGCTCCCGGAGGAGCCGACCAGCATGGGCCGAAGCGTGTCAGAACAGCTTGCCAGCCACCGTTGCTGCGATCGCCGCGAAGGCGAAGGTAGCGGCCAGCGGCAGGATGGCCCGCCGCCCCACGATCACCAGTGGACCGATGATGGCGGCTGACAGGCAGACCACTATCACGCCGGCCATGATGTTGACCTTGGTGTCGGTGTCGAGCCCCTGGCCCCAGATGCCAAGCGACACGAGCGAGCCGACCAGCAGCAGCTTGAGCATGCTGAAGTACATCAGCACGTAGCCACTCTTGCGGTTCTGCTCGGTGACGATCGCCACTTCTTCGGCCAGCACGGCCTCAGCCGGGCTGTTGTATGGGAAGTTGCTCATGAGAGCCTCCTCGAGATGCTTTAAGGTGATCTCATTACCTATATGGGAAGTAAAACCAGAGATATCTCTGTACTTGCTTCCCATATAGGTGCTTCGGTTATTTCAAGGTGTAATAACCTAATAGATTATTACGCCCAGTAGTATACCATAAGCATAAGTATTTGTCAAGGCTAATGCCCAGCTATTGGCGACTCGCCCACTTCGAGATTCTTACGATTGGGCAGACCAAAACTAGCCAGAAAGCTCAACAATGCAAACCAAAGTGCTATTTGCAAACCACGCTGCACCGCATCTACTGTTGCTTGATTACTAATAGCCTTAATCTCTTGGGCTACTACTTTAGGCACCTGGCTACCTAACTGTGGGGCTGTACCAAACTCTATTGCCGAACTCTGAGCGACGACTGCTTGGCTTATTTGTGGCTTGGCCATAGTTGGCAACACTGTGCTGCTATTGATACCTGCCACCAAGCTCGTGGTCAAAACACTGAGCACAACAGCACCAATGATAGCCGAGCCAAAACTGCTGCCTAGCTGACGAGCAGTGCCATTGATACCGCTCGCCTCACCTGATTGTTGTGGTGATACGGCGCTTAGGGTGATGTTGTTGATCTGACTTTGTGCAAAACCAGCCGAGGCGCCAAACAGTACCAGCCCCCATATAAGATCGGTTTGGTTGGCATCCACAGCTATGCCTTTGGATAATAGATAGATAGCAACCACCGAGAAGCCTAGACCAATCTGGACAATTCGCTTTGGAGTCAACCACTTGGTCAACAAAACAGCTATTGGCGAAGTAATAAAAAGGCTCAAGCTAAGTGGCAGTAGTGCCAAGCCTGTTTGATAAGCATCTTTTCCCTGTACACCTTGATAAAAGATCGGCAATGCAAATATCAACCCAGTAAGGCTCAAGCTGATGATAGAAACAGTAATAATACCTGAGCTAAATTGCCAGTTGCGAAAAATACCCATGCTGACTAGTGGCGTCTTGCCACGTTTTTCATAGATGCGCTCGTAGAGTACGAACATGCTGAGTAAGTAGAGGCCGACAAAGATTGCCACGGGTGTAATAGACAGTCCCCAAGGCATAGTTATTTGTGTAGCACCAATATGAAATGTTTCTTTGGCCAGCCACCAGCCATAAGTACTCGACTCGATCACACCAAACACCAGCAAAAACAGGCCGGAACTCGATAGTAGTATACCCAGCCAGTCAAGGGATGGCTTCTCTACCTTGTCGCGAGCTTCTTTGATCAGTGCTAGTGCGCCAGCTACAAGTAGCGCTGCCACAAACACATTGATACGAAAGCCCCACCGCCAAGAATAATTGGTGGTCAGCCAGCCACCCAAAATTGGCCCAATGGCACTAGCCGCACCAGCCACACCGCCCCAGACGCCGAAGGCGATGGCTCGCTCTTTGCCCTTGAATTGTGTAACCAGCAAACTAGCAGTAGCGGGCAACATCAATGCTGCACCAATGCCCTCAATGATGGCCTCACCCAATATCATCTGACCAATGTTTTGCGAGATAGAGGCAATAAAACTACCAACCGCAAAAATAATCGCGCCAAGCATAAACATTTTGCGCCTACCAAAAAAGTCACCGAGTCGTCCACCGACAATGGTAAATGCCGCTAACACTAAAGCGTAGAGTGTAATCACCCATTGCACGCCCTCGATAGTGGTGTTGAGATCATGGATGATGGTACCGATACTGACGTTGAGCAAGGTGGTATCGATAATGATGATTGCCAACGCCAAACTCAGTACCAGTAGACTTCCCCACTTCTTGATAGCAGCCCACTTGTTGTCACCAAGCTTGTTCTTGAGAGCTTGTTTCATAGCTCAGTATGCTAGCAGATAATCAAGCAAAATACTAGCTACTGATTGGCCTGATCGGGGGTTGTGGGGCTTTGGGGTTGTAACTGCTGGGCGCTGCCACTGTCCTGACCTGGATTGCCAGTGGATTGAGGGTTGAGCGAAGAGCTACCGGTAGACTGTAGACTATTTTCATCACTAGGCTTGACCTGCAACAGGCTATCTTGGCTCTTGGATTGCTCAGCCGTCTTGGTGGTGTTGTAGCTACTCACAAAGTACCATATCGCAAGCAGTAGTATGACAATCACAGCGACAAGCGCAATTGCGATAGCTCGCTGATTGATCGGATGACGTGGCACTGGCTCCTCAGACTCTTCGACTACTTCGGCCGTAAATTCTTGCTCATTGACATCAGGCGTGGTTGTATCCTCGACAGCACGCTCAGCATCTTTCTGTGCCGCTAGCTTGCCTTTGGCAACAGATGATTGATTGGGCTTGCTGGATGATTGCGACTTAGCATGGCGCTTTTTCTTGGATTTCTTCTTACTCATAGACTCATTCTAGCATCTTTGAAATAGTTATGGATAGGTGTGAGTGGTTTGCAGCCAACGATCTTACGTGCTATAACACTAAACAGCTCTTTTTGGTCCTAGATACGGGGAGGAACCCATGGCTCGTAAACGACGGAGAAACGAACTAGTGGTAGCTGAGAAGACACAAGCTCCGACAAGCAGCGGCATCATGTCGCTGCGCTACTTGCCCGAGCAGAAGTACTTCTTCGATGCAGTCGCACCAGCACAGGCCAAGCTGATCTTCTACGCGTTGCAGGCCGAGCATGGCTTCACTGACCACGAAGTCGACATCAAACTCGATGGCGCAGTACTACTGGACTGTGGCGACACGACACTACAAGCCCAGCGTGTTGTGGCGCTCTATGTGGAGCCACGCAATCCTGATAGCCACCGGCTTGAGGTCATGACCTGCGCCGACGAGATCTTCGAGTCAGAGCGCGACAGCGTCGAGCGCTTGCGTGGGCTGAAGCCGCCCGTACTACATAGCTCATACGACCGCGGATACGCCGAGCACACTTGGCGTACACTCGCTGGGCCGCTGAGTCGCAATCGCGCGCCGATGGTGTTCGTCATCGTGGCTACACCGGCTATTGGTGATCAGCAGGATCCAGATGTACGTATCTGGGTGCCATGCTCACCAAGACGTCTGAGCCTCGGCTATGGCCTTGCCAGGTTGCAGGCCGCATTGGGCTGAAAATCCCACCAAGCCCCTTCGGAGTCCCCTCCCCGAGGGGGCTTCGAAGTTATTGAAAAAATACTTGTATATGAACTAACACAGGCGCACAATAGTAAGCGCAAGCGGCATGGTTCCATTATATTTTGGAGCGAGGACCATGACAAATCATCCATTTCCCATCGACCCACAGATCATCGCAGAAGACCTGCGTGCCAGCGTGCTCGAGCTCTACCAGGAGCTATGGTCGTTGGCCACCGAGAAAGGTAGCCTCTTCACCAATCCAACAGATGTAGCCGGCATGGTCGAACGAGGCAATGAAGCTCTCGAGATCTTGCATAGACACGGTCTCGTGATCTACGATGTCGCCACCCGCGACCTCAAGCCTGTCTGGCGTCTGCCCCAGATCGTTGATTTGAGGAAGTTTGCTGAGACAACCGTCGAACGAATCATCGATTTGACTCGTCCGACCGACCCCACTACATCACAATCCAACCCCGTTCGGGACTCCCTCTGAGCGGGGTTCCGACGTATAGTGGTATTTTAGGCCAAATTGTGTTAATATATGGTTTAATTTGAAGACCCGAATCAATCGGGGCTTTATTTTTTACTCTTATGACCAAGCTACCAAACATCCGCAATATCGCTATTATCGCTCACGTCGACCATGGCAAGACCACCTTAGTCGATGGGCTACTCAAACAATCCAACGCCTTTGCCAGCCATCAAGCCGAGATGAGTCAGACCACCATCCTTGATACTGGTGATCTGGAACGTGAACGCGGCATCACTATTTCGGCCAAGCAAACCGCGGTGCAATATGGCGATACTAAGATAAACATTATAGATACCCCAGGTCATGCCGACTTCAGCGGCGAAGTGGAGCGTACACTCAACATGGCCGATGGTGTGCTGCTGATCGTCGATGCCCAGGAAGGGCCGATGCCACAGACCAAGTTTGTCCTCCAAAAAGCCCTTGAGTTGGGCCTAGCACCTGTGGTCGTGATCAACAAGATCGACAAGCGCGACGCTCGTATCAAAGATGTTGAGGAAGAAATCAGCAGTTTATTTTTGGATCTGGCAACTAGCGAGGATCAGTTAGAATTCCCTATCTATTACGCTATTGGACGCGACGGCGTGGCTTGGAGCGAAATCCCCGAGGACATGACTATTACAGCCGATCTGACCCCCATCTTCGAAGCAATTCTCAACCACATACCAGCCCCCACTGCTGATATCGAAGCTCCACTGCAAATGCTAGTGACAGCGCTGGATTGGGACAGTTACCAGGGCAAATACTGTATCGGCCGTGTGCGAAGAGGTAAATTGTCGGCTGGTCAGCAGATAGTGGTGATATCAACTGATGGCAAATCAAAACCAGCCAAGATCGACAAAGTATTTGTCAATCAAGGCCTCAATCGTGTTGAAGTAGCTGAAGCTCACGCCGGTGACATAGTCGCTGTTACAGGTGTGGATAGCGCCGTGATTGGCAGTACTGTGGCCGACCCTACACACCCTGAAGCATTGCCTAGCATGACTATTGCGCCGCCTACACTTCAGATAGCAATTGGCCCCAACACCTCACCATTTGCTGGCCAAGAGGGTAAATACACTACCAGCCGCCAGATAGCCGAACGGCTACACAAGGAGTTGGAGACCAACATTGGCCTACTGGTCGATGAGCGCGATACGCAGTTTGTAGTATCAGGTCGAGGTGAGCTACATCTATCAGTACTGATCGAGACTATGCGGCGCGAGGGATTTGAGCTAGAAGTTGGTCGCCCCCAAGTCGTCACCCGTGAAGTAGATGGCAAGACCGAAGAACCGATCGAGGAGCTTACTATCGAGGTGCCAGATGAATACGTCGGCGCCGTCCAGAGCGAGCTCGGCCAGCGTCGAGCAGTAGCCACCAGTCAGCGAGCGACCACCAAGGGTACCACTGAGCTGGTCTATGAGTTGCCAACTCGTACTCTGCTAGGTCTGCGCAATATTCTACTTACCGCCACCAAAGGTACTGTCATCATGAATTCTCTCTCAATAGGCTACGCCCCTGTTGGGCCAACCCTGCAGCAGCTACGCAATGGTGCGCTCATAGCCGCCGAAAACGGCGTAGCCACCCCCTATAGTTTGCAGACCGTCGAGGCACGCGGTACAGCTTTGATAGGCCCCGGTACCAAGGTATATACAGGTATGATCATCGGTCTAAATACCCGATCTGAAGACATGGAGATCAACGTAGTGAAAGAAAAGAAACTCACCAACGTGCGGGCTAGTGGATCAGATGACGCTATCAAACTCACTCCTTATACCCAGCTGAGCCTCGAGCAAGCCCTGGACTTCATCGAAGCCGATGAACTATTGGAAGTCACTCCTGAAAATCTTCGTATTCGCAAACGCTATCTGAGCCCACACGAGCGCAAACGACACACTACCAGACATTAATTTCCCGCCAAAATTATCAATTATTGATGACTTTGGTGGTGGCAGTTTTACCGTGCCCTCAGATCGAATGATCTGAAAGCAACTGCCAAAGGTCACAATCTCGCGCCCATACCTAGTCATTGAAGAAGTGCGGGTTATCCAGATGCAGAGTGAGCTGGTAGATCTCTTGGCTGAGTAGCTCAGCTCTGTCAGGCTCACCTGGTGCTAGCCAGCTGGCACGATTGCGGATGGTTTGGAGCTGATCGCTCACAGCCTGAGCCGTCTCGCTGCTCAGACGACCTTCTTCTACCAGCTGGACCAACACGGACTCAGCCTCAAGATGGCCTCGCGCTGCTGATGGAAATTTGGAGCTTCCATCGACTCTCCATTCTTGTCCTTTTTGGGGAGCTATAGCGAAACTGTCGTGAAGATGCCGAGCCCGGCTGCCAGTAGCCCAAACCCCAAGGCAAACCAGGGATTGAAGAACCAGTCCCAATAGTGGCTCCTAGCTCTGCCAACCACCAACAGGGCGCATAGATACACCAGCAGGCTGCACTGGCAGTAGACCCAGATAGCTACACCAAGGCCCACCAGTTGGTGAGTGTTATCGGGCAAGTTCAGCTCCATCTGTGCAAGCGGATCGTAGTGACGCACCCCGAACAGGTAGCAGCCAGCTGCGGCCATCAGAAACACCAGCGAGGTACCGACAGCTTGCTTCAGATCGGCAAGCCAGTGGGTACGGCGCTTGCGCCACTCCAGTAGCATGCTGACCACCATGATCGGCACCAGCATGGTCAGCAGTATTGCGACTCCAGCCCAGATGTATTCTCCGGTGTGCCACACAGGGCTCACCTCCTCCTATTTGTCAAAGGGGATAGATCTGGCTTGGAATATAGCATACAGCAATGCTGTAGGCCAATTTTGGTCTGATTTTTGTATAACCACAACCCTGTCAAGCATAGCTGTAGTTTTTTATTCTCATCTGTAAAACACGTAATTATTGCAAAAATACTATTGACAAATACGCTTATGTTTGGTATAGTATGCGGCGTTCTTCGAATTCGGACCGTAACTCGTTATGGTCCTTATTTAGTAAGAGCACAGGAGTTGACTCAGGTCGAGCCTACTCCATATAAAGTCCATTAACCAGCTTGAAGGTTCGGGCGGAATTATAAATCAATTCCATGCGTAACCTATACACATCACTAATAGCCACTGTGGCTATTGTGAACCAGGCGATTGCTCCAGTGGCTCCCCACCTCGCCAAACTAGTAGCTCAGCCCGCTGAGGCCGCTAGTGCCACACCTTCACAATACGACATCAAAATAAACATGCAAGCCGACAGTGCGCTAGATGTCGTCGCCAAACGCGGTAACTTCGACAAAGAAGTATTGATCCCGTTGCGCGCCGCTCAAGCCGCCAAGGCTCAGGCTGATGCCGAGGCTGCTGCCAAGGCCCAAGCCGACCAAGCCGCTGCCCAACAGGCCGCTGCTGCCCGTGCCGCTCAAGCTGCCCGTGCCAGCTCGCCCGTTCCCGCGCTAAGTGGTAGCGACGCCGAGTACAAACTGTACATCTACAACCACGAGTCTGGTAACAACCCAGCCCGTGCCAATAGTGCTGGTTGTCTCGGTCTTGGTCAGGCCTGTCCTGGCTCCAAGCTATTGGCTGTCTGTCCTACCCTGGACTACGCCTGTGAGGATGCATATTTTACCAACTATGCAATAAGCCGCTATGGCTCATGGGCTGGTGCTTACTCCTTCTGGTTATCACACCGTTGGTGGTAAGCAGCTCGTCAATCTGACAATAGTCTGATTGCGAACAGTCACACCCGTTCTGGACAACCGGAGCGGGTAGTCTGTTCACAAACATCCGAAGGTCAAAGGGTGCTTGCAAAAGCACAACAACTGTAGTACCTTTGTATTCACCCAAACCCTTCTGAGGAGGAAAGTTGCTAAACAAGTCGTATCTTCGTCCCACTTCGGTGGGCGAGTTGCGCGGCGATGATATGGTGGCCATAGAAGGCCGTCAGCTTGTCGCTTGGGGGATCCAGATGCCGGCCAACGCCCACCTATGGGCGTTGTGTCACTTCGAGATCACACGGGTATTGCATCGCTATGTGGGTGATACCCTCACCATCACACTGCAAATGCGTACCCAAAGCTCGCTGATCGTCAGTAGCGAACGCCATCGCGGTTGGCTTGAGCTCAATGTGCACGACATCGACCCAGCAGTCGAAGTCGAGATGTTACGGCCCTCGCCAAGGCGACGCCGACGCAACATCGTCCGTTCCGCTTCCGCCGAGACCCTCACCACTGCGTGAGGGCTCGGCCCTACCAAAGCGCTCAACCATTTGAACTCTTTGGCGGGCCCTGCAGAAAAAATCTACTATCAAAAAACCCCGCCACCTGCGGGGATTTTGATATCTCTTAATCAATGTCTACTGACAGGCTAAACACTCTTTCAATTCTTCCGGATCGATCGGGCACGTCATCGGTTTGTCCCAGTCACTATCTGAGACGCTATTGTGCTCGGCTTTATCTGGCATAACTCACCCTCCTATTTGTTTTATTAATGCTTAAGTACTATCGTACGCCCGCCGGTTATGCTTGTAAAGGTATTTCTCATAACAATTTTTGATAAAAATAACACTATCTGTAGTAGTAACTATCATGGCTATACACCACATATAGTGTAGTAGCCAAAATGCTACCGATTGGTGTCTATTTACACTATACTTATGTTTATGGACGACAAATTTGGGCCCCACTCAGTCAAAGACATACGTGAGATCTGCGATGAGACCACCACAGATCCCAACGCCGAGCGGGTTTGTATAGTCAATGAGGAGATCCGCCAAGGGCTCAATATCATCAGTCGCTATCCCAAGAAGGTTACCTTCTTTGGCTCGGCACGAGCCAAAGAGACCGACGAGGAGTATCAGAAGGCTCGCCACCTGGCCTATCGCCTATCCAAGGAGCTCGGCTACACCATCGTGACCGGTGGTGCCGCAGGCGTGATGGAGGCCGCCAACCGTGGTGCTTTTGAAGCCAAGGGCCACTCGGTCGGGCTCAACATCGAATTGCCCAATGAACAGCGCGACAACCCATATCTTACCCAAGAGATACCGTTTCATTATTTCTTCACCCGCAAAGTCACGCTGACCTTTGCAGCCCGGCTTTATATCTACTTCCCGGGTGGCTTTGGCACACTTGATGAGTTCTATGAGATCCTCACACTCGTCCAAACCCGCAAGATTCATCAAGTACCGATAGTCTGTATGGGGGCGTGGTTCTGGGAAAGCGTCGACAATAGTGTGCACAAGGCCTTGCAGCTCGAGCACAATATGATTAGCCCTGAAGATCATGGCCTTTATACCATCACCGACGATGAGGCGACGGTCATGGAAATAGCCCGCAACGCTCAATCGCGCGTATAAGTAAAAAGCGGCCCCACGCCCGTCCTGATAGGACAAGCACGAGGCCATCGATGTCACCCCCCCCCCCCCCACCAGGGAGCTCCCGAGCAGACGGGGTACGGGCGAGAATACCCGGGAGCTCCCTGTGGCTGGTGGGCTGAATTTGCCCGTCAAGGGTCCGGAGTCGCTTGCTGCCACAGCGGAGTTGTGGCTGCGCTACGGTTGTGCCTTGACGGGCAGAGTTGGAGACGGGGCAAGCCGAGAGCCGGGAGGATTGGCTGCTCAGGCGAATTCTACGAGGTGCGCCGGTGACAGTGGCTTTCCTACGGGGAACATGCGGATGCATACCCCGTCTCCAGGTCTTGATTCTATCTGGGAACAAGATTCAGCCAAATTATACCGCTTTTGTGCATATATTTCAAGTCTTTTCAGGACACTATACTAGTCTGTATAATAGCTAAACCATGAGCGATAACAATATACCCAAAGAAGATACTAGCCCGCAGGTGGCCATCCAACGCCTATTACCTGAGATCGGCGAGACCCGTGACAAACTCAAGACCGTACGCGATGCACTGCGCGATGCCATGAGCTCCAACGACGAATACCAGCGAGTCCAAGAAGAGATCAAGGAGCTCAGCACCAAGCGTGCCGATGCCAAGAAGCTGCTGCTCAGCGACAAGGAGTTTCAGCGGCTTAGTGCCGAAGTCGATGATTATCGACTCAAACTCAAAGACCTCGAGGAGATTCTTAGCCACTATCTCGTAAGTTACTATGAAGAGACCAAACAAACCGAGATAACCGATGACACCGGTACTACCCGACAAGTGATACTCAAAGCCAAAATCGGTAAAGAAACCGCCTGATCTTTTCTTAACATAAGATCAGATTATAGGTTTTCTTTTCTCCTTCTTTGTGACCAAAGAAGCAAAGTCTCTTGCCACGTTCGGTATCAATAAGCATTCATTGATCAATTACTTACTATCCTGTGGAACTCCCCTTCGACAAGCTCAGGGTCAAACAGTCCTCGGATAGTAGCGTAATTGCTCAACTCACTTTCTGATCTCTCAAGTGCCAGGGATAAAAACTTCCAGCGTCATTAAAGCAATCAGGAAGTGAAAGGTTATTGGTGCTTCTGATAGTTGACCGCGAGTCCATATCTTTGGCGCAGCGGCGAGATCAGAAAACCAATGTTCTTGAATATTCCTAGATTGCGTCCATGACGCTAAGACTTTTGGCTACTTTTGGTCTATCAAAAGTAGCTTGCGATTCGCTGCAAGCGAAGTGTGAAATCTGAGTTGAATAAGTATTAAAAACTACAATTAGTTTTGACATTTCCGATCTGATATGCTACTATAAAGCGATCATGAAAACAGGTATACATCCCGAACTCAAAGATACCAAGGTAGTCTGCAACGGTTGCGGCACGACTTTTGATACCCGCGCCACTGTTGATCAGATCGAGGTAGAAATCTGCAGCAATTGCCATCCTTTCTACACTGGCAAGCAGAAACTAGTCGATACAGCTGGACGCGTCGATCGCTTCCGTGCCAAACAGGAAGCCGCCAAAGCCGCCGGCGGTGCTGGCAAGACCAAAAAAGAACGCGCCAAGGCCGAGGCTAGTGATGTTAAGACCGAGCTCAAAGCTGTCAAAAGAGAGCTATCCGAGCACACTGTCGACAAACCAGCCAAAAAAGACCAAGCCGAATCTTAAATATTGTTTGATACCAAAACGAGCCAAATACGGCTCGTTTTGCGTATACTAGAGCTAAACCATGGATATTCAAGCCGCTATCACCGACACCAGAACCCAGATCGATGCACTCAACCAACAGTTGAGTGATCCTGAGGTATTCAAATCCGGGCGTGCCGCTAGTCTGAGCGCGCAGCTTAGTGATCTGCAGCCCAAATTGGAGTTGTTTGAAAGCTATCAGACTACCCAGCAACAGTTGGCAGAGGCCAAGCAGCTGCTGGATGATACTGAGATGCGCGAGCTTGCCCAAGCGGAAATACCCGAGCTCGAAGCCAAGCTAGCTGGGTACGAAGAAGCCATCCGCCGGGCCCTGGTGCCCACCGACCCCAATGATGTCAAAGCCGCCATTGTTGAGATCCGAGCTGGCGCCGGCGGAGACGAGAGCTCGATATTTGCCGGCGATCTACTGCGCATGTACATCCGCTATTGCGAGCGGATGGGGCTCACTGCCACCATGCTATCTGAGAGCGCCAACTCCGAAGGCGGTTACAAAGAGGTTATATTTGAAGTATCGGGCGAGCGTGCCTACGGCACACTCAAATACGAGAGCGGAGTGCACCGCGTGCAGCGCGTGCCGGTCACTGAGAGCTCAGGACGCATCCATACCAGTACGGCTACTGTGGCAGTGCTACCCGAAGCCGAAGAGAGTGAAGTAGAGATCAGTCCCAATGAGCTGCGCATCGATGTCTATCGCAGTAGCGGCCACGGTGGCCAGAGTGTCAATACCACTGATAGTGCGGTACGCATCACTCACCTACCAACTGGCATAGTCGTGACCTGCCAAGATGAGAAATCACAGCTTAAGAACAAGCTCAAGGCCATGAGTGTGCTACGTAGCCGCTTGCTTGCTCAACAGCAAGAAGAGGAAGCCAAGAAGCTTGGCGATGCCAGGCGTAGCCAGATAGGCACAGGTGATCGCAGCGAGAAGATCCGTACTTACAACTACCCCCAAGATCGCATTACCGACCACCGCATAGGCTACACTACCCACAACCTTCCAAAAGTAATGGATGGCGACATATCTGAACTAATCGACAAACTCCACGACGCCGACATCCAGAAGGCTCTCGAAGCCAACAGCTAATATGACTATCCAAGTAGCTCTCCAATCGGCTCAGCAGCGGCTCAAAGCTGCCGACATCCCCAGCTGGCAGCTCGATGCCAAATTATTGCTGTGTGACGTGTTGGGCGTGGATAAGTCGTACTTATTGGCGCATGACGATCAAAAGCTTACCACAACGCAGCGTAAGCAGTTTGAGGAGTATTTGCAGCGCCGAATCGATCGAGAGCCAGTCTGCTACATCACCAACAAGCTGGAATTCTACGGAATTAAGTTCTATGTCGACAATCGCGTGCTTTCTCCTCGAGTTGAGACAGAGCTAGTAGCTGAGCATGCTATCAAGGAGGCTCCAAAGGGATCCCATCTGATAGACATCGGAACTGGCTCGGGTGCCATCGCCATCGCCATCGCCCTGCACCGACCAGATCTACATATAACAGCTACTGAAGTGTCATCTGAAGCCCTTGAGGTTGCCAAACTCAATGCCGAAAAGATACTAGGATCAGATCATCAGATTACGTTTATCGAGTCTGACATCTGGGATGGTATAGATGATAAATTTGAAACCGTAGTAACAAATCTTCCTTATGTCAGCGAAGACTATAAGCCTCGTATGAAACCAGAGGTACAGAAAGAGCCAGCAATTGCTCTATTTGGCGGCCCGGGCGATGGGCTCGATCTATACCGACGCTTTTACCAGGATTTACCCAAGCACATCAAGCCAGGCAGTCGTGTCTACCACGAGTCTGACCCCTGGCAACACGAAGCCTTGATCAAACTTGCTAAAAAAGCAGGCCTCAACCCTACCTTGGAAGATTATCTAATACTAGGGTTTTCTAGTTAAGTTTACTGAATGTCGCTGACTGTTATGTAATCCCACAGAACTACCGCATTAGTAGCTGTGTTTACTTCGTAATCAATTGTGGTGACATTTGTAGAGTCGGCACGTACACAAGCTAACAGCTGACTACCCCCACCTGGTGCGGCGGCATTTGGTGTACTGTTCCACTGGGCCCCATAACCAGTAACATTTGAGTCTGATGCAGGATGATGCTCCCAGCCGCTGTGTGGCGCTGTAGTATAATCTCCCCCTCCCGGACCATCTACTCCAAGTTTGACATAGGCATCGCCAGCATACCTACCCCAGGCACAATAAGTCGCTATACCACCTGGGCTGATATTAACATCCTGCAGGTAGTTGATCCTGTTGGTCTGTAAACAGACAGGGCCTGATGTAGCGGCACCTTTGTTGTGGGCCTGTGTAAGTGTGACTCTTGGGCACCCCGATGGGTTAGCCAATACTACTGCGCCAGCGTGACTGAAGCGCACTACTAGCACACCTATGAGTGCAACCAACACAACCAAGCCCAAACCCATCCACCAGCGGAATTTAAAACCTGACTTTTTAGCTGATGATTTGCTGGTTCGTGATTTTGTTGATTTGGTTGGCATTATTTTTCCTTAATTAATTAACTGAGGCATCGCCATAACAGGACTGAGCGTTCTTGCCATGGTAGATGGTAACAAATACTTTATCACCCTGATGGATATCGTAAGCACTAATATTACCCTTACTACTACCTCTGCTAATCGAAGCACACCAGCCTAGTAAATCACTACTCCAGCCTGGCACATTGCCATTGAGTGTGTTGCCAGGGTAGCGTACAAAGTTTATATTGCCCATACCATTGATATTGACAGTGGCATAGCCTTGGCCGACGTTGGCAACACTGACAGTGCCTACTTTCAAGTCTGCACTGGCTCGACTAGTGTAGATTACGTATATTCCGATTACGGCCACTACGGCAACTAGCAGCGCCCCCATCCACCAGCGGAATTTAAAACCACCCTTGCCAGTATTCTTACCAACTCGGGTTCGCGAATTATTTTTTTGTTTTGACATATTTAGTTGTTTCCTTATTTATAAGTTGTTATGGCTATACTACAACAGCCAATTTGTTGATGTCAATGAAAATCTGTTGATGACATTGTTACTGGCTGCTGCTAGGGGCTTCTCCGAGGGTGGCTTTGAGTTGGGTGGTCTTGCCACCACGAATTACTGTGAGCGTCACGGTTTCGCCTGGTTTGAATTGAGCGATCACTGAGCTGAGCGGATTGTCAGCATTGATATCTGTATTGTTGATGCGAGTGATGATGTCACCCTGTTGCAAGCCAGCCTTGGCCGCCGGGCTATCACCCAGTACCGAGCCGCTGCCCTGCACAAAAGCGCCGTGGTCTACGCTCAAGCCATTGGCCTGGGCAAAGTCGGGCGTGATGGCCACATAACGCACACCGAGATAAGCCTTGGTAATTTTGCCCTTATCGATAACGCTTGCCAGATCAGCCTTGGCCTCATTGATCGGGATAGCAAAGCCGATGTTCTGGGCACCTTCGCCAGCCACGGCAGTATTGATACCAATTACTTTGCCGTCAATGCTGACTAGCGGCCCACCGGAGTTACCGGGGTTGATGGCGGCATCGGTCTGAAATAGATTCTGGAGATTTTCTGAGCCATCATTGCCGCCACCAGCCGTGATGGGACGTGATTTGCCAGAGATCACGCCAGTCGTGACAGTGTTTTGGAATTGTCCCAGAGCATTGCCAATAGCGATCACGGTCTGGCCAACTTCAACCGTACTGCTATCCCCTAGCTCGGCGGGCTGGAGTTTGGTATTGCCAGGATCGATCTTGAGAAAGGCTATGTCGTTGGTCGGATCGGTGGCGACTACCTTGCCCTGCTCGTACTGTTTGCCATCGGAGGTGATGATAGTAAAACTCGTGCCACCGCTGACGACGTGCTTGTTGGTCATGATAAGACCGTCGGCTTTGACTATGATGCCCGTGCCGGCACCGGTCTGCTGTACAGTACGCCCAAAGATATCACGGGCATTTTGAGAGCTCACTATACTGACCACGCTAGGGCTGACTTTGCTCGCCACATCGATGATGGCGCGGTCTTGGCTGACTACCTCTTTGCGGCTCAGCTCGGTGCTGAGCTTGCCGCCGTGAGCGATATAGGCCATAACCCCCCAAGCTCCAAGCGCGCCAGCGAACAGCGCCGCCACTACGCTAATAATAACTATCTGAACAGGATTCAGTCGGGACGTCGGGCTGACAGCTGTCTGCTGCTTGGGATCAGGCATGTACTCTCCGTTGAATTAATTTAGATTGATACGCTCCAGCGGCTCAGCGCCATGAGGATTACGAATACGACACTAGCTACAACGATATACTCAAACACCAGTGACCGTTTGAGAGTCTTGTTTTTGTGATGTACATATATACCGCCCCAACAGTAGGCCAAGGCAGTGATAATTAGGCCGATCTGACTTACCAATATAGGAGTATGTGGCACGCTGTATAGTATCAGCCAACGCGATGCCACCCAAAACATCTCAACTACCAAGAAAGACCACAATCCAGCCAAAACCTGCGGCGAGCTGCTGTACTCTAATATCCAGAACAGGCTTACCACGTAGTTGACAAACCAAAGCAGTACCAACACGATCACTACCGGCCAGTGCCACAAAGCCACTAGTAGAGCTGAGACATTGAGACTCATGAATACAAACAGTAGGCTCAATATGGTATCCAATAGTTTGTGTGGCTCCGAGCGAAGATCTTCGGCTACCATAAATACATAGCCAGCAATGCCCGCGCCCATCAACAAAATAAATTGCCACAACGGCATCACTTCGATCACGTTGAGCCCAAAGGCATATAGACACCACATCAACCACCAAATACTTGAGCGCAAGCTCGCTACTATCAAAAACCAAAAGCTGCGTTTGCTAACCAATCTGCTAAAAAGCAGCAGATTGAGCAGTGGGATGATTAATAACAGCAAGAAGCCATATGGCGTGAGATATAGTAAGAAGCTCGCCACGCCAAACTGGACGAGCGATACTCCACTCACATAGCGCTGGGTCTTGGAGAAATACCGCAACAAGCGCTTGATCCGATCACGGATTTTCATGTCAGCTATTATACCACCTGGTAGGCTGCTACCAAAAGTTCGGACCAACAGCGTGGCACAGCCGTTGTCTTAAGAGGCTATTACACGATATAATGATGGTCATCATGCCAAACGACCCAGACTACATGCCAGACGCTCGCATCTCCGAAGAGGATTTGCCCAAGCCTGGCAGCAATGTCAAACCAGACGCAACTGCCAATCCCACTGAAAAAGCGCGCCAAGAAGAGATCAACCGCATGCGAGCGGCAGCCGGCCAACCAACCAAGCCACTAGCACAACCTGGCAAGCCAGAAGACAAGGTCCATGCCACTGGGGCCAAACTCGAAGATGAAAATGTTGTCGAGGAAGAGCCGGAGAGCGCCGGTAAGAAGGTAGGTAAGCTTTTCAAAGAGCTACTGATCACGGCCGTCATTACCATCGGTATCGTTTTTGTCATCAACAACTTCATCTTCCAAGCCTACTATGTCAGTGGTAGTAGTATGGAGCCCAACTACCACAACAACGATTATCTTATTATTGCTAAGTGGCCACTGACTTTGACTAATATCGCCAATACTTTTGGCGCCAAAGCCAATCTGCCGCTACGTCGCGGCCAAGTTATAGTTTTTCGCTACCCCAACGCGCCCGAGACTTTCTTCATCAAACGCGTGATTGGTCTGCCTGGCGAGCGAGTGGTGCTGCATGACGGTGTATACACTATCTACAACAAAGAGCACCCCGAGGGGTTCAAGCTAGTTGAAGATTATCCAGATCCGAGCTACAAGACACTCGGCGATGTCGACACTATCGTTGAGCCACAAAATTTCTTCGTATCCGGTGACAATCGCAGCCCAGGTGGCAGCTTTGATAGCCGTGAATGGGGTCAGCTCAATCAGAAATTTATCACTGGTATAGCTGAGCTACGGCTGCTACCAATCGGTACTTTTGGGTTGGTACGTGTGCCGGATTTCAATCAATAATTTTCCCTTCTTTGTGGCCAAAAACTTCAGATTTCACACTTCGCCCTTGGTGAATCGAAAGCTACTTTTGATAGACCAAAAGTAGCCAAAAGTCTTAGCATCATGGCATCGCCGCGGCGAACTTTAATGACGCCGAAGTCTTTAACTCCGGCTCTCGAAGATCAGAAAGAGTTAGTAATAGTTTGGCTCTAT
>CAZWVB010000002.1:0-71444 GCA_964637185.1 uncultured Candidatus Saccharibacteria bacterium | reverse complement strand
GTACAGGTGCATTGGCAGGACAACTTGGTTATCATTTGAATCAAGAACTTAAGAAGTTTTTGGGTGTAGATGCCAATCAAACAGTGGCACAGATATTTACTGCGGCACGAGAATACTTGCATACGGTGGGTAATGCCGAGGCCGACAGGCGTGTCCAAGCAGCAGAAGACAAATACCTCAGCTACTATTCTCCTCAAGAAAACGCAGCCTAATCTGGTATAATACAGTCTGCACCGGGGTGTGGCGCAGTTGGTAGCGCGTTCGGCTGGGGGCCGAGAGGTCGCAGGTTCAAGTCCTGTCACCCCGACCAGTTGTAGGTGCTCGCAAAGCGAGCTACTACAACTGGTAAAGGTAGATTGAATCTGCGGAATTATGTTGCTGAAAGCAACGAGCATGTTAGCCCGAACAAAGTTCGAGCGCTGTCCTGTCACCCCGACCATTTTGTTTATGCTTTACAAGTTGGCCTATCCGGGGTTTGATAAGGTTATGAAGATGAAATATTTACTAATAATCTTAATATTGATAGGTTATGGCGCGTATCTCCAGATAATTAGTGCTGCAGTAGACGCACAACTTGTAAATTTGAAACGTATGTATAGTGATATACCAACGCAGATTGTCAGCTCAAATTGATGTATACTGGTTAGGTTATGTCAGAGTCGGTCTATACCAAGGTAAGAAAAGGTGATTTGCCGGGTTATGTCCTATACCAGGATGGGATATGTTTTGTGATACTTTCAATTGAACCTAACAATCCTGGCCATGCGTTGGTTATCCCAATTGAGGAAGTTACTCAATGGATTTTGCTTGATAAGACTACGTTGAAACATTGTGTGGCAGTCGCTCAAGAGATCGGTAAAATTCAGATGGAAATATACAATCCAAAACGAATTGAGCTTGCCATAGTAGGCCTAGATGTTGAGCACACTCATCTACACGTTTTCCCAGTTTATAAGATAGAAGATGTCGATCATTCAGCGGCCAAAAAGGCTAATCTTGATGACTTAGGGTCGGAGGCAGAGAAAATTAGCAAAGTTATCGAGTCCCAAGGAGGTATCAAACTATCGTGATGGTGTTGACGGTCATAGTTCTATCTATAGTCCAAGCTATCACGGAATTTGTACCTATTAGTTCTAGTGCACACCTGTTGCTGGTACCATGGCTCACGCACTTGCCAGACCCAGGTCTGGCCTTTGATGCCGCTATCCATATCGGTACAGCAACTGCTCTGGTGGTGTTTTTCTGGAAAGACTTTGTTCGTATCATCAAAAAACGTGACAAACTACTCTGGTATATCTTGGTGGCGAGTATCCCGGCGGCACTCCTCGGCTTCTTTGGAGACAGGCTGATAGAGCGTACATTGCATGAGGCTTCCTATGCGCCTCTAGTGGTGGGGCTGGGACTTATGTTCTTTGGCGTAGTACTTTATCTGGTAGACCACTATTCCAAGAAAGAAAAAGACATCGAGCAGATGAATTGGTTTGATAGCCTATTTGTTGGTTTTGCCCAAGCCGTAGCTCTGATACCAGGTACTTCACGTTCTGGTATCACCATCACTGCCGGACTTCTGATGGGCTACACACGCGAGGAAGCAGCTCGATTTAGTTTCTTGTTGGCCACGCCAATCTCACTCGGGGCAGGAGCGTACAAGCTATATGATATTATCAAACATCCAGCTGAAGCCCATACATCGCTCTGGCTGACACTGCTTGGTATAGTTGTCACATTTGCTGCAGGTATAGTAGTGATCAAATGGTTGCTGGATTACCTCAAAAAACACAGTATGCTGATATTCGTGATCTACCGACTAGTAGTCGGGGGGCTTGTGGTGCTGATATGGTGGCTACGTCGATGAGCCATGTTACTGTCTATTGTGATGGTGGGTCACGCGGCAATCCTGGTCCTTCGGCGGCTGGAGCAGTCATACTACGCGATAAAGAGGTAGTAGCCGAACTCCAAGACTACCTTGGTATTGCAACTAACAATGTCGCAGAATATACGGCGGTAGTAATAGCGCTCCAAAAACTGCACCAATTGGGTATAGCTGAGGCTGATTTTTTCCTGGACAGCGAGCTAGTGGTGAGGCAGCTGACAGGCGTCTATAAGGTGAAGAACCCTGATATGAAAAGGCTTTTTGAACAAGTGAAAAACCTATCTGTGGGTCTAAAATTGAGCTTCACTCACGTATTGAGAGAGAAAAACAAGCATGCTGATCGTATGGTCAACGAATGCCTAGATAAGCATTCGACAAATAGGTAGTTTTATTGTATAATACTGTAGCTTCATATGTAACTGGGCAATCGCTCCTACCGTATCGGTAAGAGAGGAAAGTCCGAACAGCGCAGAGCAAGATGGTTGCTAACGGCAACCGGGAGTGATCCTAGGGAAAGTGCCACAGAGACTATACCGTCCGCTTCGGCGGATAAGGGTGAAAAGAGTGCGGTAAGAGCGCACAACGGCTGGTGGTGACATCAGCTGGAAGGTAAACCCCATCTGCTGCAAGATTATGGGCCCGTTGTCGCTTCGGTGGCAGAGACTGCTCGTCTTCAGGGCTGATCGCACCATCCAAAGTGAGGTCGTTTTGGCAGGTTTTGCCAGAAAGAAGATAGATGATTGCCATCCGCCTAGCGGCGGTTACAAAATTCGGCTTATAGGTTGCATATGGAGCCGCAATAATATTTTCATACCAGTGCTCATGTTACAATATCAGCTATGAAGAAGCGCAGTGAGCTAGTCTTCAATCTCTTGCAAGTGCCCCTAGATGCCACCATGATCGTGGTTGGTTTTGTATTGGCTTATTTTATTCGAGAGGGCCAAGCCAAGCCTTTTGCTCATCTAGTATCTGGGCACAACTATCTTACATATATGGTGGTATTGTTACCAGTTTGGATAGCGCTGTTTGCTGTGCTTGGGCTGTATAGTTTTGGGTCGGTGCGTAGTAGGTTTTATGAAATTGGTAAGATTATTAGCGCGACAGCTGCCACTACCATGGTGTTGATTATCATCGACTTTTTTACCTCTGAACCAATCTTCCCGGCCAAGAGCATTCCGATATTTGGTTTTATACTAAGCACTCTGCTAGTGATATTTGCTAGATTGATACTCAATAGTGTTCAACGTTTCCTGTTCAGATTTGGAGTCGGTCTGTATAAGATCGTACTTCTTGGAAGTAATGGAGTCTCTGAACAGTTGCTCAGCGAGTACCAGATGAGGTACAAAGATTTTGACAGTACTTTAGTAAATCTCAACCTCAAACGATCTAACACCCAGGATATCTTGGCCAAACTAAAGAATCGGGATATCGACCAGTTGGTGGTAACCCAAACCAACATACCAGAGGATACACTACTAGACATTACTAATTATTGTGAGTCTAACAACATAACACTCAAATTTGTTCCTACTATAGCCAATTTCTTCGCTTCTTCTATGGTACCTGAAACAATAGGGGATGTTACTGTCTTGGAGATACGCCAAACTCCTCTGGAGGGTTGGGGCAGGATTATCAAGCGTCTTCTAGACCTATTCATATCTGGTGTTGGGCTGGTTATCTTGTCGCCAATATTTTTAGCAATCGCATTGTTACAAAAGCTTACCAACCCAGGTCCGATTTTGTATCTGCATAAACGTATCTCAAGAGCCGGCAAGCCGTTTAGTATTTACAAGTTTCGATCCATGAAAATGGAGTACTGTACTGGCGGTAAGTACAGTGGCAAAACTGATCTTGAGGTGCTTAAGACTTTTGGTGACCCATCTCTTATAGAAGAATGGAAGCGAGATCAGAAACTCAAAAAAGATCCGCGTGTAAGTAAGCTAGGTCGGTTCTTGCGCCGCACTAGCCTTGATGAGTTACCTCAACTGATCAATATTTTCAAAGGTGATATCAGTCTAGTAGGTCCTAGGCCGATTATAGAGGATGAGCTAGAGCGCTATGGTAGTCATGCTGGAGTGTTTTTGATGATCAAACCAGGGTTGACGGGCTTGTGGCAGGTATCTGGACGCAACGATGTCAGCTATGATGAACGGGTGAAGCTAGATCTGTACTATATAGAACATTGGAGTTTGTGGCTCGATTTTAAGATAGTACTACAAACGGTTTGGATGGTGCTGCGTGGTCAAAACGGCTATTAAACCCAAAATAGCAATCGTACATGATTGGCTTACCAATCTTGGTGGGGCGGAGCGTGTAGTTTTGACATTGTCTGATATGTATCCTGATGCACCGATCTACACTAGCGTGTACAACCCTACAAAATTACCTGATTTTAAAGGCAAAGACGTACGTGTTTCTTTCTTACAACATATACCACTCGCGAGTAAAAAACATCAACTTTTTCCGATGCTGCGCCAACTAGCCTTCGAGAGTTTTGATTTTGCTGATTATGATGTGGTGATAAGTAGTGCTAGCGCCGAGGCCAAAGGCATAATTACTCCGACCGAGACCAAACACATCAGCTATATTCATACCCCGACGCGATATTACTGGAGCGGTTACGAGAACTATCTGGAAGATCCTGGATTTGGGTTGCTAGATCCGGCAGCAAGAGCAGTATTTAAGCGAAACATCAAGAAGTTGAGACTTTGGGACTATGCGGCAGCACAACGGCCAGATATACTGGTAGCCAATTCCAAAACAGTTAGTGATCGGATAGAAAAGTACTATCATCGGGACTCCAGCGTAATATTCCCACCCGTCGATACGGGTCAGTTTGGTGGTAGTGAGGCTCAGGACGGCGATTACTATCTAGTAGTGTCGCGCCTCATCCCATACAAAAGAGTTGATCTGGCAGTACGGGCAGCCAGCAAATGAGGTACGAAACTCTTGGTAATAGGACGAGGTAGCGAATCGGCCAAGCTACAAAAACAGGCCGGCCCAACAGTGCGTTTTCTCGGGTTTTTGGACGATGTTAAGACTAAGAAATACTTTTTGGGCTGCAAAGCGTTTATATTCCCAGCTGAAGAAGATTTTGGTATTTCTCCTGTCGAAGCCATGGCGGCAGGCAAACCTGTCATCTACTACAGCCGAGGTGGCGCTAGCGAGACTGTTATAGATGGTGTCACTGGGGTTGGGTTTGACCAACAAAACGTTGATTCACTGACATCTGCTATCGCTAAGTTTGAGCAAATGACGATGGATAGTAAAAAGATCATCAAACAGGCCGAAAAATTCTCCGTGGTAAAGTTCAAGGCAGCCATGTCTGAGCTTGTAGAAAAGGTTTATGAGGTCTGATAAAAACAAACATATCTATTGGAGTGTAGGAATTGGGCTGGCTCTGATACTAATACTGATTTTTAGCCGTCTTATAGTGCTGCTAATAGGCATAAGTGGTAAGGGAACAGATCGTAGCCAATTGTTGGATCTGCTTCAGGTTATGCAACACCACGACCGGCATGTGATGATTGTAATTCTCAACAACAACGAGATACGTTACGGGGGTGGCTTTGTCGGATCGATTGGCTATTTATCATACAGTAACAATAAGATAAAACTAGAACCTATCCGCAATGTATACTACTACGACAGGACAACTGCGCCGTTGGCTTATGATTTGCCTGAGCTCACTATGCTTGGCGCACATGGAGTGCAACTGCGTGATGCTGCACATTCGCTTAGTTGGGATACCAACGCTAGCCGACTAGGCCAAATGTTTGCCAAAACTACTGGGCAGCCAGTGGATGCTGTTTTGGCCATCACTCCCGATTTTGTGAAGTCGCTGCTAAAGCAAACAGGACCGGTCACGCTGGACAACCGTCAGCAGGTCAATGCTGATAACTTCTTCGAGGTAGTTCAAAAGGAGGTGGAAACCGGCCAGGATGCGCAGTCTGGCCAAGATGCGAAAGGGTCAACCTTTGCCGAAATAGCGAACAAGTTGGTAGCGAGACTACAGCAAACCAGCCCAGTACAATTGGGCGATCTAGAAAAACTGTTTCGTGAAGAAGTGGCCGACAAACACATCGCCTTGTTTAGCTCTGAACAACAATTGAGCCAATTCGCTGACGAAACTGCACTTAGCCAAAAACAAACTTGCAAGCTATTTGACTGCTTATTGGTGGCTGAATCCAATGGCGGGGCAGATAAAAGTAGTAGTTATATGAAGTCAAATATGCAAAAGCATTCTACAATAAATAGTGATGGCAGTGTAATTAATACAATAAAGATTCGTCGCGTACACAATGCGGATAGTTATTTGTATCCTTATATTGAGGCAAAAAGTGGATTGCCTAATTGGCTTGTCAAACGTAATATCAGTAGTATCAAAATAGCAGTGCCAACAGGTAGCACATTGGTAAGTAGCCAAGGCAGTGATGACCCAATAATCACTTCAAATGAAGAGGGATTTACAACGTTTACTATTACAAAAACCCTCGATCCCACTGGTGCAGCGGATATGTCGCTCACTTACAAATTACCGAGCCAATTGGCAATGACCGATAGAGTAGTGTTTGCCCAGCAAGTAGATAAGCAGTTTGGTGGCTGGCCTTACAGCCTGCAGTTGGAAGTGCAAATGCCAAGTAGCTATCATCTGGAGCTATCGAACACAAAAAATATTCTTTTGAGTGATGACAATATTGTCATCAAGAAGCTTGTTGTCGACCAGGATAGTCAGCTACAATTGGAATATGTCAGAAACAAGTGACGTAGTAATAGGTTTGTACGAAGTCGGTAAGCGCTACGATGATGAGGCGGGTGTTTATGATGCGCTGAAAAATATCAAGCTTGAGATCAAAAAAGGTGAATTCGTAGCAATTATGGGGCCATCTGGCTCTGGTAAGTCGACCCTGATGAATATAATTGGTTTACTGGACGTTCCATCGACAGGAGTATACTTGCTAGACGGTGTTGATATCACTTGCATGAAAGAAAGAAAACTGTCCAAGTTGCGCCGCGACAAGATTGGTTTCGTTTTCCAAAATTTTAATCTACTGCCAAGAATGAATATTCTGCGCAATGTTGAGCTACCCTTGGTTTATAAGCGGTTGAGGTCTCGAACGCGCAAAGAAAGGGCTACAAAAGTACTGCGTCAGGTTGGGCTGGGCGACAAGCTGCGTAATCGCACCAATCGCCTCAGCGGTGGTCAGGTGCAGCGCGCAGCGATCGCGCGAGCCTTGGTCAACAAGCCAAGCCTTCTACTGGCAGACGAGCCAACTGGCAATCTGGATAGCAAAACCAGCGATGAGATAATGCGCCTGCTGCAAAAGCTCAATCAGCGTGGCATGACCATTGTCGTAGTGACGCATAGCTCGGACATAGCGCGTTATGCTGGACGCACCATCCATATGCTGGATAGTCAGATAGTAGGGGGCAATCGATGATAATACAAAACATTCGTAGCGCTTTTGGTAGCATAGCAGGTGCTAAATTGCGGTCATTTCTTACTGTGTTAGGCATTGTTATAGGTGTTTTTGCAGTATTAGTAATGATAGGTATAGGTGATGGAGTAAAAGCTCAAGTAGGTGGCCAAATCAGTAGTCTTGGTACTAACGTGCTGACAATCACTTCTGGTAAAATTGGGCAATCTACCAGCACGGCTCGCAATGGCCAGCAACAACGTAGCAGTGCAGCTGGTCCAAGCTTCGGTAGTAGTTTGGGCGCTCCAACACTAACGGAGACGGATGTGAAGATGGCCTCCAAGACTGCCGATGTGGACAAGACCACATCAGTTACTCTGATATCATCCAATGTGACACGCAATGATCTGTCCAGCAATACAGCTTACATATTTGGTACTACGCCAGATTATTTCTCGATACGCGACATCAAGTTAGGTTCGGGCAGCTTTTTTACCAGCCAAGATGACGTCAACAAAGCCTATGTAGTTGTGATAGGTGATGATACAAAGCAGAATTTGTTTGGTAGCGAAGACCCAATAGGTAAAACTGTAGGTATAAGGGGGAAACAATTCAAAGTCATTGGTGTTCAGAAACGAGCCGAAGGATCTGATACTGGGTTAGGTGTTGGTGAAGACATAGTCTATATGCCTTCTACTGTGGCCCAGGAATTATCTGGCTCCAATCAAGTATTTCGAATACTAGTGCAGGTGAATGACCCTAAGAATGTCGACAGTGTAAAACAATCATTGGAGCAGAGTATCAAGGCCAATCACAATGGTAGTGATGACTTTAGTGTGCTTACTCAAGAGGAGCTGCTAAGTACATTTAACAGTATTTTAGATATCTTGAGCTCATTTGTGATTGCTATTGCTGCCATCAGCTTGCTGGTAGGTGGAATAGGTATTATGAATATCATGCTCGTAACCGTCAGTGAGCGAACCCGCGAGATAGGCATACGTAAGGCTGTCGGGGCGACCTTCTGGAACATCTTGGGTCAATTCATGACCGAGGCAATCGTCTTGTCGCTGATCGGTGGCCTGCTAGGGCTAGGCTTAGCGTATCTGGCCGGCTTATTGATTAAAAAGTTTGCCAATATCACACCTGTCTACTCAACAAAGTCATTCTTGCTAGCAATCGGCGTGTCATTGTTTGTTGGAATAGTATTTGGTGTGGCACCAGCTATCAAGGCTGCTCGCAAACGACCAATTCAGGCTCTCAAGGCTCTGTAGTTGACAAAAATTTCAATACTTCTTATACTTACTTTCGATGTGTAATAATCCTTTGCCTCAAACCAGGCTCTAAGCCGCCCGATCGGGCGGCTTTTTTTTTGCACATTGTACCTACAATAAGGAGTAAAGTTGATCCTAACGGCAGTCAACCTCAACGTGGTATTTGATCAAAAAAGCCGACATTTCACACAAGTGGCACCGGCCTTGGAAGCACACTTTACATTGCAGTGTTTGATGTGTGGGGTTTCCCATCAATTGGGTACCCCGACCGTCTATAAACTGAAAGAGGGTGAGAAGCCCTATAGATACGTATCTCAGATCAAGACAGTGATAGCCCAAACACGTAGCTGCGATAATTGTGGTGTGGTATCCACACTGCCCAAAAAAGACGTGGAAAGGCTGGAAAAATCACTTGCCAAGGCTATCACTCAGGAGTTTATTGATACACATAGTAAGGATCAGCCTCCATTCTTGGCGCAGCGTCTTCTGGAGCGGATGAAACTTATCCATGAGGCCGAGCGCACGGCTCCCAAGTGACCAAAAAGAGCTCCCTTGGGAGCTCTGGCATTATTTGGCGGACTTGACGATTTCGGAGAAAGCTTCGGGGTAGCGGGCGGCTACTTCGCTAAGCATCTTGCGGTTTAGGCCCACTTTGGCCTTATTGAGCTTATCCATGAGTACAGAGTAGCTGGTACCATTGGCTTTGGCAGCGGCAGAGATACGAGTGATCCAAAGACTGCGGAAGTCGCGCTTGCGGTTGCGGCGATCGCGGTACTGGTAGGATAGGGCCTTGATGACAGCTTCGTTGGCCTTGCGGTAGCTAGAGCGGCGGGCCTTGCTGTAGCCTTTGGCCATCTTCAATATTTTTTTGTGGCGATTGCGGGCAGTAACGCCTCTTTTGACGCGCATATTATCGTGCTCCTACCATTTTCTTGGCATTTTGACTATCACCATGCGCCATACCGTGATCAAGCGCGTAAGTGCGCCTACGGGCGGCAGACTTACCACTGAGTTTGTGGGCACGTGACGCTTGCAGACGCAAAACCTTGCCGGTCTTACTCAGCTTGATTCGTTTGGACATAGTTTTGTTGGTCTTACGCTTGGGCATTGTCTTCTTCCTTTGCTTCGGTGCTTACTACCTTGGTTTGTTTTTGGGTGCTACTACTATCGACATATCACGGCCGGCCATGGTAGGCTCTTGCTCGATCTGGGCAAGCTCATTGAGTGGCTCAAGAAATCGCATTATCACGGGTGGTCCCAATTCTTTGCGGGCCATCTCACGACCTTTGAAGCGGGCGGTGATCTTGACCTTGTTGCCAGCTTCTAGGAATTTGCTAACTTGGCGTCGTTTGACGTCCATATCGTGCTCACCAATTTTCAAACCCATACGAACTTGCTTGACTTCGATGCTCTTCTGATTGCGTCGAGCACGCGATTCTTGTTTGGCCTGTTCGTACTGGTACTTGCCCCAGTCGATCATCTTGACCACTGGCGGCTTGGCATCGGGAGATACTTCGGCTAGATCATAACCTTCCTCTTCGGTCCGGCGGCGGGCAGTCTGTATATCGACGATGCCGATCTGACTACCATCGACTCCCAGTAGACGAACCGTAGGAGCTTTTATTTCATGATTTAGTCGAAAACGTTTTTTTATTGAAGTTTCTCCGAATTGCTGATGGATATTGTAGCATGATCTGCAGATTGAATCAAGAGAATTCAACCATGAAGACGTTTGAGCTCCTCACGAGGCGCTATCAACCGCAGTTTTTGTTTACTTATAGTAATACGCAGCGGCAGTTTGTAATGAGCTTGACTAGTGGCAACTATGTCTTTTTGGGCAGCCTGTATGGTCGTGTAAGATGCCGCCAATCTGGCGAGTAACTGTTGCTGCTTAGCTTTGACTAGAGGGAAGGGTAGTTTGAGGGGGTTGTCTTGATTGGATTCGTTATGGTCGATCGCGTAGCCTTCAATCTCAAATTGGTCGGTGTGCGCAAAAGGGTGATCGGGATGATAGACTACCACCAATCTATTGATCTCAGTCTGTAGCTGCAATTTTTGATCGAGATGAAGCTGTACTTTTTGCGGCGTCGTGCCAAAATCAAGCTCCAATTTGAATAATACAAATCCATGATTGGTTTGTAGTGGCTGATAGGTGATGACTTTGCGGTTTTTGATAGCTTTGACAGCAACTTCTGGGCTGTTGAGCTGCATATCCTTGGCCACGGACGACTGGAAATCATAAGCTAGATATCCAAATGCGGCCGACTTAAAGTCACGATAATGCCATAGTCCAGCTTCCAAAAACTTGTCTGTACCAACAAAAATTACTGTATTGCAGTTATCAGGTAAAGCAGGAAAACGATACTGCTGTTGAGTACTTCTTTGCACCTCATAATTTTGTCCGTCGATCTTACTTTTGCGTATCAATGATAAGAAGTTTTGGATGTGAGCTTTTTGGTTATCTATTGACTCTACAAGGTAGCAATTCATGTCTTATCAGTCCTGGTGATAATCTTGGCATTGACCGCTGCGTCTTTATTGATCTCTATACTGTTGGCCTCTGCAGTGCCATCTAACTCACTACCCCCATCTATTACTATCTCCGTGTCTGCCGTAAGCTCGCCTTTGACATGCCCTTGTAGCCTAATGGCACGTGAGCTTAGTTTGCCTTCCACGCTGCAGTTAGTACCAAGTTTGATATACCCAAGCGTTTTGATGTCGCCGCGATAATTACCATCTATAAATATATCTCGATCTGTCTCTATCGTGCCATTGGCAATGACACCAGATGCTATCACCATCTCGTTGGCCGATAGGTCGATGGTGTCACTTTGGCTGCGCTTTTTGATGCTTGGCCATAGCCTAGCCATTGATAGCCTGTTCTATTGCCTGATTTTCTTCCTGGGATAAGTTGTATTTGCTTTTGCCGGAGTTGATTGCTTTGGCATAAACCCTAGTAGTGTTGCGCCCGTGAACGCTTGAAATTACTACTCCAGTATCGTCACTGTCCAGCAGGGCCAGGCAAAAGCTTTGGTTGCCACCGGTGTCACCAAAAGGATTGAAACGTACTAGGCCGACATGTGAGATTGCTAGTTGTTGGTATTTGATCATCTTGGCACAAAACTCTGCGATCTCATCAATCTTGGTTTGAGCATCGTCGATCTGGCCAGTGTATGTCTTGATGATGTCTTCAATATTCTGGGCATTTGAACCTTTCAAAAAACTGGCGTACTTCTGCTGCAGGCGCCATAGCTGCCATTGATTGAACCCAACTGCGGCGGCTAGTATTATTACAAATATCACAATTAGAATCATGTCATCATTATATGTAGCTTGGTTTCAGCTTGGCAACCATGAGTATCTTCTGATAATATATCTGCATAAAGGGGAGAGCTATGTCCAAGAAAAAATCTCGGAGGCAGCGCCGCAATTCTACCTCCAATTCTAAAGCAACCAAATCAAGTACAAAAAAGTCATCAGCGCAAAGTAAGATAACAACGGTAGCAAGCCAAACTGACAAAAAAGCCAGCGACAACATTGAATATAGCAACGAAACAAAGTTGGTGTTGGGGGACATCCGCAAGACAATTAAGTTGAGCTTCGTAATAGTGGTATTTTATACAATAATGTATTTTGTACTACAACGATCTGAAATAATAAACTCTGTTACACGGCTACTGCGGGTCGGCTCGTAATATGACGGTATTGTAGCGCCTCTGCGATGTGCTCTTCGGCTATCATTTTTGATCCAGACATATCGGCAATAGTGCGCGCTACCTTAAGTAATCTCATATATGAGCGTGGGCTTAGGTTCAAAGAACCAGTGGCTTGTTGCAAAAGTATCTGTGATGAGTCAGATACGCTGCAATGGGCTGCTATATCTTGATTGGACATCTGGCTGTTGGTGTAAATACTAGAGCCACAAAAACGCTCGGCCTGTACGGCTCGGGTTTTCTCAACTCTTTGGCGTATGGTGTCGGAAGTACCCGCCAAGGTGTCTTTTTGCATCAATTCGGTCTGATCAACCCGCCCAACATTGATATGCAAATCAATTCTATCAAGAAGGGGGCCGGAGATTTTGTGTTGATAGCGCTGTATCTGGCTCAAGCTGCAGCAGCAGCTAACCTTGTCATCGCCATAGTATCCGCATGGACAAGGGTTCTGGGCGGCAATTAGTAAGAAGTTGGCTGGAAACTCTAGGCTGGCATTGGCTCTTGCTATACTGACAGTACCATCCTCCAGTGGTTGTCGTAGTACTTCCAATACGTGGCGCGGAAACTCAGGAAACTCATCTAGAAACAATACACCGCGGTGTGCAAGACTGATCTCACCGGGTTTTGGCCATTGGCCACCACCAATCAAAGCAATGTCACTACTGGTGTGGTGTGGTGAGCGAAATGGCCGTTGGCACATAAGTTGGTCGGATGTGGCGTGCGCTAGACTATGAATCCGCGTAATTTCGATCTGCTCAGCGTAACTTGGGCGAGGTAGTATGCCACTCAAGGCTTTAGCTAACATGGTTTTACCAGATCCGGGAGTGCCTGATAAAAGTATATTGTGATTTCCACTGGCAGCTATTTCCAAAGCCCTTTTGGCGTTCTCCTGACCGTATATGTCTGCCATGTCTACAATTGGTGTTGAGGCAGTGTCTTGATGGCTGTGGGCCAATGGTGAGATAGCCTTATCGCCGACTAGATGTTGGAAAAGTTGTTTGAGTGATTTGATTGGTATTACTCTCAGCCCTCGCACGAAGCTGGCTGTAAGTGCGTCATGTGCTGATACGAAAATCTCCTCTATGCCTTGCTGTTGGCAGCCAATAGCCACAGCTAGAGTTTGGTTGGTAGGCCGTACCGAACCATCCAGACCTAGCTCGCCAAAAAATGCTTGCTTTGCTGACGGTTTTGGAATCTGTGCCGAGGCAGCCAACAGTGCTACCGCCATACCCAAGTCAAAACCACTACTGTTTTTGGGTAGATCAGCAGGTGCTAGGTTGAGTGTGATGCGGCGAGCCGGCAGCCCTAGGCCAGAATTCTTTAGGCTAGATCGGATTCTTTCTTTCGCTTCATCAATCGCTTTGGAGCCAAGTCCAACTATCACGAAGGCAGGTAAGCCATTGGAGATGTCGGCCTCGATATTGATAAGTTCTGAGCTGAGTCCGACATGAGCTAGTGAAGTTGTTTGAGCTAACATTGTTCCCCCTAATAAAATCAAGAATATACAAACAAAATACGAAAATCAAGCATAATGGTTTATTTTTTACTAAAATAACTTTTTTATCTACTTACATCGCGGTACCATTTGGCAGCACTTTCTGGTGCTACCGAGTTGATGATGATGTCTGTACCGACTTCAAAACCGCCCCAGATACCAGTGCGACCACATATCTTGAGTACAAAGCGATGATGTGGTGAGACACCTTCTTCTAGGTAAAAATTATAGCTGAGGTTGTGGCGGCAAAGCTTTCCAATGACATTTTTGAGCATATTGGCCAGAGTATTGAGCTCATCAGCATAAAATTCGGTAATTGAGACCGCAGCGCGTTTGGGCATAATCCAGACTTCAAATGGCCAACGTGGTGCAAATGGGCAAAAGCTGATGAAATTGTCAGTCTCCTCGATAATGCGTTTGTCGGCGCTTTGTTCGTAGTTGATGATGTCTTCATATGGATCGCTTTTCTTTTCGGTAAAGTAATCTTCGACACTATTGGCTTCAGCCTGGATCTTGGGCGGCACTAGCGGCAGTGCCATGATCTGGCTGTGTGCATGTGCAAGGCTCGCACCGGCACTATAACCATCATTGTGGAAGCCAATGACATATTCAATCGCATCTTGCTTGCTTAGACTAGCTATCCGGGCTGAAAATGCTGCTAATACCTTAGATATTTGTTGGGTAGATAGACTAGCCAATGCTCTGTTGCTCAAAGGTGTATCAATGATGATCTCTTGCATGCCATAAGCCTGGGGATTCATAGGCGTCAGTGACGGGTATTTGTTACTTACTACCTTAACAAGCCAATTGTGATGATCGTCGTCTATGCTAAATACACTTGGTTGGTCGTCTAACTTTGGCGAGTGTAGTGTTTCGACCAGATGACGTTCTTCGGTGGTGGTGTCAAATGGCCTGCGTGCACGGTTGGGGGAGATGATGACGTAGTAATTATGCAGATAGTCACGCCGCAGCTCTGTCTCGACATCCGATATATCAAGTTTGATACCCTGGTGCTGTGGGGTGATATGCACAGGAGCCGTTATGCCTTGATCATCTATGCGATGACTAAGATTTTGGTGCATGCGCGAGGCGTGCACCGGTGGTTTCATCTGCCGTCCAGTCATAACTATTATGTTAGCATAACCAAGTTGTCGTTGTCCTCTACATCAAACTTAGTAAAAAATCAGCTATCTGTTGATTAACATCTGGGTTGGTAACTGATTTGCATCGAGTTGTGTAGCCGTCGTAATCAGTTATAATCTTTGCGATAGAATCTCCAAGGTATTTACCATTGAGGCAAATTTCACCAAGCTGGTTTTTTTGTACATATAGCGCGTTGCCTTCTTCTTGTCCGGGTATTATCTTGGTGATAATCTGAGGCTTGCCCGCACTAATACACTCCATGACAGTCGAGCCACCAGCTTTGGTGATGACTATGTCGCTAGAACGTATGAAGTAAGGCCACTCATCGGTCCAGCCAAATATATGGCTTTTATATTGGCCACTGGATTTTTTAAGTGACTTATACAAGGCTTGATTGCGGCCGCAGACTACGACAATCCCCCAGTCAGGGTAGAGGCGGTTGAGACGACGGATTTGGCGTTGAGCTGTCAAACTACTATCACTAGCAGGTAAGTAAAGGAAATTTTTTTGGCCGCTGTTGATGCCGTGCTTATGCATGAATTTGATACTTTCAAAGCCTGGATCAAATATTCTTTGGTCGACAGGATAGCCAAAACTATGAAGTTTGGAGTGCGCTACACCCATACTATGGAGTACTGCAGCGCTATCTTCGTTGGGCACTAAGTATTGATCGACATTGCCGATTGTCCACGATGTGTGTAGCGAGATTGTATCTGTCACCAAAGTAACTACTGGCGCGCCGCTGATAATGTTTTTACTCACTAGACTAGCTGTGTACACCCAGCCTGGAGCATTGATAAGTATCAAGTCGGCCTCCTTGGATTTGAAAAATGTCTCTAGCCTTTGTTTGTTGATACGATAACCGATCTTATTGAGAGCCTTAACCACAGATGGTCGATCAGTGGCTTCGAAAAAAATCTGATAAAAGATAGGCGAATACTTGGACCAGTTATCATATGTTTTTTTGGTAGTTTTGTTGAAATCGGAGCCCAGAACTTCACCAAAATCAATAATATCTACTTCGAGGGCCTCATCTATGGCCAGCAGGGCCGATTCAACAGCTTTGGCTGTTGCAATGTGCCCATGACCATATATCGAACTCAATATAAGTATCTTTTTTGCCATCAGCTAATAGTATAGCGCTTTGCAATCTAGGTGGCGATACTGCTAGCATACTAACTATGGGCAAAGAGCACTCAATAGCAGTATCGATAATCATACCAACTCTCAATGAAGAGAAAGTGATTGGTGGGGCTTTGGCACAATTTAATGGCCTGGATCTTTATAAGCATCATCATTTACAGATCATAGTAAGCGATGGTGGTAGCAATGACAACACCCTTAAAATTGCCAAAAACAAGGCGGACCTTGTGCTCGAAGCAGACCCTGGGGTTCGGCAAACGATTGCACTAGGTCGAAATCTTGGTGCAGCCAAAGCGAGCGGCAAAGTATTACTGTTTTTGGACGCCGATGTAAGATTGCGCGATCCGGCGCACTTTATCACCACTATTATTGATGGTTTTGAGGTTGACGATCGATTGGTGGCCATAGCTTGCAAAGTCAACACAGATATTGCAGAGCAAACCAGAAAAGATAGATTCTTCCATGGATTGATCAATTTGGGCTTTGGTGTGGCAACGAAACTTCATATTGCTGCAGGCAGGGGAGAGTGCCAAATTATCCGCAAATCCAGCTTTGAAGCGATTGGTGGCTATCGATCGAATCTTGTTGCAGGAGAAGACACTGAGCTTTATCGGCGACTAAAGCAGATTGGGCACATCAGTTTTGATCGGAATTTGGTGGTTTTCGAGTCCCCACGACGGTTTCGCAAACAAGGCTACCTAAAAACACTTTGGCAGTGGAATCTCAACAATGTCTCGGTGGTATTTCGGAAGAAGGCTCACTCAAAGCACTGGGAGCAAGTTCGTTAACGGATTCACTATCTAAGCTTGCTATATATTGTCAGAAGCTTTTCTGCTTGCTCTTTAATAGTAATTTTTTGAGCAGCTTGGTGGCTCTCGGAAGACATTTGCTCTCTTAGGTTATGATGTTGTGCTAGATACAATATGTTCTTCGCCAGATCATTTCTATTAGAATCGGATAGCAGGCCTGTACGATGATTGGTTGTCACTGTAGAGATATTATCGTCGCACCAAATCAGAGGCAACCCGACCCAGGCAGCTTCGTTGAGTACAAGTCCCTGGGTGTCGGTAGTAGAAGGGAAAACAAAAATATCTGAGGCCTTCATAGCAGCTAGTGCCTTAGCGTGTGGCAACATACCTAGCATATGCACATGTTCGTCTAGCGCCAAATCATTGGTGAGTTGTTTCAGCTCTCCAGAATATGGGCCATCTCCAACAAGTACCAGATGGGTGTTTGGTATAGTTTTGATTACCGCTGGTAGCGCAGATATAGTCAAGCTGAGGTTTTTTTCTTCACCCAGCCGGCCGACATATACCAAGATCAGGTCGTCTTTGTTGAGTTTGAGATGCTTGCGCATATCCCAGTCAGGTATATTCTCAGTAGTATCAATCCCTGTAGGTAATACCTCGACCGGGCTCGACAAGCCATACCCATGTAGCAAGGTTGCAATTTTGGGAGAGGGCGCAATCACTACATCGCAAAAATCATAGAATAACTTCACATTGTGCCGGATAACATGTCTATTCCAGCTTCTAGCTGAACGCTGGGGTTTGAGGCTTCGTAGCGATTCTGGGTAAGCTTTGGATGCTTTCATCAGGGCCGGAGCCAAGAACAACACTGCCACAAAGCCGGCCATGATACGTTTGTATACCTTGATGTATTGTTCTATGTCGGTGTGATGTGTTGCTACTAGTGGTAGCCCATATTCACGAGCTATTCTGATACCTAGCATACCTATCATTCCTGGAGTGTGTACATGTACGATATCAAGCTCATATGATTTGGCTTTGCGCAAACTAAGTGGTGTAAAAGGAAAAGTGTCTCGATAGTCTTCATACCAAATACTAGGCGCCGAGCGGAAGCGTACTATATTGGTAGGCTCGTTTGGTAATTTCTCTGGTCCTTGAGGACAAAATATTATCACTTCGTGACCCATCTGGTGCAAGGCTTTGGCAAAAAGATCTACTGACACCGCAACGCCGTCAGTTTGTGGGTAGTAGCGATCTGTAAAAAAACCAATTTTCATGATTTATCTCTATCTAGTGATTGGTAAATGGTTACTATATCTTTTATCACGGTTTTGACATCATACATTTTACTTACTGCCGCACTGGCTTTTTGTGACTTCAAGTAGAAATCCCTATCTTTTGAGAGTCTTTTAATAAGTTTTGTGAATTCTACAACGTTGCTACCTTTCAGGTAAGTACTACCAAATGCATCTTTATAAACTGCCAAGTCTCTGAGCACGATAGGGAGTTTTGAAGCGGCAGCTTCTACTACTACTATACCAAAAGTTTCCTGTAGTGATGGCAAAAAGAAGACATCAGCTATTTGATAGTACGCCGGCATATCATCCAAACTTACTATTCCTGTAAAAATTACGTTTTTGGGTGCAGATTGCATTGTCTTGGTCAGCTTATGTTTGGCCGCACCGAGCTGTTTGAACGGCATCCCGCCAACCCAAACAAATGTTATATCTGGAAGCCTTTTGGCCACACTTAGAAATGTATTGAGACCTTTACGTGGTTGAATTTGGCCTATGGTTATCACTACGAAGGCCTTTGAATCTATACCAAGACTGTCTCGAAGCTTTTTACTAGCGTGATTTGTCTGCCGGAATCGTGCGGTATCTATCATGTTTGGTATTGCAACTACCGGCTTGGTAACACCTAGTCTGGTTAGTTCGCGGCTGACGTCTTGGCTGACGGCCAGAACAGTATCAGCTTGATTGTAAAACCACCTAAGATAACGTTTGGCTAGCGGGCTCCAGTATTTGGCCCCAACAAAGCTACCGACTAGAGACGCTGGTAGAATATGTGCCGACACTACCTTTGGGGTTCCTTTGGCCAATAAGAATTTGAGCGCGTATAGCCCGGTAGTGTGGATATGAACGATATCGTACTTACCATCTGATTTATTGACGGCAACTTTTATATTGGGTATGCTGCGCAAGGCTCTTACGTGTTCCACATAGGCGGTGTGTACACCGTGCCCCTGCACGGTAAAAACGCTCTCGGATATTACATTGACAGATAAAGACTTCATATTACTACAGGTATATTTTAGCTTTTATACCTTAAATAACCAAATAATTGCAAAATATACCAAGTTATTGTATAATCTAGATATTGGGGCTGATTAGCTTCGACATGTGGATCTTTGACAGTACTAGCAAGCCGGGTTGAGCTACACGTTAGCTGGCTCACCAATCTATAAGTGCCAAATCACTTATGCGCAACCTAGTTAACTCTAGTCTTGCACCAGCCTACGCTTAATTGTCGTAAGCCGCTGACTACCTGACATCAGATGGGGTATGACGCGTCATTTATCTGATTGCTCTTGGTTAGCCCCTTCATGACCAAGCTAAGACCAAAGATAGGGGAAGCGAGCGGTTGTTTTTGTCGGATCTCTCGATACCACTAGCTTCTCAAACCAATTAGATGCGACTACGCTTGTAGACGGTACTGACTTAGCCATGTGGACGAGGGTGCGATTCCCTCCAGCTCCACCAAAAGCGACCCAGCAATGGGTCTTTTTTGATACTTGCTAGATGGCTACAGGAGTGGTAAAGTACACCAGTTCAACTAGACCACTACCAAAGGCGGCATCATGAGCATACTGATAGTAGTGTCGGGCCCATCTGGTGTGGGTAAGGGTACCTTGCTTCGCAGAGTTCTTGATCGATTTCCCGAGCTTCAAGTCGGTCTCTCCTGGACTACCCGGGAATGGCGTGTGGGCGACGACGATGGTATCAAGCGTTACCAGTATGTCTCTCGCGATGAGTTCATGCAGGCAGTTGAGAGAGGCGAATTTCTCGAGTGGGCAGAGTTTGGCGGCAACCTCTACGGCTCTTGGTACCGCGAAGAAGGACATACCCTGCTTGAGATAGAGGTCCAGGGTGCACAACAGGTGTTGGCGGCGAAGCCAGATGCCTACTTGGTTGGGATCTTGCCGCCAGGTAACAATCTGGAGGAGCAGTTGGCTGTAGTCGAGCAACGGCTTCTAGGACGAGGTAGTGAAGACAAGGCCGCAGCCCTGAAGCGACTTGCGGCAGCACCATCTGAGATCGCAGCCCTCACTACCATTTGGCCAAGGGTGATTGTCAACAATGACCTGGAGCAGGCCACTCATGAGCTGATTGCCCTGATCGAGCCACTAATGAGCGCCTAAGTAGCGAGCTGGGCTGGCAGCAGACAATCGACCCACGGAAAAGACCACACGGTTTCGTATTCCGTGGGTCTTTTTCGTTATTGGGTAAAATATCTTGACTATCTATCTGTTAAGCAGTCAACTACAATATTGTTATGACCATGCCGATCAATCTAGTACTGGTGCGCCACGGCCAGAGTGAGCAGAACTTAGCCTCTCACAAGTCGAAAGAAGGCGATCCGAGTTTTTATACCAAAGAGTTCCAAGACAGACATAGTTCCAGACATCGTCTCACGCACAAAGGCCAGGGGCAAGCCAAGGCTGCCGGCAAGTGGCTCAAGGCTAACGATATGGCTATGTTTGATCGACGCATCGTATCAGATTACATACGAGCCAAAGAGACGGCAGCGTTGTTGGATCTACATGGCCCAGATTGGTTTGTGGAGCCCATGCTGCGCGAGCGCGAGTGGGGCGATCTGGACAACATGAGCTGGGAGGAGCGCCAAGCCAAGTCCGAGCAGCTTATGAAGCATCGTGATACCGATTCGTTCTACTGGGTACCGCCCAATGGAGAATCAATCGCCCATATGACCTTGCGTCTGCGCAACGTACTCGATACGCTGCACCGCGAATGCAGTGACAAAAATGTAATAATAGTCTGTCATGGTGAGGTGATGTGGGGATTTCGCTTCCTGCTGGAGAGGTTGTCCATCAACCGATGGATGGAGCTAGAGTCTTCCAAGGAGCCAGGCGTAAAGATATTTAACTGCCAAGTGTTGCACTACAGCCGACGAGATCCTGAGAGTGGCCAGCTCGATAGCCATCTCAACTGGCTGCATTCGGTCAGTCCGGCCGATCCTAGCAATGACGGACCAGGCTGGCAACAGATAGAGCGCCGCAAATACAGCAACAAAGATCTGCTGACAGATATTGCCAAGGTAAAACCCCTTTTTCGCGACTATCACGAGTAGTCGTTGAATTTATTATTGCTAAATGCTAGCATACTTGCAGTTCGCTACACCAGGTAGCAACCTCGATCGAATAGGAGAAGACCATGATCGATGATGACGCTGGCCCACGGGAGTTGGGTGGCGAGGTGACCTTGCAGGACAAACTCAACCTGCTGCGGTTGCAGATCCGTCAAGCGCAGGAGGCCGCCCGGAAGCTTCCTGATCTGATCAATCAGCTGCGGGCTACCTGCCCACACGCTGAAGTACTGGAATGGGTGGGTAACAGTGGTCGCAACCGCTATCGCCTGTGCACCTTCTGTGGAAAGCAGGACAAAGCGAGGATCACCTCGGGTACCTGGAGAACGTCGTTCGTCGGCGACCTGCACTACGCCACACCTACGATCGTGTCGCGGGAGGAAGGTGAACGAGCGATCGCATCTCTGTGGAGAGACGCAGTCATCACTTCCTGATCAACAGCCCCTAGCAAGCAGGCGTCCGCCTCCCGCTGGGGGCTGACGTCGTATTTACAACATAGTTATTTCAACCTGAAGATTCAATTCGCTGGACAGCGGATTTGAATACTCAGGCTGGTGGCCGAGCCTCCGGGATGCTATCCCAGACGCTCGGCCTACCCGCAGGTTGGTCAGAGATCAGGCTGCCTTGAGGAACTCCGGCTTGGAGCCGGTCAGCCTCACGAAGCCCTCGATGTAGCGCTCACGGGTGAGCTCGAAGTGCTTCTGATCGACCTCGGGCGCCGGGTACTTCTTATCCCACTTGCCCTCGTCGTAGAGAGCCTGGTAGACATCGCGCAGGATCTGCTTGTCGAAGCTGGGCGTGCTCTGGCCGGGTACCCACAGCTCCGCCGGCCAGAACCGGCTGCTGTCAGGTGTGAGCACCTCGTCACACAGCACCAGCTCGCCATCGATCAGCCCGAACTCGAACTTGGTGTCGGCGATGATGATGCCGCGCTCTCGGGCATGGGCCGCGGCCCGGCGGTACAGATCGAGCGAGATCAGCTTGGCGCGCGTGACCAGCTCCATGCCGCGGCCAGGGAACTGCGCCTCGATGATGTCCACGGCGGCCTTGAAGCTGATGTTCTCATCGTGGCCGCTCTCAGCCTTGGTGCTGGGGGTGAAGATTGGCTCGGGCAGCTGGCTGGCCTCGACCAGCCCATCTGGCAACTGGATGCCGCACAGCTGACCGCCATCGCGCTTGTACTCCTTGAGACCGGAGCCGGTCAGGTAGCCACGTACGATGCACTCGATCTTGAGCATCTCCGCCACGCGCATCAAGGTGGAGCGGTAGGCCAGGTCGGGGATCGAACTGAACTTCTCCGGCCGACCGTAGGGCAAGTGTGCCCGAGGCACGTCCGGGTACAGATCGAGCCAGAAGTTGCTGATCTCGGTGAGCACCTTGCCACGGTCCTGCACCTGTTGGGGTAGCACCACGTCGAACACGCTGGTGCGGTCGGTGCGGACGTGCAGTTGACGTCCGCCGCCTGCGTCGTAGATGTCGCAGACCTTACCGGTGTAGATGGGTGTGAGTGTCACGGTGTTTCTCCTGTTGTGAGCCGACTCAGTCGGCGTTGATGTCGATGTCGAACTTGGCTGACGGGGTGTTGGCGCTCATGTAGTCACGAAGCCATGCGGCAATTGGCGCGCTGCGCATCGCTTCGATCTGGATGGCGGCGAGCGTGGCGTTCTTGAGACCCGGCTTGCCGACTCCTGCCAACATCACCGGTACCCCGGGTGGCATGTAGGCGCAGCTGTCGATGCCGTCCTCGTCGAGCGGCACACCGATCACCGGGATTTGCATCTTGCTGGCACCGGCCAGCGCACCGGGCAGAGCAGCTGCCATGCCGGCCACACCGATGGCGATCTGGGGATCGACTTCGTCGACGATCCTCTTCACGAAGGCTGCCAGCTCATCTGAATTGCGGTGAGCCGAACAGATGTGGTATCGGATGTAGCCAGGGCCGATGTCCAGGTCCTGGCACAGCTGGTTGAAGATCGGGCGGACGCTGGCCTTGACCAGCTCCAGATCGCTCTTGCTTCCCAAAAACACATGGATCATGATGATCTCTCTTTCGGTTGTGAACTTGCGGGTTTGGCGAACGATTTCGCTTGCGCTAGTCTAACAGATAAGCCAGGGCTGGTACAGCGTAAGCAGTTACTTGCTGCGCTCAATGGTAGTGCGGCGCCGGCGGAAGTAAGCGATAGTATTGCGTGGTGATCTGTAGAGCTGACGCATTTTGACACCCACTAGGAGCTTCGGGTCGAAGTATATGTTGCCGCCAGCACGGTGAATTTGGAGAGCAAGATCGACATCCTCGTGCACCAGCGAGTCGTCATCAGTAATTTTGGGCTTAACTCGCTGCCACATAGCCTTGGTAATTGCCATGTTTGAGCCCCACAGGGTCGGGCTGCCCATCATTTGGGCGGTGCGGTGGAAGTAGAGACGTATGTGCAACCAGGTGATAGCAGGTCGCACAATACGCGGGAAATCATAAAAGTAGGCTGGGCCGGTGATAGCATCGGGCTTTTCTTGGTCAAAATCAGCTAATATTTGCTTATTCCAATCTGTTGGTAGGATAGTATCGGCATCTATGCGGGCAATAATGTCGCTACGAGCCGCGTCAAATCCTGCGCTGCGGGCATGGCCGATGCCTTGTTTGTTTTCACGAACTACGTGCAAATTTTTGAGTTGCATGTGGCGGGCGATTTCAATAGTCTTGTCAGCGCAATTGTTGTCGACCAAAATTATTTCGGCAAACGGCTGCGATTGGGCTGACGCCGCGGCCAAACATCGGCCTATATATTCGGCTTCGTTGTGGGCGGGGATGACGAGTGAAATTTGCATGAATATTATTTTGCTTAAAAAAAGTTTGAAATACAAACGAGCATTGGCGCACACAAAAATTATGGCAGAAATCGTAATGCTAAAAAGAAGATCAGCCTCGGCTTGTGGCCTTGGCTGATCTGTTGGAAGAGCTTTGTTTTTGTTTTTGAGTAATTTATGTGTGCAGCAGCACTAAAGTAATAATACCGCTTAAGCTGCAGGTGTGTCAACAACTTTTTGCTATATTTTTGAACTTTTTTGTCAAAATTTTATTCGCTCAATTTGCCACGTCGCGCCAAAGCATTTTTGGCGAGCCACACAGCAAACTCTTTTTGGGCGGCCGCAACATTGGCGGACTGGCCGGCCCAGACTTTGATGGCTGGGTCTTGTACGGCACGTGAAAACGAAAACGTGATTGGCCATGGCTGCGTGCCTTGACTATCGATGGCGTTGAGATTGGCGCTGGCTTGCTCAGGAGTTTGGCCCCCGCTGAGAAAGACGATTCCGCCAACTTCAGATGGCACACGCTCCCGTAATACTTCCAGTGTATGGTTAGCCACCTGATCCGGGCTAGACGGTTTAGCTGATTTGTTGCCAGCCAACACCATGCTGGTCTTTAGGATCGTACAGGAGAGATCAACTCGGTAAGCAGTAAGTAAGTCATATAGCACGCGCAGTACATTGCTGGTAACCTCAGCAGACAGCTCAATCGTGTGCTCGCCATCATATAGTACTTCTGGTTCGACAATCGGGACCATCTGATGGCTCTGCACCAAAGCAGCATAGCGTGCCATGAGATTGAGGTTGGCATGAATTGCCGCCATAGTCGGTAAGGATTTGTCTTGATCGATTTGGAATGCTGCTCGCCATTTGGTAAATCTGGCTCCAGCTTGGGCGTACTTGTGTAGCCGTGCGTCGAGACCATCTAAGCCTTCGGTAATTGTCTCAGGCTCGAAGTTGGTGAGAGGTACTAGGCCACAATCCACCTTTATTCCAGGTATGATACCGAGCTTGGATAGGTAGTCAACAAAGCTCACGCCAGAATCGTTGGATTGCCAAAACGTCTCATCATATAGTATGACCCCACTAATATATTGTGCGAACTCCGGTGTTTCAAAAAGCATTTGGCGGTATAGGCGGCGATTTTCTGTCGTGGAGTCAATCCCGACAGCTTCAAATCGTTTGGTCGCGGTCTTGCTGCTCTCATCGGCTGCCAATATGCCTTTGGGCTCGACAAAAAGCCGTGCAATCGTGTCGTGCATATTCATAATGCTTATGTTAGCATAGAAGCCACCTAATTTGTAGTGGGGGATTTTTACGTTAGCTCGGTGCTATAGCACAAATAAATTGTACAATTTGATGCCATCAACAGGTTTAGAACGATTATTTTGATTTCGCTTTGATATCACGCTCGATATCTCGCTCGGCGGCTTTTTGGCGCAGGCTGCTGCGTTTGTCATAGATCTTCTTACCGCGGCCAATGCCTATTTCCAACTTTACCAGCCCATGCTCGATGCCGGCTGCCAGAGGCACAACAGATAGACTGGCACCATGTGCTTGGGCACCGATTTGCTCAATCTCGCGGCGATGCGCCAAGAGTTTACGCTCCCGTGTGGGGTCGTAGTCAGCTTGTGCCGCAAACTTATAAGGTGAAATATGAGCATTCACTAGGTATAGCTCGTCGTCTTTTTGGCGCACGAAGCTACCTTTGAGACTTAGGTTGCCAGCTTTGGCGCTCTTGACTTCAGCTCCGGACAAAACAATACCTACTACCATAGTAGATGTTATCTGGTAGTCATGCCTGGCGCGGCGATTGGTAGCGACAATTTTCATGCTTGTATTATAGCTGATAGGGATCTATTCGGATATAATGCATGTATTATGGCTTATCAGATTTTTGAAGACATAGCAGCCGAGTTGGGCCCTGCAGCTAAGGCCAGTGGCATCACAACCGATGGTTTGGCAAAGACTTTGTCGTTTTGCGACATAAACTTTGGTGATGTCAGTAGCAATGTGGCACTCCAAAACGCCAAAAAAGTAGGTGCCAACCCTATGGATTTGGCTCAGAACATCGCTAGTAAGCTAAGCTCGACCGATATTGTGGCTAGTGCCGAGGCGGTGGCACCTGGGTTTGTAAATATTCGTTTGCAGCCCAGCTATCTAATAAATCAACTAAGCACGATTGAAGAGCTTGGAGTTGAGAAGTGGCTGGCCGCAAATGTTGAGCTCAAACCAAAGAAGATAGTGATGGACTATTCTCATCCCAACATGGGCAAACCGATGGGGGTGCATCATCTGCTGAGCACAGTAATCGGCGACGCTATCAAGCGGCTGTACCGTGGTCTGGGAGTAGAGGTCATAGCTGACAATTTTATTGGCGATCTAGGTACCCAGTTTGGCAAGCTGATCTGGGCGGTCAAACAATGGGGTGATCTTGAATCAATCGAAGCCAATCCTGTCGCTGAGCTACTCAAACTATATGTGCGTTTTCATATTGAGGCTGATGCTGATGTGGAGCTAGATGATGCCGGCAGGGCCGAATATCAGAAGCTTGAGGCTGGCGACCCGGAGAATCGTGCTTTGTGGCAGAAGATTTGCAACTGGAGTATGACGGATGTGGACACTATCTATCGCGAGCTTGGGGTAGAGTTTGATTATATTCATGGCGAAAGCTTTTACGAAGACAAAATGCAGCCCATCATAGATCAGGGTATAGATAGCGGTTATTTTGTAGAAAGTGATGGGGCACTAGTGGCACCCATGAAGGATCCAAATATGCCTCCAGCTATTGTGCGTAAGCAAGATGGTACCACATTGTACCTGACGAGAGATCTAGCCAGGATAGCCTTCTGGGACCAAGAGTGGAAGCCTGACACCATGCTAGTAGTGGTGGATAGTGCACAGCGGCTACATTTTCAACAGGTTTTTGAGGTGGCAGATAGGCTACAACTCACCAAAGCCCAGAATCTCCATGTCGCGTTCGGTAGAATGCGCTTTCGAGATGCATCTATGAGCACTAGAAAAGGCAACATTTTGTTGCTAAGTGATCTGTTGAGCGAAGCCAAGAAGCGCGTAGCTAAGCTAGAAAAAGAAAAGAACAACCCAATAGAGTCTACCAAAGTCGACCAGATAGCAATTGGTGCCATCAAGTACGGAATCCTACAACAAAACCGTCAAAGCGATATGGTTTTTGACTGGGATAGTCTGCTCTCGCTCGAAGGAAACTCAGCACCTTACATCATGTATGGCTATGCTCGCACCAGATCAGTACAAGAGAAACAGACGGCCAAACAGACAGAGTCTGGCAAGCCGCCAGATAGCCTTACTGTGCAGGAGCGTGCGTTGGTGCTTGCTTGTTTGGCAACACCGCTCAGTCTTCAGTCGGCGCTTGATGATTTTGACCCACACATGGTCTGCGAGGCATGCCACCAGATATCTCAACTATATAATAAATTCTACAACACTAACAAAATAATTAGTGGCGATGACAGTCTTAACTACAGATCGAATATCAACAAGACAGTAGGGTTGTTATTACAACACAACATGCGGCTGCTAGGTATTGAAATGCCCGAACATATGTAGTTGATTGGTAATATTGCCAAACCTAGCTATACTTGAAGTAGCTATGGGAGAGCGCGGCATAAGACTAAATTCTGAGCAGCAGCAGGTGGTTCAACACGTTGATGGACCTATGTTGGTAGTGGCAGGTGCAGGCACAGGTAAGACAAGCGTAATAGCGGCTAGGATAGCTAATTTAATTCGCTCAGCCGCTGCCAAGCCAAGTGAGATACTGGCCATGACTTTTACAGATAAGGCAGCGCGCGAGATGTCTTCTAGGGTCGAGTCCTTGCTGAGATTGACAGAGCTTGAGACTGAGATATCTACTTTTCACAGTTTTGGCGAGCATTTGTTGCGCCAATATGGTGTTGAGATTGGTTTGGATCCGGAATATCAGGTATTATCAAGCGCGCAGCAACAGGTGGTACTCAACAACGTAATTGATGGTCTTGGCTTGGAGTATTATCGACCGTTAGGCAATCCTACTGGCTTCTTGCGTGGTATTGTGCAGTTCATGTCTCGTCTGAAAGATGAGAATATTTTGCCCCAGCAATTCAAAAGCTTCATCCAGGCCAAAAAAATCGATGATCTCCAGGAAAAATTACGTTTGGAGGAGTTGGTAAAGATTTACACTGCATATCAAGACTACTGTAGCCAAAATGGTTTGATGGATTATGGTGACTTGTTATGTAAGACGCTACTGTTGCTTGAGGCAAGACCTTCCGTGCTCGAACACGTCCAACAACAATACCGTTATGTGATGGTCGATGAATATCAGGATACCAACTTCGTGCAGGCTCAGATATTGGAGCTATTGTGTAGAAAACATCATAATCTGATGGTAGTAGGTGATGATGATCAATCAATCTACCAATTTCGTGGAGCCAATATCAGCAATATTCTTCGATTTACTGATGTTTTTGCTGACGCTAAGGTAGTAGCACTGGTTAAGAATTACCGCACAGGTCAAAGAATACTGGATGCTAGTTATCAGCTCATTGGTCACAACAATCCGTATCGTCTCGAGATGACGGAAAAGATCAATAAGCATCTCGTGGCTACCAAGGTGGGCAAAAAACCAATTGGCTTGTCATTTGGGACTTATCAGGCCGAACTCGATTGGCTGGCGCAAAAGATAAAACAACTGCACGACCAGGGTGTTGATTATCAGGATATGGCGATTTTACTACGAAAGAACAATCAGGCCAGTGACATTGCTCATACCCTGTCTAGATGGGCTATACCTTACCAACTGGCCGAGAGCAAAAAGCTGTTTGAGCTCGAGGAGGTGCAAAATCTGCTGTATTTCGTGCGTTGGATAGCAGATCAAGGGGACTCGCAGGCCTTATTTGGGCTATTGAGCTCAGAAATGTATGATCTGAGCCAAATTGAGATCTCAGCTGCTGCCGCCGGTGCTGCAAGATCACACCTAAGCCTTGCGGGCTACATTTCTAATAATCCTGATTTGGCATTGTATGTCGTGGTGGGGCAACTATTGGAGTATCTATCAGAGGCCAAAGAACTGCGTGCAGGCGAGCTACTTTATCGTTACTTTGAACGTAGCGGCTATCTAAAAAAGCTTTATAGCCAATCGGCCAGTGACAATCTTGCGGCCAACAAGCTGCAGAATATTGCAGCGTTTTTTGGCTTTATTAGAGACTATGAAAACGTTACTTTGGACCATAATATGTATAGTTTGTGGACTTATCTACAACAAATTGTTTATTCTGAGGGTTCAATTGAGGTTGAGCAATCACCACTGGACATCGATGCCGTCAATATATTGACTGTACATCGTGCCAAGGGCCTAGAATTTGATCATGTGTTTATCCCAAACCTGATCTCTAGAGTTTTTCCAGCACAAAGACGATCTGATATGATACGTATGCCAGATGGATTATTCGAGTCCAGTGATGAGCCTTCGATCGATTGGCATATCCATGAGGAAAGACGTCTTATGTACGTCGCTATGACGCGTGCGAAGAGTGGTTTGTACCTGAGTTGGGCACAAAACCATGGTGGCAAAATGCTGCGAAAGCCATCTCGGTTTATAGCCGAGGCTCTTGGCGAGGAGCCAGCCTTGAAATCCAGCACTGATCAGCAGCCGAGTGAAATACTCAGTAGTTTTCATACGGTTGAAAGAACCGAGTACGACCCACTTCGCAACATGATAGATGGCGATGGCTATTTGCGTCTAACCGTCAATCAATTGGTTAGTTTTGAACGTTCACCAGCTGATTTTTGGTATTTTGAGGTACTTTCTATGCCCAAAGGGCCTTTTCACAGTCTGGTTTATGGTTCGGCAGTTCATGCCGCGCTTGAAGTTTACTACCAAGGACTCTTAAATGGCAAAAAACCACTTCTCAAACCTATGTACGCCGCATTTGACGCCGCTTGGCGGAGCGAGGGTTTCGTGTCCTTGCAACACGAGAAAGATCGTTTCAAACAAGGTCACAAAGTGATAGCGCAATACTATCATGATCACAAAAACATCCCTGAGACGCCTCTATATGTTGAAAAACCGTTTGCTCTTAAGCTAGAACAACAGAAGGTAATCATATCAGGTAGATATGATTTGATACTAGAGAATGGTGAAGGCATAGAGATTCGTGACTTTAAGACAGGCACAGTTAGTAACCAAAAAAGCGCCGATCAAAAGGTAAGAAATAGTTTGCAGTTGTACCTATATTCACTTGCTTGGCAGCAACTTAATACCAAACCAATAGAGAGTCTTAGCCTATCATTTGTAGAAAACCAGATAGTGGCTTCAATAGCTCCACCTGACGCACATAAAACCACTGCCAAAATTACCAAGATGATAGATCAAATCCGCTCAGGTGATTTTCGCAATAATCTTACTATGAAGGGGATAAAGTGGTAGTTAAATCTTATCGAGATGATGAGTGGCTCGAAAACTGCTTGGCCAATATCTGGTATAAGTATTTTCCGGAAATCGAGCAAAAGAATGACGTCAAGATCTGCTACGGTAGACGAGCCAAGTGGCGACTTGGGTCTATCAAAATTGATCCCAAGGATAACGTATCAAGCATAATTACCATCAACCCAATTTACCAAGACCTAGAAGTACCTGAGTTTGTAGTAGAAGCAACAATATTTCATGAGCTATCTCACTATGCTCATGGTTTCAACTCTCCTCATGGCCAAAAATACAAACATCCTCACAGCGGTGGCGTGATAAGAGCTGAGTTTGCTGAACGTGGTCTTGAAGATCTGTACCACAAACAACGTAAATGGCTCAAGCAATATTGGCCTAGCATACTAGAAAAGCATGGCATGGCTCCACAGCTCAGGAAGCGTACTCAAGTGCGATGGGCAATATGGTGATTATAATTGCAAAGTAAATCTATCCTCCATAGAGCCTTTATATAAGCATAAGTATAAAAATATTCTACTTGAACAACATATTTACAGTATTGACAAAACTATGTATATATGATAATATATCGACATGAAATCAACTAGGAATGTAAAAACCCCAAAAAAGTTGGCAGTGAAAAACATGCCCCAGCCAGTGTGTTACCAGAAAATTACTGAATCAGTTGCTGCTACGGGGCGATTTAAGCCCATACACTATGTTCTGATGGCATTTTCTGTCTTGCTATTAAGCCAACTTATTAAAACAGTTGTATATTGGATATTCTTTCCTGGTGAAACCTCGCCAGATGGCTTGCTGCTGTTGTTGATGATATATCTACAGTATGCACTGTTTGTGGCGTTTTTTGTATTGCTAGTGGTTGCTCTGATCCAGGCCTTGCGACGCGCTATTAAAGATCTCTAGCCCAACAGATATATTTGCGCTATAATTGCCAGTCATGGCAGTACCAAAACGAGTCGCTATACAAGGCCAAGAAGGGTCTTACCATGCTCTAGCGACGCATACTATATTTGGAAAAGACATTGGTTTGGTGCCATGTGAATGGTTTCCAGAGACTTTTGATGCGCTATCCACCAACAAAGCTGATTATGCAATCGTAGCAATCGAAAACTCATTGGCAGGTAGTATTACAGAAGTATATGATCTGTTGCGCAAAAGTAAATTGAATATCGTGGCTGAGCTGTACATGCAAATTGAGCTGAAACTGATCGGATTTGAAGGTGTGAATCTCAAAGATATTAATAGAGTCTATTCGCACCCTGTAGCGCTATCTGAGGCACAGAGCTATCTACATGAGAAACTACCCCAAGCTGAGTTGTTTGAGCGCAATGATACTGCCGAAAGTGTTGAGTTTGTATCTCAAGCTGGAGACAAGTCGCAGGCAGCGATAGGCTCCGAGGCAGCGGCTCATCTGCATGGCATGTCAGTGCTGGCTGATCATATCGAGGCTAACAATCAAAACTACACTAGATTTATAGTACTAAATAAGTCGAATAAACCTGTCGATGGTGCCAATAAAACTAGCATCGTACTAACACTCAAGGACAAACCTGGAGCGCTGTATAATCTGCTGGGTGTATTTGCAAAACGCAATATCAATCTAAGCAAACTTGAGTCACGTCCTCATATCGGCAGAATATGGCATTACTATTTCTACATAGATTTTGAGGCCGGGATAGATCAGCCCGGCATCTACCAGTTACTGGGAGAAGTATATGATATGGCAGATGAGCTAATTGTGCTGGGTAGCTATCCAAAAGGTAGAGTTGTAGAAGATTAGATTTCGTATTGTGTTCGTAAAGCATCATAGATTATAATAATAACTATGAATACACTATTGGTATTACTTATTTTGGTGTTACTAGGTGGGTTTGGAATCATCATCTACCTGATATACAAGAAGCCCACTACCCAAATTGGTGGTGATAGTCTACAGCTGCTCAAGGCTGATCTGCAGGGCATTCAAAATGCCCTAAATCAAACTCACTCTCAGGTAAGTGACAGGCTCGACCGTAATAGTGAGGCTATGCAGGCCAACCTGCAAAGGCAGATAGGCCAATCAGCTAGATTGATAGCCGACGTAACGGAGCGCCTTACCAAGCTTGATGAGACCAATCGCAGGGTAGTAGATGTTGCCGACGAGCTCAAAACGTTGCAAAACGTACTACAAAATCCAAAGCAGCGCGGTGTATTGGGAGAGTATTATCTTGATACAGTGCTCAAAAATGTTCTTCCACCAGATAGGTATGCTTTGCAATACAAGTTTCGGGATGGTGAAACAGTGGACGCGGTGATAAAGCTGGAAAAAGGCAAGATACTACCAGTGGATTCGAAGTTTAGTTTGGAAAATTACAACAGAGTGATCGAAGAAAGTGATAAAAGTCGTCGAGAGCTACTAGTCAAGCAATTTAAAACCGATCTTAAGACTAGGATTGATGAAACAAGTAAATATATCAGGCCTAGCGAGAGTACTATGGATTTTGCTTTTATGTTTATTCCCTCAGAAGCTATTTATTATGATCTATTGATAAACAAGGTGGGGAGTATGCAAACTAGCTCACAGGATCTTATAGAGTATGCATTTCGCGACAAGCACGTGATAATTGTGTCACCTACCTCGTTTATGGCTTATTTACAGACTGTGTTGCAGGGTTTGCGCAGCTTACAGATCGAGGAGCAGGCTAAGGAGATCCAGTTGAGAGTGGGGCAGCTTGGTAAACATTTGGCCAACTACGACCAATACATGCAAAAACTGGGCAATTCGCTGGGTACTACGGTAAATCATTATAATAACGCCCACAAAGAGCTTAAGAAAGTGGACAAAGATGTGGTCAAAATTGCTACCAGCGAGGAGTCGGTCGAACAGATCGTGTTGGATAAGCCGCAGTTAGATGACTAGTGTATAATGTATTGATATGAAACGTTACTATTCGGGTATACAAGCTACTGGGAATCTTCATATCGGCAACTACCTAGGTGCTATTAAGCCGTGGGTAGAATACCAGCAAGAAGGCGAAACAATTTACTTTGTTCCAGATCTACACTCTTTGAATGTTCGCCCAAATCCAGAGCGATTGAGAAGGGAGACACTTGCGAATGTTGCATGGTTGATTGCAGCGGGCATCGATACTGACAAAAGTATACTGTTTGTACAGTCTGATGTAACTGCTCATGCCGAACTTTGCTGGATATTAAACAATTACGTCACTATGGGTGAGCTATCTAGGCAGACTCAGTATAAAGATAAAAGCAGCCGTAATGGAGACGCTGGACAGATAGTGGCCTTATTTACCTACCCAATACTAATGGCCTCAGATATATTGCTTTACAGTGCTGATTTTGTGCCAACAGGGGAGGATCAGAAGCAGCATGTTGAGCTGGCACGAGATGTTGCTGATAGGTTTAACAACCTATATGGAAAAACATTCGTAGTCCCGCGTCCTTTGGTAAGAGAAGTGGGAGCTAGGATAATGAGCTTGCAAGACCCAAACCGCAAAATGAGTAAGAGTGAAGAATCATCTGGAAGTATACTGTTGCTCGACAGCGAAGATCAAATATCAACAAAGGTTAAACAAGCTATGACTGATTCTGGAGCTGAGGTACAGTCAAGCGATGACAAGCCAGCCCTGACAAATTTATTACAGATATACTCAGCAATAACAAAAGTCGATGTGATAGAAATTGAGAAGAAATACGCAGGCAAAGGTTATGGGGACTTCAAAAAAGACCTCGCCCAAACACTAATAGGTGAATTAATGCCTTTGCAGAAAAGATTTAGAGAACTTATGAGTAATGAGGAAAAGTTGAAGTCAATTATTGCTGACGGAGCCCGCAAAGCATCTGCCATAGCCAATCCAAAACTTGCAGAAGTAAAAGAAAAGATTGGTTTGTTGTAAAAAAGTCACCAGTTTTCTCTCGAGTAAAAGTAATAAAATACATCAAAAGTAGTTGACTAAGCATAAGCACTATGCTATACTATCTTTAAACGTAGCTCATTAAAAACAAAAACAAAACTTGCTTGCAGCCAACAAAAAATAACAGCTGAACTACAAAGCTGTTGAGTGTACAGTAGGGTAACTTCGGCACTAAGAACAGCCCCCTTGTTTTTAGCGCCGAATTTTCCCTACTGTTCTAGGAGTGGTAGTGCTTTTGCCTTGGACCAAAATAAGCACTCGCTTTTTTCCATTCTGCCGGAGCTGGCCAGTACTTGCGTCTCGATGTTTCGGGGCGCGAGATCTGGCTGGCTGCCAAACGAATGGTTGGGAAGCCAGTCGGATGATCTACAACACTTAACGCCAGGAGGGTATTACATACAAGTGAAATAGAACGACCGACCTCTCTATGACTTTCGATCTCTGATTGAGAGTCATGCTCCGGGCCGATGCCCGCTAATGTTGTTTCATAACATCTATAAAGAGTGGATGCGTCGGCCCGTAACCAAGTATTTATTAGAAACCACCCAAACGGGTGGTTTTTTGTTTGGAGATTGTGACATTAGTGTTACAGCTAGATAACAAAAATAATGTGTATGCACTGAAATGATATTACGCTGACGATATAAATATGTTGTTCACGCATTTAGAACAATCTTTGTGTACGATATACTGCACCTTTTATTTAAATAATATGTGTGTTCGACATATCCACAGCTGAATGTTGCTACGTCAAGATATACAAACCTTATCAAAATCGTGAGATAATTGTAGTTATGAAGAATCGATCTATTTGGCTACCTATGATAATACAGCTGATAGTGGTAACGATTACTGGAGCAGTTCTGGGCTATTTGATTGGTGCAACCTCACCAAAACAGCTTGGACCAGTTGGTGTAACTATTTGGTTTCTATTCTTTTTTGTATTTGCGGCTTCACTAATTAGCATGATTTTTTACATTTGGCGTATGAGAAAACAAACCTGGCGCGAAAAGCATAATCAATGTTTGAAAGATGGTTTGAGGGTAGGGTTGCTAAGCTCACTTTGCTTGACGTTGCTTATTGGATTGATGAGTTTGAAGAGTCTTACTATTCGTGATATGATTTTGTTTATTTTGACTGTGGTAATTATCGAACTGTATTTTCGTACAAGGAGCAAAACAGAACAATGAATAAACAATGGGAAGCTGATCTAGGAAAGGCCAAAAGTAAGGCCGATGCTGCCACAACTAAGAATGAGCTTTTGGATGTAAAAAGCCAATATCTCGGGAGTGATGGTTTGGTGGCTCGTCTCCTGAAAGACCTAAAAAAGACAGATCAGGGTGAACGCGCAGTAGCAGGTGCGCAAATCAATCAACTCAAGTCAAAGCTGGAGGGGTTGTTTCAAGCTAGATTGGCAAATATCGAATCTGATTTGGAATTTGACCCCATAGACGTATCAGCCCCAGGTAAAATAGAAAACAACAAGGCCGCTCTACACCCAACCACTCAAATGCTTGCTGAGACATATCAGGTGTTTACAGAGTTGGGGTTTGCTATCGTAGATAGTAATGAAATCGAGACTGACTGGTATAACTTCGAGGCTTTGAATATTGCACCTGATCATCCTGCTCGTGATATGCAAGATACCTTCTACATAGATACCCCCAAGCTAGATCTACTGCCACGCACCCATACATCAGGTATGCAAGTCAGATATATGGAGCAAAACAAGCCGCCATTTAAAATAATAGTACCAGGTAAGGTATTTCGCAATGAAGACGAAGACGCTACTCACTCATGGGAGTTTTATCAGGTGGAAGGCCTCGTAGTGGGCGAGGGTGTAAGTATGTCTGATCTTAAAGGCACATTGACTAGAGTAATGCAGCGACTACTTGGGGAGGATGCTAAGATCAGATTTCGCGCCAACTACTTTCCGTACACTGAGCCATCAGTAGAATTTGACGGTTGGCACAATGGAAAATGGCTAGAACTCGGTGGTGCTGGCATGGTGCACCCACAAGTGTTGAACAATGGGGGAATAGATCCTGAGAAATACAGTGGTTTTGCCTTTGGTTGGGGGCCTGAGCGTTTTGCAGCTATTAGGTATGGGCTCAATGATATTCGCCAACTCTGGCGACCCAATCTGAGGTATCTATCACAATTTTAGGCTAACAATATGAAAATCAGCATATATTCACTCAATAAATATCTCAAGCCAGCCTTATCCACTGATGAAATTGCGCAGGCTATAGAACGAACAGAAATCGAACTTGAAGAAGTAATCAAGCCACCGATCTGGGACGAGCTTGTAATAGTTGCACAAGTATTGGAAGTAAACCCACATCCAAATGCCGATCGACTGAGGCTAGCGCTAGTGACCGACAGTAAAAAAACCTATCACATTGTGTGTGGCGCACCCAATTTAGCAGAAGATCAAATTGTGGTATTGGCAAAAGTTGGCGCAGTGTTGCCCGACCAAACCAAAATAGCCAAAGCTAAGATTCGTGGCGAGCTGAGCGAGGGCATGCTGTGCTCGGCAGCAGAGCTTGGTATTAACGATGACCACAACGGGCTGATGGAACTTTCCCCTGACCTACCGCTTGGTAAATCATTGTGCGACATAGAGAATTTTGGAGATATCCTGGACATCAAGACCCATCCGAATCGTTGGGATACCTTGTCATTGATTGGATTGGCCCGTGAAATTTCGGCCAATTCCCATAGGCCGTGCCAGTTGGCAGAACCCAAGCAGGAGGACTTGGACTACGATAAAAAAGAGCGAGTAAAAATAGAGGATACCAAAGTTTGCAGCAGGATGATTACGGTGCATCTTAAGTTAAACAATGCCAAGCCAACACCCAAGTGGCTTGTGGATAACTTGGAGTCAAACGGGCTACGTAGTATCAACCCAGTGGTTGATATTACCAATTTTGTAATGTTGGAATATGGGCAGCCCAGCCATGCCTACGATGCTAATAAACTACAAGACGATCTGCAGGTACGATGGGCAAAAGCTGGCGAGTCACTTCCCTGCTTGGATGGTAAAACGCGTCAACTGGTGAAAGATGACTTGGTAATAGCCGATAGTAAAAAGGTCGTTGGCATTGCTGGCGTGATCGGTGGCAGTGATACCGAATGCGATACGAACACCACAGAGGTGGTTTTAGAAGTGGCAAATTTTGATAAAACTGTCGTGCGTAAATCGGCGCTACGTAATAGTGTGCGCACCGAAGCAAGCTCTAGATTTGAGCGCGGCTTACCACTCCCCCTTCAACCGGTCGCTGCCAATCGACTAGTAGAATTGATGACCGAAATTTGTGATGCTGAGATGCTTGAGGCACCGCACGATCAATTGTATGTCTGGCCTTGGGTCCAGCTGGCTGCAATGCGAATGCGCCGGGCTGAGAAGATACTAGGCATGGAGGTGGATGAAAAACAAATCTTGGATGGCCTGACAAAGCGTGGCTTTGAAGCTGAGCATTTCTCGCTGACAGCTGAGGCCAAAAAACACCTCGGCAAACCATATAAGTGGGGTGCGTCGTATAAAGTGGATGGCGAGGAAGCATTTGATTGTAGCTACCTAACCGAGCGGATTTACTCCAAGCTAGGTTTGATGATAGGCCACAGTGCTTATCAGCAGTCTACCAACGGTCGTGAGCTTACTGACGGAGATAGACTCAAGCCAGGTGATCTGTTGTTTGTAGCAGGTGGCATCAGTGACCCCAAATTGGCCAAACAGCGTCACAATGTCAGCCATGTAGCCATGTTTTTGGGTAGCAATAAGGTTATAGAAGCCAAAAAAAGTGTTGGCAAAGTAAGATATACATCTTTGCAGGAATTTAAGCAACGTCGAGGCTACATCGGGGCCCGTAGATATTTGGATAGTTTCAACCATATCATAGCCGTCCAGGTGCCGTGGTGGCGTAGTGACATCAAGTTGGAAGAAGACTTGATAGAGGAATCAGTTAAAATAGTCGGCTATGATAATATGCCTGACACTTTGCCAAGTTTGCCACCTACCCCGACAGGCTCTCATCAGCAGCTTATTAATATTCTTAGACTTAAACAGCAGTTGGTAGACATTGGAGCTCAAGAGGTTGTAACATACTCTTTTGTATCTGAAGAGGCACTAAATATGGTTGGTGTAAATATTGATAATGCGCTAGCAGTTGCCAACCCGTTGCAAAAAGAACAGGCTTTGATCCGCACTAGTTTGATGCCAAGTCATCTACAGGTGGTTCGCAATAATCAAGCCGACACTGAATCCGGACTATTTTTTGAGATCTCAAGAATACAAAGTTGGCTCAACAAACCCACAAAAGTTGGTGAGAATTGGGCATTGGCAGCCACTTCTTTTGGCAGTGATAGCTACACCAGGCTCAAAGCCGTGTTAGATAAAATTGGGTTTGATAATAGCCTGTTGCATCGTAGTGACCGCCCTGACATGATAAAGGGCCGTCAGGCGATTGTTAAATATCAAGGTCATGAGATAGGCGTGATAGGACAACTACATCCACGTGTATCAACTGCGTTTGGTGTGCGTCGTGAGCTATCATATTTGGAAATCAATATTGCTGATTTGCGAAGTCAGGTGGTAGAGCGTACTATTCGAAAGTTACCTGCTTACCCTCTCGTGCTTAGGGATTTGACGGTGGAATGCAATCAGTTAGTGTTATGGCAAGATTTTAGTACAGTAGCTGTCAAACAAAGCGATATCGTGATTGCGAAATATATTGGTGAGTATCAAGATGACGAGCTCAAAAAAGAGCGCCGCAAAAGAATTACCATACAGCTAGTAATGGACCTTGGCGAAAAACCTGATGCCAAGAATATCAATGCTGCCGTACAAAAATTTATCGCAAAATTATCTCAATTAGAATCTCTGGCTGATATCAAAGTCTGCTAGCCTAGTTAAATCATAAGCAGTATAATATATCCAATGACTGTGCCTGCTTATAAACATTTTTTGAGTTTGCCCAAGGGGCTTAGTAAATCCGGCCAAAAGCCTCACCTATATGCCCGTTTGGCTTTTGTGTTGTTAGGAGTGATAGGAACTTTAGTGTTAGCCAATGCGGTGGTGGCTAGTGTTACTTCTGGTGTGATATATCCTGGCGTGAGTGTGGCAGGCACAGATCTGAGTTTTAAAACCAGAGCTCAGGCTATTGAACTACTACGCAAGAAGTCTGGTACTCGAACCGTTACAGTAAAGGTTGGTAATGAGGCAATAATAGCCAATAACAGTGATTTTGGTGCTAGCTATGATCCAGTTCAGACAGCTGATCTAGCTTATAGTGTCGGTCGTAATGGCCCAATAGCACTTACTGGTTTGTTAGATATGCACAAGCGTGGGCAATTGGGGTTAGCTTATAGATTTGACCAGGCACAACTCAAGAAATTTGCAACAGCGGCCGTTGGGGAAAAGGGCAAGGATCCTGTCAATGCCACCATCGTTATAGAGGATGGTAACCCTAGTGTAGTTGCTGATCAACCAGGAATTGCTATTGATCCAAGCCAGTTAGCCAATGTGTTGACCAGCGCAATGGCTGATGGGCGTGACACTACAGTGAGCATTGGGCCTACCGCTATTCAGGCGCCGATAAATAAGTCAATTGCTGAAGCTGCCCTTAGCCAGACCAACAATTATTTGAGTCGCAACTATATTCTCAACTACAATGGTCGTAGTTTTTCACCCAGTCGAGCCGACATCGGGCATTGGTTGGTATTTGAGCCTTCGGTAGAAGGCAGCCAGAAAGCACTTAAGGTTGATATATCCAAGGCTGAGATATTAGGCTATCTGCAATCTGTAGCCAATCAGGTGGATATACCGCCTACCAACCGTAAGATAACCGTGCTAAATGGGCAAGAGTCAGAGACACAGGCCGGTAAGGACGGTTCTGCTATCAATCAGTCTGCCGCGGCCGATGCTATCTATACCGCTATTATCAACAACCAAAACACCACTGTTGCGCTTAGCAGCTCGCCAGTGCCATACAAAACAGAATACAAACGCATTGGCGGGGCTATCGGCGGGCTGGATTATCCTCAGTATATAGAGATTAATCTTAGCAATCAGCAACTTTACGCCTGGCAAAATGGCCAGGTAGTAATGACGGCCCCAGTGGTGAGTGGCAAAGATGGCGCACCAACCGTCACGGGCCAATTTGCTATATACACCAAAGAACGCAATCGCTATCTGAATGGTGCTGTCTATGGCTATGACTACAATGTATTTGTATCTTATTGGATGCCATTCTCTGGCGGATATGGGCTGCACGATGCAACATGGCGACCACCGTCGTGGTTCGGCACCCAGGCATATCACTACAATGGCAGCCACGGCTGTGTAAATCTGTTGACGGGAACAGCAGCATTTCTTTGGAATTGGGCACCAGTTGGTACCCCAGTCTGGATACACTACTAGCTTCACAAGCTACAACCATAACTGGTATAATTCAGCATAGGGAAATTGTCTGTATTATGCCTCCATCAACCAACTCCAATGAAAAAAAATTAAATCTGCCGGTTGAGCAAGTGCCCAGTGCTATCAAGCCTGAGCAAGCTCCAAATTCTGAGCAGTTGCCGACGCGTGTTGAGCAAGCACCAGTGGCCGCTGAACAGCCTGCGCCCAGTACAGTTCCTCCAGCGCCTGCAACAGCGCAGGTATTGCAACCAACGGCATCTCAAGTAGTCACCAATCAACAATCACGCGATCCGGTTGCTGCTGTAATTCAGCAAAAAACTGCCAATCTTCCAGCTGAAGATGTGGGCATGATCGAAAAAGAGTGGGTGGATGTGGTGGATGATACAATTGCCAAAACCCAAGATGACCCAGAAGTAGAAGAGCGTGCACAACAAGAGCTCAATAGAGCGTACTTGAAAAAACGGTTTAATTTAGATGTTGATACATCACCCGAGAATAAGTCATGAACCAATTTGTGATCTTCATGAGTGTTTTGTTTGCTCTGTTTGTGGTAGTACTGATTTTTGTTGGTTTCTTCGTCTACCGTCGCATCGTGCGTCACAGCAAGCAAGTCGAGCGCTCGTTGAAGTTTGTACCACTCTTGATAAAATTACCACCTCAAGAAATCAATGAAGCACAAAATCGTGATGAACGTGAGATGATCAAAGAGAGCGTGTCTCGAGCGGAGCAGATGTTCAATTTGCTCTCAGGTATTGTAAGTGAAAAAGCTGAGGTTTATGGCCGTAGACATATAGCATTTGAAATAATAGCAGAAGCCAAGCAGATCTACTTTTACACTTCGGTGCCGGCTAGTTTGATATCCACCATATCTAAAGCTTTAGCTGCAGGCTACCCTGGTGTACAGGTGATACGCAAAGAAGAAATCAATCTATTTTCCCAGGTGAGCAAGATCGCCGGTGTGACTGGCGGTGAGCTCAAATTGGCTAAGGATGCCATCTTGCCCATCAGCACTTATAAGACCGCCGAGCGCGATGCGATCGCCGGCATGCTGGCTGGCTTGTCCAATCTAGATGCTGGTGATGCTGCGGCTATACAAATATTGGTACGTCCAGCCCCCTACCGTTGGGTCAAACGAGCACATCGTCGAGCCAAATATTACTTCACCAAAAAGAAACAGGGATTTGCTCCACAAGCTTTGGATTTTGCTGGTGATGTTATACGATCACCTCTTGGCACAAAAGAAGATGAGAAGAAAAGCAAAGAACCCAATGAGCTAGACAAAAAACGAGGCGAGCTGGTGGAGGATAAGGTGCGTCTACCGGCATTTGAGTGTAATATCCGGCTAGTAGCTAGCTCAGACGATCCTGCTCGAGCCAAGCTGATATTGCAGGACATGCTACTTGGTTTTGCACAATTGGCACAGTATGATGCTAACCGTTTTAAGTTCGTCAAAGCTGACTCGCCACAGGAGCTTGCGACAAACTTTATTTTCCGTTTTTTTCGTGAGAAAACTTTTTTTGCCCATCAGTTAATTCTCAACTCCGCCGAGCTCGCAACTATATTTCATATACCAAGTGAGTTGCTCGAGCTTGCTACCCCGATAGAGCGACGCGGCACCAAGGAGATCGCTGCACCGAGCGGCATGCCAGCGACGGGTCTCTTATTGGGTACCAATGTTTATCGTGCCACCCAAACCCCAATCTATCTGAGTGACAATGATCGTCGACGCCATCTGTATGTCATAGGTCAAACAGGTACTGGTAAATCAACCTTCCTAGAGAATCTGATGTTGCAAGATGCAGCGGCTGGCAAAGGGTTTGCTTTTATCGACCCTCACGGTGATACTGCCGAGAAGATGTTGGGTATGATCCCACCAGAGCGAGCAGAGGATGTCATCTACTTTAGCCCCGGTGATACCGAGGTACCGCTCGGATTTAATATGATGGAGTACGATCCAGACAAGCCAGAGCAAAAGGACTTCTTGATCCAAGAAGCAATCCAAATGTTGTACAAACTGTATGACCCTCAGCATCAAGGTATTATCGGGCCTCGCTACGAACACTGGTTTCGCAATGCCGCTCTTACAGTGATGGCCGATCCAGAAGGCGGCACTTTTATCGAGATACCCAAAGTGTTTACTGATGACGAGTATCTCAAGAAAAAATTCCGCTATGTCACTGACCCGACAGTACAGGATTTCTGGACCGGCGAGATGGCTCAGACTGATGCGCATAGCAAATCTGAGATGCTAGGCTGGTTTGTATCCAAATTCGGTGCGTTTGCCAACAATGAGATCATGCGTAACATCATTGGTCAGAAGCACTCGGCATTCAAATTCCGTGAGGTGATGGACACCAACAAAATATTGCTGGTAAATCTCAGCAAAGGTCTGCTTGGTGATCTCAACGCCAAGCTGCTGGGTATGATTATGGTCATCAAATTCCAGATGGCAGCCATGAGTAGGGCTGATACTCCCGAGGAACAACGACCAGACTTCTCGGTCTATGTCGATGAATTCCAGAATTTTAGCACAGATAGTTTTGCCACCATTTTGTCTGAAGCTCGCAAATACCGCCTGAGCCTGATAGTTGCCAATCAGTTTATTAGCCAGTTGGATGAGCAGGTCCGCGATGCCGTGTTTGGCAATGTTGGTTCACTGACGTCCTTTCGTGTTGGTACTGATGATGCCGAGTACATGGAGAAGCAGTACCAGCCACAATTCGACAAACACGATCTGATCAATATACCCAATTTCAAGCTAGTTGCTAAAATCATGGCCAATGGTGTGCCGACCACACCATTTTCACTCGATTGTCAGCCCCCTATCGGCACTCCCAACCCTGAGATACTACAGGCTATGAAGGATTTGTCGCGTAGCAAGTACGGCCGGCCCAAGAGCGAAGTAGCAGCCGAGATAATGCATAGTCTGGATAGTGGGAGCTATGGCGACCCACAAGTTGGTCAGGCTGTCAGTAGCGGTATGGGTCGTGACAGTTCTCATAATTAGCCGCCAGGGCTTGCAACCAGCTTATGATTCGTAATACAATCGAATACAAATACTAATGAGGGTACTTCATTGATAAACTTTAAAGATATTGTGACTTCGGTGTCTGCTGGGCGACTGTCACCAGATCGTATTGGTTACTATATAAAACGTCTAGTAGCCGAGACTGCTACCAGACGTATCGCTAGCATATTTATTATCGGGCTTTTGCTGTTCCAAATATTTACACTTCTAGCTCCGCCCAAACCAAGCTTTGCAGCAAGCCCCTTTGACCTGATAACAGGTGCCCCTTTCAATAAAGACTCGCTTATATCGGCGGTTTGGGATCAGAATCGTGACGGAATTAATCAAGTTTTTGGTCGGCTTGGTATCAGCCGAGAAAAGATGCAGGCAGCTGGAGTCTCAGTTTGTGGCCCAAACGGAGGGGGCGCACGTGAGGGTGACAACTGGATTTCCATGGGTCGTAGCCAAGATGGTGGCAACACTTCAGTAGAATGGCAGCCAAATATTTGGGTAGGATCATCGGTACATCGCTGGGGTAATCCAAATGCCAATGACGGTATATGTTTTAATGCGCTTATGGGTGGTACTGATCCAAGCCAAATTGTCCACGTAACAGATGGTGGGCCTGGCATACCTGAAGGATGGTATCAGTGGGGAGTCATCCTAGAATGTGGTAATATTATTCTTTTGCCAGTACCACCACCTCCACCACCCAAGGAAATTAGCTGTGCCTCATTAAATTACACTGTGCCTGGGCCTATCGCGGCTGGATCAGAGATTGGCTATAGAGGTTATGCCAATGGTCAGAATGTGGATCCAGGTGAATTGGTTGATATGGCGTATGGAGTGTACAAGGATGGCCAACTGGTTACTGATAGCCAAGTGAGCCCACCACTTCAATCCGCAAGTGGCGTTGGTCAAAAGTCGCCTGGAGTTTTTGAAGACGGTACACTCAGGGTTTTCAAATTCAATCAGCCTGGTAATTATCAGATCAGATTAGTAGTGTTCTTCGATGTAAATGGCGTTAAATATTTTGCCTCCGGAAGTGGTACAGGAGAATGTTCGCGAGATGTACAGGTGCAGGCTCCTAAGACCCTAGTGTGTGGTGGGCTGGACATGGCCAATCAGAACAACAACTTTACGTTCCAAGCACCATTTACACCATTTATCAAAGGTACAGCGCTCCAAGAAGGGCAAATTGGACCAGATGTATTCGCTCGAAAATTTGAATACTTATACCTCAAGGAGGTGCCCGCAGGCACAGCAGGGCCGACGTATACGCAAAACGGCAAAACATATCAAGAAGCAAAATCAAGAATAATCCACACCTTCCCAACCCAAAATACCCTGGTAGACCCATTAGCAAATTCTCAGAATCCAGCCGGTTTTAGTGCGACTCAGTTTGAAACCACCGCTCCAGGTAGTTATCTGATACTATTACGAGTGTATGATAGCGTGAACGGCAATCCTGCACCAGACAGGCCAAGCTGTGGAGTACCTTTTGTAGTCACACCTCAGCCGAAAGATATTACTTGTGTCAGTCTCACTGGCACACCCACCACCAGTGATACTGTTCCTGTAGACGTCAATTTCACAGCTCGAGGAGGTGCGCTCAACACCACTATCAAGGAATACCAGTTTGACTTCGGAGATGGTGGCAAGCAAACAGTGACAAGTGGCGCTCTTGAGATCAAAGATATCAAGCACACTTATCAGAATGGAGGTAGCTATACAGCCAAAGTAACAGTTGTTGGAGCTGATGGGTCAGTGACTTCTAGCAAGCCGACCTGTACGCTACCACTGAAGTTTGAGCAGCATGTGTTCCGCAAGACTGTCAAGAATCTAACCATATTGACAAGTGATGGTAAACCGACTGATGCTAACGGTGCTACGGCTAGAGCAGGAGACAAGCTAACCTATACTATTGGTCTTGCCAATATAGGTACTGCTCCCATCAAAGGCTATATATTCAAAGACGATATCTCAGATATCATCATGTATGCCGATGTGATAGATAAAGGCGGCGCGGAGTTGAAAGTAGAAGCTACAAGAACTTCACTGGTCTGGCCTGCTGTAGACATACCTGTCAGTACCAACCCAAATGATCCGACATATATCACTAAGAGCTTTACCGTACAAGTCAAAGATCCAATCCCAACAACTGCACAAAAGCCAACCGATAATCAGAACTACGATTGTCAGATGGAAGATCGATTTGAGGGCAATGTAGTGGTGACTCCGATTAGTGTGAACCCAGCCAAGAGGCTTGACTGTACTGCTGCTCAATTACCGCGAACAGGCGCAGCGGCTAGTCTGATAGTGATGGGCTTACTTGCTGCCATGTCGATATTCTTACTGCTTAAGAATCGTCTCATGAAGCGTGAGCTAGATTTACTAGAAACACTAAATGAGGGAGGCGGCAAGTAATGGCGGCGGATGAAGAGAAATTAGTAGAACGACAAGAATCTGAGGCTAAGCTATCCAAAAGTAGCTCCGAAAGTCTTGAGCGTAATCGATCAGCTGAAAAATCTAAGGCTGAACAAAAACGTGACGAAGCTGATCTAGCCCGCAAGGGAGAAGCTGCTGAACGCAAGATAAAAGCGGAATTGGAGAAAAAAGAGTCTGATCTAGCTCGTAAGCAGGAAAAATCCAAAGAAGCCGAAGAAAAGAAGTCTGAAAAAGCTAAGGAAGTTGAGAAAAAGCCAAAGACGCCTTTGACCAAAGCCGAGCAAAAACGCGTCTACAAAAAAGAACTTGGCAAAATACAAACACAGTTGCCAGCTGGCAGTAGGGCTTTTTCCAAAGTTGTTCACAATCCTGTTGTAGAAACAGTTAGTAATGCTGCCGAAAAAACAATACTGCGTCCTTCCGTACTGATCGGTGGCGCAGTTGTTGGCATAGGCATGGGACTAGTAGTGTATTTTGCAGCACGAGTCTATGGTTACCCGCTACCGAACTGGCTACTATTGGTACTACTGATATTAGGCGGTGTGCTAGGCGTTCTGATTGAGCTGATACTAAAACTAGCCGGCAAAACTAGGAAGTAGTTCCAACTCCAACTGGAAAAGTTAGCCCAAAAAGTGTAGCATAAGAGCTATGAGTAGTGTTTCGCAGAACACATGTTCTCAGGTGTTTTGCTGGTTTCGAATAAGGTTGTTGGGTGCCATGGTAGCTGTAGGCATGTTCTTTGCTGTACCGGCGGTAGCTGCTAATGTGACTCAGGGCTATACATCTTCAGTCGCAATATCGGCTGGATCCATTGTAAGCTTGGCTACTAACAGCCAGACCAATGTTGAGACGGCCTCGCTCCAAAATAATCAACCTATTGTAGGTGTGACTAGTACTGTGACGCAGGGCGTCGTCTCAGTAAGTCCGACAGGTAGCAATGTACAGGTGACTAGCTCTGGACCAAGCAAAATCTTGGTAAGTAACATCAATGGTCCAATCAGCCCTGGTGATAGTTTGACTCTATCACCTATTGATGGGGTGGCGATGAAAGCTACAACTAGTGGTACTTTGGTAGGCATTGCTAGGTCTAGCAGTAGCGATATGGAAAACAAAACCAGTCGTCAGCTAACAGATAACAAAGGTGATAATCACAGCTATGATATTGGTCTAATTAACTCTGATATTCAACTTGGGCAATACCAGCCGACTGGTAGCCAATCTGGCAACAATGCGCTAACTGGTCTGCAAGCACTTAGTTCAAACCTGGCTGGTAAAAAGCTTACACCGATCCGTGCCGCTGCGGCGTTTGCGGTGGTAGTGATATCGACAATCGCGGCTATGGTAGTGCTATTTTCGGCCGTCACTTCTAGCATACGCTCCATAGGCCGCAATCCGCTGGCCAAACCAGCTGTACTTCGCAGTCTAGGTCAAGTGATATTAGCAGTAGTAATAATAATCTTTGCCGCCTTTGCTGGCGTATACATAATAATAGGAGTTTGATATGCAGGAGAGCACAAAGCAATCAGTAAATAGTAGCAACGACTACATACTGACCAGTGGGCCCATTGAAGGCATACATTTACAGGCGACTATACAGGCTGATAATGCTGCTGCTCTAGTACACAAGGCAAGCGCACAAACTGTTCAAGCCCTTTCGCTCACTCCCGATGGACGAATTGATAGCCAACATATCAAGCCACAGTTTAGGAGCTTGCAAGTGCAGATCAATAAAGACACACTTGGGAAAACCCATCAGGTTTATGACCTGTTGCAAAAAGAGTCAATAGACAAGGGTTCTGAGCTGGTCTTGCAATCAGTGTTTGGCAAGGCGTTACCAATCAATAAGCGAGGGTTAGTCAATCAACAATTAGAAACAGGTGTCACAATCATCGATTCACTTTTCCCAGTTGTCAAAGGCCAGAGGATAGCTGTGATTGGTGACGCCAAAGCTGGCAAATCAAGTATGCTAAGCCAAGCAGCCATACATCATTTAAAAAATAGCAATTCAATAGCTGTATTTGTAGAAATTGCCAAACGCAAGCAAGATATTGAAAAATTAGCCTTTCGTTTGTACCAAGCAGGCGTAATGGATCGAAGTATTATTGTCGTGGCCGACGCCTTAGACAATATAGTATTACAATACCTAGCGCCTTTTGTTGGGTGTGCACTGGCTGAACATTATTGGCAGCAAAATGATGTCATGGTGGTCTATGATGATCTAGCAACTCACGCCAAGGTATATCGAGAAATGGCATTACAACTTGGTATGCAGCCAGGGCGAGAAAGTTATCCAGCCGATCTATTCTATGTGCACGCAAGCTTGCTAGAAAGGGCTGGACTCAATGCCGAGACCGGCAAGAGTTTGACTGCCTTTGCAGTGGCTACCACGCCCAATGATGATTTGACTGGGTATTTCCCAACCAACATGATATCGACAGCCGATGGTCAATTGGTGTTTGACCTTAAGACCATGCGTCAAGGTATCAGGCCGGCTCTCAATATAGGTTTGTCAGTGAGTCGTGTTGGTGGCCGTGCGCAGAGCACCTACTATCAAAATATGTCGGAACGCATACTACAATCACTCGCAGCATATTCGGAAGTGGAGACATATTCAAGATTTAATACCAAACTTTCAGTTGCATCACAAAAAAACCTTGCTGTAGGTCGCAAACTATTTGAGCTTTTCATACAAGACCTTGGTGGCACATATACCTTGCCTATGCAAAGAGTCATGCTTGAAACAATTTTTTTGAGCGAGGAACCCAATAATCTAAATGTATCGTGGCTCAAAGCAGTAATTGGTGACGTGGTAAAACCAGATACCAAAGAATCGGATTATCGCGAACTAGCCAAAGATTTGCTAAAGAGTAACCCGGAGATTTGACATGGCAAGATTGCAAGATTTACAGACCCAACTCAATGATTTAAGCACAATTTCTCAGGTAGTACAGGCTTATGAGAATATTAGCTCGCTGCAAATCCGCCAAATTCGTGACCGAGTGTTGCAGGCGAGGGAATTCTTTCATGAGCTGTGGGCTATGTATGATCAGTTGAGGATCGATGTGCCCACAAAGGCAAAAAAAACAATTCCGAAATCGGGGAGTACGGCAGTACTAATCAGTTCTGACTTGAGTTTTGCTAGTGGGCTTGATGAGCAGATTATCCAAACTATGCTAGAAGGTATTAAGACACGTTCTACGGACATTGTGACTATCGGCACTCGTGGGGCTCAGCTTTTGGCAAGTCGCAACGTCGAAGTCAGCAAGTCATTTCATCTACCAAGCTTGGAATCCAAGGTCAATGTGGTGCCAATCATCAACTACCTATCTGGCTATAAGACTGTTACCTTATATTTTGCTAGGTTTGAATCAGTCACTGAGCAACAAGTTGTGGCGTTTGAATTACATGAAAGTGTAGCTCGCTTGCAGAAACAGTCAAGCAGTACCGATAGCGAGCTGATGTTTGCGAGTGATTACATTTTTGAGCCAAGTCTTGAAGAAGTGATTGAGTATTTAGAAAGCACTATGAGCTCGATAGCTGTAACTCAAATAGTGCTCGAGTCTACTCTTTCGCAGTTGGCGTATAGGTACAACAGTTTGTCTCGGGCTAGTGAATCAGCTAAGGCTGAGCTTCAAAAAACGAGACGACAGCTCAATGTCTATTTGCGCCGGCGGAGAGATGTTGAATCATTGGCTTACCAATGGAGTTATCAATCATGAATACCGGCAGAGTGGTAGCAATCGATAATATTTTAGTTGAGGTCGAATGGAGTAATAATATGCCTGTGCTCAGCCAGTTTGCTTTATTGACTGCCAAGAACACGCACATGACACAACTTATGGTGGTTGAGCAGCATTCAACACGAGTGACGTGTCTAAGCCTTGGAACCCAAGACGAGATAGGTCTAGGTGAAGTAGTCGAGGCATCGACAAATACAATCAGTTTTTGCAGCGGTAAGTCTGCTTTAGGTGGTGTCTGGGATTGTCAGCACAACAATCTGATGTCCACAGAAGATCATAACAAAACACAACTGTTTCCGCTGGAAGCCTATCGGCATACCGGTAAATCAGGTTATGGCGCTAGTGCTGATTTACTTGAGACTGGTATCAAGGTGGTTGATTTCTTGGCGCCATTTGTACGTGGTCGCAAGATTGGTATAGTCGGTGGCTCGGGAGTTGGTAAAACAGTACTTACCACAGAATTGATGCACAATGTTTGCAAACGCAAGCTAGGGGTTTCGATATTTGCAGGTATTGGTGAGAGGATAAGAGAGGCACATGAGCTGTACATGACCCTTGAAGAAACCAAGTTGATGCAATCAACAGTAATGTATCTGGGTCAAATGGATGAGACAGCAGTTCGTCGTTGGTTGGTTGGCCAGATAGCAGCTGCTTCAGCCAGGCACTTTCGGGATCAAGAAAAAACCGATGTACTTTTCTTCGTTGATAATATCTACAGATTTTTGCAGGCTGGCAATGAGCTGGCCATGCTGCGTGGTGAAAGACTAAGCGAGGGTGGCTATCAACCTAGTCTGTTCACAGACCTATCTCGATTTCAAGCAGGACTTGACTCGAATGAAAATGGTTCTATCACGAGCGTGGAGTCGATATATATACCAGCCGATGATCTATCGGACCCAGCTGTGGTGGAGATATACCAGCAACTGGACAGTGTAATTGTGCTTAGCCGAGAAATTATGGAGCAAGGCATCCTGCCGGCAGTAGATCTGGTCAACACAAGTAGCTCTTTGCTAAGTCCGGAAATAGTAGGCGAGAAGCACTACTTCTTGGCTATGGAGGCTCAAAAAGTGCTACAGAAGTATCAAGATTTGAAGGGAATAGTCACGATCATAGGTGAAGCCGAATTGTCAGTACAAGATCGCCAAGCCTATAGCAAGGCCAAACGCTTGATTGAGCTATTTCAGCAGCCACTGTTTGTAACCCAGCCGCTGACTGGCAAACAGGGCCAGTACGTGGGACGTGAAGAGACTTTGGCAGCAGTCGAGGAAATATTAACCATACAGTAAATAATATGGATCGCACTGAGCGTTTTTTGGTCAAACTCTACTCCCCTTTTGAGGTTTTTTATGAAGGCGAAGCGTTTAGTTTGACTGCAGCCAATAGTCAGGGCACGTTTGATATATTACCTGAACATGCCAACTTTGTCAGTATCATCAGCCAAGGTCCAGTCAGTCTGGATACACCGTATGGCAAGAGGCGATTTCATCTCGAGCGCGGCATATTGCGGGTACGTAGTGGTGTAGTCACCTTGTTTGCCAATGTATAGATAGCGATAAGATTGCAATCTAAAAGCATAAGAGCTACAATTGTTGTGAGAAAGCACACAAGTGAGGAAGGGTGGACGGAGAAACAAACACACCAAATGTTTCGTTGGAACAAGCGACTTTTTCTGGACAGCTGCAAGGTCAATCGACTGACGCGGCAGTTTCGGCTGAAAATGCCGAGATCGCCAAGTTGCATCGGCGTAATCGATTCTATCAAGCACTTTGGATAGCTGCGGCTATTGCATTGCTGCTGCTATTTACTACAGCAGTAATTTTGATATGGCGCAATCGTAGCCAGGTAAGCCAGTTTGCCAACCCCGCTGAGCGCTACAAGCCGGTAAGCTTCAATCTAGGTAATCAGCCCCTGGCTCAAGCACAACAGGGTGTGCTGGCTGTAAACGGCGATATCACCGCCACAGGTACGATTACGGCAGCCAATCTGCAGGGTAATGGAAGCGGCATTACCAACCTCCAAGCTAACAATATTAGTGGTGTGTTGCAGCCAAGCCAGCTCGATCCATTTATCGCCTATACCAATAAGAACTTCCAGGCCTTCACTGGTACCAATCAGATATTTCGCAACAGTAGCAACTCAGTATCGGCCTTTTCTGTGCAGAATGCTTCGGCCGCGCCAGTATTGAGTGTTAGTACCGCTACCAATTTTGTGGGGGTCAACACTAGTGTGCCTTCGATATCAGCACTTAGTCTCGAGGTCAATGGTGCAGCAAAGGTAGACAATTATTTGTTGGTGGGGGCGCAGTCTACTCCAAATACGTCCATTCTAGATACGGGTCCATTATTCTCCAATGACGATATCCAACGTATTCTATCCGTACAACAGATTTCAACAAACAATCCAAATCCAGGAAGCATTTTTGTTGGCACTGCCAACGAATTGCTGGCCAATCCGCAATATGCTCCAGTCATATTAGGGAGCATTCTTGGTTTTAGAACCGTTGCCGGTGGTAATAAAAACATTTATGCTGGTGGGTATTCGGCCCTGCAGACTGACAAGGACAACTCGAAAGACTTCTATCTCAATGGCGGAGTAATGAACGCGGTAACACATGCTGGTAGCGGTACGGTATTTATGCAAGCAGCCCAACTCAATACAGTATCCAATTTTGGCTCTGGTGATATAGCCTACGCATTTGGCAGCGCGACTATTCCTATTACCTACAACGGCGGATCACTCAATGGCGTAATAGATTATTACTCAGGCAATACCATAGTTGATCCCCAGGACCCTTCACTTGCCTTTCTTGGCTTCCCAACACTTTATGAGCCAAACACCATTAGCCACCAAGTGGGTATTGATATCCAGTATCAGCAAAGTGGATCAGTCGGCAGCGCCAATCTCGTATCTGAAGGCTACAACAGTAACAATTATTTTGAAGGTAAAGTCTCGATTGGTGCTTGTGCAAACAATCTTACTCCCAGCTCGGTACTGGGCACATTTTTCTGTCTAGCCGCGCCACCAGGGGGTACCAAATTGACTATCAACCCAAAAACCAGTTTTGTTGATGATTCAAATGCATCACTGATTGTACACTCCGCAGCAACTACTGATAAACCTCTTGTGGTACAGGGCATCACTGGCCAAACAGGTGATCTTACTCAATGGCAAACTGGTGGCGGATTGGCTGGTACTGTAGTCAGCCGTGTTGATAAGGATGGGAATTTCAACATTGGCGCTGGCAGTCCTACAAACAGGCTTAGTGTAGTCGACACTTCAGACGATACACCAGCCAATTTTACTGGTACTTCAGGTACGTGTACGGTAGACACTGGGCTCGGATCGCTTAGTTGTGTATCGGATGAAAAACTTAAGCAAAACATCTTAAGTATCAATGGAGGGCTGGACAAGATCATGGAGCTTCGAGGTGTTACATACAACTGGAAAACTTCACCGGATGGCCAAGCAGTAGCAGGATTCATCGCACAAGAAGTTGAAAAAGTATTGCCAGGTCTAGTATCGCAACTGCCCGATGGCACCAAAACTCTGAGCAAAGATGGCCTCATCCCCTATCTGGTCTCTGCAGTTCAAGAGCAACAAAAACAAATAGACACACTAAAAAACTCAGCTACTGGTACTAGCATGGATGCGCTCAAACAACTCGCCGATAGCAAAGCTGTCGAGTTTGGCGGCGATGTTACCATAGGTGGCAATATAATAATAAAAGGCATAGTGAGTGGGAACGCCAACACCCGCGGTACAGTTGTTATTCCAGCTGGCCAGAAGTCCGGTGGATATAGTTTCTCGACATCGTATTCGAAGACGCCAAATATCGTTGTTAGCCCGAGTAGTGATACCGGCGGACGCTATTGGCTGAAGTCCAAATCGGCCAGCGGATTTACTATTGAGTTGGAATCAGCTCAGACTACTGACACCAAGTTTGATTGGCAAGCACAAGAATAGTTGTAACACTGCTCAATAGCGCTTATACTTGGTATATAAGCTTTGGAAGACCGTGCAACAATCGAGTAATTTAAATCACCAATCTGAATATAACGAGATCACCAAAAAGTCGCATTGGCTGATTTGGCTTTTGATAGGTCTAGCATTCTTGCTATTAATAGTGATTATATTGTTGCGCGGTTTATGTAGTGATGTTTGGTATATGCGTTTTTTAGGTATTAGGAACAATTGCCAGACCAGTACGTTTACTACTATTAATAACATCCCAAATGGAACCATCAGTGGGGCTAAATTATCAGTTGGGAGTGTTACGGTTGAGCAACTGAGCCCCCAATTACAACAGTTTATAAGCCAGACTCAGCTTACCAACCAAGAAATTAATCAACAAATCACCAATAACAATACATCTAACGTACCTGGCCCTCAGGGACCGACTGGGCCTGCCGGATCACCAGGAACAACGGGCGCGCAGGGTCCGCAAGGTTCACAGGGACCTGCCGGAGCTGGATCAGTTACTCAAATTAACACTGGAAACGGGCTACAAGGTGGACCAATTACTACGACCGGTACGATTAGCATAAATTCACCAACCTGTGTTGGTGGCCAAGCATTATTTTGGAATGGTAGTAGTTTTTCATGTGTAGCTGCTGGTGGTGGAGGTGGGAATATTACCTCTATCAATGGCCAAACCGGGCCAGCTGTTACTCTTACCGGTACTGGCCCGATTGTGGCTAGTACAGGGATAAATACGGTTGATTTTAGCTGTCCAACCTGTATAGTAACCGGAGGTAATTTATTTAGCGCGGCAGCCGATATTGGACCGAGCCAAACAATTTCACAAGGTGATACACTTTCTGTACTAGGTGGTGTTGGTCTTAGTTCGACGGCATCTGCAACCAACAATATTACTCTCAATTTGGATAATACAGCTGTTACGGCAGGTAGTTATGGTTCCTCAACCCAAGTGGCCACATTTACTGTCGATGCCCAAGGCCGATTGACTGCTGCTGGCAACCTGGCAATTAATTTTGACTCGGCTTGTCCAGGATCACTTACAATAATATGTGATGGTGGTAATAGCACAGGTGCAACTTTGGTAGTTGGTACTAACGATGGGAATAATTTAGAACTCGAAACAGGAGGGATCACTCGACTTACTATCAATACAGCCGGTGAAGTGGGTATTGGCGGCGCACCTGTTGGCGGCAAGGCGCTCAGTGTCAATGGAGATTTAGACGTTACCGGCATTATTGATCCGTATGCAATTCAGTTTAGTGGTGCTGGTATAGCTGGTGGGTATCAGATTGGAGTAGTTGGCGGTGCTACCCAGCGGCCAATATATGTAAGCCCGGATAGTAACGTTACTGACGCTTTTCAAGTTCGTCAGGCAGATGACACTACTGTTGTACTTGATGTAGATACGTTAAATCAACGAGTCGGGGTGGGGACAAGTACGCCAAGCTCACTTCTAAATGTTGGTGCTGGTGCCGTGACTGTAAATGGTACTACGGGGATAGCTGTGGCACCCGCCGGTACAGGTCGCTTTTACTACGACTCGGGGGCTGGATCATTCCAATGTTCTGAAAATGGTGGAAGTTATTTCCAATGTTTTTCCGTGTCAACTCCAGGCTGGTTGCTGACTGGGAATGTAGTAGGAGCAGGCGACTATATTGGCACTAATAACAATCAAGATTTCAGAATTCGCACCAATGGTGTCCAACGTGCCTACTTTGATACCAACTATGATTTTAGTGTAGCTGGCGGTGTTGCTAATGGAGGTAGTGCGGTGGCTTTTGCAGGGGGCACCGCCAGCGGCGGCGCTTCTTTTGCCGGCGGAACAGGTACAGCTGCCAATGCTTATTCGTTTGCCTTTGGCCAGAACGCTCGTGCAAACAATGTATCGGGTAATAATTCGGTGGCTTTTGGTATCAATACCCAAGCTAACAACTTTTATTCAGCAGTGTTTGGCGAAGGCTCTACTGCATCTGGCCGAGGGTCAACAGCACTAGGCGCCAGCACAGCCAGTGGAGATTATAGCCTCTCAACTGGTTCTGGGCTGGCCAGCGGCGCATATGGCTTTGCGGGCTATACTGGCACTGCCAGTGGCACCGGATCAATCGCCTTTGGAAATGCTACTACTGCTAGTGGGACATGGTCTACTGCACTTGGCCAAAGTACATTGGCCAATGCCCAAGATGCTTTTGCCTGGGGTGTCAACACTCAGGCCACAAACAACTATGCCACCGCTAGTGGTAATGGCTCGGTAGCGAGTGGTCAATATTCATTTGCAGCAAATAACTCTGTTGCTAGTGGCGACGGTTCTTTTTCAACAAATAGTGCTGCTGCAAGTGGAACAGCTTCGTTTGCTGGTGGTACTGGGATAGCTTACAATACCTATTCATTTGCCTATGGTAATAACGCACGAGCTAACCAAAGCAGCGGTAATAACTCAGTCGCTTTTGGCATAAATACGACAGCAAACAATTTCTATTCAGCTGCGTTTGGCGAGAGTTCTGCTGCAAGCGGGCGGGCGGCTACGGCGTTAGCGAACGGTACGGCAAGTGGGGATTATAGTTTGGCCACCGGTTCGGGAATAGCCAGTGGGGCACATTCATTTGCAGGCTATAACTCTACTGCTAGTGGCACAGGATCGATTGCCTTTGGTAATACCAATACTGCTAGTGCAAACTGGTCCACGGCCTTGGGCCAAAGTACTTTGGCCAGCGCCCAAGATGCTTTTGCCTGGGGTCAAAGTACCCAAGCTACCAATATATATGCAACCGCAAGCGGTAATGGATCGGTTGCTAGTGGTAACGCTTCGTTTGCCTCAAACACCTCTGTTGCTAGCGGACAATATGCTTTCTCTCTTAATGCTGGTGCAGCAAGTGGCTACGAGTCATTTGCAGGAGGCGAAGCGACTCAAGCTGCCGGCACTCGCTCAGTTGCTCTGGGGTACAACACCAAGGCAGGCACAATATCTGGCAATGAAAACATAGCTTGGGGCAATACCACTATTGCCAATGGTGGACAATCGACTGCGTGGGGTATAAACACCCAAGCCAATGGCAGTCGCTCTACTGCTTGGGGCAATGGCGCGATTGCATTTGTAGGTACAGAGGCAGCTACTGCTTGGGGAGCTGGCACTGCTCAAAATAGTTACGCAACTGGTTTTGGTGGAAGTAACGCAATAGGATACGAAAGTACTGCATGGGGCGAATCGTCTGATGCTAGTGGGATGCGTTCTACTACGTGGGGGTTTGATAACAATGCCACAAATTCTGAATCTACAGCATGGGGGAATGCCAACACCGCCAGTGGTGACCGCTCCACAGCCTGGGGTTACCAAAATACTTCAGCAGGCCCTATCTCGACTGCTTTTGGACAGGCGAACACCACCACCACTATAAATGATACTGTTTGGGGAGTTGGAAACCTCACAAATGCGGGAGCTGGCTGTCCATTTGGTGAACGCGCCACAGCATGGGGTAGTAGTAATCAATCGCTTTGTACCGACTCCACGGCTTTTGGTAACTCAACAATCGCAAGTGGATCACGATCAACTGCATTTGGAGATGATACAAATGCCACAGGTGCTGGCGCAACGGCGTTTGGGTATCAAACTACTGCTTCTGGTTCTTATTCGTTGGCAATTGGTCGTCAAACTGTAGCCAGTGCAGATGCGGCTGTTTCATTTGGCGCTAACACTCAAGCGTTGTCAGCTGATGACTTCGCGTGGGGTGTGGGAACAATAGCCGACAGCTCGGGTACACCATTTGGCGCTTCGGCAACTGCTTGGGGGAGTGGTAGCTATGCGCATGCCCGTCGTGCTACAGCTTTTGGTCTAGGTACAGTGGCATCTGGTGATACCTCAACAGCATGGGGTCAGGAAACTACAGCGAGCGCTGGTAGGGCAACGACTTGGGGATACTTAAATATAGCTAGCGGGGGAGATTCTACCGTTTGGGGGCGAAACAATCAAGCTCAAAATAGTGCTGATACCACGTGGGGTAGTGGCAATATTGTAAATAGCAGTGCGCTGTTTGGTGAGGGGGCGACGGCTTGGGGCCTTGGTAATCAAGCATATTATGGTGCATCGACTGCCTTTGGTACTGGAACACTTGCCAATAACCGCCGAGCAACTGCTTTTGGACTAAACACTACTGCTAGCGGCGATAGTTCGTTGGCTTTTGGCAGTAGCAATACGGCTAGTGGTGATCGTTCAACCGTGTGGGGGGACACGAATGTTGCTAGTGCTGGATTTGGCACCGCTTTTGGTCAGGGAAATCAGGTATCGGGTCTACTAGACACGGCTTGGGGTTCGGGTAATGTTACCAATGGTGGTCTCAATTGTCCATTTGGGTTTGGGGCCACATCATGGGGGGCGGGGAACCAATCTACCTGCACAGACTCAACAGCTTTCGGTACTAATACCACTGCGTCTGGTAATGCTTCGACAGCTTGGGGCATTTCTACAATTGCTTCAAATAACTATGCAACTGCTTGGGGCGACAATACCGAAGCCAGCGGGAACGAAAGTACAGCTTTTGGTCGGGACATTATTGTGAGTGGTTCCAATTCTGTAGGAATAGGCTTGAACGCAGGGGTTGGTACAGTATCCCAAAGTAATACCATGGCAATTATGGGCGGCAGTGTAGGCATTGATACGCTCTCCCCTGCTTTCAAACTTGAGCTAACCGACACATCAACTACTAATGTCACTCGATTCAATGGCTCGGCCGGCACACAGTGTACAGTAGTAACAGGTACTGGCTGGAGTTGTACATCGGATGAATCACTCAAGACGAACATTGTTGATATGAATGTGTTAGGAACTCTAGCGAAGCTTGGAGCCCTGCAGCCCATAACTTATCAGTGGAAGGGTGATTACGAGGCTTGGGTGGCAGCAGGATCAGACCCGCTGACGGAGCCGTCAACTCAATATGGCTTTACTGCTCAGCAAGTAGAACAATATTTGCCAGAGGTTGTCCAAACCGATTCGATCACTGGGCTTAAAACAATTAACTATGGCTACCTCAATACCTTCATGATTGCTGGCCTTAAGGAGGCACAAGCTCAGCTGGCAGCCTTGCAGACACGTATTGACCTTAGTACTCCGGGCCTAATTACAATTACCGACGACGTAGTGCTAAATGGTGGCCTTACTGTCAATGGCACAAGTACGATCAATGGATCCGAAACCCACAACGCCTTAGCTACATACAACGGCTTAGTGCACTTCACTGGCACCGCCAACTTTGATGGCACCACCAATGTCAATGGCAGGTTGCAACTCGGTGGTAACAATGTAGGGAATGCAGCTGTGTCAGCAGGTAATACTAGTACTCATGTTTCGTTTTCTACTGCTTTTTCAGCGGCTCCAAATATTAGTTTGACCCCCAAAGATTTTGTAAACGGTCAGTATCGCGCAACCAATGTTACTACAACAGGTTTTGATATAGAGCTAAACACCGTTCAGGCATCCACTACCAGTTTTTATTGGCAAGCTTTCTAGCAATAGTTATTAAGAATGTTATAACAACAAAGATGGCGAGATTCAGGGTGTCAAATACGACAAGCTAAAAGCCGTTATTACCAACGCGGTTCAGCAACAAGTGGGTAAGATTGCCGATATCAACCAACAACTTGCAGAAACCTTGATTCTCTTCCAGTAAAATTAGGTGCTACCCAGAACCAATTAAGTAGTAATTGTAATCGTTATCCCAGGTTATAGCACTTGCTTGTAACCTGTTAAGTAGCTATAATAGTAGTTAGCAAGTGAGTTGAAAAGCTCATGTTTTATTTGTCTAAAAAGAGGGTGATATACTAGTACACTATGGCTGATAAACAGAAATACTCTGCCGAACAAATCCAAGTGCTGGAAGGTTTGGAACCGGTTCGCAAGCGCCCCGGTATGTATATAGGCGGTACCGGCGTAGATGGACTCCATCACTTGGTATGGGAAGTTATCAATAACTCGGTCGACGAAGTAATGGCTGGCCACGGCAGTAGCGTGGAGGTCATACTTGGTCAAGATGGCTGGGTTACTGTCAACGACAACGGTCGTGGTATTCCGGTCGACAAACATAAGACCACTGGCAAATCCGCGCTCGAAACCGTGCTGACTGTACTTCATGCTGGTGGTAAATTTGGTGGTGGTGGCTACAAGGTGTCCGGTGGTCTGCATGGTGTCGGTGTTAGTGTAGTCAATGCGCTATCAACTGATTTGATAGCTCGGGTCCGCCGTGATGGTAAGCTCTACGAGCAGGCCTACAAAGGTGGTGCACCACAAGGTAATATCAAGGCAGTCGATAAAGCCACAGGTACCGGTACTTCCATTGCCTTCAAGGCTGATCCAGCTATTTTTGAGACTACCGAATACAATTACCGAACTATCACTGACTATTTGCGCCACCAAGCCTACTTGGTCAAGGGCATGCGGGCCAGTATCCATAATGAAGTAAGTGGCGAGCGTTATGAATTCTATTTCGAAGGTGGCATCCGCAGCTATGTGGAACACCTCAACGTAGGCAAAGAGGCACTCAACACGCCAACTTTCTATGTCGACAAGCAAATTGACGATGTTAATGTCGAGATAGCCATTCAGTACTGTGATAGCTTCAACGAGCAGCTGCGCGCCTTTGCCAACAATATTTATAATCCCGAGGGTGGTACCCATGTGGTAGGTTTTCGCACGGCGCTGACCCGTGTCATCAATGATTATGCTCGCAAGTCCGGACTCATCAAAGAGAAAGAAGATAATCTGACTGGTGATGATGTCCGCGAAGGCTTAACAGCGGTAATTTCAGTAAAACTGCCGGATCCGCAGTTTGAAGGCCAAACCAAGGCCAAACTCGGCAACCCTGAAATTAGAACAGTCGTAGAGAAGGTGCTCAACGAGTATCTCAGCTACTACCTCGAAGAAAACCCCAACGAAGCCAAAAAGATTATCGGCAAGGGTGTACTGAGCGCTCGCGCAAGGCTGGCGGCTCGGGCCGCTCGTGATAGCGTTATTCGCAAGGGTGCACTCGAAGGAATGACTCTGCCAGGAAAGCTGACTGATTGTAGTAGCAAAGACCCCAGCAAAAGCGAAGTGTATTTGGTCGAGGGTGACTCGGCCGGCGGTTCGGCCAAACAAGGTCGCGATCGTGAATTCCAGGCCATCCTGCCATTGCGCGGCAAGATCCTCAATGTAGAACGGGCGCGGCTTGACAAGATGCTCAGTAACAACGAAGTCAAAAACCTCATCATCGCTATGGGTACCGGCATCGGTGATACCTTTGATATCGACAAACTGCGCTATCACCGTATTATTATCATGACCGACGCCGATGTTGATGGCGCGCATATTCGTACCCTGCTCCTTACCTTCTTTTACCGCCATTTCCCTGATCTTGTTAACGCTGGCAATATCTATATCGCCCAGCCACCGCTATTCAAAGTGAGCAAAGGCAAAACCGCCAAATACGCTTTTTCCGACCAAGAACGAGATCAAATTATTGCCGATCTATTGGCTGCCCAAGCTGAAAAAGAAGCCGCTGACAAGGACAAGAAAGTCAAAGGCAAGTCAGCTCAAGCCAAAAAGACGGATGTAGTGACAGCTGAAGACCTTGCCGCTTATGCCGAAACAGCTGCTATAGCAGAAGAAGATGAAGCGGACGTAGCCGAGAATCCGATCAAAAAAGCCGGTATCTCGATCCAGCGTTACAAAGGCTTGGGCGAAATGAATGCCGACCAGCTTTGGGAAACCACAATGGATCCTGCCAATCGTATCTTGCTCAAAGTAACCGTCGCAGATGCGGAGAAAGCTGATTCGATATTTAATAAGCTGATGGGCGAAGAAGTAGCACTTCGCAAAAGCTTTATCCAGACACATGCCAAGTCAGTCAGTAATTTGGATATATAACCATGGAAGAACCAGAATTCATTGCCTTTGATGATAGCAAGCTAGAGCCTCAGAAGACTGAGTTTGGCCTCATAGCACCACGGACAGTCGAGACAGAGATGGAAAAAAGCTATCTTGACTACGCCATGAGTGTGATTGTGGCACGAGCTTTGCCGGATGTGCGCGACGGCCTTAAGCCAGTCCATCGTCGCATCCTATTTACGATGTTACAAGAAGGTCTGCGCTCGACCGCCAAATACCGCAAGTCTGCCAACACTGTCGGCGTGGTGATGGCCAAATACCATCCCCATGGCGATGCCGCCATTTATGATTCGATGGCACGTATGGCTCAGTACTGGTCGATGCGCTACATGTTGGTCGACGGCCAAGGTAACTTTGGCTCGATCGATGGTGACGCACCTGCTGCCATGCGCTATACCGAAGCCCGCATGACTAAGATTGCTGAGGAAATGCTGGCTGACATTGACAAAGACACAGTAGACTTCATCCCCAACTATGACGGTAGCCAACAAGAGCCGAGAGTACTACCAGCCAAATTGCCCAACCTACTACTCAATGGCGTACAAGGTATCGCGGTGGGCATGGCCACCAATATCCCAACACACAATTTGGCCGAAGTTATTGACGGCGTAATTTGCCTTATCGACACACCAGAGGCAGGCGTGGCCGAGCTGACGAAGATTATCAAAGGCCCTGATTTCCCTACTGGCGGTGTCATATATGACGACGGTTCGATCGCACAAGCTTATGGCACTGGTAAGGGCAGTATCACCATGCGGGCGGTAGCCGAAATTGAAGAAGACAGCAAAGGCCGCGAGCGCATAGTAATCAGTGAAGTGCCATATCAAGTCAACCCGTCGCAATTGATTGAGAAGATAGCTGAGCTACATCGTGACAAGAAAGTTATGGGCATTGCTGACTTGCGCGATGAGTCCGCCAAGGAAGCTGTCCGGATTGTCATAGAGCTCAAAAAAGACGCTTACGCCAACAAATTGCTCAATCAGTTGTACAAGCTTACTACCATGCAGACAGCCTTCCACGTCAATATGTTGGCTTTGGTAGACGGTATTCAACCACGCGTACTCAATCTGGAGATGGTATTACGTGAATACCTCAAGCATCGTCAGGTAGTGGTGCGACGTCGTACTGAGTTTGAGCTCAAAAAGGCCAAGGACCGTGCTCACATCCTGGAAGGTCTCAAAATTGCGCTTGACCAGATTGACGCCGTGATATCAACTATTCGAGAATCAGAGACCCAAGAAGAAGCCCGGGCCAATTTGATGTCGCGCTTTAAGCTGACCGAGGTCCAAGCCAACGCGATACTTGCCATGCAACTGCGTACCTTGGCCGGGCTGGAGCGTAAAAAGATTGAAGATGAGTACGATGCTCTGCAAAAACTCATCAAAGAGCTCGAAACTATCCTGAGCGATGAGGCAAACATCCTTAAAGTAATTCGCGAGGAATTGCTGGCAATCAAAGAAAAATATGCCGATGCTCGCCGTACCAAGATAGTGAAAAAAGCCATCGGCAACTTCTCCGATGAAGATCTTATTCCTGATGAAGAAGTGATCATCACACTTACTAAGGGCAACTATATCAAACGCATCCCTACCAGTACCTATGCTAGCCAGGGTCGGGGCGGCAAAGGCAAAATGGGTATGACAACCAAGGAAGAGGACGTTGTTGAACATCTGGTACACGCCAACTCACATGACACTATCTTGTTCTTCACTTCGGCTGGTCGCGTTTTCAAGCTAAAGGCTTACGAGCTGCCGCCCGCCTCACGGGTAGCCAAAGGTGCTTCAATTATGAATGTGCTCAATCTTAGCCCAGACGAGAAAGTAACCGCCTTGGTTGCTTTGGTCAAAGACGATCAGACCCAATATCTTTTCATGGCAACCCGCAATGGGACCATCAAAAAGACCGCGCTCAAAGACTTTGCCAATATTCGTACTTCCGGTATTGTGGCGATCAAGCTAGACTCAGGCGACCAACTACGATGGGTCAAAAAGACCTCCGGCCAGGATGAGGTAATTATATCTACCGCCATGGCTCAAGCCATTCGATTTAAGGAGACTGATGTACGGCCAATGGGGCGCGCGACACGCGGCGTGCGTGGTATTCGTCTGCGTAGTGAAGACAGTGTGGTTGGTGTGGATGTGATTGGTGGCCAAGAAGCTATGATGTTAGTAGTAATGCAAAATGGCTACGGCAAACGCACGAGCTCGAAGCAGTTCTCTACTCACAATCGGGGTGGTGTTGGTATCCGCGCTGGCGTAGTCACACAGAAGACGGGCAAGGCCGTTGATGTAAGGATCACCAATGAAGACAAAGCTGACGTGCTGCTAATTTCCAAACTTGGCCAGGTAATCCGCCTACACCTGCAAGACATTCCGCAGATTGGCCGTTCTACCCAAGGTGTGCGTATCATGCGTCTGAATGATGGTGATGAAATAGCATCAGTTACTGTTATTGAAGATCAGCTTGCCAAAGACGCAGTTGCGCCGGACACAGAGAACTCCAAATAGCCTGAGCAATAAAAAGCTCTTGCTTGACATTAAATGTATTGAGCAGTATAAAGTCAGAAATAAACACAAAATCTACAAAAAAGTAAAAAATCTTATTGCACCTTCTGTATGAGCTTTGTATAGTCTATGTAGACAGTAGTGAATTCTGTGCGGCAGAGAGTCCCGACTGTTAATCGCAAAAAGGAGTAATTTATGGGTGTACGTACAGTTCGTTTTGTACTTTTGCTGCTGACCGTGGTAGTTGCTTTTGGCGCTACTGCCTCACGTGCCCGTGCAGCTGCAGAAGTATCAAACGAACCTATGGAGAAGGCTCAGCAAGGAGCTATCACAGAGGCTCATAAAGAAGTTGTTGAACACCATGAATCAACCACGGTAGAAGAGCATACACAAAAATCAGTAGTGATTGGTGACACCAAAAACGATAGCCAGCCGCCAGCCCAATTGGACTCTGGCAACCTTGCCGAAGTCTCAACTACCCCAGCGGCAGCACGAGGGCAGGTAACAACTACTCCAGCAGCAGCTGGTCTAGTACGGGATGATCCCAGTGCCGTGAAGATGCCAGTATATACGGCAACAATACGGCATACACAGCTTACTGCTCAACAAGGAGACATCGCACTGACTGCACCGGCTGCCCTGACTACCAATACCCCAGTGCCAAGCACTCCCCAATTACCGGTTACTTCCAACCCACTCATGATTTTATTTGGCATGGCCTATGTAGGCTCCCAAGTTGCTAGCCAAGGCTGGTCCCTATTGGAGATCTTCGTAGCGTTACCAACATCAACGTCTGTACCTGAGGTAATTGGCTTGAGTTTGGCCACGATACTGTTGATGGTGGGAGTAGGTATTTCCCTATTACGCAAAACCCGTTACCAGCACGCTGCGCGCGCAGATCTGGCTGATGCTGCAGCTTTGTTATACTTCCAATATCTTTCTATGCAACCGGGACTGTTTAAAAATCAAGGCTCGGTTTTTTCGTGCTTCGGCAACAAAAAAATAATTCAACAAACTAACGAAGGAGGATTAGTATGAAAAAAGCACAATTAATCGCCGCTGCCAGCCTGCTGGTAAGTTTGGCAACCGCTGGCGTAGCACACGCCGATACAACATCAATTACTGGCACTGGAGCGGGTAGCAACAATAGCGCAACCATTACCAACTCATATGTAGAGAGCGTCGTCAACAACGATACAGTTGTAGGCAGCAATGGCAATGGGCAAGGCGGTAATACAGGCAATGCACAAGTCAACGAGAATACATTGGGAGGCGATGCAGTCTCCGGCAGTGTGACCAATACCAACTCATTTGTTACCACCGTAGCTATCAATAATACTGGTGGCCAAGGAGGTGGCACAAATGTAACTCCAACTGCTGCTCAGCAGGCAGCGGCTCAAGAAGCTACCTTGCCACGTACCGGCGCAATGGGCCCCATTGATTTGCGCCTGCTCGACGCATTGATGCGAGCTCGCCAGGGTGTACTTGGACAAGCGCCCATGAGTTTGCCACAGTGGAGTTGGACCATGACTGCACTAGCAGCAGCAATCGCGCTGGCTAGCACCTATGGCTATGGACGGCTCATGACCCGACGCATGACTAAACTTTCTCAAATCGCTTAAGTTATTGGACCCTTCGTGGGTCCATCCCGGAGCAGTCAGCTACTCCGAGATGGGCTCGAGAAAGCCCAAGAAAATAACTAATGATAGGAGGTGAAAAACCTATGAAAAAAGCACTACGTTATGCAGCTGTTGCAGTTGCCAGCCTAGGTATGACTGCCGGTGTAGTCTCGGCTAGTTCTGCTGTGATCGGTACTACTGGTCCTAGCAGCAACAACCAAGTAACCGAGAACAACACTTGGACATCTACCCGTACCAACAACAACACTGGTGTTGCTACCAACGCCAATGCTCAAAGTGGTACTACTGGTAATGCTCAGGTCAACAACAACACTACTGGCGGTTCAGCCATGAGTGGCAATGTTACCAACAGCGCTTCCAGCTCTACCAGCTTTGCTTTCAGCAATGTTGGTGGTGGTTTGGTACTGCCTGTCTTGGGCAACAACAGCTCGACTATCTCAGTTACTGGTCCTAACTCGAACAACCAAGTGTTCTTTACAAACGCTGTTAACAGCGTTGTCACCAACAACAATGTTGTGACCGTAACTAACACCAACAGTCAGACCGGTACTACTGGTAATGCTCATGTGAACAACAACACTACAGCCGGCTCAGCCGTCAGTGGTAGCGTCACCAACAGCAACTCCAGCACTACTTCAGTATCAGTTTCTAACTAGTACTAGTATGTGTGGCAGCCTCGTCCGTTTTTGGCGGACAGGCGCCAGCAATTATCCAATGAGAGGGAAAATATTATGAACATACCAAGCAACACTATCAGCAACAAACTCCGTAAATTGGCTCAATCGCTACTGAGCTTGGTTTTGGCACTCTCGCTAATTCTTTCTAGTCCACTTGTCGCATTGGCAGCTGAAGACTCTACTGACGCTTCTCAACAAACTGCAACAACTACACCGGCTGAGCCGCAAACACCGCCAATTGGCCCGACCACTGATCCCGGCCCTACTGTAGACCCAGGCCCTCAAAAGCCAACTGGTGATTCGGCTTCAACTTATACTTACAACAAAGACACTGGCAACTGGGAAAACGATCACTATATATGGGATCCGACAACTCATCAGAGTAGGCCCAAAGACGTGCCTGATTACTTTTTTGACCCAGCCACGGGTACCTGGAGTTCACAGCAGTGGACTTATGATGCAAGTACTGGTCGATATGTTGCTACTCCGGTAGTATTGAGCAAACAAGCTGTAGATGCATTGGGCTTGGCACAGCCGAGCAGTAAAGCCAGCATCAACAACACCGGTCCAGGCTCCAACAATCAGTCTACTGTTCTCAACAACAGCAATGGTTTTTTTGATCTATTCTCCCGAACAGAAGTTGCCAATTACTTCAATATGAATTCGTTGAGCGGCAACGCATCGGTCAATGGCAATACCAAAGCCAGCGATGCTACCACTGGCGATGCCAACACATTGGCCAATATCCTCAACTTGCTTCGCTCGGCCTGGGATTTGTCAGGTGGCCAGCTGATGAGCTTTGTCAAAAACGTTTATGGCGATCTCAATGGTGATATCATGCTCAACCTACCTACTATCAACTCTGCTAGCAACAAGTCTGGATCATCGCAGAACAACTCCATCGGTAATACTGGCTCAAATAGTAACAATACTATCGATGGTACGAACAATGGAGATGTTACTATCAACGCTACCAATCTCAATACTATCAACAACAATCTTGATCTAGCTGCTCGTAGTGGTGATGCTAGTGTAAGTGGTAACACTGAGGGGGGCAATGCCAAGTCAGGTAATGCCAATGTACTGCTCAATCTACTAAATTTGATTGGCTCGGCTATATCGGCTCGTCAGTCATTCTTTGGGGTGCTCAATGTTTATGGTAATTTTACTGGCGATGTTTTGCTACCACAGAATTTCTTGAATAGTCTCATCGCTAGCAACGCACCGTCTGGTGGCAGCAGCAATAGCATCAATACCACTGGCAGTAATTCCAACAATCAGATTACAGAGAATCACAATCGAGATCTGCTCAGCAATACCCAGAATATCGATACTATAGCCAACAATATCACCACTGACGCGCGGTCTGGCAACGCCAATGTTGATAACAACACACAGGCCGGTAGTGCCAAGACCGGCGATGCTAATAGTCAGGTGACCTTACTCAATCTGACCGGTCACAATGTAGTAGCCGAGAATGCCGTACTAGTGTTTGTCAATGTGTTTGGTAAATGGCTTGGGCTAATAATGGATGCACCTCAGGGTGCTACAAGTGCTGTGTTGGGTGGTGGGGTACAGTCGGATCAGCTCAACTCAAGCCTACCTGAAGGTAGTACTACTCTCAACAATACCAACCAAAATACTATCAACAACAACCTCAACCTGTCTGCTCGTAGCGGCAACGCTGATGTTAGCGGCAATACCAAAGCTGGTGATGCCACTAGTGGTGATGCCAAAATAGCAGCCAATGTTGGTAATATCATCAACTCAACATTTGGTTTGTCCAAATTCTTTGGGGTTTTTATCATCAACGTTTTTGGTGATTGGCTTGGTAGTTTTGGTATTGATACTCCATATGGCAACACCCCGATGACTAATGCATCAACCAATACAGCAACTCAGGCTGGGACTGACATAGCTAGCTCAAATGCTGTTGTGCAAAATATCGTAAGCAGTAGCCAAAACATCGGCCAAATGAGCCAACAGGCCAGTAGCATCAATAGTGATGCTGGTGCAAAGTCTGAGCCTCAAATGCCAACACATAGCACTACTCGTAGCGCCAGCAACCCATATTTCATACCATTCTTGTCGTTACTAGCACTGCTAGTTGCGGGCATGCTGTATCGAGTCAGCCGCAAGTCTGGCCAATAGACTTTTGCTTGGTACTTTCAACTTCATAGTTTTAACTTTATACTTGTATTAGTTATGCTAAGTCGCCTGCCTCACAACATACTGTCGCAATTGTCACGCAACTTTGCTCGTCCTGAACAAATATTGGCCGAGTTGGATATTCGTGAAGGCGATACCATACTTGAGATAGGTATGCCGGTAGGTTATTTTCATCGTGCGGCATGCAAGTTAATCGGCCCCAAAGGAACTCTGTATATTGCTGGACCCAATAGTGAATCACTCGAACATGTTCGCTCTGTACATGAGCATACTCATATTAAACCGGTATTGCTGGGCGATGTATTGCTTGGCAAATCGATAGAGGTAGGTAGCGTGGATCTAGTATTATTGACCAACTTGCTTTCGAATTCTTTTCATCCCGATGCTTTTTGTCTAAGTATCGGGCAGTTTCTCAAGCCTCAAAGCGAGGTAGTATTGATTGATTGGGATACTCAGCAAGAAAAAGTCGGTCCATTGCATGAGCGACGGATGAGTAAGGAGCAAGCTATTCAGCTATTGGCCCAATGTGGCCTCAAATTCAAACGTGTACTACACATCACTGGCTATCACTACGGTCTGGTCTTCAGTTCCAGCTTGGACTAAGGTATAATAGTCATATATATATGAGTGAGGAATAAGACGTGATCACGCCCTATTTGTATGTGCCGCTTATAGCTTGGGCTATCGCCCAGCTTCTAAAATTTACGATTGCCTTGATTCGTGGCGAAGCAGACCTGCGCTATCTATATGCTAGTGGAGGTATGCCTAGCGTGCATTCTGCGGTAGTCTGCAGCTTGGCCGCTTATGCGCTTTTCAACGCAGGCGCAGATAGCCCTATATTTGGGGTCACGGCAATATTAGCTGCTATAGTGATGTACGATAGCTTTGGAGTGCGGCGAGCAGCTGGCGAGCAGGCTAGGGCTATCAACCAAATAGTTGATGAGCTAGGCAAGTCTGGTGCAGTCCGTGGTGCTGATGATTCGGTCAAAGTACGAGAGATATTGGGGCACAAACCTCATGAAGTTATGGCGGGTGCCGTACTGGGTGTGGTGACAGCGGCCGTATTCTCAATCAACTCACTGAGTCCCAAACTACAAGCCGCCTGGACACTCGCCGGTACTATGGAGCTCCGATTGTTGATGGGAGTAATTGTCTTGGCAGTACTAGTGGTAATTGTTTGCTCAATTGTGGTAATGCGTGGTTTTGCTAAATCAGCTCGCGGCACTGCCTATCGATGGCTGGGATTACTTGTACTAGTGGCCTTATTCGGTGGGTTTATTATATTTAGTATTCGTCAGCAAGTGGCCTACTTTTCTACCAGCGCAGCAGCCTGGCTCGCTGTGGTTGTGATACTATGTGCCATATTTGGAGTAATTTATCGGCTTATGAGACTTCAAAAGAAATCTAAAAACACTCAAGTTGAGAATCCTCGCAAAGATGCTTGGCTCAAGAAAGCTGGCAAGAAGAAATAATACTATTGACAATATGGCATCATTTATGTTATAGTAGTTAAGCTTCAAGTTCGCATCCATCCCCACAAGGAGGAAACATGGGGAAGAAGGCAGCTGGTGGCAAGCGGCGCGCTGCACGCCGCGAGATCACCAAGAAGACCGAGTACGACCACCTGAAGGCACACAACGACCTCAAGTCGTTGCGCAAGCTGGATCGGATCGACTCGGGGCACCACAAGCCGGCCAAGCGTCGGCGCACGCCGGTGCCTGGCACCGCTTCCCGCAAGGCGGGCGACAAGACGGGCGCGCGTTCGCGCTGATCCTGTCTTAGATACATCCATCTCATGGGCCGTCAGTATGTCTACCAAGACTACTGGCGGCCCGCTTCGTTTTGGTGCTATTGACTCTATCTGCAAAACAGATTATAATGGCATCCAGATTTGTTTGTCCTCAAAAGAGGTGCGTAGCATCTCTGCAAAAGGAAACTGACATATCAAGACAGAAAGTCTCGAGGGCTTTCTTTTGCGCGTTAAATACGCAAAATGCAGGCAAACACGTAGATTGAAAATCTCATATATGACGAATAAATAACCAGAAATGACTTTGAAGAGCAAAATGTGCTCGCAATAAGTAAATTGCTAGTTTCAAAACTCCAAATACTTGTATAAGCTTTTGCTAATACAAACTCTTTGAAGATTGCCTGGGGCTTGTCCCCCTAGCAAATATCTTCTTTTTTGGAGAGTTTGATCCTGGCTCAGGATGAACGCTGGCGGCATGCCTAATACATGCAAGTCGAACGGAACTTTTGAACTTAGATTTTAGATATTGGAACTTAACAGCTTGCCTGCTAACTTCCAGCTTCTAACCTCTAAGAGCTCAATTGTTTAGTGGCGGACTGGTGAGTAACGCGTTGGAACCTACCCCGGAGTGGGGAATAACTTCGAGAAATCGAGGCTAATACCCCATAGTCTCCGCCTTGTGCGGAGTAAAGATTTATCGCTCCGGGAGGGGCCTGCGTCTGATTAGCTAGTTGGTGAGGTAAAAGCTCACCAAGGCGACGATCAGTAGCTGGATCGAGAGGTTGACCAGCCACACTGGGACTGAGATACGGCCCAGACTCCTACGGGAGGCAGCAGT
>CAZWVB010000001.1:61411-258614 GCA_964637185.1 uncultured Candidatus Saccharibacteria bacterium | reverse complement strand
GCAGATATGTCAGCGTGGTATCGTCCTCAGCCGGGCCAATATGGGTAGTGAGCATCATATTGAATTGGCGCGGAGGCGTGAAGGTATCTTTCTCGCCACAGTTGGGACAAGCCTTGCCCTCGAGCGCTTTGGCTAGATCCTGGAGGTCTCCCGTATCAATACCAGCCACATGGTCGGCACGAAACCGATGTTTGCAGGCTTTGCAATCGATCATCGGGTCGACAAAACCAGCCACGTGTCCAGATGCCTCCCAGAGCTTGGGGTTTTGGATAATAGCACTGTCAAGCCCAAAGATATTGGGATTGCGGTACACAAATGCTCGCCACCAAGCCTGTTTGAGATTGCTGATAAGCTCCACGCCATAGGGGCCATAGTCCCAAAAACCCCCAATACCTCCATAAATCTCGCTGGATTGGAATACAAAGCCACGGCGTTTGCAGTAACTTGTCAGTTCTTCGAGAGTGATTTTGGGGTTGGGTGAGCTCATAATTTGCCATTATACCAGATACACAAGGCATCTTACAGCAGCTGAGTAGAACGCAGCCGGATATGAAAATGATATTCCAAATATTTGGCCAGAAGTTGCCAGCTTTGGTCGTACACTTTTGCTTCGGCGCGAAGTCTGGTTAGCTGAGCAGTGGTGAGACGCGGCAATACCCGCCACAATTTGATCACATCTAGGCTGATCGGCTCGCTATGGGGCTCGCGCTGAGTAGTCACAATACCTGCCTGGTAATCAAAGTATGCTGAGCCATCAATATCAGCTGACACATCTGGCTGATTGCCTATCTGGTGTAATAAATACAGACAAAGATAGCTCAGTAGCTTGTTGGTGGAACTACCGGCACCTGCGTCTGATAGTAATCCTTCAAGTGCCTCGACCAGGCCATCTACCGACTGATCGTCTTCCAATAATCGATCAACCAGCTCCAACAGACCATAGCCAGTTGCTACCTGCGAAAGATCAGATGTGTCTATAGGTGAGGGTGACAACAGCTGCGCTTGGGTGAGTATGCTGAGTGTTTTACCCTGATGCAGCTGGAGCTTGACCAAAGCAAAAGGCTCGAGATGTCCAGCCCTTCTGCTACCTAGCTTGCGCACTCCTTTGGCTACAAAACTAAGTTTGCCATCATGTGAATAAAAACGTATGATCCGATCGGCCTCGCCAAGATTCTTGCGAGCTAGTACAAAGCCGCTCAGATTTCGTTGTTTCATGAAGATTGTAGAGCTAACAATGCCTTGATCTGATTGGCTAGCTCGGTCGGAGATATCTGAGCCTTGACGTACAAAGCCGACACACCAAGACTCTTCATCACTTCTTGTTTGAGCTGAAGTTCGGCCGGCAGTAAATTGGTAATTATTACAATTGGCACCTTCGCAAATCGCGCATCTTTGCGAATTTCTTTGATCAGTTGCAAACCATTCACCTTAGGCAAAAGAATATCTATCAGCATAACATCGAACATGTGAGATTTGAGCCGCTCCAAAGCCCCGGCCGCATCTTGCTGATAATCGACGTCAAAGCCTACCTGCTCAAATTTGTGTACGTACATTTGACCTATGGTAGCATCGTCTTCAACTAAGAGAACTCGCTGGCTCATAGCCCTATTGTAGCGCAAGGTGGCTATTTCACAAGCCTAGGCGAATTCTAGCTATGGGTTGAGTTTGATCTGACCGATAATCGAGTTGAAGGCATCAAGGTAGTCTTTATTACTGTCGGTCTGAAGCACCAGCGATTTGTCTCTGATTGGTAAGATAATATAAGTACCCTCGATATTGGTCTTCTTGTCTATCAAACCAGTATATTTGTATCCCTTGATGCCAGAGACCGTAACTTCCTCAACCCTGACATTGTTCTTCTTGTCTTTGGTAAAAGCATCATAACGCTGCTTGGTTGAGCTAAAAGGCGTCGTAGTCTGCTCAAACCGAAATGCCTGGACATCTGCCTTGCCATCGACGGCATTGGGGTTGGATACCCCGTTGATTACACCGTTGGCCTGTGGGTTGACCCATAGTGAATATGACTTGGGCAAGGTCAATACAAAGCTACCATAATCTGCTGGAGACTCGTAGGTCCGTGTGTCTTTGATAGTATCTTGGGCAAACTGATTCTGGTCTTTGGTCTTTTGCTGTGAGCTGCCATCCTGAAAACCATTGTTGTAAGCAGAATCAATTTTGGCTTGTTTGGCATTGTTCTGGCTGACCAAAACAATTACTACAATGAATAATATAAACAGCACTACTCCTGCAATGATCAGGATAAGTTGGTATTGTTTGGCTTTTTGGTCAGCTGATTTGGTAGGTTTGCCCTGGCTAGGCAATGGTTCGCGACTGACTGTTTGTGGTGTAAGTTCTTGTTCCATATTCCGCCCGTTAGTTGCTAACCTTTTTTGAGGTTGGCTTGGCCTGGCACCCAATCCATCGGACAAAGCCCACCGGTCTGAAGCGCTTTGACAACACGCATGGTTTCTTCTACGCTCCGGCCAACATTACCGTCAGAGATCACGACATAGCGCAGATTACCATCTGGATCGATGATAAATGTACCTCGCTCGGCTTCACCATCTGCTTCATTTAGCACTTCATAGTCGCGGCTCAGTGTGTGTGCCGTATCAGCAAGCACTGGAAAAGTTACTTCATCCAGGTCGCGCTCGAACCAGGCTTTGTGGCTGTATACGCTATCTGTGCTGGCTGCCAAGATCTCTGTATCAATTTTTTCAAAGTCCTTGCACATATGGGCGAAGCCTTTGATTTCTGTAGGGCAAACAAAAGTGAAATCACGTGGGTAGAAAAATAGTATCAACCACTTACCCTTGTAGTCCTTGAGACTAACTTCTTTATAGTCTTCTTTGAGGCCTTTTTGATAGGCCGGTAGTTTGAAATCCGGTGCTGGTTGATTGAGTTTGAGCATATATTTCCTTTCTAAAATTAATCTGCTGACTGTCTGGCAACACGCTGATTGACCACTGACCAATCGATAGCGGCCATAAAAGCGCTGATGTAGTCCTTGCGCGCAGTAGCGTAGTCCAAAAAATAAGCATGTTCGTAGACATCCATCACCAATACCATCTCTGTGTCAGCTACGCCACCAATATTGTGAGCGTCATAGATATAGTTCTCCAAACTGTTGAGATGGTAATCAAAAGCTAGTACTACCCAGCCACGGGCACTGACCCCAAGCGCAGCAAATTCAGCTTGCCAATTCTCGACACTGCCCCATCGTTTTTCTATCAACTTTTTGATGTTGCCATCGCAGGATGATGGCTTATCGGTGAGATTGTCAAAGTATGCCTCGTGCAGCTTGATGCCATTGAGCGCGAAATTCTTCTCAGTAAATAACTCACGTAGATCACTGTAAGTAGCATTGGTCGATTCTAGATCAGCTGAAGCTATCTTTTCTACTATCTCATTATATTTCTTGATGTAGCCTATATAGAGCACATCATGGTGCTCACTAAGCTGCTTTGCACTGAGCCCGGGCAGCTCTTTGTATTTGAGTGGTTTGGGTTCAAGAGTCATATGGTTATTTTAGCTAGCTTTGGGCCAATCGTCAAAACTTGTAGCATATAAGGCTGCCGACTACTTTTGTTGGCTTGCGTTTTGGTAGACGATAACCTTGAAGCACTAACCAGCTACCAGCTGACATGGTGGTAAGTGCAGTACGTTCCAATTTGGCCACAACCGATCCCATCTGAAATACATAGACAAGATCTGCCCGAGAAAGGTCAGCTTTCAGGAAGTTGCCAAAGTATATTTGTACCCCATGATCATGACGAAATCGCCATTTGCACCACAGCCATAATAGTGGATTAGTTTCATAGCCAACAGCCAGATAGCCATGCTGACGAGCGTACCGAAGCATGCGACCATCACCACACCCCAGATCATAATAAATCGAACCCTTTGGCAACTGTACCAACTGAAAAAGCTGACTACTAGTGATTGCCAATGTCGGCACATAGGGAGCGCCAAACAAGACACTGCTCAATAAGAATAGAAGTAACAAAAAAAGAGTTAAGTACCCAGCTATTGCAAGCCAGTTCATACTACTTCTTTGTATTTAGCCACTTCAGCACTTCTGGCACAGTCTTGAGTGGTGGCAGCTTTGGCCAAACTACTTCAATTTTGAGATCTGGCCCAATAATCACTCCGCTACGTATCGTACCCATGAATTTGCGACCGTAAAGGTTGCGCTCACCCCAAGCCCCGTAGGCAGTTATCATGTCAGTGCTAGGATCGGCCAAAATTGGAAATGGCAATTTGTGATGTTCAGCAAACTTGCCATGGCTGTCAATATCATCCTTGCTGACACCAATAACATCGATGCCCTTGGCTTGGAGCTGTTCAAAATGATCGCGCAGGCTGCAAGCCTGAGCTGTACAGCCAGGCGTCTCATCTTTTGGATAAAAATATATCAGTGTGGTATGACCCAGCAAATCCTCCAACTTGTGCGCTTTGCCATGCTGGTCGGGCAGGTTAAAATCAGGTGCTTTGTCGCCTGCTACTAAACTCATTTTTGTCCTTCCTTATTAGTGGTCTCTTCAGCCTCTTGCTCAATCGCGCGGGTGACATTGGCTGGAACTCTGGCCTCTTGAGCCTGCCGTTTGTTGAGATCAGATAGTTTGACTATGCCGATGATGCCAATAATCGGCCCCCATACAAAGCCGCTAACCGCCACAATACCTATGATTAGCAAAATGGTGTTGACTATGCTGAGCATGGCTGAGCCGCTAGTCGTAGCAGGACTATTGGTGCTCAACGCAAAGTTGATACCTGCAAATACAATAAGAGTACTTATCAGTAGTAGTATCGGACCCAAAAAACCAATCACTATCATCTTCGTATACTTGGATTTCTGCTTGGCTACATCTTGCTCCATGATTCCTCCTATTTTAGACTCTTGGTCGTAGATACTGATCCCAATGGTCATAAAGTTTGGCGGTGGCAAACAAATCTTCGGCATTGTATTTGGCGATTTCCAGGTATTTGCCACTATGATAGGCATCGTCTACCTGGCTGCCATCCATGCCGGATACCTTAGGGCTGGTGATACCAAAGGCTCGACACCAACGGTGCAAACTGCCTTTGTACATAGCGCCGCCGAAAAATGTCAGTTGATCAAACAGATCGATGTGCTGCACCGCACGCAAGCCAGTGTTGGAATTGTAACGATTACTTATGAGATCACGAGTTGGTCGGATACCATGGATGGCACTACGTATCATCATGTATGGTACATCGGCCCGACGACCAAAGAAGCTAACAAATTCATCAGCTGTTTCAGCTAGTGCCCAGAATTTGGTAAGCATCTCGGCCTCGGTCATGCTGACGTATTTAATGCCTTTGTCTTCGACCTCCTCAGCGTCTTTACCACCAGTGTCGTAGTAGACGGCGCCTTGTTCGGAGCTGATATCATACAACCCAATCGCAATAATCTTACCAGTCAGTGGGCTAAATACCAGGTTACGCTTCAGCTCAGTCATGGCTTGCTCGTAGCGCTCTGATTCGAGTTTGGGATCGGGCAGTTTTTTGGTGAGGTCCTTCTTGGTGGCTTCATCGAAGTCATCGAAGTTTTCCCCCACCATTTCTATGTCAAATACAAGTTTTTTCTTCTGCATGGCTTAATTGTAACACTAAATCTGATCTGATAGTAGCTTGAATATTTTGCCAAATTGTTGTAAAATTACGCACAACATTGCGATCGATACATCCATTCGACCCAGGGAGGAACAGCAATGAGCACCGATACGAGAAGCTACGGCGAGCTCGTGATGAGACGCGCCAATCATCTACGTGAGCGTGGCGATGCCAGTAGCGCCTGCCGAGATTTCAGCAAGGCCTACAACCTGCTCAAGAACGAAGGTCGCCAGCATGGTCCGATCATGCGTGACTGTTTGCACATGTGGGGCGTGGCGCTGTGTAGCTATCAGCAACCCGGTGAGGGGCTAGAACGACTGCGCCAAGCACTCAGCGTCGCCATGTTCGGTGATGCGCCACCAAGCCATGCAACCATGGCTCACATCATGCGCGATCAAGCCAAGGCCTACATGTTGCTGGGCGAGTTCGACCAAGCCGAGCAGTGTCTGCACTACTCGCAAGATCATCTCAGGTCAGAGCTGCAGGACGATGTCGGCCTGGTCACCGAGCTCGGAATGACGATCGGGTACCAAGGCCGGCTCGAGGCTGCGCGCGGTAACCGCGGCCTAGCGCTGATACGCCTACGCGAAGCTGATCGCATGCTGCGTACCATGCACGCCGACAAACCAAGGCTCTACAACCTGCTTGCACTAGCCCGTGTCGCCCACCAAGACGGCCAGGCCGAAGCCTACAAGGCTGCGCGTCAGGCCTTCGGGCTCGCCCGCGACCACGGTGGTCGCCAACACCGTCTGCGCGCGCTACTACTGATGCTGCCCGTCTGCTGGCGGCTTGAAGCCAAGCTCAGCAGTTGAACTACTCCATTCGTCCTCACGAACGTCCCCCGTTTGTGGGGACGTTCGCGTTTTTATACTATCTTTTTCTGTAAATAATTACTTGCCGGGGTACGGAAGCCCTACTAACTGGACCTCCGCGCCCCTGGCTGCTCGTGTCAGAGGATCTCGCCTGGACGATAGCGAGCCTCCTCGTAGTACGCGGCCATGACAGGCTCGAGTGTGCGCACGAAGTTGCCTACTTGAGCCACTGCCGCACCGGTCAGATCGATCGGGTTGGCCAGAGCGGCACGCAGATCGCTCAGCTCTACACCTTGCATACGCAGATCAGCCGCCACTCGCTCGGGCAAGTCGTTGGGCAATCCACCGACCTCGCGCTGAGCCATCTTGAGCGCCATGGCGTGCTCTTTGATGACCTCATGTGCTGTCTCACGGCCGATGCCAGCTCGCACTGCGGCCATCAGCATCTTGGTGGTACCGAGATACGGCATCTGCTCACGCAGCTCCGAGCTGATCACCGCCGGGAACACACCGAACTCATCGAGCACGGTGAGCCAGGTCTGATACAGCCCGTCGATGGCGAAAAATGAGTCCGGCAGCACTACCCGGCGGATCACACTGCAGCTCACGTCGCCTTCGAACCAGGTCTCACCAGCCAGCTCGTTGGCCATCACGGCATAGCCACGCAGGGTCTTCTGCAAGGCGTGGATGCGCTCGCAGCTACGCGAGTTCTCCTTGTGTGGCATGGCACTGCTGCCGGTTTGGCCCGGTTTGAAGCCTTCGCTGCCGAGGTTGAGTCCAGACATCAGCCGCACCATCTGAGCGAAGTTGCCTGCCGGAGCCGCCAGATGGAGCAGCAGACTGACGACCTCGCTGTCGTAGCTGCGCGGATAGACCTGCCCCACCGAGTTCATCGACGAGCCGAAGCCGAGGTGTTCGGCGATGCTCTGCTCGAGTGCCACGACATCTTCCGGGCCGCCCAGCAAGTCTTGCTGATCCTGCTGGGTACCGACCGGACCCTTGATGCCGCGCAGCTGGTAGTGCCCAATCATGTACTCGAGCCTATCCAGATAGTGCAGCAGCTCTTCGCCGACGGTGGCGATGCGCTTACCCACCGTGGTGGGCTGAGCCGGCACGAAGTGGCTACGACCGGTGATCACCGTACCCGCATGGTTCATAGCCAGCTCGCCCAGGCGGGCCAGTGCTGCCACCACGCGAATGCGGATCAGCTCGAGGCTGCGCAGCACCTGCATCTGCTCGACGTTGTCGGTCAGATCCCGGCTGGTCATGCCCTTGTGGATGTGCTCGTGGCCAGCCAACGCGCAGAACTCCTCGATCCGAGCCTTGACGTCGTGACGGGTACGCCGCTCACGATCTGCGATCGATTCCAAATCGACTTGGTCGATCACCGCTTCGTAGGCTTCGATCACACCGTCGGGTACTTCGACGCCCAGATCCTTCTGCTCTCGTAGCACTGCCAGCCAAAGCTGGCGCTCCATGATGATCTTGGCGATCTCACCCCAGACCGCGCGCACCTCCTCGGAGGCATAGCGCATGGCCAGAACATTGCTGATTTCGGTACCGGCCATCGTGGCCTCCTTCTTGTCAATACGAACAACAAAGGCGGTTCGCTATTCAGCGAATGCCGCCTTGCCATAAGTATATGAGTATTGCCCTATCAGATCAAATTTGCTACACTCACTGCGACCTCGACAACTGAATATCAAGGAGAGTGGTCATGAGAGTATGTGTAGTGGGCAGTGGCGGGCGCGAACACGCGCTCGTCCGTGCCTTCGAACGCCATGGCCACCATGTGGCTATCACACCCGGACGACCTGGTTGCATCCCAGGCTCCTTCAATGCCCCACCGGAACAGTTCGACGCTGATCTGTTCGTGGTAGGGCCAGAAGCACCGCTGGTTGATGGCCTAGCCGATCGCTTGCGGGCGCAAGACAAGCTCGTGTTCGGTCCTGGTGCCGACGGCGCCCAGCTGGAGGGCAGCAAGATCTGGATGAAGAATTTGCTGCAGTCGGCCAAGGTGCCCACCGCACCGTTCGTGATCGTGCATGCCGATTCGGAAGGCAGCCAGATCGATGCCGAGGCCTTCATCGCCCGCCACCGTGGCTGTGTGGCCGTTAAGACCGACGGCCTGGCCGGCGGCAAGGGCGTCGGTGTGTGGAACAGCATCAAGCTGGCCAACCGCGACGTGATCGACAAACTGTCCGGTGAGGCCTTCGGTGAGGCTGGTAAGCGATTGGTGGTGGAGCAGCGGCTCTACGGCCGCGAGTTCTCGGTGTTCGCCATCTGCGATGGCCAGAACGCCGTCTGCATCGGCTCCGCCCAGGACTACAAGATCCTCCGTCACGACCAACAGGAGTTCATGACTGGTGGTGTAGGCAGCTACGCTCCGGTCGACTGGGTCACTGACGAGCTGCAAGCGCGTGTGATGACCGAGTGCATCGAGCCGACATTGCGAGCCCTCCAGGCTCGTGGCATCGACTACCGCGGCTTCCTGTACTGGGGCGGCATGCTCACCGACGATGGTGCGATCATGACGCTCGAGTACAACATCCGCTTGGGTGACCCCGAAGCCCAAGTGGTGCTGCCACGGATCGACGGTGATCTGGCTGTGATGCTGAGCCGTGCAGCCAGCGGCCACCTCGACGTGCCGGTGCGATTCAACGACAGCGCCGCTGTCTGTGTGGTGCTGTGTGCCGATGGCTACCCCAACAACCCCGTGACCGGCCAAGGCATCGTGGGCATCGCGGATGCCGAAGAGCTTCTCATGGTGCAAGTTCTACAAGCCGGTACCCGCAAAAGCCCCGATGGCTTCATTGAGGTGGCGGCTGGCCGCTGCCTCAACGTGGTTGGCCAATGCGAGTGGGGCACCCACTACAACACGCCGCAGAAGGTCCTCGAAGTGGCGCGCGTGCGTGCCTACGACGCGGCCGGCAAGATCAGCTGGCCCGGCATGATCACACCCGACTACATCGCCGCCGACAGCTGAGCTCCAACAAGGTCGAGTCAACTCGCCCTCACGAACGTCCCCGTTTGTGGGGGCGTTCGTGTAATTATGACTTTTCGATATTAAGACTCACCCACTGCTGCCCATCGCACAAGTAGTAGCCCGCTATGTTGAGCTCCTGCATGTCAGGTAAATCAAACTGCTCGGCAATAGTCATTAAGTCGTTAATAGCTACTTCAGTGTCAACTAGCGAAAATACCACTACCGTTGGCAAGCTGTAGTGCCGCCAGTGCTCAAATAGCTTGTTGCTGAGAAAATTCACTATCTGCTGAGTGCGCTCTGGTACCGACAGATTGGCTGGTACTTGTACCACGCAGGCCTCACGTTCAAAGTAACACTCCGCGCTGGCTTGATTATCAGAAATAATAACGCTCTCAAACCCAACTTGTTTGCCATCCCGAGCGTAAACCGTGTCAGGGTTTTCTTCATAACTCACAAATTGGTATCCAGCAAAATCCGAACATACAGCCAAAAACTGGTCAATCAGCTCGCGCTCGCGCAGCTTTTTGGCCATCGGATTTTTGCCAGTTGACTCAATCGTGGTGTTCGGCGGCTTCGGCTGCTTCGGCATCGGCTTTGGTGTTATGAATAGTACCTGCGGGATGGTTGGGTGGAGCATATACCGAGTAGAGTTTGAGTGACTGGTTGCCATCATTGACCACATTGTGCCAAGTGCCAGCTGGCACGATCAGGGCCATGTCAGCCTTGAGTTCACCGACTTGCTCAAGCTTGTCCTCAGACTCACCGACCCAAACAGTGCCACTGCCGGCTTCGGCGCGCAAAAACTGATCGACGTGCGGATGCACTTCGAGTCCGACATCCTCGCCTGGTTTGATATCCATGACAGTCAGTTGCAAATGATCACCAGTAAAAAGCACCGTGCGAAATGTCTTATTTTTTTTGGTCTGATCTTCGATATTGCCAAGCCAGTGTTTCATATATGAGCCTCCGATTACTACTACTATTATAGCAAACGGATTCAGCCAATTGATAATAACTTGTTGCTAAATAAGCTGCTTCATTGTATAATTCATGGCAAGCGGGTTTCTTACCCCTATCACGCTTCCGGACGAGCGCTTGCTAAGGTCAGACAGAGTGAGCTAGTAAGAGGTCGTCCCGCGTGATAAACGTTAAGTGAGGTAGAACAAGAACATGGCTTACAAAATCTATGTTGGCAACCTAGCCTATGCTACCGACGATGCTGGCCTAAAGGCTGCTTTTGAAGAATACGGCACCGTTGAGAGCGCTTCTGTTGTACTTGACAAATACACCGGCCGCAGCCGCGGTTTTGGTTTTGTCGAGATGGCAACTCAAGAAGAAGGCGAAGCTGCTGTCAAAGCTATGGACGGCAAAGAACTCGATGGTCGCGAACTCCGCGTCAACGAGGCTCGTCCCAAAGAACAATAAAAATTGTTCCTTGCAAAAACACCCGCAATTTAGCGGGTGTTTTTGTTTGGGCCAAATTGTCTTGACATGCTCAATGGCTATTCATTTATACTACACACATGACGTTCCAAGCCTACATCGATAATATTCATGCCAAAACTGGCAAAACACCGGATGATTTCTACAAGGAGGCGAAAGCCAAAGGGCTGCTTGCCAAAGATACCAAAGCTACACAGATCGTAGACTGGCTCAAGCAAGACTACAGTCTTGGCCATGGCCACGCGATGGCCATATATGCGACCCTCAAGCCACATATCGGTGAATAGTGTTAATCAGCCAATCGTGGTCGCTTGGCCGGTTTTTGGAGCCGCAGCGCCATAACCTCAGCTAAAATCCTTTGACACTCATCTTCAAGCTGTGAATAGTCAAATTTTGGATATTTGGCTAGTACTTCTTGTCTGATGTAAGCCAAGCCTTGTGTATAGTCGTGCTTGTAGCGATCCATGATCTTTTTCCAGGCAAACCCCTTGAGCTTGTCAGCAAATTTTGGGTTGTATTTGATCACGCCCAAATCGCACAAAAAGGCTATCTGTGGATGGGCCAAATACCCTTGCCAATAACTGCCCGAATCGTTGCTTGAGATCACGTTGTTCTCGGGATCGTATTGCACTGTGTAGTATTTCTTGCGATCCGAAGAGTAGACTTTGGCAGTGTTGTCAGTCCGCTCTATTCTGCCATCAGCCAAGATGGCTAGGGCTTCGTAGACCTTGGCGACGTGCGGTTTGTTCCATAGCATACACTAAGTATACCAAAACAGCCCCAAGGGGCGGTTGGTTGGCAGTGTTGCGCAGTTATCTATAATATTTAGTGCATCATGCGATGCATACGAAGATGTTGTATGTGGCCACCCAAGGCAAACGGCGCAGGTATGTTATTGTCACTGGCCCATTGCACTAGCTCATCATGTTTGAGTTTAAGCGCAGCTCGACGCTCTTGTGGCGACTTGTCTTTGAGCGAATCATGAAAAGTCTGCATTTCTTTGGCCTTGGTTAAAATCACATCTTTCTGCTTAGCCGTAAGCTTGCCATCTTTAACTGCCTGATCAAGATGGTCAGCAAGCCTTTGCAAACGCTCGGCTTGATTCTCATGCCTGTGCTGCATCCAGTTCTGCTGCACCTGCTCTTTTTTGATGCCAAATTTCTGAGCCAGTGTATCCCAAATATTGCCAGCATGCGCTTGAGGAGCAGCTAGTCCGAACAAAGCCACGCTTGCGAGTGCCACAACGCCAGTTGTTACGAATGTCGCCTTACGATTCACCATATATTAGTCCCCTTGTTTTTAGTTGCATTTATTATTACGCATAGTTTGCAGATTGTGACGAACAATTGCCATCTTTGTGTCAGAAAGCTATAGTATAAGCAATATGAAACTACAGACCCGATTTCTTATTTTGATGCTCGCAGTATTTGTAGCGGTTGGAGCATTTGTAGCTATACAACGCTACTTCGATCTCGAACGATCACAAAAAATACTTAACTCCACCCTGGAAGAACATAAGAAAGCTTTTGATATTGCAATCGAGTCTGAGGGAGAGATATTCAACACATTTATTCATGATTATTCCTTCTGGGATGACATGGTAGACTTTATCAAAACCGGCAACAAACAGTTCGCGCAAAACAATCTCGAGACAGGTCTCGATACATACAAAGCAGACAATATTTGGATATATAACTCCTCAGGAAAGCTTGTTTACAGTAAAAACAGTGGTACCGATAAGGCTATTAATGCTATACCATTACCAAACAATTTCTTTGCAACCGTGGCGCAGGATAAGTTTGTACATTTTTATTTGCAGCTGCCAGAGGGTACGTATGAGGTGCGAGCATCTACCGTAGTGCCCGGCAATGACCCAGAGCACAATAGCGCACCAGCTGGCTATATAGTCATTGGGCGGTTTTTGGGAGATAGTTTTGTAAGCAGACTGCAGACACTAACACAGAGTGACGTCAAACTAGAAGATGCAACCGCCAGCACTGGCAGTGTGGCCAAAGGTTCTACAATTTCATTTGGCGTACCACTCAAAAACCTTCAGGGTGATATTGTGCAGACAGTAAATACAAGTTCTCAGGTCGGTATTGTGAAGCAACTCAACGAATCTTACTACCAACAACTAATGCTCGTAGCAGTGGTAGGTCTGGCTATTATCATCATAATCCTACTAGGTATATGGCTCTTTGTATTAAGGCCGATCAATCGCATTTCCACCGCGATCACTCTCAAAGACGCCAGCCTGCTAAATAACATGACAAAGTCGAGATCTCAATTCGGTAACCTAGCCAAAGTTGTTCAAGAGTTCTTCAAGCAAAAACTTGCCATTCAGGAGGCCGAGACTAAGCGAATCGAGCTAGAAAAACTCAACAAAGAAAAATCTGATTTTTTGTCGGCCGCTGCTCATGAGCTCAAAGCTCCGGGTACCATTATCTCCTTAGTGTCGGAGTCACTTAGCAAAGAGACCAAAGCCGGAGAGTCTAGTAAACGGCTTGCTGATGAGGTCAATACCATTACACATCAAGCCAAGAAAATGACAGCGCTGATTGGTGACTTGCGAAATGCCGCGGAGGGCAAAGAGTCCGAACAGCATACTCCACATGTGTTTGATTTTGATGAATTTATCAGGCGTGAAGCCACTGAACTTGGCTATGTCATAGACCAAAAAATTGTTGTTAAATCAGCCACCAAACAAAAAATTGAGGCTGATGATCTACGACTTAGTCAAGTAGTAAGTAATCTCATCCGCAATGCTGCCAAATACTCACCTAAAAACAAGCAGATCAACATCACTGGCTCAGTCAAGGATGGCAATATTGTTGTCGAGTTTGCTGACCAAGGAGTAGGCATATCCGAAGCCGACCAAAAGCATCTTTTTGAGAAATATTTCCGTTCGAATAGTGTTAAGTCAAAAATAGAAGGTCTTGGTCTCGGGCTTTCTATATGTCGACAAATAATTACAGAAATGGGTGGCAAGATATGGGTTGAGAGTAGACTCGGCCATGGTTCACAGTTTTATATCTCGCTACCACTCGACAAACTCAAGCCAGGCAACAAGAAGACAACTGGCAAATCCAAGATAATTATGTTTGACGAAGCTGACAAAAGCTAGCTTAACCTGATTTGTACCAGCGATATCAGATCAAGACCAGTTGATGATTTGATATTTGCGCGGCCATCAAAGTTGACTGTCTCAAGCACCGAAGCTATAGCTAAGACTTCAATACTGCGATCAGTAAGCGTTTTGGTAAGCCCAATCATACCTTTGCCGGATGTAATTTCGTCTTCAATTAGAATTACTTTGTCACCTGGCCTGAGCCCATATAGATAATGTACTTTGTTCTTGATGTGGTCTTCCTCGTAGCATATGGCTTGAGCAAAATCACCCAACTGATCTGGAGTTGACCAGGTGAAACTAGTCTTGCGGGCCAGCGCCAGATAGCCAGCCATAACAATGCCGCTCTTATACATCCCCACCACAAGTTCGTTTGATGTGGGCTGCGGCAATTTGGCATTGAGCATATTGCAAAACTGCAAAAGTAGCCCACTATCGGCTGGCTCGAGCATACCAGTGAAATTGTTTTTTAGTTTGGTTTTGCGAGACTCACCATGACGTTGTAGTGTGGATAGTTTTATACACCCGCCTGTATCGTCCTGTAGTATATCTATCTTTTTGTATTCTTCATTGTAGTCGGCCATATAACCCCTTATTTCTTAGAAAACGTGCGTGTCGGCATATTACCAGACTCGCGCAACCAAACGTGATGTAATACCACCGCCCACATGCGATACGGCCGCCAATGCTCGGCAACTTTTAACACCGCTTCCCTACTTGGATCTTTACCAAGACCATACCTTAGCCCTATTGCATGATATGTAAGATCATCGTGAGTAAATCTGTCGGTGGAGCCGACGCCGCGGTTGAGGATGCCCTGTGAAAAAAATGGCCCTACGCCCGGTAGCGTTTCGAGCTTGGCGAGTGCTTCTTCTTCGCCAAGTTTTCTCAGCTCAGATCGTGTCAGCCAACCGTCGAGCGCTGCATCAGCCACAGCATGCAGACGATCAATCTTGGTGGCATTGAGCCCCATAAAGTCACTTATTTCAAGCAGCTTTCGAGGAGTAGGAAAAGCATAGCAATCATGACCATCAATGCTAAATTTCTCACCTAGCTCCTTAGCCATAGATTCGCGAATTTTACGTCCCTGTACCATCGATATACGATGACCAATGATGAAGTGTGCTGCCGCCTCATATGGCGAGTGAAACAAAGTTGGTCGCATATAGTGATATTTGAGCTGCAACTCTTTGAGAGTACCGTCCCGCTCACCCACGGCTGGCCAATCTTTTGCGTCCTCATCCAGGCTCAATGCAGCCAGAGCCTGATCGCTGGCCCGCTCGGCATTTTCTTGGCTATGTACTGTGATCTCAACTTCATTTTTGGCTACTTGTTTGACGACCACAGCTGCTGAACTACGCCAGTCTTCGACAGGAAAAGCCATGGCAATACTCTGCCTGTCATCAAGCACAGGCCACCCATTGAAAAATTGGTTCTGATAAAGCAGCTCAAACGGGCCAGATATCTTAGAGTTGAAAGTCTGTACTTTCATGCCTTCTCTGCCAGCTTTGCGATATTGCGCATTTTCTGCGGTAGATTGTCGGCAAGCCGCTGCACCACCATGCGTACAAATAATTTTCTAAACGGGCCGGTTACTTTGATAGTATGTGTAAATCTGGTTTTGCCAGAAACTTGCTCGATGGAGTGTGTGATAATCAATTTACCAAATGGGATGCTGCCCTCGGTGCTAAATGATTTGTTTGTAGTGACCTCGGTGATGGTCACTGTAGACTTTGGCCCGACGGTTGGTACCATTACTATCTTACTACCTACCGCAAACTCACCCTCAAGACGAGCTGATTTCAGATTGGTATCTTCTTGTGGCCAATGTTCTACATCTATCCATCGTACCCAAATATTGGAGGGCATTGCTTTGGTGGTCTCTGTATGGCTGCAACGCCACTGTTTACTCATAAGTATATTTTAGCAAAAATAAGCTAATGTAGTCACTTGCAAAGTATGCGGCCAATAAAATACGTTTTTCGGCATTAACTTGTGAAGTTTGATAAATAAGCATACAATGAAAATATATGAAGCTCAATGAGTTTGCTTACAAAAAATCTGTCGGGGTACTGAGCACCTGTGGTGAAGATCACAAACCTTCTGCTGCTAGTGTCTTTTTCAATATAGAGAAAGACAAGATATATTTTCTAACAAATTCAGATAGCGATAAAGCCAAAGATATTAGCAAAAATCCAAATATTTGCCTAAATATCACGGATGACACGTATTACAAACAGCTACAGATATATGGAACTGCCAAAATCATCACTAGCATTGATGGGCACTACGAGAAGATTCAGCAAACTATCAAGGAATATTCAGAAAAAACCCACGAACCTGCACCCTACACAGAGATCTTTACTATTGATCATCCATTCGTGGAAGTTGAAATCACACCGTTGAACGGTAAGTATTTTGAGTCCGGTAAAGCAATTACGGAAGAGACCTACTAGTTAGTCAAGGTCATTGATACATACACTGGCCCGCTAATTTAAGTTAAAAAAGTTTTTGGTAGTATCAGAGTCTAGGGTCAAGCCTTTTGATCATGGCTATTTCCTATCTACTCTGGTTTTGCCAAGACTGCCTACAATCAAGGCTACCCCGCCTACCAAATACAACTGACCAATAATCGCCTCCGATACAGACAACATGCGCCCTAGATTGGCTGCAGCTACAAAATCACCAAAACCAACTGTAGTAAGACAGCTATAGCTGTAATACACGTAGATAACCTGGCTATCGACGGTGCTACCAGCGAAGAATTGCCCCAATGTTGCCGACCCTATCAGTCCATAAAGAGCCGCAAAAAACAGTCCGATTTGAAGATAGATACAAAGCGCACCAAATACTGTGGTGAGATTGATACGATCATGCTTGATAAGTCGCCGCACTATCATGCCGATGATGAGCAAATCAATGATAATTGCAGCAGCAAACGCTGGGATACGAGCATAGATCAGTGCGTTGGGATTACTAGGCATAGCATACCAGAGAGCCAGACTTGATCCAGCCAAGATCACAAAGATACCAAACCACAACAATAGAAAGCTGCGGACCCTGATGTTGATGCCTGAGCTCCGAAACGCCACGAATAATATAAATATGGGCAGCCAAAGCGCCAGATGCAGTACTGCAGGATGGTTGAATCCGCTCAGTACTACTAGCTGTATCAGGATCAGTACGAGTAGGAAATCAAACCGGTCTTTGCCAAACAGCCTACGCCAACGACTAGGTTCTTTTACTTCTTGCTGCTCCATTGGTAGATATTATAGCAATTTTACCCACAATGGTCCGGCGTTGACAACCAAATAAGCAAAATAAAGATTTAAACTAAAACGCCATTGATGAATATTTATGGTCAGTGGATTTGATAATCTCCAGTAGTGCCGATCCTGGCATGAAGATAGTCGCGGTATTTACATTGGGATGAAACCCAAGTTCTGTTTGCTGAGGCAACGATTCATCAATTATCACTTCTACATCTTTGGAGCCATCATGAAGCAAGCCAAACACCGATACCGCACCAGGCGTCACGCCAAGTGTAGCCCGTAAGGTATCAGCACTCGCAAACTGCAATTTCTTGGTACCAAGCCGAGCGGTCAGTTCTTTCATATCCAGCCGGGTATCGCCTTGCATGATTACCAAATATTTGCGGCCATTGCCTTTCTCTTGCAAGAGTAAGTTTTTGATCGGCACTTTGTCTTTGACATGTTGCTTCGATTCTTCGACCGTAAATACAGCTGGGTGATCAACCCAGCGGTAAGAGATGCCGAGCTGGTCCAAAAAATCAGTAATGTTATGGTTGCTCATATGTTTTTATAAATACTGGCTAACCATTCAGGTCTGGTACTAAAAAACCGACCTTGCAGTCGGTTTGATGTTTTCCTAGACTTAAACCAAAACAGATTGAGATTACATACTATGCAATATGGTCTTGTTTGGTGCAAGTCGTGGCTGGGGCGGCAGGATTCGAACCTGCGAATGCTGGTACCAAAAACCAGTGCCTTACCACTTGGCGACGCCCCACTAACCCGACTATTATAGCCAAATTTGAGAGCATTTTCAATCTGTAAAAAGTGAACACCCCGGGCATATTGCATCCCGGGGCGTATCACATCACTTCTGCTACCTACTCCATACTGATCTCGCCGTTGCGCAACTGCCGAAACAGCTCGCAGCGTTCCATCAGCTCTGGAATAGTACCTACATCTACCAGCCTGCCGTGGTCGAGCACAATCACCATGTCAGCGTGCTCGATGGTGCTCTGCCGATGCGCAATCAGCACGATAGTGCAGCTGCGCTCGGCCGACTTGTGGGCGATGGCTCGCTTGATCATGTTCTGGCTTGGCTCGTCGAGCGAGCTGGTAGCCTCGTCCATGATCAGGATGCGTGACTGCTTGACGAGGGCTCGAGCAATCGCAATGCGCTGCTTCTGCCCACCGCTGAGGCGTACTCCATCCTCGCCGACCATGGTGTCGTACCCGTGCTCAAACTCCATGATGAACTTGTGGGCATAGGCTTGTTTGGCCGCTGCCACTACTTCGTCATCACTGACTGCCCAAGTACACCCAAAGCGGATGTTGTCCGCGATAGTGCCATCGAGCAAGCTGGAGTCTTGATTGACCACACTCGCCACATACTGAAGGTAGTGTCGACGATCAATGCTACTCAGGGGTATGTCATCGATGTAGATCGTGCCATTCACCGGATCAAATGCCCGAGTAAGTAGATCCACCATCGTAGACTTGCCACCGCCCGATGGTGCCACGATGGCTACCGTGCTACCGGCTGCAATTTTAGCCGTGACGCCACAAATAGCTGGCACATCACTACCGGGGTAGTAAAAGCTCACGTTGTCGATTGTGATTGCGCAAGCCTCTCCCCGAGTGTCAAACTGCAGTAGCTCGCCAGTGTCATCGATACTCGACTGGCTCTCCAGTAGCTTGACCATCTCTCCGAGCCCCTCAATGCCTTCGTGGGCCTCACGCTGGAAGTTGGCATAGCGGTACATATGAGCGTACAGCTTGGCCATCCAGGCGTTGATCAGCACCATGACACCAGGGCTCATGGATCCTGCACCGTATAGGTATAGGGTGAACAACCACATGACGAGCAACGATACATTGAGCACCGAGTTTTGGACCACCCAATGCCACACGCGAATCCGTCGACGTTCAGCGTCCTCATGGACGAAGCTGTCGATCATCTGCTGGTAGCGCTGAGCCATGTGAGTCTCGAGCCCGTTGGACTTGATCAGCTTCCAGACCTTGGTCTGTTCGCTACCACTACGCTCAATGCGCTTCCACTGCTTGTGCGATGCCTGGCGTTTGGGTGTGAACTGCTTCTCAAAGTGGCGGGTCACCACGCAGTAGGCCGCGATAGTGCCGATCGCCAGCGCCGTGTAGCGCCAGTCAATTAGCACGAGGCCAATCAAGATGAAGCCAATCATGGCGATCATCGGCGTGATCTGGTAGATCACCACATCGATGAGGTTTTCCATCTTCCAAACGTTCTTGGAAAGAATGGATTCCTTCTCGCCGGTACTGACCTCGGTGTGAAAGGCCTGGTCTTGCTTGAGCAGATGCTCATGGCCGTGGCCGAGCAACATGCCTAGGTTGAACCAGTCGCTATACATCTGGTGATACTCCTTGTTCTCATCGAGCAAGGTATGCACCGAGCGCATAGCAAACATCAGCATCACCCAGCCCAGCAGGGCTGAGGCGGCAACGCCGGCTTGCATACCATCGAAGATGTAGCGCAGAGGATAGACCTCAGCTACCGCGATGGCCTCCACCACCAGTACCAAAACCAGGGTTCGCACCACACTGGGGCGAATCTGGCGGTATTGGTGACGGATATGTGGCTTGCTCAAGAGCAAGCGGTACATCTGGATCATGGATCTGATTCCCATGTTCCTCCCTTGGTTGTAGGTATTACTCGACTTCAATGCGAACTCACTGCAACCAGAATCTGCCCAAGCGTTCAGAAACGACCCTTCTTCGTTCAATGCAGTCCCGCTGCACCTTACTCAGTTAAAATCATTTCTGATCAGCTTGGATCAAACTCTGGCAAGCAGTTTGTCACATTGGAGTCGAGTGTATTGTGAAAGATCGTGATGTGTTTTGGGCTCGGCTACAGATTGCCGTAACCAAAAAGCCCAGGTGTTTGGCGCACCCGGGCTAGTTGGTATTGATAATTACACTGTTAGGTTATCAAACAAGATAGTCCGGGCACATGGGTAGCGCTAAGCGCGCCTGCAACATCTGCGGGCGTCACGCGAAATATGAATTTAGTGACTATATTTGACATAGTGCCCTTGATACTAGCAATAAGCATAAGCCATGTCAATAAGTTTTGTAAAAGAAAATTGAAAGTTGAGCCGTTTGGAGTGATAATAAAAACATAAGGAGTACAAAATATGACCAAACCAAATAAAAAAGATTATGCCAATGGTGCGAGCGGTGGGGCGATATATTGTCTGGGCTTCGTGGGTGCGCTTGTCTTCTACTGGCAGCATGCCAACAGCTTCTGGATGGTTGTATTGGGACTGCTCAAAGCCCTAGTATGGCCGGCGATGCTGGTATATCAACTATTGCAACTGACCACACGATAGTTGGAGCTAGCGCTTCCAGAAAGATTCCGATCGCGACTGTATATTGCGAAAACCTCGCGAAAGTTGGGCAGAGGCTCATATGTCCTAACTCGCCCTGATGTGTTGTCGTCAATCGAAATCCTTTTGGAAACGAAAATGAATATTCCGAGCTATGAGAGTTCACTCAAAATCAAGTGGTTCTATGAGCATAACATACTTTTTGTGTTTTGTCAAGTACTTGTCAGTACTTTTTGATAAACTTCTAGATAATCATGCACCATAGTGGGTAGTAGAAATTTGCGCCTTACCAACTCGCGCGCCTGCATTCGTACCTGCAAATGATCATCCGGGCGACGAAGTACAGTCACTATCTTCTCGGCACTTTCAAAGGCGTTTTCTTCGAGATAAAAGCCCGTACGACCATCTACTACCTGGATAGCGATCCCCCCTACTGGCCGGCTAAAAACAAATTGTTTTTTCCACAGTGCTTCGGTGACTGTCAGGCCAAATCCCTCGCGATGCGAGTTTTGTAGAATAGCACTGGCTCCACTCTGGATGGCATTGATCGACAGGTCATTGGCTTCGGTAATCAACTGTATCCGCTCATCGATCATGGCCACCTTGCGCTTGACCTTGTCAAAGTACTCTACGCCTTCAGGGTCGTCAGTAGCCATATTACCTACCAGTAGCAGCTTGTACTGCGGCATAAACCCCACCAGATCACGGTAGATATCAATCACCCCAAGTGGGTCTTTGAAACGATCGAACCGGCTGATCTGAGCGATATATGGATATCTCTCATCAATGCCATACTGAGACAACTGTTTGGCCACAAAATTACCCGCCAGCGGCTTGTTCTTGTCACTCAGCGGATCTATGCTGGGGTGCACTATGGCGACCTTGGATCTGGCAAGTCCGTGAGCATAATTCTCCAGACTAAATATGACCTTGCTAAAATGCTGATAATAGCCCTCAAGCCATTTCAGACCGCTAGGATCTGACTGGGTTAGATCAATATGACAGCGCCATATTACCCTGCCGGCAGGCAGATAGGCAGCTAGCCCCAAAGTTTGGGGATCGTGCAATACATACAAGTCAGCATCGCGTGGTAGATCACGCGCCACCTCTGCTAGATAGTCAGTATACGATCTGAATTGCGCTTGATCTGGCATCTCACAGTGACCTTGCAGACAATTGTGGATTTGCTTGGTGGTATGAAAAAACGCATCATTGGGCGGCAGCACATACCAACTGGCATCGATACCCATGCCTTGCATCAGTGCAATTTTGCCTCGCAACAGCTCGGCCACACCACCACCGTAAGCAGTAGCGTTGATCTCCACTATCTTCTTGCCCTGCAAACTATGCGCCATCTGGGACAGCGCTAGCTGCTCGCTATCGTCGATGTAGCGAGTGTAGTCTTCGAGCTTACGAACGTCCAGGTTTGTTATAGTCGGCATATACTACTTATGCTACCATATTTTGACTTGAAATATCTGCACTTCCAGGTTACAATTGCCCAGATCGTTAGACCGACGTACCTCAAGGAGGTGGCCAAAAGTGGCCAAGATGAAAACCTGCCCCAACTGCGGTGGGGAGAAGAAGGTCGCACAGGCCGGTGGCGGCACCGTGGCCTGTAGCACATGCAAGGTCAATGGCCGAGCGATCGGCCAAATACCCGATGACGAGGCCAGCGCCTACAAGAGCGGTGGCACTACCCGAGCATCAAGGATGAGTGCCGCCAAGAAGGAGCGACGTAAGAAGGGGCGGTGGTAGTATGCCATACCGATGGCAAGATCCAATCCGCTCCGACGGACCATGCGACACGTGTGGTGGCCCACACTCCTTCTGCAGAGCAGAGATCAGCGGCAGGCCGAATCCCCATCTAGCCGACTGTCCGTATCGACCATGGGCAGGTGCGCCCTACATGGACGATCACTTCGTACCACCAGCCTGCAACTGCCAAGGTCGTCGTTAGTAGCAACGGCACCCCGAGCTCCCCGGATGATTCTGGGGAGCTCGGCTTCGTAATAGTCTAAGAATTTCTCCAATACAAGGTCTGCGCTCCAATGTCTTCACTCTCAATACCAAGCTCACTAAGTTGTGCACGGATCTGATCCGCCTTGCCAAAATCACTGGCTTCGCGCGCAATCTTACGTTGATCAAACAGCGCTTTCTCTTCCTGGCTAAATAGTTTGAACTTATTTACCAGATCCAAACCCAATACTTGGTCGGCCCACTCCACTACTTCCACTGCGCCAGTCAGCAATGGTAATGCTTCGAGCTTACTAAATGCTGCCAAGGCCTGCGGGCTATTGAGATCATCTTGCAGCGCACTGCTAAATTGTAGCTTGAACTCTTCGATGGCCAACTTGTCAGAGCTCTGCTCAATACCGAGTGCTTCAGCAGCTTGATTGCGCGCCACGTAGCTGCGCAGCGCTATCAGCCTATCATGGGCCGAGCGCAGAGCCTGATCGGAATAATCCATTTGGCTGCGATAGTGCGCCTGCAAGCACAGCAGTCTATACGCGAGCGGATCTGATACGTCATCGATAGTGATAAAATTGCCGGCTGATTTGGCCATCTTACTACCGGTAATATTGACATGTTCGTTGTGCAGATAGTAGTGTGCCTGCTCACCCTCACACTGAGCCAGCTCATTTTCGTGATGAGGAAATTTCAGATCTACCCCACCTGTATGAATATCAAAAGGTTTGCCCAAGTACTTGATACTAAGTAGTGAGCACTCTATATGCCAGCCAGGGCGACCTGGATAGTTGTTACCATCAATATCAAAATCCCAGCTTGGCTCGCCATCTTTGTGAGCCTTCCAGAGCGCGAAATCTCCCACACCTTGCTTCTGGTCTTGATCGTCAATCACCCGTGACTGCCCGTCATAGTCAAGATTGACCAGGCAACCATACTGGTGCCCGCTAGCCTGATATCGCTCGAGACTAAAATACACACTGCCGTCAGCAACATAGCCAATGCCTTTGGATATGAGATCACGAATGATCTCTTGCATACTCTCTATATTGTCAGTCGCACGAGGCAATTTGGCGATATCGCCTCTCACAACACCAACTTTGGCGATATCGGAGGTAAATACATCGGTAAACTTGTCTGCGAGCATTGCTAGAGCTTGATTGGGTTCAATGTCAGGATAGTCCCGTGCGGCACGTTCGATCATCTTGTCATCAACATCGGTGATATTCATCACCCAAGTGACATTTGTGCCTTCGATGTGCCTTAGCACTCGCTGCAGCAAGTCAGGCAGCAAAAATGCCCGCAAGTTACCGATATGTACATGGTCATATACTGTCGGGCCACAGCTATAGAGTGTGACGAGGCCGGGTTTGATTGGTGTAAACTCTTCTTTTTGATTGGTAAGTGAATTGTATAGTGTTAGCATACTAGTCCTTTGCAAAATAAACTTTACGTAGTACTTCAGCAGTGATGCGACAATCCTCCAAGGCATTGTGCTTGCCCCTGGCTTTCATACCAAAAAACTGCAGGGTTGGCTCAAGCCGAACAATGTCGCCATGGCCCCGTTGACACAAGTGAGTATAGGCAATTGGCCAAACATCTAGATAATGATAGTCGTATGCAAAAATATCTTTGCCTAAAGTTTCAAGCATCTTGCTGAGCAAACCTCGATCCAATATAGAGTTCCAGGATGCCACAAAAACGTCTGTTCCAAACCGCTCCAAAAACTCTTGCATTACATCCTTCTGGCTAGGCGCACCTTTGAGGTCTTGTTCGCTAATACCAGATATCTCCAAAGCTTCTGGACTAGCCTTGGAAAGGTCGGCTGAGATGTATGTCAAATATTCATCCTTTTGCTCAAGATTGGTCTTGTCAAGCAGAATTGCGCCGAGCTGAGTTGGCTCGGCGTACGCAGCATCAAGACCAGTTGATTCAAAGTCAATCAAAAGTATATCTTTGGCAAAACCTTTCATATCTATTAAGTATAAAGTACAAACGACCTTCTATAAACCACTATATTCAAAAGCGATCAAGACATCTGCGAGCAACGGAGTAAATCGTAGCCAGCCTACGATGCATGAGTAGCGCAGCTGATAACGACGAGCGCTGCAGAAGATAGTGGTTTTAATCAGAAGCCGGTGCGGCCAGCCAACGCCCGACCAAGAGTCAGCTGATCAGCATATTCTAGATCCGCACCCATCGGCAAACCATGAGCCAACTTGGTGAGCTTGATGTCAGTATCCTCAAGTTTTTTGACTATGAACAATGCCGTAGTCTCGCCTTCCAAGTTGGGATTGGTGGCCAGGATAAGCTCAGCAGGACCCTCGCTCTCGATCCTTTTGATCAAACTATCAATTGCCAAGTCTTCGGGCCCAACCCCGTCAATTGGACTAATAGCACCATGCAATACATGATAGGTACCACGATACAGGCCGGTCTTTTCTACTGCCGCAACATCCAGTGGCTGGCTCACCACGCAGATCACGGCCTGGTCTCGGCTCGGGTCAGCACAGACCGGACAGATTGGCTCTGTGGAATAATTACGACAACGAGAGCATAGCTGGATGCCACTAGATAACTCACTGATGGCGCGACCAAGCTCGGCGTTGTCACCACGCTTGAGCATATAGAAAGCCAGTCGCTCTGCACTACGCGGACCAATTGATGGCAACTCGCTAAGCGCGTCTATTAGATCTTGGATATTTTTGGGCAGTACTGAGTACCCCATCCCCCTCCTTTACTGCATTTACATACCTGGCAAGCCAAGGCCGCCAGCTACTTCCTGCATGCGGGTAGTTGCCTCGCCCATAATCTCTTTGTTGGCTTTGTTGACTGCCAATACTATCCAGCGGCTCAGCTGGTCGGCATCTTCCAGTGCTTCATCACTGATATGAATGCGCTCTATCTCCACGCTCATGTTGGCTTGGCTAATACTCAAACCAGCCTCAACTCGCACAGCCCCATCACCTGCCTCGGTCTCAATCTTGAGTCGCTTGAGTTCTTTTTGCAATTTGAGAGCCTTGGCGGCCAATTTAGCTTTGTCTAACATGACAATCTCCTTAAGTAATCAATAATTGATGGTCACCCTGAGCGCAGTCTATTCGTCTACTAGAACACTGCTGGCCAGAAAATGACATTGCATCTATTTTACCTGATATAGCCGAGCTACGCTATAGCCATCTTGCTCGGTGCCCACCAGCTGCCAGTTGGCTGGAATATTGTCAAAATATTTTTGATCGCCAGTCTTGCCAATCACCCAAACTCGACCGGGCGCTACGCCAGCCCAACTGTCGATATAAACATTACGGTCATAGATAAGACCTGATTCGCCATAACCATTGGGTCTGCCAAAACCTGTATACAGTTGCATTGGCAGCCCGGTATGATTGTAATAGCTGCCATCAAAATATGTATATAGCTCGCCAGCAATCAACTTATCTGTCGGCAATGCATTGCTGTTGACTACCGAAAAAACTTCGCGCATGCGGTGGCTGGACTGAGCATAGACATTGCGCACTCCTACAAGCAGTAGGGCCACAGTCAATGTTACAGCTGCTATCTCCCAATTACGTTTGCGATGCAAAAGTTCATTGATAGCAATGGCCAGTAGCGCGTAGTACACGGGGTTTACAAATACCAAATACCGTTCGTGATAAATTGGTTTGAATAATGAAACCGTCATCACAATAGCAACGGGTACCACCACATACACTACCAGCAAACGTGACAAACGCTGGCTGCTGCGGTCAGATATCCAAACATAGCCAACCACTGCTAGAGCCAACAGCCCGCCTAGCCAATACAATACACTAAGACTACGACCGTCTGTAAAACTGATCATTTGCCAAACAAAATCAAATGGTGTACGCAAGCTAGTGTGAGTCAACCAGCTAAGTCCTTGACCGCGGCTAAATTGAGCAATGGCAGATGGCAGCCATGGTAGAAAAAGTACCGCGGCAGCCACATTGGCCACCCACCAACGGGGCTGTTCCAAGATCGAACGCGCCGAGGGCTGGTGTCGCTGTCTCAACCATTGCCAAAGACCAAACAGCCATAGACTCAATACCACCAGAACGGTGAAATAGTGCGTGTACAGGCCCAATAGCACTGCTACGAAGTATAACCAATAGCCAAGCTGTTTTTGTGGTTGTTGGATGATCACAACTACACCGTATAGAGCCGTGACCATCAACAAGCCCTCAAGGGCATACATCCTGGTCTCTTGGCTGTAGCGCACTAGCATTGGGCCGACAGCAGCAAATAATGCAGCTATCAAAGCCGTATGATAATTACGTACTCTTTTGACTAGTAGGTAAAGTACACCAACTGTACCGACCCCAACTAGTACACTCAAAGCCCTCACGATCACCTCACTACTACCAAATAACCTCATCCATACGCCCAATAACTCATAATAAAATGGCGGGTGTACATCACGAGCTGTGCGCAGCCATATATCTACTGGATTCATCTGTGCCAGCATGATTGAGAAGCCTTCGTCATGCCAAATACTAGCTTTGGATACAAAAATCAATCGAACTATAAAAGCTAGTAGTAATATGGCTATAACATAGACCCAGTGTGGGGTACTGTGTTGTAAAACTTTGCGTCGTCTAGGGCTCATGACGATGCCTTCTTGTATTTACCACGCAACATACCCCATTTGATTTTTAGAATATCAGGAAAGGTCTGGATAGCAGCTTTGAGCGGCGAGCCACCAAACTTACTACCTTTTTCCTCATTGTGCCAGTCTGGCACGTGGATAAGCTCTATTGGGTAGCCTTGTTGGCGTGCTATTGCCAATATTTCCATGTCAAATCCCCAACTACTGATAGTTTGACGTGGGAAAACGCTCTGTGCGGCATCATGTGAGAATACCTTGAATCCACACTGAGTGTCAGGTATGCCTGGTAATATTAATAGTTGTACCAGAAAATTACCAAACCCAGAGATCAGCTTCCGCACACCTTTGTGACTTTTATCAAGATTGCGCACGCATATGCCAACCGGCCTTCTTTGTTCAATAAGTACACGAACAGAATCTAAATATTTTAGCGGGGTAGCCAAATCAGCATCCATAAACAACACATAGCGACCTTTGCCGGCCAACATACCCATTTGCACTTGTTTGCCTTTCATAAACTTTCCCTTGGGCCTTGAGCCGGCATCGATAATATGGAATTTGTCAAACTTTTTGGCATAGCCTTGCGCTACTTCGGCTGTATTATCTGGACTATGTAAATCCACTATTAATACCTCCACACTCAACGGATAATTTTTGAGATAATCAGCCAGCTTATCGAGAGTATCGCCAATTGCTTTGGCCTCATTGTAAGTCGGTATGACTATGGTCAGATCGACACTACTAGGTTTGGACGGCATAGAACAAAACCTTACCGCTAAAACCACTGTTGATAGGCGCTACCGAAGCATTTGGAAATTTGGCTTTCAAGGCATCAAGTACGTCTTGCGTTTGATCTCCTACAGGGACAATAAACAATCGTGGCCCGCCATTGAGTGGTAGATTACGCACCCCATCCAAATCGATCAATGTATATTTGGTGTGATTATGCGTCAGATATTCCACCGGCATAGCACCATAACCCCCAGCCACCAAATAATTGGTGTTGTTACCGACATGACCATTGAGATAGTTAGCGATCGTCACCATATCCTCAGAATATGCTGCATAAGTACGCGGATCTTGTCCCCAAGCCCAAAAGTACCCCTTGACTCCCTGTACAGCTGTCAAACCCATCAGTATTAGTATCAGTAGTAGCCCAGTCACTCTTGCAAGATTGTTGACCGGAAATGTTTTGTACCAGCGTTGCAGCAGATAATTGACGCCAACGCCAACCAATAAGAACACCGGTACTATTGTGCCGACGCTGCGCAACGCGTGGGGTATACCCTCGGCCGAAACCACCACCGGTATGAGCATTGTGGCAAATACCAATATTATGCCACCGTAGCGCAGCTGTTTGAAATAATATGCTGCCAATACTATACCGACTAGCATAGCGAGGCCTACAAATATGTTGAGTAGTGGTTCGGCTGGAATATTGTGCCGGGGGTTTTGGTCGGCAGTAATATTGTATTGTATAGCTGTCTTATAAGTGTTGAGCGCAAAAGTTTGTACGGGCTGGCCTTTGTTGAGATCACTATTGAGAAAGCTAGTGCCACCTGCCCGTGCAGTTGAATCTCCAGGATGACGTACAATTGTGACGATTAGCGGTATCAGCATTGCCAGAGAAACTGCAGCGCTAATCAATACCTGTCGGTAATGTAACTTCCACCAATCACGACGCCAGATCGCTGCCGCCAATATCAAACCAACTAAAGCTAGCCAAAATGCCCCATAGGCCGTATAAGTATACATGCCCAAACCAGCTACGATAGCCGCAAATACAAACCAAGTGGTCTTACCGCTACGGTAGGCCCGTGCACAACTGTACAATACAGTAGCCATAAATAGCGGTACCAAACTGGCTCGAAAACCGTCGCGAGAGATAATTACTACCCAGGGGTTGACTGCCATAAAAAACGAAGCGATCAAGCCGGTGCGGCGACCATATAGCTCGGTAGCCAAAACATAAACCATTACAACTGCCAACACACCAAGGGCAGCCGGTGCTACCCGTAGTGCAAAAATCGTATTACCAAACAGCATCACACCGATCGATTGTAGAAAGAAAAAGAGTGATTCACGCGGCCCATTGGTATTGTAAATAGCTCTGATGTCATGGTGCTCAAGTATCCTAAATATGTCCAGGCCATTGGCAGCTTCGTCAGGATGAAGTCCAGGTGGCAAGCTATTGAGCTTGTAAAAACGCATAAAAATAGCTAGTAATACAACGATCGCCAAGCAAACCCATGGTAAGTACGGTCGTATTGATTGTAATAACTTATTTTGCTTCTTCATGGATGAATACAAACTTCTTGTACATCAAATAATTATACACAAGCACGATACCAATGGCTGCAAACAATGCAAGATTGCGTTGATCAAAGTCCTGGCTAAAAGGTAGGCGAAGTCCATTTGTGATCTGATAAAGCAGCTGAGAGGGCCATACCCAAACATCTGTAAATATTTTGAGCACTATCGGACGTATCACATAGACTCCAAACATAGTGATAACAAAGAAATACACAATATGCCTAGTATCGACATGTCGATCTCGAAAAGTAAATCTAGCATTGAAAACAAAACTATTGATCATTGCTATAGTACCAGAGATGATGCCCGCCAATACCACACCAGTAATAGTAATTACTGTGCCTGCAATGACAAACTGTGTCACTATCAAGCTTTTGGGTAGTATGGTAGCAGCAAGCACATTGAGCACTACTATATCAACTATGGTGTTGAGTATACCGACCAAGCCAAAGCGCCCAACCTGGAGTGCTTCTTGACGAGCATGAGGGTGTTTTAAATTAGTCATGATTCTTATGTATACAGTATACAGCAATCCGATAATTGCTGGCTAGCTACTATGTATACGGTCAATGCTTCGGAATAACATTTGCTCGGGCTGGAAGAATAGTTCCACCTCACCTGTCGGACCATTGCGATGTTTTTTGACCAATATATCAGCCACGTTTTTGCGCTCACTATCTTTCTCATAATAATCTTCGCGATAAATAAACATCACTACATCAGCATCCTGCTCAATACTGCCAGACTCTCTCAGGTCAGCCAGCTGTGGTATTTTGGGAGATCGCATCTCGACCGAGCGGCTCAGCTGTGATAGCGCTATCACAGGAACGTCGAGTTCACGTGCTAAACCTTTGAGACCACGTGATATCTCTGATATTTCCTGGACACGATTGTCGCCATAATTTTGACGCCCACTCATCAACTGTAGATAGTCGATCACAATCAAACCCAAATCGTGCTCCGATTGTAACCGTCGGGCCTTAGTTCGCATCTCCATCACATTGGCCATCGGTGAATCATCGATGTAAAGTGGGGCTTCAGCCAGAGCACCCATCGCCTTGTTGAGTTTTTCAAAATCACTATCTTCGAGATTGCCCGTGCGTAGCTTCCAACTATCAATTCCTGCCTCGCTAGCCAACATACGGTCGATCAACTGCTCCTTGCTCATTTCTAGACTAAACACCCCCACCGGGATACCCTCGCTGGCCGCCACATGTTGAGCGATATTGAGTGCAAAGCTAGTCTTGCCCATGCTGGGGCGAGCAGCCAGTATAATCAGGTCGGATTTTTGCAGACCGGCCAATAGATTGTCCAAGCCAGCAAAACCAGTAGGCACCCCGCGTAGTTGCTGCTTGTCCTTGTGCAAACTATCGAGTCGATCAAAACTTTCCGCCAATGCCTCTCCGATAGCAGTAAAACTTTGTTTGTGGTGTTTTTGGCTTACCGAGAAAAGTGCTTGCTCGGCCTCATCTAGTACATTCTCAAGATCATCACCTTCATCAAACGCCATTTGACCAATTTGGGCGGCGGCGGTTTGTAGTCTGCGCAATGTAGCTTTTTGAGAGACTATCTGGGCGTACTGGGCCACGTGGGCGCTTGATGGCACACTATTGACCAAATCAGTCAAGAAGCTAGCGCCACCGATGTCTTTGAGCTGATTTTTGTCCTCTAGATAATTCGACAGAGTGACTACATCTGCTGGTTGGCGTTTTTCATATAACGCGAGAATGGCATCGTAGATCAGAGCGTTTTTCTCGACATAGAAATCCTCAGCCGTCACTATATCAGCGACTTTGATGATGGCGTCGCGATCAAGCAACAGCGAACCCAACAAGCTCTGCTCGGCTTGGATGTTTTGTGGGGGCAGTTTGGCCGTAGCAGCTAGTGGATTGGTCTGCTCAGGCTTTGACTTGTTAACCGGTGAGTTACTCGCCATCTATCATCTCCCCTTTGAATATCGACATGGCAGCGCTTACCAGCTCATCTTCAGTCTCCTTCTTGCTGGCAACTGTGCTGGCTGCAGGCGGCTGGGCAGCATCTTGTTTGGTCTGAAGCAGGCTGGTGTGTATTTCCATAGCTCTGCCAAAAGCCTTACTGAGACATTGTTCGACCATAGCACGATTTCTGCCATCTTCTAGTCGCTCCCGATGAAAGTTGAATCGGAACTTGGCCATCAGACGGTTGCCACTCACACTGAGCTCAGCCGAACGCAACACAGCATATAGAGAATTGTTGTGGTGTTTGATCATACTAAGTGCCTTGGCAAGCTTTTTGTCATCGGCTTCGTCGCTAGGCATATCTTGCTCTGCCGTTTTGGGATCGGTTTTGATGGCTGGCTGATCCGCAGACACTGCTGTTGGCTGAACTTGAGCAGAAACAGTTGATGGCTTGGCGCTGTTCATACGCACTATAGCCAGTTCAAGAGGCAGACTGGGATGCGCGTTTAGCTTGAAATCCTGCATGGCTTTTTGCAATAATTCGCCCGCTTGAGCCAGTGCTACCGCGTCGACTGATTTGTCGGCCAGCTTGCGATGAACTTGCTCGATTAGCTGTATGGTTACATCAACTGCACGAAAACCTTTGAATTGCAAATCCGAAAGAAGTGCCAATGCAGCCAGTCTATCACCAGACAAAGCCAGCTCCAAAAGCTGATTGATAGTCGCTACATCGGCCCTACCAAAAAACTCCGCCACAGTATCAGCACCTATCTCATCGTCTAGTACCGACAACTGATCCAGTAGACCAATCGCATCACGAAATCCGCCCGCGCTAAGAGCGGCAATGCCAACCAGTGCCTCGTCGGTTATGGCAATTTGCTCGGCATCAGCTATCTTACGCAGATGCGCCACCAAATCTGTTTCTGCAATGGCTCGAAAATCAAACCGTTGAGTGCGTGAGATGATAGTCTCGGGTAGTTTGTGCACCTCAGTAGTAGCCAGGACAAATACCACGTGCTCCGGCGGCTCCTCGAGAGTCTTAAGTAGTGCATTGAATGCCTCACGTGTCAGCATATGCACCTCATCTATGATATAGACCTTGTAGCGCAACTGACTAGCAGCAGCTGATACCCCTTCACGCAATGTTCGGATTTCGTCGATACCACGATTGCTGGCAGCATCGATCTCTACAATATCCAGATATGATGACATATCAGCATCGGCCGGCAATTCATTGATGCGACGTGCTAATATACGAGCCACGCTGGTCTTGCCAGTACCACGTGGCCCACACAGTAGATAGGCGTGTGCAATCCGACCCTTTTTGAGGGCTGCCTCGAGCGTAGAGGTAATATGGGGCTGGCCGACCACGTCGGACAGATCCTGGCTACGATACTTGCGATACAATACCTGGCTCACACACTCTCCCCTCTTAATCGAACCTTATTATACCAAATGATCAGGGCAGCTGGACAAAACAAGCATTTCAACAGTAATAAAAACCACAGCTGTCTTTCATGAAAAGAGTAAGGCCAAAGTATTCAAAATATATCAAGGCACTTACGAGAATCGAGTTGAGACTTAGTAAAACTACAGCGAACGAGGCTCGCAGTAAGTAACGATGAGATATAAAGAATAATTTGGCCAACTAGCGCATTGTGCCAATCACAGCCTCAATCGCTGCCCAACTAGCCTCGCCATGTGCTGGCAATACTACAGTAACTTCATCGCCAGGCTGGGCACGGAAATATGTGACGCTGGCGTAGAGTACACGATAGTGTTTGCCGCCGACCACAGCGGTATACTGGCCGTTCTCAAGCGCTAGCGTAGCTATCAGCTTCTTGCGCTCGATTGGCCCAATTTGTTTGTAGATAAAGCTGCCATCTTCTGAAATAGTGAGTTTGAGTGTATCACCCTCTACGAGCTTAGATTTGCTAGCATAGTTGGCCGGCACAGGATAAACCTTGCCATCAGGACCTATCATATTCTGACCATCAAATTTGCCTTCTACTATTTTGCCACCAGCTTGGGCCTCGATAGTAGCGGCATTGATTTTCTTGGGTTCGGGAAGATCCTCGGGTTTGACACCGAGCTTGTCCATCTCTTTTTGAATGTTTTGCAAATTCTGCTGGGCAGCCTCGAGTTGGGCTGCTAGTGCTTCCAGCTGGTGTTTGTCTTGTGCTGCCATTTGTTTTGCTCTTCCTTCAATTACTTGCCACTAGTGTAGCAGATAACAAAACAAATGCCAAACAAAGTTATTTGAGACAGGCTGGGAACTGTCGGTAGAAATCCAATATATAGCTGGTGTCGTGGTTGGCCAAAAGTTGTTTGGCTAGTGACATGATCTCATCAACTACCGAACTATCAAGCTGAAGCTGCTGCAGTATATCCGATGTAATAACTAAATCTGGCTGTTTTCCGATGGCCGTGCGAATAATATTATGCCACCGCTCAATCTCAGTCGCATCTATGCCATAATCTCTTTCATTTTCTAGAATGGTACCGAAGTAATTTGCATATTGGCCCCAGTGTTTGCATTTAGGATAGACAACTATGTCTTCACAAACTTTCATAGCTTGCGAAATGTAATCAGATTTTGGGAGTTCTCTATAAATATATTTGGATTTGATGTAATCTTCACGAGTTTTATCGACCAAAGAATGAAACATTAACCCGGCAATAAATGAGTCTTCTTGACTGCGAATTCGTTCTATTGAGACATCACTGTAATGTGTTTTGTCTCTTTCTATCACTCCCAAATACCGTATGTCAGCAAAACTTGTACCAACTACAAAACTTTTTCGATCAAACTTACCAAACTGCTCGTCATAGACTTGATCAGTTAGAACTATGTGAGTAACCATACCTGCCATAACTGACCATTATATTGCAAAAGAGCCCCGGCTGGGGCTCTTTTGATAGAAGATAGTCTGAGTTATTGCAACTCGATAGTTGCGCCAGCTTCTTCAAGCTGCTTCTTGGCTTCTTCGGCTTCTTCTTTCTTGACTTTTTCTTTGACCATCTTAGGAGCACCGTCCACCAAGGCTTTGGACTCGGCCAAGCCTAGGCCTGTGATTTCACGTACGGCCTTAATCACGTCAATTTTCTTTTCGCCTGCTGCGCTCATGAAGATATCGTATTCACTCTTCTCTTCAGCGGCCTCGGCGGCTTCTCCGCCACCGCTACCTGCAGCAGCAACAGCTACTGGGGCGCTCGCGCTGACACCAAAGTGATCTTCGAGTACTTTGACAAGCTCACTTAGGTCTAGCACACTTAGTTTTTCGATCTCACCCACCAAGTCTTTGAACTTAGCAGGAACTTCGGCTTTTGCTTCTGTCTTTTCTTCAGTAGCTTCAGCTACTTCTTCCGCGCCAGTTGGCGGATTTTCAACTTTGGTCTCTTCTGGTTTGGTTGTTTCTTCGGCCATTTCTAAGCTTCTCCTTTGGACTCACCGATGGCATTGAGCGCATACAATAGTCCGGTTAGATTTCCATTCAATACTCGTACAAAACCACTGAGCGGGGCTGCGATCGTACCCACCACCTGGGCAGTAAGTTGCTCGCGACTTGGTAGCTTAGCCAGAGCCTGGACTTGCTCGACACTGAGGATAGTGCCGGCTTCGTCGATGGCACTGAGTATCTCAAGTGCCGGGTTGGCTTTGGCAAAGTCATAGACCACCTTAGCTGTGGCCGCTTCGTCGTCACCAAATGCTATGGCCATCGGTCCAGCAAAAAGGCTGGTATCGAGATCCTTTAGCCTGGTGTCAGCAAGAGCGACTTTGACGAGAGTGTTTTTGGCTACCTTGTAGCTTACCCCTGCCTCACGTAAGTTGTTGCGTAGCTCGGTCACAGCTGCCACGGTCAGGCCGCGATAGTCGGTGAGCACTGCAATCTTGCGATTTTGGAAAGAGTCGGCCAAGGCTTGCACATCTTGCTCTTTTTGAGCACGTGTTTTTGCCATGTACCTCTCCTTGTTAATGTAATGTTCGCGATTACCAAACAAAAAATCTTTGGATATACTCCAAAGACTTCGTGTCCAACAATCATATCGATTGTTTACCTCTTGTAGCATATTTAATCCGCCAGCTGGGGAAGCTACAGTCTTTGGTAATCGCAAATATTGTATCAGATAATGGCTAGATTAGTCAAGGTGTGGGAAGGGGCTCTCGCCCCTTCCCAACCTCTTGCCTACTTCAGACCCGTGCCACGGACTTGGCCGGCTGTACCAGCCACTGCCCATCGGGCAAGGCCAGCGCGATCTCACCAGCCTCGAAGCGCGCTTGGCGGTACTTGTTGGTCAGCTCGCTTGTAGGCACACGCTGACCACGGCCGTCGCAGCTTGGATGCTGGCAGAAGCTGTGCAGCGGCTCGGCTCCGTTGCCGAGCTGGCACCAGCTGAGCCAGAGCACCTCCTGCGGATGCGCGCTGTTGGGTGCACAGCGCAAATAGGTGCGTACCGTCAGCTCTGGCGGCTGACGTTTCTTGTGGTATCGGCGAGTCATGGTCCTCCCTTGGTCGCCGTGGGTGAATAGAAACAAAAAAGACCTCGTGTCCGCCTGGGGTATTCACTTGGTCTCCGGCCACCTGAAGTGGTACGAAGATTATATCAGGTATTAATGCTTATGTCAATGCTATTTGGTGTAAAACCAGTCTATATCAGCCAGTATTTGTTGGGTTTGGTTAGCAGCCTCAGCCTCATTTTGTTTGCCAATCGCGACACCTGCTATCAAAGCACCTAACTGGCTGGCATGGTGTGTGCTCAGCCCACGGCTGGTGAGCGCCGCCGTGCCAAGACGCAAACCGCTTGGGCGCCAAGGAGTTTTGGGGTCATTGGGTACACTATTGCGATTGGTCACGATACCAATCTGTTCAAGTTTTTGCTGTAATTCTAGGCTGTCCACCGATGCTGGCAAACGTACCAAGCTCAGATGCGTCTGGGTAGGGCTTACCACTTCCAAGCCATGCTGAGTCATACCATCTTCGAGTGCCCGGCAATTGTCGATGATATCACTAGCATAATCGCGAAATGCCCGGCCATCTGGGTACACATCCTCACCGAGTATCTCCAGCAAGCTTTGGCCGACAGCAGCTATCTGATGCAGATGAGGACCTCCTGAAGTACCAGGAAATACAGTCTTGTTGAGACTGTCCATATACTCTTGCTTGGCAAAAAGTAGCGCGCCGCGCGGACCACGCATAGTCTTGTGAGTGGTCATGCTGACAAAATCAGCCCCCAGCTCGCCAGGTTTAAATGGACTGTCGTGAAGTCCTGCCGCGATCAGACCATTGATATGAGCGATGTCAGCCAGTACCAGACTACCATGCTCGTGCGCTAGTTTGATCATAGCCTCAAAATCAACTCGCTTGGGATAGGCTGAGAACCCTATGATAGTGAGCTTGGGCTTGGCTGATTTGAGCTTGGCCTCATAATCACTGATATCTACCTCGTAGCCGCTGTCTGATGCTACCGTACCATAAGTCTCATGTGCGAAAAATTTGAGCCAGCTGCTAGTGCCGTGCAAGTGACTAAGATGACCGCCACTGGGCAAATCTAGGCTTAGTACTGTGTCGCCCGGCTCCAGTACGTTCAAAAACACCATGGCGTTGGCCGGGCTGCCTGACAACACTTGTACATTGGCTCCATATTCACCAGTTGGATCAAATACTTCCAGTGCTTTAGACTGCACAAAATCCTCTAGCTCATCGGCATGAACATTGCCAGCATAATAGCGCTTGCCTGGATAGCCCTCGGCGTACTTGTTCATCCACACAGATCCTAATAGCTCCAAAACTCTCGGACTAGGATAGTTTTCGGACGCAATGAGATTGAGGCTGTCGCGCTGACGATCATACTCAGCATTGGTAAGCTCAGACAATTTGTTCATCATGGATAATTATACATCATAACGAGAGCGAGCCCGAGGGACGGTAGTCCCTCGGGCTCGCTTGAGAGTTTTGCTATGCGGAGATCTCACTCCGCAGTGGCCCGCTCCGCCAGCTTGGCCAGCTTGTCGGCTGTGGCCCGCTCCGAGGCCATGCGGGTCAGCTCACCGAGCGTGTCTTGCTGGTTGACGAAGCACATGGCTTCCGCGCTGATCGGGTAGACCCGGGCCACCTCGTCGTACATGAGGTTGCACAGCTTGCGGTAGCCGGGATGACCTTGCGGACTGGTGCGCAACTCCAGCAGATGGAACAGCTCACGCAGACTGGTGATGAAGCGGTAGCGCATGCGGTAGCCCATGCACAGCGCGTACTGAGCCTCGTACTTGTAGCCAGCGCCGTACAACTCGTTGTAGAGCTCGCTGGACAGCTCGAAGGCCCGAACGAAGTTGTCGTGCTGCCCAGCCTTCGTCACCAGCTCCGGCACCTCGTAGCCGAGATACGGCGTGAGCGCCGGCCACTCCATGGCACTGACCATGCGGTGCCGCTGTAGGTCGCGGAAGGTGCCATAGTCGCCGACCAGCTCCCAGTTGAAGCTGGCTGCCTCGGCAGCTCGCCCCGGCCGATGACGTCGGTTGAGGCGCTCGCCGAAGTAGATCAGCATGAGCTTGCGCAGCTTCTTGCGCGGCAGCTTGCCAACCAGCTTGCCCAGCTCGGTCATGGAGCGACCATCGACGGCGTAGAGCAAGCCTGGTCCCAACTCACGCTCATCATGTGGGTAGTAGTCCAGTAGCGTCACCGGCTCTTCGGCCTTCTTGCTCTTCTTGGCCAACTTGGCAGGCGGTAGCTCGTTGAGCGCGAACTCGCGCAGACCAGCCCGCGTCTCGGCCAAGTAGCTGATGGTCATCAGCCCGCGGTCAGGCTTGTCGGTGCGCTCCAAGAACTCCGGGATCACCTTGCGGGCTTCGCGCAGCAGCGCGGCGCCCATGGCCCGAGCCTCGGGCAGCTCACGTGACAGCAGTCGCATGATCAGCGCATCGAGAGCCTGAGCCGACATGGTGATACCCACCGTCGAGCGGGTGCCAACCGGTAGGATGGCCCGTGCAGCATCGCAGGCTTCCGCCCGCACCGAACCAGGCCAGCCGGCATGCCCGCCCGGATCCGCAGCCTTGTCCGGACGCGGGTTGTGCACCTTGACATACTCGGTGACCTCACGCACCACCGTGGAGTAACGATCGAAGATCTCATCCATGATGAACTCGTAGTACGCGAGCAAGTCCTCGAGCTCTGGCCGGAAGTACTTGTAGCGACCGTCGACCTTGGTGTCGAAGTAGATATAGCGGGTGGACTGCTCGAGATAGGCCGCAGCCACTCGCCCCCACTCCAGCTCCTTGGTCATGAGGTTGCTCACACCCTCGCAGACGAACATCACCGTGATCAGCTGCTGCACCGAATCGTCACCGAACTCGGTGACCACACGGTTGATCAGCGCGGCCGCCTCTTCAGTCCGCAGTCGGCCGGCCGTGAGGTCGGCAATCGCCTGCCGCAGCGTCCGCAGTGCCTTGATCTGGTGAGGTAGCTCCTCGTCCCGAGCAAATGAGCCGCCCAACTCGGTCTCGAAGAACTTCAACGCGTTCTCCAGCTCACGGATCACCTTGAGCAGCTCGTGCTTGCGCAGCTTGGTGAGCACGGCGGCGTCTTGCACACCAGCGAACTCCTCGAGGATGGTGACCCGCAGGTCGCCATCGCGCCGGCTGAGCCGGGCCATGGCTGCCGCCACCACCACGATGTTGGCTTGTGCGGTGAAGAAGTAGACCGGCCCAGTCGGATCGGTCACGATCTCGCTCAGGTAGCGGATGCCAAGCTTGGTCGGCACCTTCTGCCCCTTGTAGGTCCGGATGTATGGGTTTCTCTCTTTCGTGGGCATTGCGCCCCTCCTTGTTGATGTAGCCCTAGTTGGGGCGCGGTTGTTCACGATATGCCGCATCGATCGCGGCATCGACTTCTTCTTGTGCTCGCTCGAAGTACGGCCGGAGTAAGTGATCGATTAGTTTCTCGCGAAACGTAGCCATGTCACCGGCTTCTACCACTACTTCAACCTCTGGCTTGTGACGCGGGTGGCCGACAGAGTCGTTGACGGTGCGCGGAGCACGCCGATAAGCCTCCCACATCTTCCGCTCCTGGTTGAAGCGGACCTTCATATCTAGCAGTGGCGCACTCACGCTGCCCTCCTCTCAGGCTGCTTGCAAGGGCTCGACATGAGCCCAGATGGATTGTTGGACTTCTTCCACGCTGCCGCGGCCATCGATGAACACGAACTGACCAGGCAGCCCCTTCTGAGCTTCGATGCGGAACCCCTCTACGAGCTTGGCATGAAACTCCGCTCCTTCTTGTTCGAAGCGGTCGAGTTCACCCCCACGGGCACTGATCCGTGCCATTGAGTCAGCCAGGTCCACATCCAGCACGAAGATTCGATGCGGGAACAGCTCGGTCACCACCAGGCTGCAGACCGAGCGCACATAGTCGGCACCCAGCCCACGAGCGTGGCCTTGGTAGACACAGTTGCTGACATAGCTGCGATCAGAGACCACTGGCTGGCCAGCCTGCAGCGCCGGCAACACCACCTCGTGCAGATGCTGCACACGGTCGGCATTGAACAGCAACACTTCGGCCATGGGTTCGAGCTCTCCGGTGTTCGGATCGAGCAAGATCTGGCGAACCATGCTGCCCATCGGGGTGCCGCCTGGCTCACGAGTCAGAACAGCACCGAGTCGATCGGCGAGGAGTTGAGCTTGCGTGGACTTGCCACAACCCTCAACACCCTCAAGTGCAATATAGAGTGGTTGAGACATGTCTTACTCCTTTACCCAGCTGATGTCGAGCTTGGTGTAGTGCAGCGCGTCGCAGGCGTGATTGAGCACGTTGATCGGCATGCTGACCCCACTGAGATCACCTCGGCTGAACCAACGCAGCTCTCGATGCTCATCGCTGAGCGTCGGTTCGCCAGCGTCGAGCCAGCAGATCCAGCCCATGCCAACATGCTGATGATCCACCTCGGTCTCGATCGGGTGAAGATCGAAGAAGTCTGGCTTGGGCAGGTCGTAGTTCTTCGGACCGTAGTGGGAACGCGACGCTTTGCCGTAGAGCAGCTTGATATCGATCCCACCACACTCCTCACGAACTTCGCGAAACAGCGCCGTGATGGGGTCTTCGTGCGGTTCCACGTGGCCACCAATCGGCACCCATGTGCCGAGCTTGCGATGGTCGCACAGTAGAACCTGCAACTCACCTTCATGTTCACGGACGATGTAGGCCGTGACGCACCAATCCACCCCTGGATTGTTGATGTGGGGCACAGCCCTCACCTCCTAGTTTTCAAGGTCGGAAACTTTCCGCCTCTAAGTCAGGATTTAGTATATATGATTGTGCTCAAACTAAAAAGCTTGAAAACTAAGTTCAAAAGCCAGTCTTTTTGTCTTTGGACAACTTCTTGCGCAATGCGGTATTGCTGCTAGAGTACAATTTAGGTAGCATTCCTTCGGGGCGCCAGGCTTTTTGTAGTTTACGGATATCAACCCCCGATTGATAATGGCCAGTAGCGCCATAATCTATGGTGCTAGCTGCTACCCAGAAGAAAATCATTTGGGCAATCGGCATTCCAACTACCAAAGGCACCCATACGCTGGTGTTTTTGTTACGTATCTCCATGGTCCAACGATTGATGTAGCCAACATCTCCCCAACCGGCGTCGTCGCAAGAGCTGATGTTGATACGGCCCAGACTTGAGCGAGCCTTCATCATGGTAGTGATGCCATAGCTCGCGCCAATGTACTCCACCGTATGGGCCAATATGCATTCACCCGGCGCCAACACTATGATATGTTCGTCGCGATCGATGCCGGCGAATGGTTGGCGACGATGCTGTTTGCACCACTGCTCATGAGTAGTAGCCTTGTGAGGGCCAGAGTAGTAAAGCTCAACTTCTTCTTTGGTATAGGGTGAGAAGTCCACTCGGTCGCCAACTTTCTCGGCGACGTAATAGTTACCACCCAAACGCACATCATAGCTGCTGGAGTTGAGTAGCTCAGGCTCAAATGGATCGATCACCACCTGACCAGTATTCATGCAGGCTTTGAGCTCAGCATCACCCAATACCCCAGAAAATGGTTGGTTTGCTTTCCGCTGATATAACTCAACATCGGCCAAATCAAAGTCGGCCTGACGCGATCGATCGCGCAACCACTTATCAAAATCAATTGGATTTGGCCCTCTCATATTTACTTAGCCTAACAAATAATATCAATCCTACCAACCATAACCAAAATGATCCGCCAGTTGGCGGATCATTTGAAGAGATTTGAAATTAGTAGATTTGAGCAGCGCAGAACAAGGCGCCAGCGAGAAGCGAAGTAAGATGTAGGCGGTCTACATTACATGAGCATCGCAGCTGGCAACGAAGTTATGTGCGCTCAAAATACTTATTGCTTGCTGTCTTTTTGAGCGGCAGCTACATCAAGCTTGATACTTGGGCTCATAGTAGCGCTTACAAACATGCTGCGCACAAACACGCCCTTGACGCCCGCTGGTTTGGCTTGCATGAGCCCTGATACAACAGCTTTGAGATTGGCGGCTAGATCGGTTGGCTTGAAGCTGAGTTTGCCAAAAGCTACATGAACGATACCGTTGCTATCGGCACGCAGCTCGGCTTGACCCTTCTTGATCTCAGTTACAGCAGCGGCTGGGTCGGCAGTCACTGTATTGTTCTTGGGTGAAGGCATTAAGCCTTTGGGGCCAAGCACTTTGGCAAAGCGACCAAGCTCAGCCATCTTGGCAGGTGTTGCTACCAATACATCAAAATCAAACTTTTCTTTGCCTATGGCCGCCAGTAGCTCTTCGGCATTGGTAATGTCAGCGCCAGCTTTCTTAGCAGCTTCGGCGTCTTTATCGTCAGCTAGTACAGCTACACGCACAGTCTTGCCTGTACCGGCGGGCAATGACACGCTACTACGCACCTGTTGGTCAGCTTGTTTGGTATCGATATTGCAAGCTATATGAATTTCTGCAGTAGCATCAAATTTGGTCTTGGAAATTTTGGGCAGCAGCTCGATTGCTTCATCGATACTATATAGCTTGTCATTATCAACCAGCTCGCGAACAGCTTTTTGGTTCTTGGTGTAGCGCTTGACGCGTGGTTTTTGGGTTGGCTTGGGCACTTCAACCTTAGCCTCTGCCTCTTTTTTGATATCTGCTTTGCGAGCTTCCTTGGCCTGTTTGGCTTCGGCTTCAGCTTGAGCTTTGGCGCTATGCTTACCTGCTTTGGTCGTAGCTTTGTTAGTTGGGTCCGTGGCTACTTCATCCTTTACAGCTGCTGCTGATTTTTCTGCAACTGATGCCTTACTGGTTTTCCTAGATTCTTTTGCTTCAACTTTCTTAGTTGGCATATATACTCCTTCGTGGTCAAACTCCAGCTATGCTGGATTCCACACAGGTTAATTATTTCTTCAACTCTGTCTCGACGCCCATGCTCCGAGCCGTACCGGCGATGATTTTCTTAGCCGCCTCAATATCATTGGCATTAAGATCAGCCATTTTGGCCTCAGCTATTTGGGTTAGCTGAGCATCAGTGAGTTTGCCCACCTTGTCTTTGTTGGGCACGCCACTGCCACTTTTGAGCTTGAGAGCTTCTTTGATAAGTGTTTTGGCAGGGGTACCTTTGATGACAAAAGTCATAGACTTGTCTTCATAGATAGTCACTACTACAGGAGTAGGCTGGCCTTTGCGATCCTGGGTCTGCTCATTGAATGGATTGATAAAATCCATCATGTTGACACCATGCTGACCCAAGCTCGAACCAACTGGAGGAGCTGGGGTGGCACCACCACCCATCAATACCATTTTTACTTTTGCGAGTACTTGTTTTGATTCTGCCATAATTTTATACCTTCTTTACCTGCAGGCCATCTAGCTCAACCGGGGTCTCACGGCCAAACATACTGACCAATACCTTGATCTTACCTTTTTGCTCATCTACCTCGGATATTGTTCCGTCAAAGCCCTTGAATGGACCATCGGTGATGTTGACCAGCTCGCCTACCGAGTAATCAATCTTGAATTTAGGCTCCTCTACGCCCATGCGCTTCTGGATGGCTTTGACTTCATCTTCACTGAGTGGCGATGGCGTGGTACCACTACCCACAAAGCCAGTCACATTGGGTGTGTTGCGGACCACAAACCAGCTATCTTCGGTAACAATCATATGCACCATGATATAGCCGGGAAAGATTTTGCGCTCTACTGTACGACGGCGACCGTTTTTGATCTCAATCTGCTTTTCTTTAGGCACAATCACATCAAATATCTTATCGCTCAAGTCCATCGACTCAATACGTTGACGCAAAGCCTCAGCCACCTGATCCTCATAACCAGAATAGGTGTGTATCACGTACCAAGATTGTTGTCCTGACTGTTTATTCATAACTGACTCACTGCCCTCGTTTAATAATAGCCTGTAAAGCTTGGCGGAAAATTGCATCCAAGCCTGACAGGTAGATACCTAGTACCAACGATACGACTACAACAATCACGGCCAGCGTAATCGCCTGTCGGCGGGTTGGCCATATAACTTTTTTGAGCTCGGCAAGCGAACCCTGTAGGTAGTTGGTCACGCGTTGCATGGTTGTAATCCAAAAAAGCCTCTCGGCGGCTTTGACATAATTTTACCTGTTTTCTGTAGAGTTGTCAAATGGTTTGACCTGCTTGGGTGACGGCAGTGTAAGATTGAGTTGATCAAAGGTTTTTTTGATGTCTTTGGTGGTCAGATGTGCTTTCAAGAGTAGTTTTGGGATCACCAACTGTACCATAAGTGCTACGGCCACTAATACAACCACAAGGGCATCGACTCCTAGCATGGTCAAAGCACCCGACGGATACCGTTTGTATTGATCGGCAGGTTTCAACACTTGTCGCCAGTATTGGAGTTTTGCAAGATGATCATAGCTAAGCATCAACAGACTTAACACCAAGCCCAAGATCATTGTTAATGCTTGCCAGCCTACCGACAAACCAGATACAAATACCAAAGTAATTATACCTATTACTAGCAAAAGCAGCAGCAGTGTCATAGTGGCTGGCAAGATACGTATTGCTGAATAGCCTGTAGTGGCAAGAAATCCAGCGTTCGCTGATTTGGGCAATAAGATTTGTCGATTCACCTTCAAGGACTGGCCAAATCCAGACAACACTAAGTTGCGACGAGACCAACACCATAGAGCAAACATGAGCCAGCTCGCCACGATTAGTAAGCATATGAAGACGGTCAAAATAGGTAAGGCTACATACAACTGATTAATCGTCATCAGACACACGCCAAACACTAACGCCGCTGCCATCATTATTAACACGCCATAGCCAAGTGATGATGCAACAATCGCCGCCATCATACTCCAATACGTTGGCTTATTATCAGCAGCCAATTTGCGCAACCAAGCCTCTAGAAAAATACCTACTACCAGCAGAGCAGCAAAAAAAACCGCCGTGAGTTGTAGGCGCGCTATTTTGGCAAGTGTCAACCAATTGGAGCCAGTTTGGACCAACTCATACGAATTGAGTTGTAGGGTCTTAATGACAATCAGTAATCCAATGGGTAAAAATACTACCAACCAAAACCGGATTGAAAGCACCATGCGCACGCTGGTCAATATCCAAAGCCAGCTGCTTGTATTACGACTTTCGGTATTGAGTGGTATGATCTCAGGATTGCTGGTTTGGGTATGGGTTGGTCTCTTAACACCAATTTTGGGCTTGGTTTTGACACCTACACGACGAGCACCATCCGGACTAAGTTCATATGCAATACCATCCACCACAAATTTGGATGATTTTGGGGCCATACTTCTAGTGTCTCATCTTCCAAGCATTTTGACCAGACGATATTTTGTGAGCAACTGAGCTTTCTGTAATGATCCTACTCTATATCTAGCACCGTAAACATCTGAGAGTGATTGTTGTGATAATTTGTCTAACAACAACTTGTAAGAAGCCAAGGCTAGCGCTACTGCATAGCGGGAGCTTTTTGGCAAATGAACGATGCCTATTTGAGCCGTTGTAAAATCAGCATTGATATCGGCAATGATAGCCCGGTATTGTTTGATAGTGATTTGTTTGGCGTTTTGTTTTGGGAAATAATACCTAGCTAGCTCCTGCTCATCACTACCTAAGTCACGCAAAAAATTGACCTTTTGAAAACCTGCGCCGAGAGACATGGCGGCTGGCTTTAGCCTGTTATACATCTGCCGATCGCCATTTACAAACACCGCCAAGCACATCAAACCAACTGACTGTGCCGAACCATATATATAGCGCTCAAATTCGGTTTGTGTGTACTTACTTTTTGCTATGTCCATTTTCATGCTCGCAAAAAAAGCTTTTATCAAATCCTGATCGATACCAAATTGCACTACGGTAATTGCATATGCATGGACGATCGGGTTGGTACTAAAACCAGACTTTGTGGCTTTGTAAATATCTTTCTCAAGAGCTGATAACATTGTAGCCATGTCCGATGGTCGCCAACTATCCACTATTTCATCTGCCAAACGGACTAACCCATAAACATTAAATATGTGAGTCCTGATCGGTTCGTCCAAAAGTGTTGTTGCTTTATAAAAAGACGAGGAAAATTCGCGTGTCCATAACTTGCTAGTCTGGTAGCTGGCTCGGGTATAGACAGTCTGGTTGTAAGTTAGCTGAGACATCAAAATATCCTGTTGACGCATTTATCTGAGAATTCTTGCAATAATTGTTGATACTTAGTGTCGATCTTAAGACCCTTGATATTTTTGACAGCAATGGCGTGTAACTCACTAGCATCATTGATGGCTTTCTGCTTGGCACCAGATACTTCAAAAATTTCACGGATCTGGTCCAGTGCGGCACTGTCGGCCTGAGAGTTCCCCCAATACTGTTTGATAGTCTTGATCTGACTTGGCTGGGCCATGCTTAGTGCGTGATGCAATAACATGGTATTTTTGCCTTCCCTCATGTCCGATATATTTGGCTTACCCAACACTTCTGATTGTCCATATACACCCAACAAGTCATCTGTGATTTGAAATGCCACGCCTAGGTTACGACCAATCTGCTCGAGTTTTTTACCGTCTTTGGTATTTTCCGCGAGTGTTGATCCAAACAACAATGGCAAGATAAACGAATAGTAGGCAGTCTTGTATAGAGCAATACGCTCAACATCTGCTAGCACTAGCTTTTTTGTAGTGGGCGCAAGTATGTCGTGCTGCTGCCCTAGAGCGGTGATGATGCTCTTGTCACTTACCAGTTTTACCAACGACACTATTGTTGAGGGCTGTGCGGAAAGTGAGCTGAGCTTAGCATAAACCATCGAATGCGCTACGTCACCAGCATTGATAGCGCATCCCCTAGCAATATGATTTCTTTGTTCGATATTCTTGCCAGTCAGTTTGTTACGATATATCGCCTCAACAGTCGGGCCACCATGTCTCTGTAAATCACCGTCTTCAATGTCGTCGTGGATTAGCATAAATGTATGCAGCAGCTCTAGTACAATACCGGCCTGAACCTTCAGCAACTTGTTGCCCCCACCGTACATCTCGTAGCTCAAGCTCATCAACAATGGCCTAAGTCGTTTGCCGCCGTTCATGGCTACACTTTTGATACTCTCAACTAAATCAAGGACTACTCTATCACCTGACAATTGAGCTTCGGTATTATCAAAATGTTCTTTGAGTGCGTGATCTATCATCTCTTTGTTGTGGGCAATGTATTTAGACAGCATTAGCTTCTCCTTTTTGAATACGCTCAACCACAAGTTTTGCGCTGATAGTGACCATAGGGACACCACCACCTGGATAAGTACTAGCGCCCACAAAAAATAAGTTTTTGATGTCAGTGGATTTATTGTGGGGACGAAAATATGCAGATTGCGCCAGAGTGTGACTGAGGCCAAAGGCAGATCCATCAGGCAAATTAAACTTTGTTTTGAAATCTTCGGGACCAAATACCTCTTCTGAGTCTATTTTGTCAGTCAAATCAATTTTGAATTCCTGAAGACAGCGAGCTAGAACTTGTTTTTTTAGACGTGCAGCCGCCTTTGGCCAATCGATGTTGGCGCTGAGATTGGGCACCGGCACAAGTACATACATTATATGACGGTTTGGCGGGGCAAGCCGCGGGTCTGTTTTTGTAGGAACGTAAACGTAAAAACTAGGCGTTTTGGGCAAACGCTGATTGTGGAATATATCTTGCAAATTTTGTTTGAACTGATTGCTAAGAATCACATTGTGATGCAACAAACCATCCAAGTCGTCGTTGACACCCCAGTAAAACAGCATCGCTGAGCTTGCTTGGCGTAGCTTCTGAAGTTTTGGCGTGTATTTGTCGAACTGGCTGGTTTCATTCAGCAGATACTGATGGCTATAGACCAAATCAGAGTTGGCTACAATAATATCGGCTGCATGTTGCTTTCCACCGACTCGTACGGCTTTGGCTCGACCTGACTCTACGATGATTTGTTCCACTGGGCTATTGGTAGTTATTTTTACACCCAGGTCTCGACAGAGTTTGGCCAAAGCCAAACTCAAACTATACATACCACCTTTTGGGTACCAAATACCTAAAGCCGTCTCCATATAACTTACTGTGGAATAAATGGCCGGAGCCTCATATGGGCTAACCCCCAAATACATGCTTTGAAAACTAAAAAGTTGTCGCAATCTTTCATCGTCAAAATATCTACCAGTATAATCCCACAAATTTTGTAGGCCATGTTTGTAGAGAAGCTTGCTGCCATGACGAATATTTACAAACTCGCTCAATTTGTCGAAGTTTCGCTCTATATAGTTGTGTCGTGACAATCTATAGAACTCACTGACACTGGCAAAATAGTCAAAAAACTGCTCGGGTGCTTTTTCATCTAGTCGGGCGAGTTGCTTTGTTAAACGCGGTAGGTTGCTACTCACTTCTACCCGACTATGATCACCAAATACCACCTGATAATTTGGTTCAAGCTGTATCAACTCTAGATAGTCAGTCATTTTTTTGCCACAAAATCTGAAGGTTTCTTCCAGTACATCTGTCATCATGAGTAGCGTAGGCCCAATATCAAACTTGTAACCATCTTTTTCGATGCGGTTGGCGCGACCGCCGACTAAGGCTTCTTTTTCGAAAACAGACACCTGATAACCAAGTGATGACAGCCTTGCTGCTGTACACAAACCTCCAATACCCGCGCCAACAATTATGACTGATTTTCTACTCATATTGCATATATAATACCAGATGGGTTAGGCTTATTAGTGAAAAATATGGTATACATCATTGATCATTTTGCATATTTACTAGTGCTGCTTGTTGGCTTAGGGGGTATGATGGTTATAGACAAGCATTATAGATTGTCATTTTGGGACAATACTCCAGCTAGCGGCATAGCCATATTAGCCAGCACACTGTTACTGCTACTTTTGGACATCGCAGGAATTGGCTGGCAGATATTCTATACCAATCAAAAATACGTTATGAATATAAATATAGTCAACCCGAACTTGCCAGTTGAAGAAATCTTGTTACTGGTACTAATTGGTTACTTGTGCTGCAATCTTTATCAGGCTAGTAAGAGATTGGTTGGCCAATGAAATACGGCCTGCTATTGGCACTGGAAGTTATTATAGCTTTAATAGTACTTTTTTTGGCACGCCGGAAGATTGTTTTGAAGGCTTGGGTGCTTACACTGCTTGGGCTGACTATTTTAACTATTATATTTGACTGGTGGATCACCTATCGGCCAATCGTGCAGTATAATATGGGAGCAATTCTTGGAGTAAAACTTTTAACTATTCCTATTGAGGATTTTGGCTATACACTATTGGCTGCTACCATAGTTCCTGCTATTTTTGAGTTATTGTATGAATATTTCCAACCTACTAAAAAAAATACGTCTGATACTACTGACTAGCCGACCAATTAGTTGGCCCAATACAGCTTTCCCATTTGCTGCCGGCTATCTAATAGCCAATGCCAACCTTGACATCATGTTCTGGCTTGGACTGATCTTCTTTTTGATGCCTTACAACCTATTGATGTATGGCGTCAACGATATTTTTGATTATGAAAGTGACCTCAAGAACCCACGCAAAAATTCCATGCAAGGCGCTTTGGTAGGCAAGGACAAGCGACCAACCATCTGGTATGCAATCCTATTAACTGTGGTACCACTGGGTATTGCTATTCTTCTTCTTAGCGGCAGCTGGATAGCAAAAGGTTTCTTCATACTGTTGATAATATTTTGCATAAGTTATAGTATGCCGCCACTAAGGTTCAAAGAGATTCCAATACTGGACTCGCTCAACTCTAGCTTACATTTTGTGAGTCCATTTTTGTTTGGGTTGTTATTCGCTGGGAACATCAGCCTGGCACCATACCTTGCGGCACTAGGAGCTTTTTTGTTATGGGGCATGGCATCTCACGCGCTCGGTGCAATTCAAGATATCAAACCAGATCGTGCTGCCAATATTGCATCAATCGCCACTGTTTTTGGGGCGCGCCGTACCAATCGAATTGTCCTAGCCATGTACTCATTGGCAGCGGCTATGGTAGCAGTGGCTTATGCGCCTACGGGTATTTGGGCAGCTGCGCTGTTGAGCCTATACATACTCAATTCTAGCTTTTTCTTGAAATTTACATCGGATGCTAGAAGTAATAGATTCCAGGCTGCTTGGAAGAATTTCATTTGGCTTAACTATTTTGTGGGAGCAGGACTGACTATTCTCCTGATGTGGGGCTACAATACTTTGGGGTTGAGAAGTAACTGGCTGCTAGTAACGACAATAATATTGTTGATGATAAGCTTATTTGGACTGGTAATTAGTGTCTGCAATTTTTGGCTGATGCGATCCAAACTCAAATCAGACAAATCAATACAACACTGGCCACAAATAAGCATACTCATGACTTGCTACAACCAATCATCCACTATCAATTCAACGTTACTGGCAGCGCTTGGCCAAAATTATCCGGATTTTGAAATACTGATTGCTGATCTTGGATCGACCGATGCTACACTATCTCGATTACAGACCCAACAAGACAAAAGATTGCGCATAGTAGAATTGCCACCGTCGCCCGATGGTTGGCACAAACAAACTTGGGCATTTGAAACAATGCGTCAGCAAGCCAAAGGTCAGATAGTGGTTATGCTGCATCAGGATATTATTCTTTATCCAAATGCTTTAACTGTGCTGGCCACACAAATGCACACGAAGAGCGTCGGATTTGTAGCTATGCAAACAGCTGATCCGACATCGTCTCTGGCGCATTTACTGAGCGTGGGCCAATTCAATGCCCTAATAAATAATTGGTCGCCAAATTTCTTAGCAAATTTGCAATCCCAAAAGCACAGCTTGTGGTATGGCCAACTTACCGCTTGTGACGCCAAGCAGCTCGAAAAGCTTCACGGTCTTAGCAAGTGTAAAGACAGTAGTATAATAGCGGCGGATTTGCTGCGCCATGCGATGACCCGCGGTATCAAAACCCTGTCCTTGTTGGGCACTAGCCAAGCTGCCGCCCAATTCCATCAAGAAAATAACCCTAGTATGGATATACTAGCCGAACAAGCCTATCCTTGGAGTTATTTTTCACTACCAATGATAGTCGCGATTTGTACTACCATTTTTATCACTGGTATATTACCGCTGGTTTTGTTCGGCTGGCAATTTCTTGGCTTTGGTAGCGAAATCGCTTGGTTACTTTTTGTAGTTGTTGTAATCTTTTATGCCCAAAGATTATTGCATGGCATAGTACTAAAACAACATCTGATCGCTGTATTGTTATTGCCCTTGGCTGATCTATGTGTGGCTTGGTGTATGCTTAGATCAATGTTGCAGTGGGAGCTGGGATCTCGTCAAAAAAATACTAGCGCTCACCACCACGCTTGAGCTTGCGACGACGTATCCACCAAAAAGCTGATCCAAGAGCGCACAAAATCGCCCCGCTTACACTCAACCAGAGAACATAGGGGCCGTACAAAGCGGTGGATGCCAAGGCCAACTTAACACTTATGATCCAAGCGTTGTTGGTAGTTGTTAGTGTCTTAGTTATGCTTGGGCTTGTGAGTGTCGCTATTGCAAGTACCAATGCCGATCCCAAACTGACAAATCCAAGACCCGCAAATACGCTGCGTTTGGCCAAAAGGCTGGCAATAATAGTTAGTATTAGGGCTACTGCGATAATTATCAGCAGCATCAACTGCATTTGCGGCAATTTGGTCACTACAGTTTTCAAACTTGTTATTGATGACAATACATTGATGGTACCGTCTTGAGGATTTATCTCAATAGAGTCCGGCACAGTTCTTTTTACAAAAAACTGATAATCTGAGGACTTATTGGCCGCTACATCGCTGGGTGGCTGGCTCATGGCTTGTCGTAGTGGTGTTAGATCTACATTGAGCCTAGGCTCAACATCTAACGGCTCACGCAACCAACTCACCAGGCCTGATGCAACTGGCTCAAACATGGTTTTGATCAGCCCAGGCTGCAATACAGTATCGAGCTGAGCATTGAAGCTAGCGGCATATGGGCTGTCAAGACTGACATTGTCTACAACTTCACTACGTATCTGGGGCTTGATCACATCATATATTTGTGCGCTATCAAGTAGGTTGGTTACCTTATCAGACTGCTGCACTATCTGATTTAATACAGTCAGTAGGACAAATACGCTAACCAACAATGATGACAGTACTATTACTATTATCCGAATTGCACGCACTCAATTTCCCCATATTTATCGGCGATATTATACACCAATTGGGCTGCCAAAATCTGTCCTAGCTGATATATTATTGCAACAAACTACCAACCGATGTGATCAACTGTTGCCGAGCTTGCTCCACTGAAGTTGCAAACTGTTTGAAAGCATCGGCGATTTGATTGCGGCCAGTATCACGAGCTTGATGTATAGCCATAGCTGTTTGGCTCAGTTGGCTGCTGTCCGTGGCTAGCTTGTTGCGAGCGGATACAATATCTTGTAGTAGGGTTTGGCGAATCACAGCAGCTGTATCGCCGTCAGCAGATTTACAGTCTGACTTGGCTTGGTCGATCGCCGTAGCGGTCATAGTTAGGAAATCACGTCGATTGCTGACGCGTTTGGATTCGGCCTGCTCCAATGCTGCATCTACTTGATCGCGGTAGTTGTGGATAATACTGTCAATACTAGCTTGGCGCGATTCTATGGCCTGCTTGAGCGCTATGTTGTATTGCTCAATAGCCTGTGATTGCTGATTATTCTTGGCCCGTTTGAGCATAGCTTGGATGTGCATTTCTCGAGCGGATTCGGCATTTTTGCGAAAAGCGTCGAGTTTTTTGTCAAAACTCAAGCGACGCTCCACCAGACTACCATCGTGATTCAACTGCACAGGCTCACTAGCACCACGGAAATTAGCAGCATCATCACGCAGCCGTTCGGCAATGCTATCAATTCTTTGACAAAACAACTGGTTGCGTAAATCAGGACGGACGGCCTCAGCCCGCACAACACCGCTAAAGCCAATAGAAAGAATTAAGCCAGTAATAGTAGCTAGTGCAGACAAAATAACTTTTTTATTGAGCAGCTGCATCGTAGATATCTCCCAAAGTAGTTTGATGTTGACTCGCTAAATTGATCTGATTGTCCAGTTGAGTTGTCGCCATATCATCTGATGTAGCCAGGTTTTGCTCAGTCAGCGCGTCAGCAGTTACTTGGCTATTGGCGTTGGCAATACTACCACTGGCTGATACATTGGCAGTTGGCACTGTGGTGGTAGTTGGTGTTCGACGCAGTACAATCACACTGCCAAATACCAACATAGCTACAGCTACACCACCGACCGCAATGCCAAACGGCTGGAAGCGCCAGCGGCTAACTTGGGTTTTGTGTGACTCCTCAATAACAAGACTACGGCGCAATCCATCACGCGATGGTGAAGCCGTCTTAGCCAGCGCCTCCAAACGCGCCACTACTGCCGCGTCAGACAACAAATTCTCACGCTCACTGGGATTAGACTTCTCCATAGCCTTGCGAGCCGGCCCTTTAGCCTGCAAATATTCTTCCAAAAGTTGGTCGTAATCTTGATAAGTCATGATTTAGTCTCCTCCAACAGCTTACGCAATTTGGCTATTGCTCGTGACTGCATTTTGCGCGTCGCCACCGGTGTCTTACCTATTACATCTGCGATTTGCTCAGAACTTAGGCCCGCAAAGTATCGCAGCTTCAATACCTCTTGATCTGCCTCACCCAAGCGAGCCAACTGCGCCAAAAGCTGTTGTTTTTGCTCCTCTAATAAAACGTCTTGATGTATATCCTGTGACGTATCTGCTATTGCCAATAATACTTCTTCTGAATCACCGATCGGGCGGTGACGACTAGCACGGTAGTAGTCAATCACAACTGTTGAGGCTATTTTGTAGAGATATGCTGTCGGACTGTGGCCCCTATCTTGCCAGTTGCTCAAATTTTGCCAAAACTTCATAAAGGACTGTTGCGTAAGATCTTCAGCGTCATCTATTGTGCGGACTTTGGCGGCCACATAGCGAAATAGCGGCTGATACAGCTGTTCATAGAGCTTATCAAAGGCAGCGCTATCACCACGCTGGGCCTCGCCCACTAGTTGGATTAATTCTTGCTTGTCTAACTGCATAAGTTATATGCCAACAAGCCTATCACGTTCCCCATATTGCATCAACTATGCGGATGCGCACCGCCCGCCAACTTGGTATAAATGCCGATACCACACTGACAATAAGTAGAATAATCACGTTGAATAACAAAAACCCAAAATTGATCGGTAAATAGACGTCTCCAAGTGGGAAATGGAAAGGTATGCGGCGCTCTATCGGCACGGCCACAAAAACAAACAACAGGATACCAATCACTGACCCAAATAGCGTATAGGTGATAGCTCGAAACAGATAACTAACCACAATAGTAGTCGAGCTAATACCTATAGCACGCTCTATACCTATCTGGCGTCTTTTGTTGACAACATCTACATAAGTAATAATAAATATTGTCATCGCTCCTACTATTAGGGCGACGAATCGAAGTATCTGGTTGATGACCTGTATAGAAGCGGTAAAACTATTAACAAAACCGGCTCTTTGCTGCCAAGTACGAAACTGTAAATTATTCTGTAAAGCTGATATTTGATCAATGATGTTTTGGTCATTGGCTGTTGGGCTGGTTTTGACGTTGATGGTACTGGCTTGACCCACTGTGCTGGGGTACAAGCTATCAAAGTCACCATCTGTAATAAATGTTTTGAGATCGGCCTGCACAAATTCAGTTTGAAATATTCCTTTGACCTTGTATTTCTTATTAATACCGCCAGCAAGATTGACTGTTACCTCATCACCCACGTGTGCATTTTTGAGACTGTCGTTGTAAAGTTCGAGTTTGGCTTTGCCGGCACCAGCCACCTGCGCACCCAACACAATTTGATCTTTGTCGCCAGGCGCCAAGAAGCTCCCCTCTATCATATGCTCGGGTATAGTATAGACATCATCAAAACTTCTTGGGTCGATACCAAGCAGCTCTGATGTCCCTCGCTCGTTACCAAGTACCAGCTGGGCGCTTGTATTGCGCGATGCCGAAGACGCCACGACTCCATCTATCCCATTGATATCAGCAACTAATTGTTTGGCATTTGGTATGAGTGTGCCAGTTGGCTTATTTTCCACTGTAATATTACTAGTCAAAGTATCAATGAGTTTGGTATTCATCGTACTAATCGTGCCCTCCAACAGTGCTGGTGTAAAAACCAGGTTGAGAAATACCAACACCATCATCAATGTAGGCATAATACTTAGCCAACTGTTGCCTCTCAATATTGAGCGGCCAGTCAAAAAGCTCGCTACCGCTACCTTATTTAACACGCCTGTCTACTCTCATTATTTGCCCATCATGCATACGAATTACTCTGGTTGCGTAGAACACATCGTCCGGATCGTGACTGACAAAAACTACAGTTGTCCCATACTCACGGTTGAGCCAGAAAAGTGCCTGCATGACCTTGTAGCTACTTGCTGAGTCAAGATTGGCTGTAGGTTCGTCGGCAAATACTATCTCTGGCTTGTTCATCAACGCCCGAGCTATCGCCACGCGTTGTTGTTCGCCACCAGACATCTGGCGCGGGCGGTGATCACGTCTGCTCAATAGATCTACCGAATCAAGTAAGGTAATGGCTCTGTCTTTGTAGTCACCAGCAAAATTCTTAAGCATTTTGGCTGGTAAATAAACGTTTTCCAGGGCTGTCAGCTCTGGCAGTAGTGCATATTCTTGAAAAACATAGCCAAACTGGCTCAAACGTATGCGAGAACGTTGTGATTCAGGGAGTTTGCCAACATCAATACCGTCGATCATGACATGACCGCTGGTAGGCGTATCAATTAGACCCATCATACGTAGTAGTGTGCTCTTACCTGAGCCAGATTTGCCCATAATGGCCACTATTTCGCCTGATTGTATAGTCAAATCCACCCCTCGCAATGCGGGGACATTGACTTCGCCCAATTTGTATATTTTACTGACATTTTTTAGCGTCAGCATATCACTTTATAATAGCACTAAAATGGTTATGTTTGCAGCTAAGTCAGATAGGAGTTCATCATTGCCGGTCATAGCGGTTTCTGAATAGGCTGGATAGGCCAACTAATACTCAACTACTTTCGTTCCAATACGACAGAATAAGCATTCTCGCCGTTCTCAAAATATTCAGGCAGTGCCTGGCTTTTGACAATTTCAAAGCCTCTTCTCGTAAGTAATTGTAATACAGTATTTGAATTGAGAGCTTGATATGAGGTTGATTCTCTTGTTTCAAAAGTTATTCGGTTTTCCATGTTGCTGTCAGCTAGATCTAAAAGATGTATAAGTGCTTTGAAGCCATAACCATCGTGCTGATGCTCGGCTCGTATGGCCAAATCTGACACATATATTCCTTTACTTTTTTTATCATGGTAGGCTAGCATGTACCCTACAGCTTCAGCGTCACTTGCTCTGGTATAGATCACAAAGCTGTAATTGTTTGGCTTGGCAAGCTCACCACGCACATCTTCTTTCCCAGTTTGTAGCTCTACTGGATAAATCTGGGCTTCTAGGTGTGCTATCATATCTACCATTTCATCATCGCTACCACACTTCACAAATTCTATGTGAGTCTGTGGCCGCTCTGGCACATGAGTGATTTCACTTAACACCATCCGCCTCAACTGATCCGACTCCTTTAAAGCTGTCATCTCGTTGTGGTCCAAGCGCAGTAGTGCAAGTTGACTGCGTGCGTCGGAGTATATACGCCCCATCCCTTCTGGCAATCCGACTGGATTTGCCGATATCAAGCCTGAGCCCAAGTCACCCTCAAGATAGCCTGTGCCTAAATTTACGCTCCGCATCGTTGTTTGACCGCCTTCAACCAACTTTGTTAGGTAAATACTAAGAGCCTTTTTGTAAAGATCACTCACGTTTGAGATCGAGCGACCACGTTGAGCTTCAATGTTATCTAACACCATGGTGTCACCGTCTTCGCCGTTGTTGTGCCATACAAATGACTGGGCCAACAGTTTGTTGTTTTCATACAGACCAACAAAGCCCGCTCGTCGGTCTGTGTAGCCGGCCCAGATACAACTCTCGCTTGCACCCTCAAGCGTCATACAACAATCGGTATCGTGCCCAATCGTAAAACCGGCTGGGTCGTTCTTGGCAAACACCCTAAAACTGTAGCCATCGCCTAGATCAATAACAGCTGGCGGGAAGTCGGTCTCGAAGACTTGCTCGTTGTCGAGACGGTCTATAGCTCGCAAAGTCGCTTCTGCACCGTAGCGGGTGGTAAGGGCAGGGATAAACTGCTCGTATTTAGCCAACAACTCCGAGGCATTTTTACCACCACGGAGTTCGCCATTGATTGTTTGACGTTCCACATACAACCGAAAGGCATTGGTCTCGGCCCACTCAATTATCTTTTTGGGCTCGTCCTCACAACCGTTTTGCACGGCAATAGCCCGATCGGCCCAAGCTCTAGTAAGAGTTTGGTTGCCTAGGTTCTGATACTTGCGTAGCCAAGACGTAGTGCTATCTATATACTCTTTACGACTTTTACCAACAGCTTTTAAATTACGAACTTCATCGTTAACCTGCTGAGCAATGCTAATACCTGGCTCAAGACGGGTGAGATAGTTGCTTCGAGACAGCTGTCCAGCCCGTTCGTCTATCCTACTCAAATCAAGGTCCTGAATTTCCTTGTCTTGGCCCAGCCAATGATCAATTATCTGCTCTGCCGCCCGCAACTCGCCGCTAACCTCATCTATATTAATAGCACGTGGTCGATCTATGTCTTGTTTACGCAAGCAACGTAACAGCGCCATGTATATTACCGCATTCGTTGGGTTATGAAACAATGTCTTGATCTTGGAAATGTTTTCTTTTGTTGGATCGCCGTAATAATCAAAACCCGGCAACGTCCGTATTGCCTGTGCTGTTAGCTGGCTTGGGTCAAATAAAATGCCTAGCAGCCTATATTCCGAGGCTACATCGTAAACAATTGGCTCTTCAACTGAGCCGTCTTTTTTTATAATACTTTTTTTGACAGGATTGCGATGCTCGTTTTCTTGGATTGCAAAAGTTTGCAACCATTGAGTGGCGTCGTGCAAGCTAGGTTCTAGATTGTTACACAATCGGTTATGGATAATTTGGCCGATTGAGTTGCGATTAAAACCCTGTAAGCGCACAAAAGCATGGTCGGCTAGCCAAGTCGCTTTTTGGTTCTTACTGCCTTCGGTTGGGAACCGCTCTGTATCTTCTCTCATAAAACCACCATTGAGCAACCAAGGTTGTTCAATAAGATCGGCGATTCCGTAGCCATACTCAAGTGCGTACTCCAATTCCCCACCATTACGATCGAGATTGCTATACAGCTGTCGCAGCTTGGGTAGCGCAGCATACATTTCATGATCGGCATCACGAACACCCTGAGCCTGCAGGACTATTTGAGCTTTATATGTTTCTTCCATCCCACCCACCTGCTTGAAGTTGTAAATGGCATTGGTTGCCCTCCTAAAGACAGCAATTTTTGCGGCTGTAGTATCATACAGGCCATCGAGATGCACCAGCAGCGCCCGTAGTTCAGCGGCATTGGCAGTTTGGGCCACCAGCGTAGCAATGAGTTGGGGGCTAGCCTCAATGTCTTCTGCCGTAACAGCGCGAAAGTTAAAGCTGCGGTCTTTTTCCATGTTAAACGGATCTAATACCGGGTTGGTAGCGCCATAAATCTTTTCTCTAACGATAGGATCAAGTCGCTCATTTTGCAGTCGGGCATAGGCCAGTATAGCTTCACCCATTAAGGACTTTTTGGCACGATCGTCATCAAGCTCCTCGTAGGTCTGTACCAATTTGGAAGCTACGTCAGGCAAATAATCTATAAAAAGCGAATACAGCTCAATCTTATTTTGCGGGCTCGTCGCAAACACCTGTTCGCCAAGATTTAACAACTCGGTAGCTGATTCCGGTTGACCCTTTAGTCGATTTGTTATGAAAGCAAGGTTAGCGCCTCCACTATTGTTACTCAAAACAAATTTGCTAAAGTCCTCGAGCGAGAGCTTACTCAGTTGTTTGGTTATGTCATTATCACTAGCACGATCAAGTATCTTTTCATACATTTCACCCGCAAAAACTGGGTCGACCGCTAGCAATTCCCCAACCAACTCCGTGTTGTATTCCTTTGTGCTTTTACTATATCTTCTGAAGCTAACAACATCTGCTATTGCTTCTTTGGCGGCCTGGCTGGTACCCACAAATTTAGCCAATGCCATAATGATGCCATGCTGGTCGTAGGCTGAGCTAGTACTTGATGTTGCCAATTCAATCAATCGTGATACCACCACGGATGCCAGCTCTGGTATCGCATGGCCAATAGGAGTTAATTTGTATATCGCATCATAACTTTGCTCTACCCCTTTTGCGATTTCCTGTAATATTTGCTCAGCCTCAGACGGTCTATTGTTCTGTACAAGATTAGCCAGAACAGAAATAGTTGATTTGGTATCGTCAAAACGTCCTGCAAGTTCTTTTTGGGCAGCAAGCTTAGCCCTGTCGTAAAAGCTTTCATCGTATTTTAACGCACCAGCCAGCAACTGGGCGCGGTATTCACCCTTAACTTTGCTTAGTAGTGTCGCTGCTTTGGCAGGGTCTTCTGCAAAGGCTCCATCGAGAGCAGCTGTTAGGGCTGTGTTGACCATCTCGCTATCGTAGATATGAAAGTCTATATCTTGCGATAGCATCCCCAGAAAAGTTAGAGGATGGTTTTGGGCATGAAAGTTAAATACCTTTTCTCTGGCAATATTTACCTGTCGGCGTCTCTGGGGGCTATCGGAGCTATAACCACTCTCTTTGGTACTTATTTCGTTTATTATCTTCAATAATCTGGCCGCAAACTCTGGTTGGTGACAAGCTGTCTCGGCCAGCAACTCGGCATGTGAAGCATCTACACGGCGGTGACTGTCGGAGTAGATTCTGATTGCTTTTTCGACTGCTGCTGGGGTAGTTTGACCGATCTCTATAAGCGGTATAAAACTCTGGGGGGAGTCGCTCAAAAAATCAATTGCTCGTTCAGGATCCGTTTTGGCTATTTCTATTGCAACACCACCACGAACCCATTCATCATTACCCTTATTCGCCCATTCAATGGCTTTTTCGATGTCGGTTGACGCAAAACCTATCGCTAGTGCACCGGCATAGTCGCGTTGGTCATATTCTCGAAGCTCGGCTACCTTTGGCTCAATCTTTTCTGGCATTACCTGAGCCACACCAATCATCAAAGGCTTATCGATTTCATCGCCCATAGCCTCTAATGCCCTTTCGGGCTGTAGCTTTGCCGCAGCTATGACTGCGCCACGCCAAACGGAATATTGGTCAACTTTTTCGCCGTTGAACTCATATAGATCCAAAACCTTGGTGGCCAATTCTGGACTGTCAGCAGTTAGCTCGGCCAGTAGGTCGGGTCCGTACTTAACGTACCCAAATCTATTTTCGACCGTTCCAAGCATCTTTGCAAACGCCAGTTCGGTTGCCTCGGGTGTGCCTAGCTTCATCAGCATACGAATTGAATGCTCTGTGGCAGGCAATTTTTGCAGCAGCTCCGACGTATATTCGATCGGTACTTTTGCACTCGAGCCCTCTATAATTTGCAAAACTTCGAAGTACTTTTCGGCCGGCATATCAAATGATTCCATCGACTCCAGCAATGTCTTTGCCCTGTCTGCGTCCAACCCAGCCAGACCAATTGATAGCTCGGCTACTTGTTCTGCATCCAGTAGATCTCCAACAGATTCTACCACAAAAGATGTGAGCTCTGGTTTATCACGTGCTCTCTCAACAAAACTCTGAACAATCGGCCAGCGCAGGTCCTCACGATAGCAGCTAGTGCCCGAAATGTCACTTAGTCTTTCTTTGGTAGCAGCAAAGAACCTTTGGGCAGTCGAGATAATATCAGCGATTTGTCCCGGCCTTGATTCGGCTAGTGCTAATAGCATATTCACGCAAGCTCTACGGAACGCCGCTTGCAGGCTCGAATGATGAGGCTCATACTTGGCGGAATAATCGGTCATGGCTTGGATATAGCTAAGTGCAAAGCTAGTGTCGGTAGCTCGAGCCACTATCTCTGCAATTACAGGGTCTATATTAACTGCCCGAAGCTTGATCAACTCCGAAGCTTTTTCTGGTTCTGCAGCTACTAGCGGTGTGACTGCAGTAACAAATTCCTGGCCTTTCAATCCACTGGCTATTTCAAGTGCTTTATCTGGTTCAGCGGCCGCCAACTCGGCAGCGATGCGGGCATCAATCTCGCCTCTTATCCTACTTTGCCCATACTTGTCTTTTGTTTCAAACTGCCGCATTAGAGTATCCATGGCGCCCTTTGTAGTCAAAAACTCTATCGCCTCATCACGAAAGCCTTTTTCAGATGCTGTTTGTTGAACTGCTTGATCAAGAGGAGACTTGGGTAGCTGAACACTACTTGATTCTGATCTATTAGGTTCTGGCTGGGTTGTTATAGTTTCTGGCATAATAATTACAAAATCTAGACAAGCTAGAGCACGAAGCGGTACTGAAACGCCAATCCTCCATAACTATTTATGTCTGTCATTGCAAGCTATCAGTATACCTACATATTTTAGCAGAAAACAGCTTATGTTTGCATAAGAAGCCAGATATGGTATGCTTGGTGAGCTGTAAAAATCCATCCCTCCGACAGATAGGAGCAATCATGGCACGATCCCGGGACCGTGGCAAGGAGTACGGCCGGCGAGACGCGTCAGCTCTCGTACCCGGACTCATCGTCCTCGGCGAAGAGGACACCCAACCGCCCGAGCTGAAGGTTTCGTCGCTCAAGCGCCTGTTGGCGTTGGCCTACTTCGGCTGGCGCCTGTACCGCGCGCGTGAGCGCAAGCGGGTAGTCGAGAAGTCTGAGACCAAAGCCAAGGCGGCCATCAACAGTCGGCTCGACGAACCCAACTACAAGGGCGTCACCGGCATCGAGTACCGCAAGGCCGGTCAGCAGCGCAGCATGAAGGTGCAGCGTGTCATCGTGCTCGGCCGCAACGTCAAGGCCGGCAAGGCAGTTGAGTTCCTCAAGGCGCTGGGCACGACCGACCGCGAGTCCATCGTGAAAGGCGTGCACTTCGACCCCAACTTCCTGGCGTCACACCCCAAACTGATCTGGAAGTTCCTCGGCACGCTGAACGACGAAGAGCTGGCCGACGCGCTCGAGGCGCTACAGGTCGACGTGGCCTGGGAGAACTACGACAAGCAGGCCAGCCCCGAGCTCAAGGCCAAGCTCAGCGAGCTGATCGAGCAGAGTGTGTCTACCACCAAGATCCTGGCCACCCCGATCAGCCCCTCGCAGCCTCCGGTCTAGCCGGCAACATCACGGCCCCAACGAATACGACCCCTTTGTTGGGGTCCTATTCATTTTGGGAAGAGTTAATTGACTGGTGCAGCCGGCGAGCTGGCTGGTTGTACTGGCAATGGTTGATGACAACTACCCACCACCGGCAAACGATCAAACCTATCCTGCAACCACTCGACAACGCTTGGCCCAGACACAACCGCCACCTGTAAATGCCCAGTATTGCCCAACCAGTTGGTAGTAGTATTTACTTTTTGGCCACAAGCTGACTGCACCAACAACGCTGTAGTATTGGGCAATACCACTGTATCAGTTAGGCCCTGTGCTATATAGAGCGGTACTTTGATATCGCCAACTTGTGGTGTTTGAGCCTGAGCTGCACCATACCACTGCGGATTGTCCATTGGATTGGTTTGGAAAAACTTTTCGCCAAGCGCGGCCCGCAGTTCTAGCCCAGGCACTTCCTGGGTTACACACCCATAGGCCAATTTCTGATAGTTTCTCATTGCCGAGTTGCTGAGTATCCCCTGCAAAGGCAAATTGGGATAAACCATGGGCCAAGATACCGCCGCATCGGGCCCTATCCCCCAGGCAATTGTATTGTTATATTGCTCGCCAAACAAAGCTGGCAACTCAGCGGCTGGTGCGGCGGCGGCTGCTGCCATCAGATGCAATTCTGGCGCGTAGCTATTGGCAAGCTGTGCACTAAATAACGAGCTATGCCCACCTTGGGAATGCCCCCAGGTAGCAAAGTCATCACCTGCTTGCGCTGGAGCGAAGTTACGCAGCGCGCGAACAGAATTAAGTACGTCATGGGCCTCACTCTGGCCTATCAAATAGTAGGGCTCGCCTGGCGTGCCGACCCCAACATAATCGGTCGCTGCTACTGCCCAGCCGCGCTGCATCATACCACTTAGCCAATTCTGAGTGTCATTGAGCCCAGTCGTCGGATTGCGCGATGGCGCGCAGTTGTCACCAAAGCCCAATGTACCATGTGCCCAAGCTACCACTTTGCGCCCACCAGCTGGTGCGGTAGTATTTGGTACGAAAAACATGCCGGACGACACCGCCGGACTACCATCGGCCAGTTGAGATACATAGAGCATCCGGTAGGCCTGACCACCAGCTACACTGACATTTATTGGCTCAGTGCGAATAAGATAGCCTGGCTGGGTCGAGGGCAATGGACTTGGTGGTGTATAGAATGGCTGCAAACTCGCTTGGTACTGTGCCGACTCACGTCCTTGCCACCATTGCCAACCTACCAGAGTTAAAATTACCGCCACCCCCACTGCCAGAAATATCATAAATGCTAAATGCCAAGGTTTGCGGCGGATTTGTTTGGTCTTCACGAAATTATTATAACAGTTATGTCTACTTGCCGCAGATCAGCTGTTTGACATGAGTGCAATATGATTTGAACCCCTCGATGATTGCAGTAGACAAACCGACCACCACTAGCACTCCTGTAGCTCCGATAACTACGCCCACTACTACAAGCAGCAAATCATCAAGCATCAGCCCAAGACTAAGTATCACTATACCCATAGCTGGGAGAGTATCTAGCCCAGAAAATGGTGGTGCTATGAAGGCAAACACAGTGAGAACTATCACTATTAGCCCCACTAGCCGTACAAAAATATGATGTTGTGCCACAAAGTGTCCGCGACGACGTGAGAATCTCTCAAAAAACTCCACTACACCGACTATCTTACCCAGGCCTTTGTGCGGAGTTGGCGAGTGAATTGCCTTGTGCTCCCATCGTTTGGGCAACCAGATCCGGCGCCGTCCTGCTACCATCTCAAGTGCCAATAAGATGGTAATTATCTCAAAAAGATGGGTAATGCCACCAGTTGGTAGAGGTAAAGCTGCCGTCATCATCAGTAGAATAAATGCAATCGCAAAGCTCTTCTCACCAAACAACTCATTGAGATCAGCTATCTTTATAGATTTGTGCTTGGTAAAAAGATCAGTTAGCTCAGTACTAAATTTGGCCATGCACCAATTATACTGCAGATAATAACGAAACGGCGACCTAGTCTCCTAGATCGCTTGGGGTAGGCCGATGTGCCGTACCCCACCTCACTTGATGACCTCACAACACGTCGATCATCGCCTTGCCTTCATGATCGAGATCTTCTGTCTTGGGTTCACCTTGACCGATCAACGGTATGGTCCAGCGTCGTCCAGCCGGCAGTTGCCAGCTGTCCGGCTGATGCCAGCCAAGTAGATGTGCCAGATACCCAGACTGGAACAAGATCGTGTTGAGCCCACGCAGGTAAGCCTCCAGCTGCTCGCGCGAGCCAAAGGTCTCCTGCCAGACACCTTCTCCGTCTCGCACCTCGGTGTGATAGACCCGCAGCGGCGGGTCGTCGTCGGTCTTTCTCACCCGCACTTCGACTACAAAGACATCGGGTTGCGCCACGATGTCTCCCTTCTCTCAAGTGAATATTGGCAGCTGTATTGTGCTACTTTTGTGGCACAAAATCAAGCATAAGCTTCGGTTCGCCAGGAATTGAAAATTATCCCAATATCTGCTAGACTGTAATCTGTTTTTAGCTCGAGTTTTAGCTTTTCAAAAAATACGCAGGGGTAGCGAAGCGGCCAAACGCGGCAGACTGTAAATCTGCTGGCTTTATGCCTTCGGGGGTTCGAATCCCTCCCCCTGCACCACGTCACAGTTATGTTCCAGTTGATAATATGAGCTATCAACTCATATTTGTAACTTACACATCACTGCTCCTTTACGAATCAAAAGCTGACTTTTGATTCGGTTAGGATTATCAAACCTGATTTGCCAAACCAGGCCTCCGTTTGACAAATCGAGAGGAGAAATATTATGTCAGCTGAAGTCGTATAAAAGACGTAAGCTACAATAATATTTGGACGAGCCGATGTAGCTCAGCTGGCAGAGCAGCTGTTTTGTAAACAGCAGGTCGTGGGTTCGAATCCCTCCATCGGCTCCAGCCGCCCTAGCTCAGTTGGTAGAGCGCTTCCATGGTAAGGAAGAGGTCACGAGTTCGAATCTCGTGGGTGGCTCCATCGATTTTATCGAGTTATGATTGGCTTGGCACGAAGCCAAAGTCAAGAGTACAATACACTTATGGCAACTAAGAAACCTCACAAGAAACTCACTCTGTCAAAGGACAAAAAATTACTCGGCGTATGCGGCGGCATTGCTGAATACTTCAATATAGACGCATCGCTGGTACGCATAATTGTACTGTTATTAATTCTGTTCTCGGGTATAGTGCCAGGTGTATTTGTATATTTTGTGGTGGGACTATTCATCATTCCAGAGCAAGGTAAGAAATAATGGCCAAGTCCAAAAAATCCACCAAAGAGCCCGATATAACCCTCTCGGAAGATGATAGACACCTAGCCGGAGTAGCCGGCGGCATTGCCGACTACTACAAACTCAGTCCTACCTGGGTACGTATCGTTGGTATAGTTTTTATTGTGTTATCTGGCATCATCCCTGGACTGATCATATATTTTGTACTGGCGGCCGCTATCAAGCACGGCGACAACAAGTCCTGACCTGTCAAAACTGCATGTTTTTTGGTAAAATATCCTGGTTGATTTATCTCTTTCGCGATTTCACAAACCAAGGGGTGTAGCTCAGTTGGCTAGAGCGTCGGTCTCCAAAACCGAAGGTCGCGGGTTCGACTCCTGCCACCCCTGCCATTAGCCATTTGTTTTAGGCCCGAAAGGGTCTTTTTCTATTAATACCTAGTCTAAGTGTTTTGAATCGCGATAGGGTGTAGCTACACTGCGTCAGTATTGCCAAACATCCACAGCACAAACTTAGTGTGATGGTATGCTACAATTAGTTTGTATAATATAGGAGACAAGCTAAGTGCAAAAACCATCTGATTCAACGCTTATTTTTATCAAGTTTACACGAGCAATCTCATATGTAGTGTACGCGTTTACTATCGTTGCGGTAATTTCACTAACATTTGGATTTTTTATGTTGCTTTTTGGGGCAAATGCCAATACACCATTTGTCCAGTTTGTTTACAACATAGCTTATGAATTTATGGCGCCATTTCGTGGTATCTTTGCGACTCATCCAGTTGGGCAAACAGGCTATTTTAGCGCAAGTGCATTATTTGCCATCATAGTATACCTAATATTTGCAGCTGCCATAAGCTCACTAATTAGTTATTTAAATGTTAAGATGGTCAAACATCAAGATGAATTGGAGCAGATACAAAAACAAGCTAATAAAACTAAGAATTAAAGGAAGATAATATGCGCGGACCAATCGATTTCATAATAGTAGAATTTAAAAAAGCCAAATTCCAAGGCAAAATACTCAAGGCTCTGGAAAAAGCCACCAACGACGGCACCATTGCGGTTTTGGATCTTGCCCTAATTACCAAGGACAAAGATGGCAATGTTGCAGCCGTGGAGTTAGATCAAATAGATGATGAAGTGATCACCGAGTTTGCTAAAGCCAAAGGCTTGCAGTCCGGTATGGTTGGCGACGACGACATAGCCGAGGTAGCCGAATTACTGGACAACGGCTCAGTTGCCGGCCTGCTGGTAATAGAGCATCTGTGGGCCAAGGATCTCAAGAGTGCCATCATGGATGCTGGTGGTAGCTTGCTAGCAGAAGGTCGCATTCACCCGGATGCTGAAGCAGAACTTAACAAGGAGGATAAATAGATGCCAGGATTGCTAAGGGGCATGGCGCGTACTGCTGTAGTAGCTGGTACCGCCACCGCCGTATCCAACAATGTTAGTCGTCGACAAGCTCGCCGCTGGGCCAACGAAGATCAGCCTGCGCAGCCAGCTGCCGCACCTGCCGCTGACGACACCACAGCCCAACTTCAGCAACTTAGCCAACTCAAAGATCAAGGAATCTTGACTGAAGAAGAGTTTGCTGCCAAGAAAAAACAGATATTGGGTATCTGATATCTAGCCATAGCGGCTAGCTAGCGCGATACAGCCGCGATCTGGTATGATAAGACTATGAACAAATCCGAACGATGGGTACTGATATTGCTATGCATGGCCCAGTTGATTCTGACACTGGACTCAACAGTCATGAATGTGTCTATCAGCACGCTGGTCAAAGACCTCGACACAACTGTCTCAGCTGTTCAAAGCGCTATTGCATTCTATACCTTGGTAATGGCAGCATTTATGATAGCAGGTGCCAAGATCGGCGACGTAATTGGCCGCAAGAAGGCTCTGATAATTGGTCTGCTGGTCTACGGCACAGGATCATTGATTACCTCACTGGCGCCCAACATCAATGTGCTCAAATTCGGCTGGTCGCTGCTAGAAGGACTCGGCGCCGCACTAGTAGTGCCGGCTATGATATCACTAATTGCCAGTAACTTTGGAGCTGGTCCGCGCAGGGTCAAGGCCTACGGCACTCTCGCTGCCATGGCTGCTATCGGTGCAGCGATTGGCCCTATCGTGGGAGGACTGCTTACAACCTATGCAAGTTGGCGACTAGTGTTTGCTGGTGAGGTTCTGATAGTGTTATTTATATTGATCAACAGCAAAGCAATCCATGATACTGAAGAGCTGGATGTCAAACCAAAGCTAGATTGGCTCGGCGTAGGTCTAACCGCAGCCGGCATGTACACCATAGTACAAGGTATACTGCTGGCCAGCACCTACGGCTTTTTCCGAGCCCGAGCACCATTTGAGCTCAATGGCCAAGTCGTTTTGCAGCCAGGCCAAGTATCACCAACTGTGATATTCGTAATAGCTGGTGTGATAATACTTGCAATGTTTGTAGCATGGGAACTCTGGCGTACCAAAAAACACCGCGATGTATTGGTGCACCTTAGATTGTTTGGCAATCACGTAGTACAATCAGGTCTTGGCAGTATCATCACGCTATACTTTTTACTAGGCGGAGCTATGTATACTCTGGCGCTTTTTACACAGATCGAGCTAGGCTACAACGCTCTACTTTCTGGGCTTACTATACTTCCACTCTCTATCATGATCATGTTATTTGCAAGCCGTGGACCAGTGATGGCACAAAAATTTGCACCACGCTATATCATCCGCGCTGGTTTTGTGATTATCTTTGCAGGCGTGTTGTTGATGGGCCTCACCGCCACTCGTGCTACCAGCGGTTGGGCACTGGTGCCTGGCATAGCATTGGCTGGCGCTGGTGTCGGTATTATCATGTCGCAGTTGCAAAATCTGGTACAAAGTGCGGTGTCATTGCATGACTCTAGTGAGACTTCTGGGCTGATGGCCACCTTTCAAAACTTGGGCATGAGCCTCGGCACTGCTGTTGGTGGCGTACTGCTCATCGCATCACTTATAAATGTCAGCACTCAGCTCATCGATCAAAATACTGTACTTAATGCACAGCAGAAATCACAACTCTCGGCCGCGGTAGAGGCAAATGCCCAGATAGCAAGCAACGCTCAGATCGAAGCTGCTACGACCACTCTTCCGGCCAATGTTTCTCAACAAGTCGTAGATATCAATGCCCAGGCTCGTCAGACCGCCTTGAGTCGGGTATTTATAGCACTAGGTATTATGAGTTTGCTAGGACTGCTAGCTTCAATACGGCTACCACAAAACAAGCCGGGCCCAAAGGCACTCGGTTAGTATTTACTGACGTACCTTACGTACCTGCTTGGGTGGCTTGAGCGCTGCTCGAGCTCGCTGATTGTCTGGATCAATTTTTAGAATAGTGCGAAATACTTTTTTGGCTGCCGCCTCGTCTTTTTCATGCATATAGGCTTCGGCCTGAAGTTGTAAGATATCAACATTCTTGGGCTCGAGCTTGAGTGCTTCATTGAGACAATCAATCTGTTTGTGGAATTTGTGCAAGATGCGATATATGCGCGCTAGTGTGATGAAGCGATTGACGTTGGGCTCAATGTGCACAGATTTTTCCAGCGCTTCGACTGAAGCAGTATAGTCGCGATTTTTGAAATACATCATAGCTAGGTTATGATAGCTAGCAGCATTGGGATACATCTGAGCTACAATCTGAAAACATTCTATAGCATCTTCGGTATTGCCAAGATTGGAGTAAATAAATCCAAGTCGACTATAGGCCAAACTGTTTTTGTGGTCTATCTTGAGTACTTTTAGGTAGGCTTTTTCGGCAGCTAAATAATTGCGCTCTTGATAATAACGACCAGCTATCTCCAGTAATGAATCTAGCTGATCATCATGCGAGATAGCATTGCTACTACTTGTGCTAATAAGAGCCGAAGCCAACCGGCTACGACGTGTGACTATAGCACTATAAGCAATTATAGCCAAGAGTATAATTAGTATTACTTCTAGAATCATGATATTTGTAGGGCCAGCCATTCTAGAACCAACTTTGGTTGCACATGTGCCTCCAAAGCACCCAAACACCAAATACTTGCCTCTATCTCAGCTGACCGCTCTAGTATAGAAGACTTTTGGCCAAATGTGTAGAGCAGATCGCGTACAAACTCTTCAGCTCGTGATTGTTTGACCACCTCACCCACTACAGCAAATCGCGTTGGTAAATCACCAATCAAGAAGTGATCGATCTGCTGGTGCCACTGTCGAGCCTCAGAAAGTGCATCGGGAGTATCAACCAGCTCTTGAGCGCGCAGCGGCAAGCCATGTGATAACTCGGCTATTTCAGCCGCGCTATCAGTTGGTATCAGATCAAGTAGTTGCTTATTTTCTAGTGCAAGTACTGGCACTATCAACACTCGTGATCTTATGGTATCTAGTAGCTGATGTGAGTTACCAGCCGTAAGTACCAACATAGCTTTGTCTGGTGGCTCTTCAAGTAGCTTTAGCAGCGCATTGGCTGCTTCTGTACTCATGCGCTCAGCCTGCAGCACTATGCCAGCTCGAATACCACTAGCGCGCGGTGGCGTACGCCACATATGTTCTATCAACTCTCTGATCTGTGCCAAGCCTATCGCTCGGCCATCAACTGGTTCGACCAGCTTAATCTCCGAAGTCACCAACCCATCATCCAAACTATGCAGCATCCAACTAGCAATCTCTTTACTGCCCTGCTCCAACATGCCTTCTAGTAAATAGGCATGATGCCGAAGCTGTAGTGCAGACATCATCCTGACATGGGTGGTGGGATGCAATAGTTGATCTGGTGATATGGCACTCATAAGCTATGCAAAAACCTTTCGAGATCAGCTGGTAGGGGTGCTTCATAACTTCTCTTCTGACCCGGGGCTATCTCCAGACTCAGCTCAGCTGCATGCAAAAACATGCGGCCGAGCCCATCAGGCAATGGTTGTCGACTATATATAGGATCACCCACTACCGGATTGCCCAGGTGGGCAAAATGCACCCTGATTTGGTGCATACGACCTGTCATGAGCTGTACTTCGACCAAACTAAACTTTTCGTACTGTTGTCGTACTCGATATTCAGAAATCGCCATCTTGCCTGTTGAACTAACTTTCATCTTGGTAGTAGTCTGTCCGCTGTGGCTTATGGGTAATTCTATCCGCGCCATGGTGAGTTTGGGGTTACCCCAAATCAATGCTAAATATACCTTGTTGACCTCTCTTTGTTTGAACTGTGTCTGCAAAAACTGCTTAGTTTCGAGATTGCGCGCCAGTATCATCACACCGGATGTATCTCGATCCAGTCGGTGCACTATGCCAGCACGCATTGGGTCAGGATCGTCTATCTTGTCTACAAAGGCCGACGCCACCGAGTACACATCAGGCTTACTGGGTGTTGGGTGTGTGAGTACACCAGCTGGTTTGTTGATAACAATCACATTGGCATCACTATAGATGATGGGTATATCTGGGTAGGCACTCTCCATACCCTATATTATCCAGGCATCGGCCAAGAATAGCAATTTTATAGAGCCTAGTTCCTATGGAAATTGGAAAATACTAAATGTGAGTGTTAAGTGATTCTAATTGGGCTTTGGTGCCCATGACTATCAACTTATCACCTGGATAAAGTATCTCGCGCCCAGTGGGGTTGACCTTGCTACGACCATCGCGGTTGTTGAGGGCCAAAAATGTCGTGCCAGTTTGCTGCTCAATCAAGCTGTGAAGTCGTCCACCCACCGCTTTGGAGTACTTGGGTACTTCTATCTCTTCAATTTGGAGCTCGCTGCTGCGGTTGGAGCTCAGGACATCTAGAAAATCTACTACATTGGGGCGCAATACCATACTGGCCATATGGAAGGCACCGATCTGTGCCGGCAAAGCTACTTTGTCGGCACCAGCTTGTACCATACGTTGCATGTTGGTCTCGCGATTGACTCTGGCCACTATGAACAAGCTTGGATTGATCTGTCGGGCCGCAAGGGTCACAAACAGGTTGTGATAGTCCTCGCCCAAAGCCGTGACGAGGCCTCGAGCTTGCTCAATATGGGCTTTTTGCAGTACGGCCTCATCACTACTGTCTCCTACAAATGCAGTGTAGCCGAGTTTGAGAGCTTCTTTTACCTTTTCTTCATCACGGTCAATAGCCACAAATGGCACTTCTTCGTCGGCTAATTCACGAGCCACCTGAGAACCGACTCGGCCCAGGCCACATACTATATAATGGTCTTTGATCTTGGATAATTGTGCGCGCACTTTTTGTCTCTTAAAAGAGTCTCCTAAGTTAATAATATATTCTCCAAACAGCTTAAGCAAATATGCGAGAATGACCAAGCTTGCTATGATCAGTATAATGATACCCCAACGAGCTAGTGGGCTCTCCATATGAAAGTTGTCGTGATGACTGAGCAAAATATAGGTCGAGCGATAAAGGCCCTCATCTACACCCACGCCCTCACTCCATGAGAATAAAAATCCTCCAAGCAAAACTACACCTACTACAACAGCTATGAGCTTCGATAATGTTTTGCGCTCAATAATCATAACAAGTATTATAGCCCATCTGGTTGGTTAATAAAAATACTTGATTTTATTACTATTTTATGATAAAATGCAACAGTCCAAATCAGGCAATACCTCGACAACGGGAGATGCTAATGACCTCTGCAGATCGCTATGTGGTGTTCAAGCCACAGCGCTTCGGCAACCTCTGGGCCGACCGGACTTGTCCTGTGGCGCTGTTCAAGAGCAAATCGGCAGCCGAGAAGTTCGCCGACGAGCTCACGGTCTCGCTCATCCGCGACCACTACCGGGGCCAGCCGGATGCGCCCGTGCACCCCGAGAACGACCTCAGGATCCGCGCGGCCTGGCGTGAGCACGTCATGGTGGACTTCACCTACGTGATCGGGAGCCCGCCGGACGATTCGGCGGAAGCCACCTACGGGATCTTCTTCAAGACAGCCCACGTCGATCGCCCCGACGAGTGGTGCATCCACGGCATCGAGTACCTGCTCGCTGACGCACAGGCCACCATCGAGGACCCGATCTTCCAGCTGGTCAACGCCGAGCGTGGCCAGGCCTACATCTGCCACCTAGGGCTGATGGATGAACACGTGCCGGTCTGAAGATCAACGACAGTCCGATTGGGCCAGCTTTCCGACGAATGCGACTCGTCGGAAGGTCCTCCAAAGCATTTTAGCAAGCTAGAATATTTCGGAAGATCATATCAAAAAAGACCCCTTGGAGGGTCTTTTTTGATAAATGCCGACTAACGTTTGGAGAACTGAGGAGCTTTACGAGCCTTCTTAAGCCCGTATTTCTTACGCTCTTTCTCGCGCGGATCTCGGGTAAGAAAACCAGCTTTTTTAAGCGACGTACGAAAATCCGGGCCCATTTCAGTAAGAGCACGAGCAATTGCTAGCACAGCAGCATCGGCCTGACCAGCCTTGCCGCCACCATGAGCTTGCAGATTGACATCAACATCTTTGAGTTTGCCAACCAATTTCAGTGGCTGTTGTACAAGATCGACTTGTGTGCGGGTAGCAAAGTAATCTTCAAGTTTGGTATCACCATTGACAGTAAATACACCTTTGCCAGCTGTCAGGCGTACTGTAACAATTGAGCTCTTGCGGCGGCCAACGGCACCATAAAAGTCATTTTTGGTCTTGGTTGTGGTTGATTCTGCCATATTATACCTCTAATTTCTCCGGCTTCTGGCCTTCGTGACTATGCTCAGGGCCAGCAAAAACCTTGAGATTATGCAACATTACAGCCTGCAACTTGTTCTTTGGTAGCATACCAGCCACCGCATGCTCGATAACACGCTCAGGATGTTTTTTGAGCTGATCACTGAGATTGATCTGCTTGATACCACCAGGGTAGCCACTGTGTCGGTAGTATTGCTTGTCAGCAAGCTTATTGCCAGTCACTTTAATCTTGCTGGCATTGACCACCACGACTACATCACCGCCAACTACGTGTGGTGTATAGGTAGGTTTGTGCTTACCTGCAAGTATGGTGGCTAGCTGTGTAGCCAGGCGCCCAAGGGTTTGGCCGCTAGCATCCACTAAATACCATTTGGCATCTACCTCGGCTGGCTTTTGATTGTAAGTTTTGGTGACAGTATTCATAGTTATTTATCCCCTCGACGATTGCGGCCAGTGATGCTGCGTACATTGGCACCAAGCTTGTCAGTTTTGGCAGTGGTTTTGCGAACCACTGTAGCTTCGTCATGCTTGCTTTCTTTGGCTTTCTTTTTTGAATCAGCTTTGTCATCCGGTTTGGCGGCCTTCTTGGCGGCCTCATCAGCTTGCTTGACATAGTTATCATCCAACGCTAGCTCCACTACCACCATTGGCGCATTGTCACCACGACGATTGCCAGTCTTGATGAGTCGCGTATAGCCACTGTTGCGACCAGTAAACCCTTTGACTAGCTCATAGTTGAGCTTCTGTGCAGCAACCGGGTTGATGACCTCGCTCAATATCATGCGGTAGCTATGCAGATCTTGGCGTTTGGCCAGTGTTACCAGCTTATCAAAACGCGGCTTGAGCTCCTTGGCCTTGGCCTCAGTAGTCTCAATACGTTCATACAAGATCAGTGCATCGAGCAGACCACGCAGCAGCGCCCGGCGGGGGCCGATCTGTCGAGACAATTTGCGCTGTTGTATACCGTGGGCGTGCATAGTTTTATCCTTCTACTATCTAATCCTTCTTGATACCAAGCTCTTCCATCTTGGCGATTACTTCTTCGAGAGCCTTGGCACCAAAGCCCTTGAGTTCTTTGAGGTCGGCGCTACTCAGCTCCATCAACTCTTTGATGGTGCGAATGTCGTTGTTGAGCAGAGCGTTGGTGGTACGAGGGCTAAAGTTGACCTCATCAACACCAATGCTAGCCATATCAGCCTCTTGCTTCTCAGCTGCAGTAACAATACCACCGGTGCCTACCGACACGACATCGTGACCTGCGATCACTTGAAAATGCCCGACTAGGATCTCGGCGGCCTGCATCACGGCATCGCGCGGTGTGATACTACCATCTGTCTCAACCTCAATCAGCAGCTTGTCAAGATCGGTCTTCTGTCCAACACGAGTGTTTTCAACCTGATAACGAACGCGACGGATAGGAGTATAGATGGCATCTACTGCGATCATACCGACTGGCAATTTCTCACCAGCACGAGATTCTACTGGTGCGTAGCCACGACCGCGATCAATGCGAAGTTCCATCTCGAGTTTGCTGCGAGCACCATCTAGATTGGCGATTTCAAGATCTTTATTGACTACCTCGAGCCCAGCGGGACAAGTGATGTCGCCAGCAGTAACCACACCCGCACCGGTCTTCTTTAGTGTCGCGACGATAGGTTCTTCACCAGCATAATTAAATCGAACTTGTTTGAGATTGAGCAATAGTTCAATCATGTCTTCACGCACGCCAGCTACGGTTGAGAACTCGTGGCTAACTCCCTCGATCTTAGCAGCCACAATAGCGCTACCAGCCAAGCTACTTAGCAGCACTCGACGCATCGAGTTGCCAAGAGTCATACCATAGCCTGGGTATAGCGGCTCGACGGTAAAAGTCGAGCGCATGTCGCCTTGTTTGTCTTCTTTTAGTTCTGGTAGGTTGATATCGTACAACACCGCATTTACTCCTTATAAGTTATTTATTAGCGTGAATAAAACTCAATAATTAATTGTTCTTCTACCGGATCGGTAACTTCTTCGCGCAACGGCAGGCTGGTAACTGTAGCAGAATACTTCTTAGGTTCAATCTTCAACCAGCTCGGCGCTGTTGTAGCTGCAAAAGCTTCTGACACGGCTGCGAAGTATGGTTTTTTCTGGCTGGATTCTCGCACCGCTATCACATCGCCTGGTTTGACTATGATTGAGGGGATATCGACACGTTTGCCATTGAGAGTCATATGAGCATGGCTGACAAGTTGTCGTGCCCCCTGACGAGATTGAGCTAGGCCCATGCGATACACTGTGTTGTCCAATCGACGCTCCAGTAGCTGCAGTAGTATCTCACCACTCACACCCTCTTGGCGCTCGGCTTCGTCGACGTAGCGACGAAACTGTTTTTCAAGTACTCCATAGAGACGTTTAACCTTTTGTTTTTCACGCAGCTGCACCGCGTAATCACTTGGTTTGGGTCGTCTAGCTTGGCCGTGCAAGCCAGGTACAAAGTTACGTTTGGTAAGCGCCTTGACGGCCTTGGGGTGCAGGGCGATGCCTTCGCGGCGTGATATCTTAGCAGTTGGTCCGGTATAGCGTGCCATTAGACTCTCCTCGGCTTTCTTGGTCGGCAGCCATTGTGTGGCAAACCAGTCATGTCGCGAATCGAGCCTATCTCAATACCAGCAGCCATAAGGGCGCGAATAGCAGACTCGCGTCCGCCACCAACGCCTTTGACAATCACATCGACCTTCTTAAGCCCAAAATCTTTGGCAGTACTCAGTACTTTTTCGGATGCTATCTGAGCCGCATATGGGGTCGATTTGCGGGCACCTTTGAAACCAGCCGATCCGGAGCTTGCCCAGGCTACAACTGCACCACGCTCGTCAGTGATACTCACGATAGTGTTGTTAAATGTCGACTGCACATGGACCTGGCCTTTGCTCAGGTTGATCTTGCGCTTGCGTCGCTTGCTCTTGGTAGTAGTAGTTGATTCTGCCATGATAATTCCTAAGTCTTAGCCGCTGCCTTAGCCCGACCGCTACCGACAGTGACACGTTTACCGCGCTTGGTACGAGCATTGGTCTTGGTGCGTTGGCCTCGTACCGGCAATTTGGCACTATGACGCAGACCACGGTAGGCCTTAATCTCCTTGAGTCGTTTGATATTGCCACTGACTTCACGGTTGAGGTCCGCCTCGACCACAAAGTTGGTGTCAATATATTCACGCAATGAGCCGAGCTGACTCTCATCCAGATCCTTGACTCGAGTATTTGGATCAATGTTGACTGCTTTTAGAGTCTGTTGGGATCGAGTCAAGCCAATACCGTAGATATAGGTCAGAGCTATCTCGACGCGCTTCTCATTAGGGATGGTGGTACCAGCTATACGGGCCATAACAATTATCCTTGCCTCTGTTTGTGCTTAGGATTTTCGCATATTACAGCAACCTGACCGCGGCGGCGGACTATCTTGCATTTGGCACACATTTTTTTGACTCCGGCTCGAACCTTCATTGATCAATCCCCTTACTTACGATAAGTAATACGGCCTTTGCTAAGATCATATGGCGTCATCTCTAGCGTTACCTTATCACCTGGCAAAATTTTGATATAGTGCATGCGCATTTTGCCAGCCACATGCGCTAGTATCTCATGACCGTTTTCGAGTTGCACCCGAAAAGTCGTATTGGGCAAGGCCTCCAAAACGGTACCTTCTACTTCTAGTAATTCCTTTTTGTTGCTCATGAGTACTAACGTTACAGTGATAGATTATACCCCATCTGGTCTAATCTGTAAAGAGTTTTGTTAAATATTATTGCAATGGTGAATATTTTGTAGGTTTTAGTATTTTATTGTGTGTTTTAAATACCAATTGGCCGTGTTTCTTGAAGGATTCTAGTTTTATATTTGACCATTCTTCATCAGAATTAAAATTACTCCAAGCTGCTTGACGGGTATTCAAGTCTTTCCAAGCAAGAATATAGCTGAAATTTTGCATTTCGCCAATTTCCTCATCCCAGCAGCCAACTATTTCAAAACCATATTTTTTCATGATTCGCATGGCGTGCTCTTCAAAACGGTCATGAAAAGCCTTTTTGTTATGGTTGAAGGTTTCGTAAGTTCGAAGTTCGTAAATCACTAGTATTTCTCATAACTAGCCATCAAAGCTTTGGCTTCCACTTGCTTCATAGTCTCAATCACTACAGCCACAATAATCAGTAGACCAGTACCGCCTATACTCACCAGAGCACTTGAATTCTGGAAAAACCGCTGCAGTATAAATGGGAATAGCGCCAAAACACCAAGACTCAGAGCCCCCACCAGTGTGATACGGTTGATAATAGTCTTAAGATATTTAGCAGTTTCGTTGCCTGGTCGTACGCCAGGTATAAAACCACCTTGTTTCTGTAGGTTCTCGGCTATTTCAGACGGCCGGAAGATGATACTGGTATAGAAATATGTAAAACTAAACACTAGCAGGAAATAAGTAACGGCATAGATGGTGTTGGTGGGCTGGAACCATCGGCTCAGTGTAGCGGCCGCATTGGCCACCCACGGCGTGCTAGCATGGCTAAATAGTTGCCCCAAAAAAGCCGGCACGCTCAAGAAGGCCAAGGCGAATATAATTGGTACAACGCCAGCAGATATCACCCGCAACGGCAAATGTGTATCTACGCCGCTACTGCTGCCTATCAGACTGGTACGACGCGCATAAGATATGGGGATATTGCGCTGGCCCTCATTGAGATAGACCACGAAGATAATGGCCAGAAATGCCACTACTCCAAGCCCGATCAGTGTGATGAGTTTGGTGCTATCAGCTTGGGCCAAGCTAAACTGTTGTAACACCATACCAGGCAGGTTGGCCACAATACCAGCCATAATAATCAATGATATCCCATTGCCTATGCCATACTCGGTAATAAGCTCGCCCAGCCAAGTCAGTAGTAAGCTGCCGGCCGTGATACTAGATACCATCAACACCCATTGTGCGATAGTAGGGCTACCGACCACGTCAACACCGCCTACTTGAACAGAAAGAGTGCGGACAAAAGTAATCATGGCGATAGATTGGATAATAGCCAATGGTACAGTTAGCAGCCTTGTGTAGTGATTTATCTTGGCACGTCCAGATTCACCTTCCTTCTGAAGTTCGTTGAGCTGTGGTACAACCTGGGTAAGCAGCTGAATAATAATGGAGGCGTTGATGTACGGCCCCAAGCCCATCAGAATAATTGAAAACCTACTCATCGCCCCGCCAGTAAAAAGATTGGCGAAGCCTAGGAGTGGGCTAGATTGGAACATCCGTAATAGGAAGTTTTGCAACTTGGCAGTATCTGGCACCGGTACCGGCACATTTGTAAGCGCAGCATAGACAGCCAAAATACCCAGTACTATCAATACTCGTTTGCGCAGGTCTCGGTTGGTATACAATTGCCGTAACAGCGCCGTATTCATGACCCTCCTTAGGTTTGGCTTGGCTTAGTTTTGTCCGTTTTTGGCTTGGTAGCAGCCTCAGTAGTAGTAATTTTAACACTTCCGCCTGCAGCTTCAACTTTGGCTATGGCTGATTTGGAGGCAGCTGTGACTTGAATGCTTAGCTTGGCCTGGAGATCACCATCGCCTAGCAGCTTAATACTGCTCTTCTCACTACTAACCAAGCCGGCATCTGCCAAAACCTTGGCATCAATAGTAGCTTTCTTGAGTACCTCAAGATCACCCACGTTGACTACTTCTACTGTTGGCTTAGCCAAAGCAGTAAAGCCACGTTTTTTGGGCAAGCGTCGTGACAATTTAGTCTGTCCACCTTCAAAACCTAGTATTACGCCGCCACCTGTGCGGGAATTCTGGCCCTTGGTACCACGCCCGGCGGTCTTTCCACCACCAGCCGATATACCACGCCCGACTCGCTTACGGGTAGGCTTGCTAGTAGTCGCTAGCTCGTGTATTTTCATGATTTCTTCTCCGATTTGGTAGAGTCGGCTTTATCATCGCCGTCAGTTTGTAGCTGCTGCAAAGCCTCAATCGTGGCATAGGCATTGTTGATCTTGTTGGTAGAGCCAAGCGATTTGGCCAGTAGGTCTTTGATGCCAACTGCTTCAATCACGGCACGTACGGCACCACCTGCTATTACACCAGTACCCTCACTAGCTGGCTTGAGCAGCACTGTGGCCCCGCCGTAGCTGACCTGCACTTCATGAGCAATAGTTGTGCCTTTGGTAGGCACGGTGATCATGGCTTTTTTGGCACGAGCCACGGCCTTGACGATTGAGCCAGGCGCATCAGTACCTTTGCCAACACCCACTCCAACCCGACCTTTGCCATCACCGATAACTACGGTAGCACGAAAGCGAAATCGTCTACCACCAGCTACTACACGAGCTACCCTATCCAAAGCTAGGATTTTTTCTTCAAATTCTTTTGGTTCTTGATTGTTGTGAGGATTGTTGCGTGGATTCATAATTGTCCTTTGCTATATCTTTAGTCCAGCTTCGCGGGCAGCATCACCTAGTGCCTTGACGCGACCATGATAGCGATGGATACCGCGATCAAACACGACTGTGGTTATCTTCTGTTTTAAAGCAGCTTCGGCGATAGTCTTACCCACCCATGTGGCCTGCTCGGTCAAGGTCTTGCCGGCCTTGTCGCCGCCCTGACGGCTACTAACTGCACACAAAGTCGTCGCAGCATCATCATTGATGATCTGAGCCGACACGGCTAGATGTGAAATTGATACGTGCAAACGTGGTCGTGCGGCATTACCGGCTATCTTAGCACGGATACGTCGACGGATTTGTTTGCGTTGGTGGTTGATGGTAGCTTGTTTCATATATCTCCTTAGCCCTCAGCTCCTGCCTTGGCAGCAGCTTTACCAGCCTTGCGGCGGATAGTCTCGCCCATGTAATGGATACCTTTGCCCTTATACGGCTCGGGCTTGCGAAATTCGCGTATGTTGGCAGCTACTTCGCCAACCAACTGTTTGTCTGCACCACTGACCGTGATGACATTTTGCTCGACTTTGAGCTCGACACCAGCTGGTGGAGTGTAGTTGATGGGGTGAGAATAGCCTAGATTAAGCTCTAGCGAATTGCCCTTGAGCGCAACGCGATAGCCCACACCGTCTATCTCTAGCTGTTTTTGGAAGCCTTCACTTACTCCGGCCACTAGGTTGAAAACCAAAGTACGCATCAGGCCGTACTGCTGTTGAGCCAAACGTGTGTCGGCCTTTTTAACAATAGTTGCTTTGTCGTCAGCTATCTCAATCTCAAAGCCTGGCAGTAGCTGAGCTGTTAGCTCGCCTTTTGGACCTTTGGCCGAGATAATGTTGCCACTGACGCTCAGCTCGACGCCCTGGGTAATTGTAACTGGAAGTTTGCCAATTCGACTCATCGTAGCACTCCTACCACACCTTACAAATTAATTCGCCACCCAGACGCTTGCTGCGAGCCTCGCTGCCTGTCATCAGTCCTGCAGAAGTCGAAACAATCATCGTACCGCGACCGTTGAGGACTTTGGGAATCTCATCGACTTTGGCATACATGCGTCGGCCCGGCTTGCTGACACGGATCAACTTGGTAATACTCTTGCTTTGAGCTGGCCCGGTGAGCTGCAGCTCTAGCTGAGCCACGGCCGTGGAATTATCAACGCTATAGCTGTCGATATAGCCTTGGGTCTTGAGTATCTCGGCAATAGCCTGTTTGAGCTTGGAATGCGGCAGCCTCACCACATCGCGGCGGCTCATCTGGGCGTTGCGGATGCGGGTCAACATGTCTGCAATTGGATCGGTTGTAATCATACTTGTTCTCCTACCAGCTCGATTTGGTTATTCCTGGGATCTTGCCGTTGCTGGCTTGCTCACGGAAGGTAATACGGCTCAGACCAAAGTTGCGTAAATAGCCTTTGGACCGTCCAGTGATAGCGCAACGATTATGCTGGCGCACAGGGTTGGCATTGCGTGGCAATTTGCTCAAGCCTTCTAAATCACCAGCCGCTTTGAGCTCAGCATGCTTTTTGGCATAGCGCTCGGCCAGCTTCTGACGCTTAATTTCGCGCTGTATCAATGCTTTACGTGCCATTACTTGGCCTCCTTTGCTAGTGGTACGCCTAAGCCCAGCAAAAGTGCTTTGGCCGCCTCCACGTTAGGTGTTTTGGTTACCAATGTGATCTGTACGCCCACCGGCTGACCGACTTCGATCGAGGCAGCTTGCGGAAATACTGTGTGGTCAGCAATGCCAATGTTGTAGTTGCCAGATTTGTCAAAGCTCATATTGCTCAGACCGCGGAAGTCACGCAATCGTGGTAGCACTACTGAATTGAGCAAGTCCAAAAATGTATACATACGCTCACCACGCAATGTCACCATCACGCCAATCGGCATATTGTCACGCAGTTTGAAGGTAGCGATGCTCTTTTTGGAGCGGGTCACTACTGGTTTTTGGCCAGCTATAGCTGTGATCACTTCTACTACAGGGTCGATGTGCTTACTATCCATAACAGCTCGTCCGACACCGGCGTTGATAACAATCTTCTCCAAACGCGGCACTGCCAAGCTATTGTTGATAGCCAGCTCTTTGCCGAGCTCGGGTCGTATTTGACTGGTGTATTTTTCCTGCAAACGATTCATGATTTATCCTTTGTGGTTTTGCTGGTTTTGGCAGCGGGCTTCTTGGCCTTGGGATTGCTAAAGCTACTCACTCGGTAGATGCGCTCTTTCTTGCCGTTGGCTGATATTTTGTAGCCAATGCGGGCTGGCTTGCCTGATTTGGGATCAATCGCCATAACCTTGCTCACATCGATTGGTCGGGTCAACTCCAAAATACCACCTTTGGGATTGCTAGCCGATGGCTTGGTATGACGTTTGGCCACATTGACACCCTCGACTACCACTTGGTTTTTCTTGGGCAACACGGCCAACACAGAGCCTTGGACGCCACGGTTGCGGCCGGCTATTACCATGACTTTGTCGCCTTTGACAATCTTCATCACAGTACCTCCGGTGCCAATGAAACGATCTTGGAATAACCGCGCTCGCGTAGCTCCCGGGCAATTGGCCCGAAGATGCGTGTACCGCGAGGCAGGTCAGCCTTATCAACTATCACGGCAGCGTTTTCATCAAAACATATAGCGCTGCCATCGGCACGCTGGTTGGATGCAACACTGCGTACTATCACGGCTCGGACCACTTCTTTTTTCTTGACGGTGCCGTTGGGTGTAGCGATGCGGACACTTGCAGTTACCACATCACCGACTCGAGCATAGCGACGCTTACTACCACCTAGCACCTTGATAGTCATGAGCTGCTTGGCGCCTGTATTGTCGGCTACTTTTAGCAATGTCTGGGCCTGAATCATTTGGCATCCTCTCGCTTGGTGACTACTTTGGTCACAGCAAACTTCTTGGTCTTACTGATCGGCCGTGTCTCGGTGATCTCGACAACATCACCAGCCTGGCAAGCTACTTGACTATTGTCAGCGGCAAATCGCTTGGTGACAATATATCGCTTGTTGTACAGCGGATGACGTTTGTCACGAGCCACAGCGACAATCACTGTTTTTTCCATCTTATCCGATACTACGGTACCTGTAAGTATTCGATTCATGATTGATCTCCTTGGGCCTGTTCAGCCATGATAGTCAGTATTCTGGCGATATCTTTTTTGAGACTGCGAATTGCACGCACGTTCTTGACTTCCTTGCTATGGAGCTGGACAACTTGTTCGGCCAAATCAGCCCGTTTCTCGCCAAGCAATTTGGTCAGCGCAGTATTGGATTGTTTGCGTAATTCATTCGCTTTCATGGCTGTCTCCCTGGGCAGTCTTACTCAAAAACTTAGTCTTCACAGACAATTTATTGGCCGCTAGCCGCATAGCCTCTTTGGCAATGTCTTCACTAACACCGTCCATTTCAAACAATATGGTGCCTGGCTTGATCTTGGCTACATAGTGATCAACTGCACCCTTACCAGATCCCATCGGTACTTCGGCAGGCTTACGTGTGATGGGAGTGTGCGGATAGATACGTATCCAGATCTTGCCGCCACGTTGGACATAGCGAGTCATAGCGCGGCGAGCTGCCTCTATTTGACGTGAGCTGATGCGGCCAACTTCCATGCTTTTGAGACCGTAGTTGCCAAAGTCAATCTCAACATTGCCGTTGGCTTGACCATTGATACGGCCCTTGAACTGCTTGCGATATTTGGTTTTACGCGGCATCAACATGGCTTATTGCTCCGATCCTTTGTATATCCATACTTTGACGCCAATGATGCCATAAGTAGTCTTGGCTTGGGCAGTACCGTACTCAATATTGGCCTTGATGGTATGTAGTGGAATACTGCCGTCCATGGCGGTCTCACGTCGCGCCATTTCGGCACCGTTGAGACGGCCAGACACACTGACTTTGGCGCCTAGCGCACCAGACTTGATGGCATTCTCAACCGCATTTTTGATGACCCGACGAAAAGCCATACGTCGCTCTAGCTGTGAGGCAACATTTTCGGCCACCAACTGTGCGACCAGCTCTGGCGAGCGGACTTCTTCGATATTGATAGTTACTTTTTGTTTGGTTAGACCAGCCAGTTTCTTCTTGAGAGCATCAATACCCGAACCACTGCGACCGATTACCACACCAGGCTTGGCAGTATGAATATTGACTACCAGCTCACCGCGAGGTCGTTCGATCTCTACCTTGGCTACACCACCGCGAAAACCAAGCAGATCTTCGACAGCCTGGCGTATCTTGATGTCTTCGACAGTATAGCGAGCAAAATCACGTGGAGCGATCCAGCGAGACTGCCAGTTGCGCTGAGTGCTCAAACGCATGCTGATAGGATTGACTTTTTGGCCCATTATGCAGCCTCCTTGGTTTTGACTTTAGGTTGGTCTTGCAATACTACAGTAAGATGCGAGCTAGGATGAATTACTTGGGTAGCACGACCACGAGCACGCGGGCGGAATCGCTTCAATTTGCTGCCCTGATCGACTCGGATTTCGGTAATATCAAGATTGTTGCGGTTGAGATTGTGATTGTTCTCGGCATTGGCCATAGCACTATGAAGCGCATCATATATCATACGAGCTCCTTTGTGTGGCATCACAGCCAAGCGCTCCAATGCTTGATTGGCACTGGTACCACGAACATCGTCAGCCACCTGGCGCAACTTTTGGGCTGAGATATTCAACTCGCGGGCTTGGGCATGAACTCTCATGAGCTAGCTCCATCACCTTCGGCCTTGGCTAGCTTACCACCATGGCCACGGAATTTACGGGTAGGGGCAAATTCGCCCAGCTTGTGGCCTACCATATTCTCTGATACAAACACCGACACATGAGTCTTGCCATTGTGCACAGCGATGGTGCGACCGACCATCTCTGGGCTGATGGTACTAGCGCGTGCCCATGTCTTCACCACGGTCTTATCCTCAGGCTGCAAGGCCAGGATTTTCTTGAGTAATTTGGGATCCACAAATGGACCTTTGCGGGTTGAGCGGCTCATCGTTTGCCTCGCTTTCTGCCTCTGACAATCATATTATTAGTATATTTACGGCGTCGGGTCTTGCGACCAAGTGCTGGCAATCCCCAAGGTGTCTTAGGGTTCTTGAGACCAATCGAAACACCGCCCTCACCACCGCCGTGTGGATGATCTACTGGATTCATAGCCTTACCACGCACTGTGGGTCGTATACCCATACGGCGCTTGCGACCAGCTGAGCCGATTTTGATGTTGCTATGATCAGCATTGCCGACCTGGCCTAGTGTAGCCATACAGTCCTCATGTATCAGACGCACTTCAGATGATGGGAGTTTGACCTGTACAAACTTGCCCTCTTTGGCTACTACTTGAGCACGGGCACCAGCGGTGCGAGCCAGCTGAGCACCACGGCCTGGCTGCAACTCAACATTGGAGATAGTGCTGCCGGCTGGGATGGATGATAGTGGCATGCGATTGCCATTGCGCACTTCAACTTCCTTGCCCATTGCCACGCTACGGCCCACCTTCATACCAGCAGTTGCTATGGTGTAGCCTTTGTTACCTTCTTCGGTGCGTAGTAGTGCCAGATAGGCGCTGCGATTGGGGTCGTATTCAATAGCGATTACTTCGGCTTTGGCAAAATCACCTAGTGTATCTACTAGTCGGATGGCACGTCGGCTACCGCCGCCGCGGTGACGAATAGTAATACGGCCCTGGTTGTTGCGGCCAGAGCGCTGCTTCTTGACGACACGTAGCTTCTTTTGTGGCTTGGCAGGGCTCAGTACCGAAAAATCAGCCATGCTCATATTGCGAGCGGCGGCAGTGTTTTGTTTGATAACCCGTACGGCCATTACTTCTTCTCCTCCGGCTCAACTACGCTAAAGGCATCTATTTTCTGGCCTTTTTTGAGTGTTACATAGGCTCGTTTTTGATCACTACGCTTACCCATGCGGCCGCCAAAACGTTTGGTCTTACCTTGCAAATTGGCAATTCTGACTTGAATGGGCTCGACCTTGAACTGTTTGGCCACAGCTTCGGCGATTGCTGGCTTGTTAGCGCGAGTTGGCACACCAAACATATAGGTGCCGCTAGCGGCTAGCCGCATACTCTTCTCAGTAATAATAGGGGTGATCAGCATGTGTTGCATCACTAAGCCTCCAACCTTTTGATTAGGACATCGATAGCAGCCTTTTCGACCACAATATTGTCGGCATTCATGACAGCATACACATTGAGCTTGGCGGCCTGCATTACTGCAACACCAGCTAGATTGCGCAAGGCACGCTGAGCGACATCATTTGCAGCAGCCAGTACTACCAACACATTGCCCTCAACACCGAGTTTGTTGAGTAATGCATCGGCAGACTTGGTTTTGCCATCAGCAATATCAATTTTTTCAATAACTACGACTTTGTCAGCCTGGCTACTCAAAGCGCTCTTGAGAGCTGATTTGGCCATACCAGCCGGCATGTTCTTGTGATAATTTTGCAGGCCAGTGGGCCCATGAGCCACGCCACCGTGCCGCCATATTGGCACACGAGTCGAACCAAATCGAGCATTGCCAGTGCCTTTTTGACGCCAAGGTTTGCGTCCACCACCAGATACCTCAGCTCGAGTCAGGGTCTTGGCATGAGCTTGGCGCTGATTACCCAGGTACATATTGTAAGCTTGGGCTATTAGATCCACATTGGTCTCAACACCAAAATATTTCTTATCCAGCGTGAGCTCAGCAGACTTATTGCCAGTCTTGGTGTAAGTAGCAACTTTCATACCTGGGCTCCTTGGACTAGCACTAGAGTACCTTTGGCTCCTGGTACAGAGCCGGCGATAGCCAACGTGTGGTTGCCAGCATCGACAAGCATGACCTTTTGGTTGCGGATAGTGACCTGGGCATTACCCATGCGACCGGCCATTTTCTGACCTTTGAAGACGTGTTGTGGGTATCCAGCGCCGATTGACCCTGGCGCACGATAATTGTGACTACCATGAGTCTTAGGGCCGCGGTGGAAATTGTGTCGCTTGATAGTGCCGGCAAAGCCCTTTCCTTTGGAAACCGCAGTAACACGCACTGCTTCTCCGGTTTCAAAAAGATCGGCTTTTAGCACATCGCCTACCTTCCAACTGGCAGTTTCAGCCGCTTCGGCATCAGCTGATTCGGCTGTCTTGGCTTCGGGCAGACGCACTTCCATCAGATGAGCACTCTTGGCTTTACTGGCTTTGAGATGTCCCAGCAGACTCTTACCCGGGTGTTTGGCCTCGCCAAAACCGAGCTGTACGGCATTGTAGCCATCGCTCTCGTCGGTCTTGAGCTGAGTCACTACACAAGGACCAGCTTCGAGCACAGTAACAGCGCTGACTTTTCCATCAGCGTCTATCAATTGGGTCATTCCAATTTTTTTGGCCAGTAATGCTTTCATTCTTATCCTGTAGTTACCCTATAAAACAACAATCCTGGCAAACCTAGTGCCGGTTTCCGGGTGAGTCGGACCTGGCGGTTTCCCAGTGATCTGTATCGGATATAAGTCTACCAGATAGCTCTATCTGGTGTCAAGTGTTTTGTCACCAATTGATAGTGATACCTAGGCCGTACAGCCCAAATGCCGCACCTACCACCAACAGTCCAAACTCCACCCGGCGATCGATGCGCAAGGATTCGATGAAGTGCACCAGCACAAAGCCGACTATCAACCCGATTGGGATTATCCTATGCCCAGATGGCGCCAGCCAGACCGAGCCTAGTATCAGATATAGCGCCGATTTCCAGACAAAAGCAAAGTCGGATTGGGTTAGAAAGCGTAAGACTTTTGACATAGCTATATTGTACCATTTGTTCTATGCATATTTTTAAGGATATAGTCCTTACGGACTACCATCTTTTGTCTTGGCAAAAGATGGCAAAACCGTGTCGCACGGGCTCAGATACAAGCAGCGTAGTAAAACAAGGAAAGCTGACTGATTGTGACTTTTTAGTAAATAAATGCTTGCGTGAAGATCAAGGAAAAACCGAAGCCCGCAAACGAGGTGTACTTAGCGTACATCGAGTGCGGACTGGAGGTTTTGACGAAGGTATTCGTCAAGTATTTATTTACTGAAGCGGGAGCGGATCTGGAAGAGGAAAAAGAATCCAATCAAAGCTGAGATCAAAGCGCCAATGATGTTGAGGCTCAGTAAGTTGCCGATGATAGCCAACACTTCGGCATAGAACACTAGTGTCCAACCACTCATCTTACGGGCCTTCACACCTGGTATAGAGATTAGCAGCAGCAGACCTTCACCGATCAAGAAGAGCAAGCCCAAGCCTACTGCGCTGAAAAAGCTAAATGTTCCTGTAGCTGCAGCTAGTCCTGAGAAGGCAAAGCCCAAGCCGAGCAGTGCTAAGATGCCTAGACCGCGGATAATCACCCCTATCAGTACAAATATCCAAGCGTACTGGGCAATCCAGTCTTTGGCAGCTACCGGTAGCTGTACTGGGCCACGATCACCAAAGATCTTGTCTAGGCTGTCCATGATGCCCTTGGCTTGTGTGCTATGAGTAGCCGAGGCTACCTTGTCAGCTGCGCTGGCGGCCTTGTCTACACTGTCAGTTGTTTTCTTCTGTTCGTCCATTGTTGAGATATCTCCTATTAATAGGTTAAATTGTTTTGCTTATCTTGATTGTAGTATGTATTCAATGTGAATGCAAAGCGGTTGGTTCCCGCCGTATCCCAATTACTCAGGGTACGGCAAGAACCGACGCTCAACTGGCTCACCTTCGCCTGCGAACAAGAAATCCCCTACCAGCCGTTCGCCAGCAAGGACTCGGGGCACCCACTCACGGTCGAATGGCCACATGTCGTCGAGTGGCAGATCGTCCATACCAAACAGCTGCGGCCGCATCTCGTCAGTCTCGGTTGGTGTTCCAGACCAGTTGTCTGAGATGAATACCTGTGCTTGTTGGTTCCAGCCCTGATCGATCGGGATGTCACGGAAGTAGAAGTTGAGATAGGCCACACGGCGCATGGCATTGAGCCGTACGGTAGACTCTTCTTCTGCCTCACGGTAGGCGCACTTCCAGACAGACTCGCCCTCCTTCGGTTTGCCGCCAAAACCGTTCCATTTGCCGGCTCCGAAGCCTTGCTTCTTCATGCCGAGCACCACATGTCCGTTGCGATGCATTAGCACAATGGTTACCACCCGCAGTGGATGTGGTACCGTGGATTTGAACTCTGTAAGATTCATGCTCACCCCCTTTTAAGTTGAGCTAATTTGCATTATAGTCCAAGTTTTAGATCTGCCAAGCCACAATTCCGTATTTGGCAATTTTTTCGTCGTAGCCTGGATATGAACGCCAAACCTTGCGCGCCTCGGCTTCGTCTGCTACCAGCGGCATCACGTCGTGTAAGTTTTCATTGGCCAGCAAGCTATCGATAGAGTCGTAGATGGATACGTGCCGTACCTCTTTCTCTACCTGCTCGCCTCCACAACTGATCACTAGTGTGTCGCCCACCTCAACTTTGCGATACTTGGGTGTAGCGGCTCGAGTCTCAACCAACTTGCGACCATCCACGATAGTCTGAAACTCAGCCTTGTCCCCAGCCCGAAAAACCAAACGGTGCTTCATAACTCGATTGTAGCAAACAAGTTGTTTTTTTTGGCAAATCTGTAGTATTAGAAGTAATAATAACTATTGGAGGATATTATGACACCACATGAGCCAACGCCTGGCGACAAGCCAGCAGAGGATTTCAAACCGGCCGTAAACCCTAGCGAGCTAGAAACTACCGAAGATGATTTTGGAGTATCGGATGAGGAAATAGAAGCTTTGCTTATAGATGGAAATAATGTTAATAAAATAAAAGAAAAGTTGAAAAATGATCTAGAGCATTCAGACCGGCCAGCAAGAGAAAACCTAATACTACTTGCAGAAATGGATAAAAGGCTAGCTAAAATTTACAACGCTTTGAATGCCCAAGATATTCCTTATAGCGATCCCGCAACTCGTCACAAACGTGCTAAAGGTTTTGAAAACGTCCTAGGTATGCATGCTTTAGATGAGGCACTTCGAATGGCTGCAGCCGAAAGTGGTGCGGCAGATGATGAATTCGCTAGTTTCAGACATATGGGGGAACTTGAAGATGAAGATACTAACTAATTAGCAGAACTAAAAAAGCCCCGAACTCGGGGCTTTTTTAGTTTTAGATCTCTCTACAAGCTCGAGATGACACTTGTTTTACATCTTGATTTCGATGTCCACGCCGGCTGGCAGGCTGAGGTTCATCAGGTTGTCGACTGTTTTGGGAGTCGGCTCGGTGATGTCTATCAGCCGCTTGTGCGTACGCATCTCAAACTGCTCGCGAGCGTCCTTGTAGACATGCGGGCTCGATAGTACAGTCACCTTCTTCTTATCGGTTGGCAACGGCACTGGCCCGGCTACTTGGGCGCCAGTGCGGATAGCCGTGTCGATGATCTGTTTGGCCGACTGGTCGATGACCTTGTTGTCATAGGCCTTGAGTTTGATGCGAATGCGTGGTTTGGAAGGTGCGTCTGCCATCATATACCTCTAGGGTTATTTGATGATCTTGCTGACCACGCCGGAGCCGACGGTCTTGCCACCTTCGCGGATGGCGAAGCGCAGACCTTCATCCATGGCGATAGGAGCGATCAATTTTACCTTCACACTAATGTTGTCACCAGGCATTACCATCTCGGTACCTTCTGGTAGCTCTACTTCACCAGTTACGTCAGTAGTACGGAAGTAGAATTGAGGCTTGTAGCCCTTGAAGAATGGAGTGTGGCGTCCACCCTCTTCTTTCTTAAGCACGTATACTTCACACTCGAATTCGGTGTGAGGAGTGATGCTACCTGGCTTGGCCAATACTTGACCGCGCTCGATGTCTTCGCGCTCTACGCCACGCAGCAATACACCTACGTTGTCACCAGCTTGACCTTGGTCGAGCAACTTCTTGAACATCTCTACACCAGTTACCACTGACTTGGTAGTGGCTTTAATACCAACGATCTCTACTTCGTCGTTGACTTTGACAATACCGCGCTCTACGCGACCGGTAGCTACAGTACCACGACCTTTGATAGAGAAGACATCTTCGATAGGCATAAGGAATGGCTTTTCGATATCACGTACGGGATCTTCGATGTAGCTATCCATGGTGTCCAAGAGTTCTTGGATGGCTTTCTCGTACTCGGCATCGCCTTCGAGCGACTTAAGAGCACTACCTTTGATAATTGGAGTTTTGTCTCCTGGGTAGCCGTATTTGTCCAATAGTTCGCGGATTTCTACTTCTACGAGTTCGGCCAGTTCGGGATCGGCCATATCCATCTTGTTCATAAACACGATGATCTGCTTCACACCTACTTGAGAGGCTAGCAAGATGTGCTCGCGAGTCTGAGGCATAGGGCCGTCAGCGGCGCTTACTACCAAAATAGCAGCGTCCATCTGGGCGGCACCGGTAATCATGTTCTTTACATAGTCGGCGTGGCCAGGGCAGTCCACATGAGCATAGTGACGCTTGTCGGTCTCGTACTCTTGGTGACTGGTGGCAATGGTAATACCACGCTCTTTTTCTTCGGGCGCGTTGTCGATATCTTCGTACTTACGGGCCTCGGCCTTACCAGATTTGGCAAGGTAGCTAGTGATAGCGGCGGTCAAAGTGGTCTTACCGTGGTCGACGTGACCGATAGTACCAACATTGACGTGGGTCTTATCACGATTGAATGTGTCTGACATGTCTTCTCCTAGTTATTATTACTATTGTGCTCGTAGTTGAAAAACTGGCAATACAAAAAACGCCAGTTTTTGAGACGAGACTAATTATAGGGATTTTACCCTGGTTTGTAAAGCCTTTTGTCGGCAATAATAATTGCGTGGTGGTGATCCCGAAACTTATCCCGAGATCACCCACCCTCCTCGCCAGCCTCGAAGATGATGCGGTTCACCGCTAGCTGGATATCTTGCTGAATGCGGTAGCGCGCCAGTGCGGCTGCCCGAACACTCCATAGCCAGATGCCTAGATAGATGACAAGACTGGCCAGCAGGGATCCGATGAGAATGCTCAGGGCATTGTCTCTGTCTGGCCCCATACCGATCAACACGCCAATACCGATGAATGTCATATGGCACCACGTCACCTGAAACCATAGTGAGCGCGCCAGACCATGACAGCCGAGATAGGCTGCCAAGCCCGCTCGGCCTGTTTGGTAGCACCAACCGGCGTCGTTCATACCTGACTCCGATCATCTTGCTCGCTGTTGTGCACCAACGTGACTATGTCGCGCCGACCCCCATGGTAGACACGCAGCTTGTGGATGATGGTGCGGGTGTGCTGGTAGCCCCAGGCCCACAACAGCGGCAGACCCATGGCTAGCCCGAACCCGAGCGGTGCGGACAGCATGCTCCAGAGCACGTAGCCCCAATCGCCACTCAGCAGGCTGCCAAAGCTGCCGATCACGAGAGCCAGTGACACCAAGAGCATGATCACAACTTGGTAGAGCGCCAGTAGTACTTGCATGAGCTTGCTGCCCATGGTTCCTCCCTATTGGATCAGCGGTTGGAAAGAATTCGCTGGCGGCGGCCCTGGCATTTGTGCACCAGAGCCGCCAACCAGACTTGGTGATCAGCTGGCTTGGGGAGGTTCGGAAGTTTCCCCTTGCTCCTTTTCCAGTCGATCACGAACTGCTCGTAGCGTGGCCTCGTCCACCGAATCACCGGTGGTGGGATGGCCTGCTACTTCCTGATCAGTCGGTTTGCGCCGGCGGATCAGTGGCGCCACCTCATCGTAGACGTGGTGGCTTGAGCTGCTCAGCTCGTCTTCGTCTGGCATTTGCACCTCCTGGTGTTGTAGGGTTGGGCCTCCGCCCGCATCCCTTTGCACCAACCCAGGATGGTAGCGATATCATACACTATTTCTCGATAATTTCAAGCATAAACAAAAAGAGCCTAGTAAGGCTCTTTTTGTAAGTTAAGTTGAGCTAGTACTACTTGGTACTTTCGCCAGCTTCACGAGCGGCGGTGTATTTGCCTTTGAGCTCTTCAGCAACTTGTCCTGGTACTTCGGCATAGTGATCGAATTCCATGGCATAGGCGGCACGTCCCTGGGTCATACTGCGCAGGCTGGTAGCATAGCCAAACATCTCAGCCAGCGGCACAAAAGCCAAAATATGCTTGGCGCCAGATCGATCTTCCATATTTTCAACCCGGCCGCGCTTGGCATTGATATCGCCTATCACATCACCCATGAATTCTTCAGGTGTGGTGACCTCTACTTTCATGGTTGGTTCCATGATGACCGGCGTAGCCTTGCGCACACCCTCTTGCAGGGCCATCGAGCCTGCTATTTTGAAGGCTACCTCACTACTATCAACTTCATGGTAGCTACCATCATAGAGTTTGCAGTGCACATCCACCACTGGATAGCCGGCAATCACACCGTTTTGCATAGCTTCTTTGACGCCAGCTTCGACAGGGGCAATGTATTCGCGAGGTACAGCGCCACCGACGATAGCGTTTTCAAATTCAAATATTTTGTTCTTGTCGTCTTCTTCGGTCTTTGCTAGAGGACTTAGCTCGAGCCAGACATGGCCATATTGACCACGACCACCGGATTGGCGAACAAATTTGCCTTCGACTTGCGCGGTGCCCTTGATGGTCTCGCGAAAGGCTACTTGCGGTCGACCCACATTGGCCTCAACCTTGAATTCACGTTTCATACGATCGACCAGCACTTCCAGATGCAGCTCACCCATACCAGCTATGATAGTCTGACCTGATTCTTCATCGGTATGAACACGAAATGTCGGATCTTCCTCAGCTAACCTAGCGAGAGCCAAGCTCATCTTCTCTTGATCAGCTTTGGTCTTAGGCTCCACAGCGATACTGATGACTGGCTCAGGAAATTCAATGCTTTCAAGCAGCACGCTTTGCTTGTCATCACACAGAGTATTGCCAGTAACTGTGTTTTTGAGCCCAACGGCTGCGGCTATCTCGCCAGCATATACTTCGTCGACCTCCTCGCGGTTGTTGGCGTGCATACGGACGATGCGTCCGATGCGCTCTTTTTCGCCAGTACTTGCATTGATCACATAGCTACCTGACTTGAGGGTGCCGGTATAGACACGGAAAAAGCACAACTTACCCACAAATGGGTCGGTGGCGATTTTGAAAGCCAGCCCGGCAAATGGCTGGTCATCACCGACAGTGAGGACCTTCTCCTCACCAGTCTTGGCGTCAGTAGCCACAGGCGGAGCAATATCTAGCGGGCTTGGTAGATAATCCACTATCAGATCAAGCAGCTTCTCCACAATCACACCACGGCCATCACCACCGGATACGATGAAGAAATCACCGCGCAGAACTGATTTGCGGATCACGCCCTGGATTTCTTCTTTGGTCAACTCGCCGCCATCGAGATACTTCTCTAGCAATGCGTCATCGGCTTCAAGAGCAGCCTCGATCAAATGATTGCGATATTTCTCGGCTTTCTCACGCATGTCTTCTGGTATCTCACCTTCAACCAATTCTTTGTCGGCATAGTCGCTATAGGTATAGGCTTTCATGTCTATCAGATCTATCACACCATTGATCTGTTGTTCAAAGCCAATCGGCAAATGGATAGGATAAGCATGTCGGCTAAGTCGCTCATGTATACTCTCGAGACTCTTGTAGAAGTCACCACCAGTCTGGTTGATCTTGTTGATAAAACAGATACGAGGCACCCCATATTTGTTGGCCTGACGCCAGACAGTCTCGGACTGTGGCTCCACACCCATCTTGCCGTCGAAGATAACACAAGCACCGTCTAGTACACGCAAGCTGCGCTCTACTTCGACGGTGAAGTCGATGTGACCTGGGGTGTCAATGATGTTGATGCGGCTGTCTTTCCAGAAGCAAGTCGTAGCTGCACTAGTGATGGTGATACCGCGCTCGCGCTCTTGCTCCATCCAGTCCATGGTAGCTTCTCCCTCGTGGACTTCACCTATCTTGTGTACTACACCTGTACGATACAGGATGCCCTCAGTAACTGTAGTCTTACCAGCATCAATGTGAGCAATGGTGCCGATGTTGCGTGTAACCTCAAGTGAATATTCACGTGCCATACGTGTGATCTCTGTCCTTTCTTAGCTTGTTGAGCTCTAAAGTAATGAAAACCCAGCCATAGCTGGCTGTTTGACAGTTATTATAGCCGATCTGACGTAAGATCACAATACCAGTCACAAATTGACTTTTGTGCCTAGAACTGGTTAAATATGCCTTAGCTGTACCAATATTCACGCACTCTTCTAGGGAGGAAACCATGAGTGCAGTCAGCAAGGAAAAAACCGAGCAGTTCCGCTTCTGGGGCGAACGCGTCAACAAAGGTGACACCACCTTCGTGATGCCGCTGGCCCGCGCCGTCAAGGCCGGTGAGATCACCGCCCCCAAGGCTGGTACTACCCAGAAGAGGATCCGCGAGGTCCTAAAGCTCCGCTTCCACGAAGCGAAGCTCCAGGCGATCAAGCATAAGGCGCTCTGCAACCGCATGAACGGCCGCGGCGTGCTCTGCATGCTCGGCCTGGAGCTCGCTGAGTCGGCCAACTGGGGCGGGCTGCTGGCCGTGACGCCGCAGGACTTCGACTCGAGCTTCGAGGAGCTCTACGAGCTCGCGGATCACTTCGGGATCAGCGACCGACTGCCGTTCGTTGCCATGGCGAGCTAGCTCACCCAGGGTGCCCAATCGGGGGAATGGGTGCCGCCCGTCTGGGGTCCCGGTATTCGCTACACAGCGAGCCGGGGCCCCGGGTGGGTCGTTTTTGTTTTTATTGACTTTTTGATCTGGAAGTTGTAGAATACTTCCCGATCGCTGTCCCACCAATTCTACAAGGAGGCATGCATATGCCCAGCGACGCATACCACAAGCTGGCGGTGCAATCCGCATATCGGGCCTTGTTCCACGCAATCAACAGAGCTGGCTTCGACAACCACTACAACATCATGTTGCTGGCGGTCGACGCAGGTGATATCAAGCCTGTTGAGCTCGACACTAGCTTCCGAGTACTCGAGCGAGCCCATCGAGCCTGGGTCAAGGACCTACTGGAGAAGGCTGCCTACACTGGTGGCTCGCAGTACATACCCGGCAACGTCAAGGTTGCCTACGAGACCCTGATCAGGCAGCTGGAGCTGCTCGGCAACTTGCAGCACCCACGGTTGCGTCTCACCCTCGGTCAGCTCAAGATCACGCTGCCGCAACTGCGCCAGCTCGGCGAGCCGCTCTGTCTGAGCCATCTGGTCGACGAAGCTGACTTGGTGATCGGCAGCTGGAGCCGCAAGAAGTCGGCCTGAAGTTCATCCAGGTCCGCCCATCAACCATCAGGAGGAATCCATGGGCAAACACGTCATCGCCAACAAGGAGATCAAAAAGTTGTTCCAACGACTTGAAGCGCTCCCGTTCGTGCGCAAGGTGCATACCTGCGCACTTCAGCCTGGTGCCGCCTCCGGCAAACCCCGTGTTGAGTACCGCCATGGCACGGCCGAAGAAGAAGCACGCCGCGTCCCTGCCGTCATCAAGGCTGGCGGTTGTGCACAACGCGTCTACATCACACTCGAGGTGAGCGAAGACAAGACCTTCCGCGAGCAGCTCAAGTTGCTGCTGGCACAGCCCGATCTCGTCGCCAACTGACGACCCCATCGCCCGGTTGATACCGCGCCCAGAGCGCCCGGTTTCGGCCGGGCGCTCTGCTATTTATAGGTTAATTCTACAAAAAATCGGTTTTTGCTTGGCTTCTCTATTTGTTTGATAAGGTCAACCATACTTACCATATATGGTGGTTTGGAAAAATCCGTACCTTCTTCACTCCAAAACATCTCACCGTATGGAGTCTCCTCACGCAACTCGCCGGTAGGATTGCGACCATAAAACAAATGGAAACATATCTGGCTGATTGGCTCACTACCTTCATTGATGATGATATAACCATCGCCGCGATGAGTAAGCTTACATTTCAACCCAGTTTTTTCCATAAGCTCACGCTCAGCAGCCTCAGCTACAGTTTCACCCAGGTGCAATTTGCCATATGGGAATCCGACTTGGCCGATCAGTGGCTGATGTTTGCGTCGGTAGAGCAGCCATTGGCCCTCCTTATTCTGCACTGCCACCAAGGTAACAATCTTGGGCTGCAAACGGGTCTTGAGGGTACGCAAGCTCACCTGATCGACATACAGCTTGCCTTGTGTAGTGAGGCTGTACAGTCCATCGGCTCGCTTCTCGACCAATCCCTCGCGCATCAGCGCACGCAGATGATACATGAAGTGATTGCTCTCCAAGTGCTTGGGTTTGAGTTGCGAAAACCGCAGGCTATCAGCCGCGATTAGCTTGGCCAGAATTTCTTTTTGGATCACATGCATCATAGCCCTATCATTTCAGTCAACTATTTTTGAGTCAAGCATAATTACTTAGCAATATCTGCACTGACTTTATTTGACTCAAATTTTATGCTCAAGTTGTCCTTTGACAACTAGGAGGTACGAATGCTTGTCACTACCGATACACTGCCGATTCCAATGGTGGTACTAGACAGCGGCCCTTGTGCCGGTAAGTCCACCATCTTGACTGCCATTGCCGAGATATTCGACGACCATGTCTTGACGGTGCCCGAGGCAGCTACCCAGGTGCTAACAGAACAGCTGGTACCGCTCCCCGATCCGAGTTTGCTTGACTGGTGCGAGCAGATGGGCGCAGATGATACCGCAGCTGGTATCTGGCGGGGGTACCGCCACCATTTGCAAGATGCCGTGCTCAAACGCATGATTGAGCTGGAAACCGCCGCTCAACAGCTGGCCTTAGAGGATGCCAAGAAGCTGATCGTGGTGGATCGCGGCGCTGCCGGGGTAAGCCACTTTCATCCTGATGGACCCAATTGTTGGGCCAAACTCACCTGGGCACGGATCCACCGTCTCGATGCTCAAACCGCATTGAGTCGCTACTACTCTGTCATCTTGCTCGAGTCATTGGCAGTACACCATCCTGACTTGTATGAGCAACGCTGCGCCAGCAATCCAGTTCGGAGCGAAACAGCTCAAGAAGCAATTGCCCAGCAGTGTGGCATTCGCGCGGCTTGGGGCCGACACCCCCGCTGCACACACATCTGTAACTTCCAACGCGACATTGCTGATGTGAGCGCACTGGTTTACGAGCAGATTGAGCAATTACTCGGTGAATTATGAGCGCCAATCGCTGCCAGGTACAAGCCGCTGTGTGGCGAGCCATGCGCTTAGCCGGTGTGTCGCTCGACACACCCGGTGCACTCGAAGTGGTGCGAGCCATCACTTGGATCATCATGCAACAAGCCACCATCCTCCAGCGCTTCCCTCTTGAGCAGAACGATCGACATACCCAGGAAGGCTTTTGCCCAGATAGTTATTGGCCGCTCAAGTTTGGCAAGTTCTTACACCGCGTACAAACTGTAGGTCTGGATTATCCCGAGGGCCGTCAAGCTATCGCCGAGCATGCCGCAACAGCTGTGGGGCTGATGGCTTCGGTCTGGCGGGCACATGGTTCGCCACCACAGATCAGTGAGCCGGCAGTCGCCACAGTCAAACTCGAGTAGCCCCGACGGGTCCCCCTGTCGGGGCTCGTCAATTACAGTGATTAGGCTTGAAAAAATTGCGTTTATCTTGTATAGTCTCTGCGTATCGCACCCCGACTTGGAGGAAGCTTGTGAATTACAACCAGCAATGTCGTAAGGAATACGAGGACAAGCTCAGAGCAGCCCTAGTCGAGCTCGGCTTCACCGGCCACCTAATCGTCAACAATGTCGATTGGTCCACTCACCGAGAGAAGTGTGAGGCCCTATATGACTGCCGCTGGTGTGGAGCTCTCATCAGTGGCCTGGACACCCATATCAAGGTGTGTGTGGCCATGCCAAGCGATCTACAACGGAGCATCACCAGGGATGTCGCTAGAGCCAACCAGATCATCCTGGACCGGCTGAAGCAGCGCATGCTGGAGATGACCGAAGACGAGCTCGGCTATGTGCAGCGCTGCGGCCACGGACCGCACGTCGACCGCCTGGAGTTGGTCAGGCTGTGCCAAGACGCCGACATCTGCGCCTACGGCTACGACTTGGCCGAGCGCGAGCTCACCGAGGCCAAGCTGATCGGCAACTTCATGGTCTCGGCCCATCCGGCCCATGATCTGCAGATCATGTTGCCACCGCAGCCGGAGCCAGCCGAAGTCTGAGCTTCGCTCCCAGTCGAATCGACCATTACAGCCCCGACGAGCCTCGCCCGCCGGGGCTCGTCATGTTTATGCTTTAGTTAGTTTGCATGGCCCTTTATACTTAACTTCATACCATCAACTGAGAGGAGTAGATCATGACTTATCTGCCAATGCCTGAGATCTACTACATCAGGATGATGGAGTGGATCAGAAAACACCGCATACCTTCGATTGGCCCACTCGATGTTGAGGCCATGGGTGAGTTGATCGAGGTTCCGATCGAGACTCGTAGCCTGCAGACAGGCTATGGGCGATTTGTAGAGCCAGGGACAGAGTATCCAAATGGGCTCATTATCCTGGCCGGTAGTCTTTCCAGCTCAGAGCACAGTCTTACCTTCGGACACGAAGTTGGTCACTGGGTACTGTTTCGGCTCAAGGACTCACATTGGTTGACGCGCTGGAGTCAAGACTCCGAGTCCTTCTGCGAGTGGCTGGGAAGAGAGATGGTGTTGCCGTCTTGGTGGCTCAAGGAGAACAGTGGCAACAAAGCTACCCTCAAGCAAGCCACTGAGAGTTGGGACGTCAGTGAGCGCACGCTCGTGCTACAGCTCCAGGCCGTAGGGCTGGTGGAATGGCCGAAAGTATTCGGAGGTGAGTTGCTCTGCCCTATATGCACACTAGCAAATGGCAATGTAAGCGACCAACCATTTCTTGGGACGACCCATGAGGTTATGAGTAAGGAATTCTGTCGCCACTACCAACCACCACCTTCAGATCCCTACCCGCTCTGACGAGTACTCGCTCGTCGGGGCTCGTCACGTCTTAATACCAAAACCGCCCATTATTGGGCGGTTTTTGGTAAGTAACCTTTTTATCAATACCTAGCGAAGTGGGCAAATGCCTTATTAGCTTCCGCCATCTGGTGAGCATCTTGCTTCTTCTTGACAGCATCACCCTCTTCGTTGAAAGCAGCGACCAACTCGCGACTAAACTTGACGTCAAAGCCAGCGCCTGATTTGCTACGAGCTGAGTCCATCAACCACATGAGCGCATAGTGGATCTTGCGATCACCTCGTACTTCCATCGGCACTTGGTAGTTGGCGCCACCGATGCGACGGGATTTCACCATCACCTGTGGACTAACATTTTTGACAGCAGTCTCGAGTACTTCGAGTGGTTGCTTTTTGGTCTCGGCGGCGGCTTGCTCGAGCGCACTATAGACCAGGCGCTCGGCCAAGCTTTTCTTGCCGCTTACCATGACTTTGTTGATAGTCTTGGTGACCAACACCGAGTTATAAACAATGTCGGGGCTTAGGTCGCGTTTGAGTGATTTGGTAGTCTTACGTGGCATAACTATTCCTTACTGCCCCCGCCAGGCTTCTTAGTACCATAGCGGCTGCGACCCTGTTTGCGGTCACTAACGCCAGCGGTGTCGAGGTTGCCGCGCACGATGTGGTAGCGCACACCGCCAAGGTCTTTGACCCGGCCGCCTCGCACCAACACCACAGAGTGCTCTTGGAGGTTGTGGCCTTCTCCTGGTATGTAAGCGGTGACTTCCATACCATTGGTCAATCGCACACGAGCTACCTTACGGAGCGCCGAGTTTGGCTTACGGGGAGTCTGGGTATACACTTTCACGCATACACCGCGTTTGAACGGCGCATTGAGCGGACGAGTGCGCATGTTGAGCGCGTTGAACGAACGGCCCAAAGCTGGCGACTTGGTCTTGGTCAGCTTGGTCTTGCGGGGTTTTCGGATCAGTTGGTTAATCGTTGGCATATCAGCTCACTATTTTACCAGGTAAGGACCAGATGGTCAACTGTTGGCCTCTTCGTCAATGTCACGAAAACTCGTACCAACCGGGATCAGACGACCAATGATCACATTCTCTTTAAGTCCACGCAAGCGGTCGGCCTTGCCGCGCAAAGCGGCAGCAATCAGCACACGGGTGGTTTCTTGGAACGATGCCGCACTCAGCCAACTCTCCGAGCTGGTTGAGATCTTGGTGATAGGCATGAGCAGCTGCTCGTAAGTAGCTGGTTTGCCGCCTTTCTCTACAGCCGCTTCGTTTTCTTCGTGCAGGAGCGTCTTGCCGACTACATCACCAGATAGCAAAGTAGTGTCATTGGGCTCTTCTATGCGGACACGGCTAAACATCTGGCGGATGATCACCTCGATGTGCTTGGAGCTAATCTCTTGGCCCTGGCTGAGGTAAATAGCCTGCACTTCATCGATCACGTAACGCTCAACAGCCTCTTTGCCGACTAATTTGAGCATGTCTTGCAGATTGACCGATCCCTCGGTGAGGCGTTGGCCACGAGTCACACTATCACCTGTCTTGACCTCGACATCAATGTATTCACCGATGGTGTGTTCGCGTACATTGGCACCTTCGTGCACCAAAGTGATGGTGCTACGACCAACAGTCACTGTACCCTTGGCGCCAGCCTTGGCAGTCTTCTTGCCATCAGCACTTTGGGCCAAAACCTGTCCGCGTGTCACTACATCACCTGATTTCACCTGAGCCTTAAGACCGGTAGTATCATAATCAGTAGTCTTCTGATCGTGTGGCACGATGGTAATCACTTGCTTGTTGTCTTGACGTTTGACGGTCACAATACCGTCCATATCGGCAAGTATCGCCTGACCCTTTGGTGCTCGCGCCTCGAAGATTTCCTCGACACGTGGCAGACCTTGGGTAATGTCACTACCGACACCGGCAAGGTGCTTGGTATTCATGGTCAGCTGCGTGCCTGGCTCACCAATACTCTGGGCAGCGATAATACCGACTGCCTCACCCATACGGACTGGCTCGCCTGTAGCCAGGTCAGTGCCATAACATTTCTGGCAAACTCCCCAGATGGATTTACAATTGAGTATTGAACGGATCCGTACTTCAGAGACTCCAGCCTCGTCTATCTTACGTGCCGATATATCAGTAATAAGCTCGCCATTTTTGACTAAGACGTTGCCCTTGTCATCAGTAATCTTGCCAATAGTTGTACGGCCAACTATCCATGGAGCGATACCGTCTACGCCAGCGGCCTCGGCTTCAGCTCGAGTGATGAGATAGCCTTCTTTGTCACCGCAGTCGGGCTCAGTGATGACCACGTCTTGGCTCACATCGACCAAACGGCGCGTCAGATATCCAGACTCAGCAGTACGCAAAGCCGTGTCGGTCAGACCCTTGCGAGCACCGTGAGTAGAGATAAAGTACTCTAGTACTGATAGACCATCTTTGTAGTTGGAGCGTACTGGCAACTCGATGATGCGGCCGGTCGGGCTAAGCATGAGCCCAAGCATACCACTCATTTTGTTGATCTGGCCCAAAGTGGCACGAGCACCACTCTCCAAGTCATCGCGCAAGCTAGATTCGGAGTTGAGCAAAGTCTGTTCTAATTGTGCTTCGATCTGTTCGCCAGTCTTTTTCCATATTTCAACCGTCTTCTGGTAACGCTCTTCGTTGGTGATCAGTCCTTGTTGATACTGACCAACATACTCAACAGCCTTGGCTTCGGCATCATCGATCAGCTGAGCCCGTATCTCTGGGACAGTAAGATCATCCATGCCTATCGATACACCAGATAGACTGGAGTAGCGAAAACCTAGATCTTTGACGGCATCGGCCACATCGGCAGTCACAGTCTTTCCAAAGTCAGCAAAGATTTTGGCCATAATCTTCTTGAGTTTGGCCTTGGTCAGTGGCTCGTTGACAAATTCCACTCCTTCCGGCATCTTCTCATTGAAGAGTAATCGCCCTACAGTAGTGTCAATAATACTGCCATCTATACGTACCTTGATAGCTGCACGCAGATCGATTTGCGCTTCTTGATAGGCATTGATAGCCTCTTCTGGATCACCGAAGGCCTTGCCTTCACCTTTGGCGCCAGACTTTTCTGTGGTCAAGTAGTAACAACCAAGCACAATATCCTTGTTTGGTTTGACCAATGGCGAGCCATCAGCTGGTTTGAGTAGGTTGAGTTTGCTGAGCATGATCTCACGCGCTTCAGTCTGGGCTGCATCACTCAGTGGTACGTGTACGGCCATCTGGTCGCCGTCAAAATCAGCGTTGAAAGCTTCACAGACCAGAGGATGTAACTGAATGGCCTTGCCTTCGATCAAGATAGGTTTGAAAGCCTGGATACCCAAACGATGCAAGGTAGGTGCGCGATTGAGCAGCACGTGCTTGTCAGCGATTACTTCATCAAGTGTATCCCAAACTTCAGTGCGGGCCCGCTCTACCATGCGACTGGCCGACTTCACATTGTGAGCAAAGCCTTTTTCGATCAATTTACCAACCACAAACGGCTTGAATAGCTCGAGTGCCATCATCTTAGGGATACCACATTGGTCGATCTTGAGATGTGGCCCGATCACAATCACTGAACGCCCAGAATAATCCACGCGCTTACCTAGCAAGTTTTGACGGAAGCGACCCTGTTTGCCTTTAAGTAGATCAGTCAGACTCTTTGGCTTCTTGCGACCAGCGGCGGTAGCGGTACGCTCACGACGTGCGTTGTTGTCGATCAGCGCGTCAACAGCTTCTTGAAGCATGCGTTTTTCATTGCGACAAATTATCTCTGGAGCATCGAGAGCAAACAACTTCTTGAGACGGTTGTTGCGGTTGATGACACGACGGTAAAGATCATTGAGATCGGAAGCAGCAAAACGGCCACCATCGAGCTGAACCATCGGCCGTAGATCAGGTGGTATTACAGGCAGCTCAGTCACAATCATCCACTCTGGACGAATACCCGAGAGGATCATGCCCTCGACTACCTTTAGCCGTTTGAGGGCTTTTTTCTTCTTCTGTCCGATGTTGCTCTCGGCCTCTTCACGCAATTGTTTGGCTAGTTTTTCCAAATCTATCTCTGTCAACAAACTGCGCAATGCCTCAGCACCAATCGCAGCCTGGAATACAGTACCGAATTTGATATTGAGCTCACGGTAGCGCCCCTCTGGCAGCAATTGTAGCTTGGCGAGATTGGTGATATCTGTCTTTGCATTTTGGTAGTTGGTCTCAAGCTCAGCGAATTCTTTGAGAGCAGCTTCATCAAGGCTTGGGTCGTCGATCTTCTTGACGCCATGCTTGGCAAGCAGCTCTTTCTGGCGGTTTTTGTAGTCTTCGCTCAATTCTTTTAGAGCAGTGACCTTGGCTTTTTCATCAACCGAAGTCACCACGAAGTTGGCAAAATACACAATCCGTTCGAGGTCACGTACACCGATATTGAGAAGCAAGCTAATAGCCGACGGGGTACCGCGCAAGAACCACAGATGGGCTACTGGCACAGCCAGTTGGATATGCCCCATGCGCTCGCGGCGTACAATACTACGAGTCACCAGCACGCCACATTTGTCGCAGGTGATGCCTTTGTATCGGATACCTTTGTATTTACCACAATAACATTGCCAATCTTTGGTAGGTCCAAAGATCTTTTCGCAGAACAAACCATCTTTCTCGGGTTTCTGGGTACGGTAGTTGATGGTCTCAGGCTTGGTGATCTCACCATGACTCCAGTCCAGGATCTGATCTGGGCTAGCTATCGACAATCGTACGGCATCAAAGTCCGCAATAGTTTGATTGTGATCAAGCCCCTCTTGTGGCCGTTTGTTGTCTTCGGCGTTGGGATTCATTATTTTGCCTCCTTGTCTGTATCTTCAATGGTTTCGGCCAGTGCTTCAAAGTCGTCTATGGTGTTGGCACTCAGATCAACAACAGCTTCGCCTTCGGCAGCTTGTTCGCCTTTGAGCAGCTGCTCGTCAGCTAGTTCGTTGGCTTCGCGCAGGGTTTCGCCCTCGAGTATGTCTTCAGCATCGACTGTCTCGTGAGCCTTACTGCGTTCTAGATCTACCGACAGCCCTAGACTCTGCAATTCTTTGACCAAGACATTGAATGACTCGGGTATGCGTGGGCCTTTGATCTCATCACTCTTGATGATAGACTCGTAAGCTTTGGAGCGACCTACTACATCATCAGACTTGATAGTCAATATCTCCTGCAAACTGTGGCTGGCACCATAAGCCTCGAGCGCCCACACTTCCATCTCACCAAAACGCTGACCACCCATCTGGGCTTTGCCGCCAAGTGGCTGCTGTGTAACCATGGCGTATGGTCCAGTCGAGCGAGCGTGGATCTTGTCGTCTACCATGTGGTGCAGCTTGAGCATGTATTTGTAACCAATAGTGGTGCGTTCGGAAAACGGTTCGCCAGTAGCCCCAGAGTAAAGTTGGGTTTTGCCATCTTCGGGCAGACCCGCCTTCTTGAGTTCTTCTTTGATCTGATCAATCTTGACGCCGTTGAATACCGGGCTGGCTACGCTATAACCAAGCGCGTGGGCTGCCCATCCAAGATGAGTCTCAAGTACCTGGCCAATATTCATACGCGCGCCTACACCGAGCGGGTTGAGTATGATGTCTACTGGAGTACCGTCCTCGGTAAATGGCATGTCTTCAATTGGCAAAATTTTGCTGATAACACCTTTGTTACCATGTCGGCCGGCCATCTTATCTCCAACCGCGATCTTGCGAAGTTGGGCAACAGCCACATATATCTGAGCGATTACACCGCTTGGCAGCTCGTCGCCATTGTCGCGCGACAGTATCTTGACATCTACCACCTTGCCGGTCGCACCATTGGGCATGCGCAGACTGGTATCTTTGACATCGCGCGCTTTTTCACCAAAGATGGCACGCAACAGCCGCTCTTCGGAGCTCAGGTCAGTCTCACCTTTGGGGGTAATCTTACCGACCAGGATATCGCCGGCAGTTACTTCAGCACCAATCCGCACAATACCACCATCGTCGAGGTCCTTGAGAGATTCTTCAGAAACATTGGGTATATCACGGGTCATTACTTCTGGTCCGAGTTTGGTATCACGGATATCGGTCTGATGCATATCGATATGAATCGATGTATAGCGATCATCTTGTACAAGGCGTTGCGACACGATGATAGCATCCTCATAGTTGAGTCCTTCAAAGGGCATAAATGCCACTAGCACGTTTTGGCCAAGAGCTAGCTCACCACCTTGAGTGCTCATACCATCGGCCAACACATCACCGCGTTTGACCTTCTGGCCCCGTACGGCAAGGGTGCGTTGATGGATGGCATTACCTTGATTGGAGCGCACAAATCGAGTCAAAGTATGAGTCTTGGTATTTTTGGCATATTTGACGGTCACTTCATCAGCAGTAGCCGATTGGACCACACCATCACCTTCTGCCAGGATAACTTGAGCCGAGTCAGCAGCTACAATGTGTTCTACGCCCGTACCCACAACTGGGGCTTCTGGTCGCACCAGCGCGACTGCTTGACGTTGCATATTGGCACCCATCAAGGCGCGTTTGGCATCATCGTGCTCGAGAAATGGTATCAAAGCGGCCGAGATGCCAACCACTTGGCGTGGGCTGACATCCATATACTCTACGCTATTGGCATCTTCCTCGTCAGCCTCACCGCCAATACCGCGCACCGGCACACGACTATCAACAAAATATCCATTGGAGTCAGTGGCAGTGCCAGCTTGGGCAATTACGGTCTTCTCTTCATCATGGGCGTCGAGATAAACAATCTCGCCTGTAACACGTGCCTTGAGTGCTACTTCTTCGATACCAGCTTTGCTCAACTTGGCAGCAATAGGCTTAGTGATAGTGTCACCGGATTTTACAAGCACAGTACCGCTAGCATCCTTGTACTGTCGGGCAACAATCTCGCCCACGGCCTTTTCAGTAGCAGCCTTATTGATAACCTTGTAGTAAGGGCTTTCGATAAACCCATACTCATTGACCCTAGCAAAGGTCGACAATACCGATACCAGACCAATATTTGGGCCTTCCGGAGTCTCAATAGGGCAAATACGACCATAGTGAGTACGGTGTACGTCTCGCACCTCAAAGCCAGCGCGCTCGCGGTTGAGTCCACCAGGCCCCATGGCATTGAGTTTGCGTTTGTGTACGACTTCGGCTAGTGGGTTGACTTGATCCATGAACTGACTGTGTTGGTGACTGGCAAAGAATTCCTTGACACTTGCCACGATAGGACGAACATTGACTAGTTGTGCTGGTATGACCGCCTCAATGTCGGCCACACTCATACGGTCTTTGACAATACGCTCCATGCGCAGTAGACCGACTCGGAATTTGTTCTGGATATGCTCACCTACCATCTTAAGACGACGGTTGCCGAGATGGTCGACATCCTCGCTCATCGCGTTGGAGTTACTGAGCCTGATAGTCTCGGCCACAATAGCTACAAAATCTTCTTTGCGCAACGTACGATTCTCGCGGGTATTTTTGATGTTGAGCCCGAGCCGTTTGTTGATCTTGTAGCGGCCAACTTTGCTAAAATCATAGCGCTTGAAGTCAAAAAACATACTGTCGATCAAACTCTTGGAGTTCTCGACAGTAGCCAGATCACCAGGTCGGATACGACGATAGACTTCCATCAAAGCTTCGGCTTGGGTTTTGGCCGGATCTTTGGCCAGCGTCTCATCGATAAACTTCACCTCACCGGTGTCGGCATCAGCAAATAATTTTTTGATTTCCTCATCACTGCCAAATCCAAATGCACGCAGCAAGGTAGTAACAGTAATCTTACGCTTGCGGTCAATTTTGACCGTCATAACGCCGTTTTGGCCGGTTTCGATCTCTAGCCAAGCACCGCGATTAGGAATAATTTTGGCGTTGAAATAACCATTGTCGCTGGTAGTGAAAAATACACCAGGGCTGCGTACTAGCTGACTTACTACAACACGCTCGACACCGTTGATGACAAACGTGCCACGCTCGGTCATGATTGGATAATCACCGAGGAAAATCTCTTGGGTTTTGACCTCGCCAGTCTCTTTGATAAGCAGCTCAACTACAACTTTGAGGGATGCTTCATAGCTGAGATTCTTATCTTTGGACTCTTGTTCACTGAGTTTGGGAGCGTCGAAATGATAGTCTTTAAAGCTTAATTCGTATTTTTTGCCGGTGAAATCCTCGATTGGAGAGATTTCTTCAAATAGTTCTTTTAGTCCGTGCTCGATATACCACTGATAAGATTCGGCTTGAATCTTAATAAGGTTGGGCATAGCTAGCGAGTCTTTTTGGGTGCTAAGATACACCCTGGCATTGGCGGGGGCTTTGGCCATGTTCGCTTATCTCCTCACTATTAACTTTTACTGGTTGGCATGCCGAGGCGTATCTAAACCGACAAAATACCAGAACACCCTTCCGGGTGAATTTCCTGGTAGTTGTTTAAGCTTCCTCTTACAGATAAGTCTATCTGGTTTTGCTGCTGCTGTCAAGCATTTTTTAGGCATTCTTCAAAGCTATTTTGCCAAAGGTGACACGTTGGACCACGCCAAATGCTGCCAACAAAGCCGCAGCACCCACCAACACAGCTGTCGGGGATATGATGTCGGCAGAAATTCCGGCCAGTACCACAGGTACCAGTGCTGCAATATTGATCAGCATATTTAGCGCGCCAAACACCTTTCCACGCTGCTGATCTGAGGTGTTTAGTTGCAAAAGGGTCTGCGCTGATACGGTTACCAGAGCGTTGGCAAATCCCATAACGGCTGATATAGCGATGACAATAGCTATAAACATCGGCCAATCATCTACCCTATGTACCATGCCGAGTGCAAATAGCGAAGCCGCGCCCAGGGCAATACCGTAGTTGATGAGCTTGACCTTGTTGGCTTTTTTGCCCCACTGCCCCACCAAAATCGCGCCGATTACCATAGCAACTGCAGCAGGCACTATCAACTTCACGCTGGCTGCCGTGAGACTCTGATGAAAGAGGATTGTGGCCAGAGCCGGAGCGAGCACGGCTATCACGCCAATCACAGCCTGGGAAATGGTGAGATTTAGAAGTGGAAAGAACAGTGTTTTGGTACGCAAGATCTCACCCAAACTCTCACGCACCTGTGATAACACACTGGATACAGTTCGGCCGTGAGCTGTGCCTTCTTCAGGCTTGAGCTGTGGCAATCCCAATACAAGTAACGCTGCGAGTCCAAATGCACCACTCATGATTATGTAAGTACTTTGTGGACCAAATAGTCCTACGGCTGGCCCAGCTAGGCTATAACCAATCACAAAGCTAGCATAGAAGCTAAACAAGAATAGTGAGTTGGTAGTAAGCAGTTGATCTTTGCGTACCAAACGCGGCAGAGCCGCCGCTTCGGCTGGTATAAAGAACTGCGTAAATATTGATATCAAAAATACCAGACCATAGACTGCAAAGAGATTTTTTTCAAACACCAAGAAAAGCAGCACCAAAACGGCCCGGATCAGATTGCTCCACAACAGTACTTTTTTGCGATCCCAGCGATCTACGTAGGCTCCGGCCACTACAGCAAATATCACTGATGGCAGCGCGAAGCTCACTATTAGCAAACTAACCGCTACATTGGCATATCGGCTACCTTGTGCTAGATCGTATACTCGGATGACCAGCGCGAAGTTCAGCAGATTGGCAGCCAAACCCGAACATATCTGAGCTGCCCAGATGCGCAAGAAGCGAGTATTACGAAAAAGCTGTAGGTACATGTGTTACTTGGCTTTGGCTACGACTGAGTCAATCAGACCATAGTCTTTGGCTTCACTACTGCTCATCCAATAGTCTCGATCGGTGTCTTTGTGAACTTGCTCGACTGATTTACCGGTCCGCTCAGAAAGAATTTCATCAAGCTTTTGGCGGCTTTTGAGTACCTCACGGGCGGTAATCTCAATATCACTTGGCGTGCCCGAAAAGCCGGCTGATCCTTGGTGTATCATGATCTTAGAATTGGGTAGCGCAAAACGTTTACCTTTGGCGCCAGCTGCGAGTAGTACCGCTCCCATGCTCGCGGCCATACCGACACAGATAGTCGATACGTCTGGTTTTACCAAGTTCATAGTGTCAAACATAGCTAGACCGGCATAAACACTTCCTCCCGGGCTGTTGATGTAGAGCTTGATGTCGTCATCAGCGCTTTCGCTCTCCAAAAAGAGCAATTGGGCAATTATTAGGTTGGCAACGTCTTCAGTTACTTCACTGCCCAGAAAGATAATGCGTTCTTTGAGCAAACGCGAATAGATATCATAAGCTCGCTCTCCCTGACTGGTCTTCTCAATCACGGTCGGTATTAATATTTGATTGCGTGGATTGGTCATGATCCTCCTTGATCTCAAGCTTCCCCGCCTGAGTACAGAGCGTTAGCTCTTTGCATATTCTACGAGTTTTTTGATGGCTTTGCCAGTCAGCAGATGAGTACGCAAATCATCGCGGAATTTGGGATCGTTGAGTTCGGCTTGCATCTTGGGATCACTGTAGTGCTCGCGCATGTGCCCCAGCTCGTGGTCAACCTCGTCTTCAGTCACTTTGATAGCCTCTTTCTCAATCATCCAGCGCATCAGTATGCCGAGCTTTACCCGACGCTCCGCCTCAGCATGTAGCTCTTGTTCCCAAACTTCTTTGGTCTTGTTTTGCATCTGTAGATACTTATCGATGTCGAGCCCCGAATCCTTCAGTTGGTCAGTGGTCTCATGCTCGATATTGTGCATGACGTCGTGGATCAGCTCGTGCGATACCTCAAACTTAGCCTTGTCCATCAGCTGGGCCACTACGTTGTCCTCATACTCCTTCTGGTACTCTTGGGCACTGCGTGCTTCCAGACTTTCACGCACATTCTTGCGTAGTTCGTCGATTGTTTTGAACGGCCCGATGTGGGTTGCAAAGCCGTCATCAAGTTTGGGTAGCTTGACCTCGCTGATTTTCTTGATGGTGATGGTAAATTCCACCTTTTTGCCAGCCAAATCTTTGGCATGATAGTCTTTGGGAAAAGTTAGCTCAAATGTCTTGGTAGAGTCTTTCTTAAGACCAATCAAGTTTTCTTCAAAACCAGGTATAAACTGTTTACTGCCGATCACTAAAGTTTGATTCTCGGCGGCCGCACCCTCGACAGGCTTGCCCTCACGTACGCCTTTGTAATCGAGAACTACTTCGTCACCATCTTTGACGGCGCGAGTTACCTCGGTACGCTCAGCTAGCTGTTTGCGCAGCTCTTCGATGGCACCATCAACATCTTTCTCAGCCACTTTGGGAACCTCATATTTCAGGCTCAACTTGGTTAGATCAAATTTGATCTCCGGCATGATTGCCACCTCGGCAGTAAATTCTAGATCAGTGTAAGGTACAAATTTTTTTACCTCTATGTGTGGTGCCGACACTGTAGTGAGTTTGGCATCACGAACTGCCCCGGCATAAGCATGCATCACCACTTCCTCAAGCACTTCGCTTTGTACCCGTTCGCTGCCTAGTTGGCGCTCGGCAATGTTATCAGGCGCATGGCCGGGGCGAAAGCCGTCAACTTTGAGGTCTTTCTTCATCCGCTTGAGTACGGCTTGGTGATATACAGCCATGTATTTCTCATCAGCTGTGATGGTCAATACGACATTGGTCTTGGTGGATTTGGTGATTTCGTGTTTCATGATCCAGTAATAATATCAGATATGAGTCAATAATTCTAGTCTAAAAAATGAGTCGGGCTCCTCGGTCCGAAAACCGAGGAGCCCGATGGTCACGCTGAACAGCCGCTAGCTGGCCTGGAACCGTCGCACCCAGCGTCATGGGTTCGGCGGAGCACTTGGAGCGCAACCTACCTGCAGCTTGCATCCGCCCGGAGACAGACGCTTGGGAGATGTCGGTCCCACCACAGGTGACGCGTGGCCGGGGCAGGGATCGAACCTGCGACCTCCGGGTTTTCAGCCCGGTGCTCTGCCAACTGAGCTACCCGTCCTAGATTGATTCAGGCCCAATCAAGAAAGCCTCGATCTCGCCAGGGTGGCTTGCACACCACCCTGGCGTGGTCTACGTCGTCGGCTCGTTTTCCTGTGTCCGAAACCAGGGTTACGCCATCGACAACGGACCAAGCGGAGCTGAGAGGAGTTGAACCTCCATATTCCTAGCCATTTGACTCGCCGAGTGAGCTATTACGCACTCTTTCAACCCGTGGCTGCTTCTAAGCCAAGGTCCTCGGTGTCTTTGCCAAACCACTAGGTGCTTTACCAGTTAAGCTACAGCCCCTGAGAGCACACACAACATCTGACTGGGAGTTGAAACGGTTCGCCCGTACTGCAATCGCGGGTTCAAATGGCTCAAATTAATGGGCCTCCCGCGCTCGACATTGCAGCCGCCTCCCTCAGACTAAAGGCCGGGGAGTTGAACCCCAAAAACCATTGCCTTTTCAGTGCTACACACTCGTACGCCTGGTGGGACTCGAACCCACAACCTCTGCTTTCGTCAACAGCGCTCTATCCGATTGAGCTACAGGCGCCGCTTTCCAATGATGGCCCTCCAGGTGGCTGAACCACGAGGCATTGGATTGCGTCGGAAAGAAATTGTACTGCATCAATAAAATTATTGCAAGAAATATATTTGGCTCTGCGGCTCACTCGCCGAACCTCTTGGTTTCTCGTCCTAAAACCAAACAGCCAACGCCCAAGTCTGGGCGTCATTTGTTTGGTGCGGATGATAGGACTCGAACCTACACGGGTGTTACCCCACTAGCTCCTAAGGCTAGCGTGTCTACCAATTCCACCACATCCGCGCGTCAAAGCAATATTTATGATTTTTGAATGTACGATATTTTGGTGTCACCATACAGCTTGGTCTGGATAAGCCCAAAACTATCCTCTAAGTCTGTACGTTTGGAGCTACTTAGCACCAATACGCCATCTGATTGTAACAGATTTGTGGCCTGTTTTACCAGATCAAGATCGATCTCAGCGTAAGGCGGGTCCACGAAAATGAGATCGTACTGGAGTTTTTCTTTGGCCAAGAATCGCGCCACATCTTGTCGAATTATCGTAACGGTCTGGCGATCAAACTTGCTGGCGTTTTTCTTAAGCGCCCTGTCTGACTGATCCACTAGTACAGCACTATCGGCCCCACGGCTCAGTGCCTCCAGCCCCAGCGCACCACTACCAGCATACAGATCCAGCACCTGGGCACCTACTACTCTCTCAGCTAGGCTGGAGAAAATGGCCGCACGCACCTTTTGGCTAACTGGCCGTGCGCCAGACGGTAATTCCGGCAATACCTGCCCTCGCTTGGTACCTGCTATGATAGTGATCATTTGATGGTCGCAAGCTTGTTGGTATCGACTTTGTAACCAGCCTCAGCATAAGCACTTAGCCAAGCAGCCGCGATAAGCTGAGGAATTCGTGGTACTACTACACGCTTGACGGCTCTTGCAATAGCTACGTTCCAGCCCTTTTCTAAGAATTTACGGTACAGTTGGTGCTCAGCAATGGTACGGGATTCTTGTTTGACCACAGCTTGTATGCCGTCGGATTGGACGCGTTCGTACAGATCTGTGTCGAATTTGGTCTTGAGTCTACCAAAGCTAATGGTGGAGCTAACACCAGCTTCGAATGCCACATGAGAGCTCATCAGACCCTTGCGACCATAGTACAGCCACTTCTTGCGTAGCTTGCTGGAATTCTCATACTCGGCTTCTGCTTCCTTCCAGCTCAGATGGTGAGCTGGTGTGAGACTGTCAGTCAGATAATGAGCCATAAATCCTGCTTCAAACGCAGCTTTGATGCGATCGCCTTCACGGATTGCTTCTACTAGATTGTTGTAGTGTACTTCTATCCAAACTGGCAGGTGGCCAATTTCTTTGATGGGGTCCCACAGATGATCACCTTTGTATTTTCCTTTGAACTTGAGCCCATCGGGTCCACCCATACCCTCAAACTGCAGTACTTCCCGACGCATAGGAAATATACCCTGTTTCAACGCTGGGCGTATCAGCCGATAGGCCTCGCGATCAAATTTCTGATGCGTGCCGATTGTTTTGAAAGCCTTGCCGCGAGTGGCAAATGTAAGTACACCTGAATTCATTCGATACTTGTTTGAGCGGCTAGTGTTAGCACCAACTGCTCAATTTGCGGATATTTTACCATATTATCAGATGAAAGAAAAGCCTGAGCAGCTTCACGCACCTGTTCTATTAGCAAAGTGTCTGTCAAACTCGCCATGCGAAGATCAAAGTAGCCGTGCTGGAGTTTGCCATATACCTCACCTGGGCCACGACTCATCAGATCGATCTGTGCTAGTCGCAGGCCATCATGGGTTTTTTCCAAACTCTTGAGCCGAGCCAAGCTCTCGGGGCTTTCAGTCGAGCCTATCAGATAACAGTACGATTGCTTGTCAGATCGACCAACGCGTCCGCGTAGCTGATGCAGACTGGCTAGACCGTAGCCGTCAGCGCCCTCGATCAGCATCACCGTGGCATTGGGTACATTGACACCGACTTCGACTACCGTCGTAGATACCAAAATATCCAATTTGCCAGCCGCAAATTTACTCATCACTGCCGCCTTGTCATCTGCCTTCATCCGCCCATGTAGCAACCCAATCCGGCGATGCGCAAAGATACTCTTACGCAGCCTATCATACTCAGCCTCGACACTTTTTTTGCCGCTACTGTCGTCCTGAATGATGCGCGGACAGACTACAAAAGCCTGCTCGCCAGCCCCCAACCGCTGCTCAATGTGTTGATAAGCAGACAATCTCTGAGCCTCAGTAAATACTTGAGTTGTCACTGGTTTGCGTTCGGCAGGTAACTCACTGATCACACTGATGTCGAGATCCCCATAAACAACCAATGCCAAACTACGCGGGATCGGTGTGGCGGTCATAGTGAGCATATGTGGGCTGATGCTCGCTTTGGATCTCAGCGCTGTACGCTGCTGCACACCAAAGCGATGCTGCTCATCGATCTCCACGAGCCCGAGATTTTTGAAAGCTACCTTTTCAGAAAGCAAAGCGTGCGTGCCGATCACTAAATCGATAGATCCACTACCTATCTGCTCTTGCAGTTCACGCTTTGCAGCCGACTTGTGTGATGCCACCAACAAGCCCACACGCAGACCTAGCGGCTTGAGCAGTGTGCTCGCTGTATCAGCATGCTGGGCGGCCAGTATCTCGGTCGGCGCCATGTAGGCAGTCTGGTAGCCATGATGCGCCGCCATAGCAGCAGCTATCAGTGCCACTACTGTCTTGCCACTACCCACGTCGCCCTGCAGAAGGCGGTTCATCGGCTGTGGCTTCTCCATATCTTGCAGTATCTGCCAAGTAGCCTTGCGCTGGCCATCAGTCAATTCAAAAGGCAATCCATCAACTAGTTGCTTGACCACAGCTAGCTCAAATGCCATGGCCGCAGAAGATTCGCTCTGGCGAGCTTTTCTTAGATACAGACCCGTCAGCATATAGCCAAATAGTTCGCCAAAGCCTATCCGTCGTCTAGCCTGCTCGACTTGCTGCATCGTTGTTGGTTGGTGCAGCTGCCTTACAGCCTGGCCAAACGATATAAGATCATAATTCTGCTCGATCTCATCTGGCAGATTGTCTCGCAACCCATCGCATAGCGATATGACATCGCCAACATAGCGCCGTAACTGCTTGCTACTGAGTTGGGATGTTTCTGGATAAACAGGAAATATTTTACCGCCAGTGGTCGCACCAGCCAGCTCCACCATCGGGTTGTTGAGGCTGAGATAGCCGCCTTTGAATTCCAGCTTGCCAGCCCAAAAATAGCGCTCGCCAGCTTTGAGTTGGTTGGCCACAAATGGCTGATTAAACCAAACCACCTTGAGGCTACCTGTCTGATCTGTAATCACTGCTTCTGTGATTGTCAGGCGGCGGCGAAATGAGCGCCGAGTAGCGATACTATTAAGCTCGGCGACTACGGCGATTTCCCCGGGTTTGGTCTGTGATATTGCCGTGACCTGGCTATAGTCTTCCCAGCGCCTTGGGTAGTGCAGCAGCAGATCTTGGATAGTCTCAATACCAAGTCTCGCCAAACGTTTGGCTACGACATCACCCACACCATTCAGCACCGATACTTTGTCGGTCAGTTTCATGATCTTATCTTATCATGTGTTTATTTCTTGAGTATCTCGGCGTAGCGGCGTTTGCCGAGCTGCAGTATGCCGGGCTTCTTGAGCTCGGTCTCAGGCTTGTCTACCACCTTGCCAGCATACTTCACGCCTTTTTGGCTTACCAGTCTTCTGGATTCGGATTTGCTTATGCCGAACACATCAGCAATGGCTTCAATGATATTGATAGGCAATTTCAGCTTGTGCTGCTGTATCTCATCCGGTTGACCACCTTCACGAAACTGCTTGTTCCAGGCCGCTTCGGCCTCAGTAGCTGCCTTCTCGCCGTGGTAACGAGCTACAATATGGCGTGCCAAGCTGGCTTTGGTATCGCGCGGATTATCGCCGAGGCTCATATCCTTCTCGATCTGTTCGATCTGATCGAGAGGCACATCGGTATATACCCTAAACCACTCAATAATTAACTCATCCGGTAGAGTCATGATGCGACCATATTTTTCGAGTGGATCATGAGCTAAGCCTACATAGTTACCAATAGATTTGCTCTGTTTCTCAGCACCATCTAATCCAGGTGTAATTTTGGTGGTAACAATCATCTGAGGAGTTTGCCCCATTTTTTCTTGATAGAATCGACCTAGCATTTCGTTGAAAAGTTGATCAGAACCAATAATTGTAATGTCACTTTTTAGCTCCACCGAATCCCAGCCTTGCAAAATTGGATAGATTAACTCGTGCATGTAGATATCCTTGTGGGCCTTTATTCTCTCCTGAAACATATCCCTCTCGATCAAGCGTGCATGGGTGATCATCATCAGTTTCTGTAAGAACTCAGAAGTAGGCATTTTGTCAAACCAGTCAGAGTTGTGATGTATCTCTAAATGTTGTTTGTCGAACCTAAGCACCATTTTGGCTTGTTCAATAAATTCTTTGAGATTTTTTTCAATCTCCTCCTGAGGGATAATTGGCCTAGTTTTACTTTTACCAGTTGGGTCACCTATCCTGGTAGTAAAATCACCAATAAGAAATAGTACCTTGTGGCCCATATCTTGCATAGCACGCATCAACCATAGGTTGACTGCATGGCCAATATGAAGCGTTGGCGCGGTAACATCAACACCATATTTTATGCGCAGCTTTTTGCCACTTGCGAGTCTTCTTTCGAGCTCAGCCTTGGTAATAATTTCATCACCGTAGCGTGAAAATAGCTCTAATATCTTATTGGTATCAGCTTGGCTCATCTGTCACAGTATAGCAAAATCGGCGTTATATAACCATGATTACCACGGCCATTAATAACTATGTCGTGGTATAATTTTAGGTAAAGAGAACTATATAAAAATGGCCAAATCCCCCAAGAAAAAAGCCAAGCAGCTCACCCGCAAGGTCAAAAAGACCACGGTTAGTTCGGGTGGTACCAATACGACCATAACTCACGATGACACCACCAAACCAATTGAGGCTAGTTCTCCAGATCAGACTAATCCCCTTCCAACAGATATGACAAAACGCAACGTTCGAGTACCAGGTCGCAAGATAAAAACTGCTGTTCCAAAGGCCAAAGGTATGGCCAAGCTCAATCCAAAGCACATTTGGGCAGTGGCCACCAGTCGCAAAGCTTTGAAAATTTACGGCATCGCTGCGCTATGTGCATTACTACTGGTAGCTGGTATTTTTGCATGGTTTGCCAAGGATTTACCAAGTCCCAATAAAATCAATGCCAGAGTGAGTGCCCAGACCACCAAACTCTATGACCGTACCGGTGAGCATCTGCTAGTCGAGATATATGGCGACAAGAACCGTAGCGTGATCGAATTCAATCAGATGCCGCAATGCATCAAAGATGCCACAGTGTCACTTGAAGACAAAGACTTCTACAAACAAGGTGCCTTTAGCCCCAAGGGCATAGTGCGCGCCTTCTCAGGAATCATTTTCAAAGATCCCACTCGCGGTGGCGGTAGTACAATCACCCAGCAGTATGTTAAGAATGCACTATTGACAGATGAGCGTAGCTATTCTCGTAAGATCAAAGAATTGATTTTGGCAATTGAGATCGAGCAGTTGTACAAAAAGGATGATATTTTGCGACTATATCTCAATGAAATTCCATATGGCTCTACTGCCTATGGCGTGCAAGCTGGAGCCAAACAGTTTTTTGGCAAAGACGCAAAAGATCTCACACTCAGTCAATGCGCACTACTAGCCAGTCTACCCCAAGCACCTAGCTATTATTCGCCATATGGGTTGCACAAAGATGCTCTGGTAACCAAGAAAGATCATGTTCTAGATCTCATGGCCGAACAGGGCTACATCACACGTGACCAAGCCGAAGCTGCCAAAAAAGAAGATGTTTTGGCTCAAGTGCAGCGTTACAACCCCTATGCCAATGTCACCGCTCCTCACTTTGTACAGTATGTACGTGAACTATTAGAAGACAAGTACGGAGTCAAGCGCGTCAACGAAGGTGGCCTCAAAGTAATCACCACACTTGATATTGATAAGTACAATACTGCCGTCAAGGCCATCCAGGACAACATGGGCTCTGTACGCAGCTACGGTGGTAGCAACGCAGCACTGGTGTCGGCTGATCCGACGAATGGGCAAGTACTCAGTATGGTTGGTAGCTATGACTACAATGACCCTGACTTTGGTAGCTACAATGTAGCCACGGCGCAACGCCAACCAGGATCGAGTATCAAGCCTATTGTTTACTCCAACCTATTCAAGAAAAATTATGGTGCCGGCACCACGCTTTATGATGTCACTACCGATTTTGGTGGCGGATACACTCCCCAAAACTATACCAAACGTACCTATGGAGTGGTTTCTATTCGCCAAGCGCTGTCTAGCTCACTCAACATCCCGGCAGTCAAGGCCCTTTATCTTGGTGGTATTGACAGTATGATAGGCACAGCCAAAGATATGGGCATCACTACTTTCAATCGCAGTACCGATGATTATGGTCTAAGTCTGGCTTTGGGGTCTGGCGAGGTACGACTAATCGACATGGTCAATGCTTTTGAGACTTTCCCGAGTGGGGGTCAGCATCGCAACCAAGTCTACTGGACTAAGATCACCGACCCCACTGGCAAAGTTGTGGATGATACTACCAAACAAGATGCCAACAAACCCAAACAGGCGCTTGACCCTCAGATTGCTTACGAGATCAATAGCATACTATCGGATAACACTGCGCGTTGTAGCTTGGGCGTATTCCAGTGCAACAATCCACTCACCTTGCCCAACAAGACGGTAGCTGCCAAGACCGGTACCACTGAAGACTACAAGGATGCTTGGACCATGGGTTATACCAAGCGAGTGGTGACAGGCGTATGGGCAGGTAATAACAACAACAAGCCCATGACTCAGGCCGCATCGATCGTATCTGCACCTATTTGGAATCAGTATATGAGAGCCGTCACCGCCAATGACCCAAATGAACAGTTTGAGAGACCCAATGGGCTCAAAGACGTCACACTCGATGCCAATACCGGCAAGTTGCCGGCCGATGGTACCAAACGAACTCGTACCGACATATTCCCTAGCTGGTACAACGCGCCTACTCCGGGCAGTACCCAAAAAGCCACCATTGACACTGTCAGCGGCAAACTAGCTACCGACTGTACTCCAGCCTCGGCCCGCAAAGAAATAACCGGTGCGCAAATAACAGCCGAAGTACCGCCTAGTGATCCATCGTTCAACCGTTGGAACCCACCTGTACAAGCCCTGGCTCGCAGTATTGGTTATGATTCTGGTGGAGCAATACCGTCTGACAAAGACAACGTCCATGATTGTGGCGACGCCAAGCCTATTATCAACCTAACTGTCAGCCCTAACAGTGGAAGTACTTTTACACTCACCGCTGGCATTACGGCCGGTCGTTATCCGACCAGCAAAGTCACCTTCTACCGCGATGGCAATGCCATATCGAGTCAAGGCACCGGTGGTGCTACCACCGCGACTATCACTGACACACCTCCTTCGGGAGTACACAACTACAGCGCATCGGTAGAAGACTCTGCGCTATATGGTGCCACAAGCAATACCGTAACTGTCAACGCCTCAGGTTCACTAACACTCAGCTGCTCATTCCCGCAGTCTTGTACCCTATCTGGCTTTGCCGGCGGTGCGGCAACTTTGTTTTATCCCGGCGGAAGTAGCCTAGACAACTCAGCACCCTACAGTTGGAGCAACTGGGGTGGCGGCGGATCCAATTGGAACAATGTCACTGGCGGCGGATCCAATGTATGGGTGGTTGCTGGCGGGCAAACTATCCGTCCCTAGCAGCAATCTTCTCAATTATTTTTGATTACGGTTGCGATTGTGGTTGCCACGATGTTGCGAGTTGGGCCGCTTGCTGGCAGTCTGTCTGGTGCTGCCGCCATTGCCCTGTTGGCTAGCAAATATCATCTTGCCAGCGACACTTTGAAATATCTTGCTGACCTCAACTTTGACGTCTTTGCCCATCAGCTTCTCGCCGTCCTCGACTACAATCATAGTGCCGTCCTCGAGATAGCCCACACCCTGGCCACGCTCTTTGCCTTGCTGGACGACTTTGATCTCGAGCACCTCGCCTGGCAACACGACAGCGCGTAGTGCGTTGCTAAGCTCATTGACGTTGAGTACGCGGACCGATTCGACACTGGCTACACGATTGAGATTGTAATCAGTTGTCAGGATATCAGTATTATACTGCTTGGCAAGATAGACTAGCTTGTGATCGACCTCTTTGATATCTTCAGGGTTTTCTTCGACTACTTCTATCTCGACATCGGTAGTTTGGCGCAACTGATTGAGTACCTCTAGGCCGCGACGGCCACGCATACGGCGCTGTGGATCTTCGCTGTCAGCGATGTTTTGAAGCTCTTGCAATACAAAGCGTGGCACCAACAATCGGCCCGGCATAAAGCCTGCCACTGCCACATCGGCTATGCGCCCGTCGATGATAGCGCTCGTATCAACCAATATGCTGCTGTTGTCTTTGCCAGGTGCGTTTTGACTGACAGCGCTGGATGGCTTGGTTTGCAGTTGGTTCTTAATTAGTACATACAAAAGTAGTGAGGATAGCAAAGACGCTGCCAACACTACAAAAAACAATGATATCATTTATTCTCCTTGAATTTATTTTTTGATGATATCCAACAGTTGTCGGATGTTGCCGATCTTATGCTTGGCTATTTGTTTGGTCTTGGCAGCCACGATGGTGCTGTTAAAACCAAGTTTTTTTGCCTCGGCCAGGCGTCGCTCACTCGAGCCTACCGGCCGCACTTCGCCAGCCAGACCAACTTCACCAAATACTACTGTTTGTGGCGGAAAGGCGACATTCTTGTGCGAAGAGACAATAGCACTAATAATTGCTAGATCAGCGGCGGGCTCGTTGACCCGCAAACCACCGACAATATTAACATAGATATCACTGCCGCTCAAGTTGAGCCCAGCTCGCTTCTGCGCGACCGCTACCAACACATTGAGCCGATTGAGATCTATACCCGTGGCCGAGCGTTTGGGATAGCCAAATACAGTCGGGCTCACAAGAGCCTGTACTTCTACCAACACTGGGCGGCTACCTTCTAGCGTAGCCAGCACCATATTGCCCGGCGCTTGTTCGAAATTCTCTAGCAGTGCTTGAGACGGATTGGCCACAGCCTGCAACCCGGCGTCGGTCATTTCCAGGATGGCTGTTTCGTTGATTGAGCCAAAGCGGTTTTTGATAGCACGCAGTATTTTGAAAGCACCACTACGCTCACCCTCGAGATACATGACAGTATCGACTAGATGCTCCATCACCCGAGGTCCAGCCACCACACCCTCTTTGGTCACATGCCCTACTATGATGACGGCTGTACTCGAGCGCTTGGCCACCTCCATGAGTTGGTGGGTGATGGTGGTGAGCTGAGCCACACTGCCTGGCGCATTGTCTAGACTAGCGCTGCTCATAGTCTGAATGCTATCCACCACAACGAGATCGTATTGAGCTGTGGCGATAGTAGCAATAAGCGCATCGGCATCGGTAGAGCTGACGAAATCAAAGCCGGCTGAGGCTTTGAGCAAGCGCTCGGCGCGCAACCCTACCTGCTCAGCCGATTCTTCACCACTCATGTACAGCACTGTTTGCTTGGCCGCTACATTGTGAGCGAGCTGGAGCAACAATGTAGATTTACCAATACCTGGATCACCGGCCATCAGCACTAGACTGCCTGGTACTATGCCGCCACCAAACACTTCATCGACCGCTACCAAGCCCGAGCCGATACGTGTGAGCCGGCTCTTCGTATTGCCAGCCAACTTCTCTGGCTTTAGTGGCGCGCTGGCCTGCTTTTGCAGCCGGCTTACCGGTGCAGACTCTTCAAGACTACTCCAGGCCCCGCAAGCCGAGCATTTGCCGCTCCATTTGGCAAAACTCTCACCACAACTATTACAGACATATTGGACGGATGATTTGGCCATGATTATTGATTATACACTACATCTGTATATACGAACAAGGTACGTACATAAGAGTTGTCTATTTGGCGAAATTATGTTATTATACCGCCACTTCATCTGGAAACGGCCAGATGACCGATTGGAAGGAGTGGCATATGCCGCTCGTGCGTATTTACCACGTACCAAGGCTGCGTGGTGTGGACCTCTACAACGCCTGCTACGAGGTGGTGCCTGCCGCCTTCAACAGCGAGCAGGGTCCACTGACTCCGGGCAGCATCGAGTTCTTCGCCCGCCCGCTTGGTGCGGGTGACGAGATCTCAACATCAGCGTTCGTCGAGATCGAGGCCTACGACTACGAGGATCGTCGCGCCAACCTCGACCAGCGAGCAGTCATGGTCAAGGATGCACTCCAACAGCTCTTCCCGGGCTGCGGCTTCGCAGTCTGGTCCAAGCTGGTCATCGCTGGTTGGGCGCGTGACAACAGCGATCCAGGCTTCGATGGCGACATGTCCATGGAAGCCGCCGTCGAACGCGCCTTCGCCGTGATCAACCAGGCCTGAGCTCAACTGCCCTTTGCGGGACTCGTAATAACCAAAAGCGAGCCCCGTGAGGGGCTTTCGCTTTTATAACTTGTTTTTTGTCAGCTTCTCAAACTTGGCCTTGCGCTCGGCTGGGCCCATGGCTAGTGCCCAATCCCAAGCTTGCTCATAATCTGGGCTTTGGCTACGCTCCAGCGCCACTTGATCACGCGCAAACTCGCGTCCAAATACACCTACATAGATATCAAACAGAATTAGATCAAGCAGCTTGTGTGCTCGGCGGGTATGGTTGGGATCGTCAATCACATCCGAATGGATGTTGTTGTCAGTCAGTAGTATGTGCATGAGCTCGTGCACTAAATCTCCACGACTGCGCTGATGGTTGGTGGTAGCTTGTAATTTCAACGGATGCGATTGGCTCACTCCATCGTATACAACCGCTTCGATCTGCTTGGTCTGGAATTCCAGACCAGTGACTTGCCGAGCCACCCGCTCTACTGTCGCACCAAGCTCCTCCCAGAGTTTTCGATAGTGCTCGGCCGAGGCTTGGATCTCGGGATAGTCTTGATCGGCTTTGAATAGTACTGTTAACATAATGTCACTAGTGTTCTTGACATAGACGGAACATACTTTTCAGGGTAAGTTGCCACATCATTCTTGAGTATGCCTAGCTTAATCCACTTTACTTGCTCAACCTCATCTACTTGAATTGTAAAATCTTTAGCTGATCTATCAAGTGCCAAGGTATACCATTGAACAAAGTAATTACGAGGCTCAGTAACTCGTATCTTTGGCCCAATATTAAACTTCTTATTGGTTAGTCCTATCTCTTCTTTAGCCTCTTTGTAAATATTAGATTCGTAGGTTTCGCCCTTTTCTAATGTTCCAACAACTGCTGGGCCCCATAAACCAGGATCATTCTCTTTGGTTAATTTGCGCTGGGCTAGTAAAACTTCGCCGTTACTATTTGTAATCCATAAGGCACTAACACGATAGATATCACTCTTGCCATTTATCTGACTACGAAGTTTATTTTCAACAACTCTATCATCCTCATCAACGATAGGAATGAGCATAGGTTTAGACATAGCTATACCCCGGCGGCGACTTTGAATTCTACCTCGCTACCCTTGGCCGAAACAGTCACGCTATCACCCGGTTTCACAAAGCCCTCAAGCATCTCATGAGCCAGCTTGTCCTCCACTAAGTTTTGGATGGCACGGCGCATCGGTCGAGCACCGTTTTGCGGGTCATAACCTTCTTTCAATAGTAGCTTCTTGAGTGTATCTGAGAAACGTAGCGTGATCTCTTTGGCAGCCAGTCGGCGGCTAAGGTCGCGCAGTTGCAGATTGACAATACTGCGTAGATCTATCTGCGTCAGCGGACGGAAGACCACGACGTGATCGATGCGGTTGAGAAATTCTGGGCGGAACATTTTCTTGAGCTCGTCCTTGAGTTTGCGCTCCATATTCTTGTGGATCTTGTTGAATTTGTTCTCTTCGCTTGGAGTATCGGTGCTAAATCCGATCTGAGCCTCTTCAAACAATGCCTTGGCTCCGACATTGCTAGTCATGATAATGATAGTGTTGCGGAAGTCAACCTTGCGACCTTTGGCATCAGTAAGTACGCCGTCTTCGAGTATCTGCAGGAGCATATTGAACACATCTGGGTGGGCCTTCTCAATCTCGTCAAAAAGAATCAGACTGTATGGCTTACGGCGTACGCGTTCAGTCAGCTGTCCGCCATCATCGTAGCCGACATAGCCGGCTGGCGCGCCGACCAATCGAGCTACGTTGTGTTTTTCCATGAATTCGCTCATGTCTACCTTGATCATAGCGTCTTTGTCGTTGAACAACTCCTCGCTGAGCACACGAGCTAGCTCGGTCTTACCCACGCCAGTTGGGCCCAAAAATATAAAACTACCGATTGGACGTGACTCGTCGGACACACCAGTACGACTGCGCTGGATGGCTTTGGCCACCGCATCGACTGCCTCATCCTGGCCGATCACTCTGCTTTTGAGCGTCTTAGCAAGATTGCGCAATGCTTCGGTCTCGAAGTTGACTAACTTGGTAATAGGTATGCCAGTAGTGAGAGAAATCACTGCGGCCACGTCTTCGGCTGATACTTTGGGGCGTTTCTCGGTGTCGTCATCGCTCTTGTTGAGTTTGCCCTCCAACATGCTAGCCTCGGATTTGAGCCGGGCAGCATACTCAAAGTCTTGGTTGTAGACAGCTTCGTCTATTTGGCTCATCAGATCGCTAAGCTTGTCTTTGACCTTCTTGCTAGCCTTGGTCAGTGTACTATTCTTGATCCTGGTCTGGGCGGCTGCCTCGTCGATCAGATCGATAGCTTTGTCAGGCAAGAAGCGATCGGCGATGTAGCGCTTGGATAGTTTGGCAGCCTGTTCGATAGCTTCCTCAGTGATAACGACATGGTGGAATTCTTCGTAGCGTGGCCTGAGGCCATTGAGGACTTCGATAGTCTCTTCGACAGTGGCTTCGGGCACCTGTACTGGCTGAAAGCGGCGCTCCAGCGCGCTGTCTTTCTCAATATGTTTGCGGTATTCATCGGTCGTGGTAGCACCAATAGTCTGCACCTCGCCACGAGCCAGCGCGGGTTTGAGTATGTTGGCGGCATCAATCGCCCCCTCGGCCGATCCAGCGCCTACAACAGTATGCAGCTCATCGATAAACAAAATAACTTCTGGCGTAGCAACAGCCTCATCGATCACCTTCTTGAGACGCTCTTCAAATTCACCTCGGAATTTGGTACCAGCTATCAGTGTAGCCATATCCAGCATCACAATACGTTTGCCCAGCAACATCTCCGGCACTTGCTCATCGACAATGCGCTTGGCCAAGCCTTCTACTATGGCGGTCTTACCAACACCAGGCTCGCCTATCAGCACAGGATTGTTTTTGGTGCGGCGGTTCAGTATCGATATCATTCGCTCGAGCTGAGACTCTCGACCGATCATCGGGTCCAGCTTGTCATCACGCGCCTTCTGTGTAAGATCAATACCAAAATGATCAAGCCCAGGTGTTTTGGAGTTGGCTTTTTTACTGCCTCCGCCCTGTTGTGATTGAGCAAGATACTGCTGTGATTGCAAATGCTGCTCGATATCGCCTCGGATGCTGTTGGGGTCAATATCGGTGCCACGCAGCAAAGTATTGGCCCGAGAATTCTTCTGGCTCAGTATGGCATAGAGTAGATGCTCTGTGCCAGCATAGGGCTGCCCAAACTGCTGAGCTACTCGCAAGGCCAGCGCCAGCGTGCGCTTGGCGGCATCACTAAGATCAATAAATTGCGGTGCCATGGAGGCGTCTGCCTGGGTTGCCGACTGCATATTGCTTAGATCTATTTTGTCGAGACTGACACCGGCATCAGCCAATAGTCGAGCACCCAGACTAGTGTTGGTCTTGAGTATACCCACCAGCAAATGCTCGGTACCCACATAGGTACTACCGGTGCTCAAAGCAAATTGCCCAGCATATTCCAGACTCTTCTTGGCATTCTGCGTAAAGCGATCAAATTGGCTTGGGAATTGTTCGTCTTGCATTGGCATCCTCCTATCTATATTGTGCCACAAACTGGCACCAAACTACATGCTTGTTATGCTTTGTCGTCAGCTTTGGGCTCAGCCTCTGACTTCTCAGCATTGGCTTCGGCAGCCTCGTCGGTATTAACCGCATCAGCAGCCTCAGTAGCTTCTACCTGTTTGGCTGGATCTTCGTCTGTACTAATACTGGCAATCAGTGAATCTTCGAGATCGCCCGTCTTTTTCTTGGCTGGCTTCTCAGCACTGGCTTCAGCGGTAGCTTCGACACCGGAGTCATCGGCACCGTCGATGTCGACATTCCAGCCTGTCAGCTTGGCGGCCAAGCGGACATTTTGACCAGCCTTGCCGATAGCTAGGCTGAGTTGATCCTCAGGTACTTTGACCAAGGCTTTCTTGTTCTCTTCATCGAGTTTGACCGACACTACTTTGGTAGGCGACAGAGCCGAAGCGATATATTCAGCTGGGTCTTCACTATAGTTGATGATATCTATCTTCTCTTCACCGAGCTCGGCCATCACGGCTTGTACACGGGTGCCACGGCCACCGACAAATGTACCGACTGGGTCTACGCCCTCAGCGTTGCTTTTGACAGCTATCTTGCTACGGCCTCCAGCCTCGCGAGCGATACCAGCGATCTCAACTGAGCCAGCAGCTATTTCTGGGACTTCCATCTCAAACAGCTTACGAATCATTTCTGGATGAGTACGACTGACTACGATCTGTGGTCCGCGCTGAGTTTGTTCGACGCGCACTACATAGACTTTGATGCGTTGGCCAGGATAATAGCGTTCGCCATTGATCTGGTCATTGGGAAATATCACGCCAGTAGCCTTGCCTAGATCGACGTAGACATTGCCGTTTTCCACCCGCTGCACTGTAGTATTTACAATTGTGCCCTCTTTGTCACTAAATTCACCGAAGATCACATCGCGCTCAGCCTCGCGAATGCGCTGTACTATCACCTGCTTGGCGGTCTGAGCAGCTACGCGGCCGAAGTCATTCTCATGTACCTCATATTCCACCATGTCACCTATAGCAGCGTCGTCCTTGATCTTCTGGGCATCCGTCAGGCTCATCTGAATATCGGGATGTTCGACATCAGCCACAACTTCTTTGCTTACAAATATACGAGACTCAGCAGTATTGGGGTCAAATACCACACGGACCTCCTGGTCTTTGTCGCCAAAGTCTTTCTTGTAGGCAGCAGCCAGGGCGGCTTCGATAGCTTCGATCACTACGTCCTTGCTAAGTCCTTTTTCTTCACATATTTGGTCAATTGCCGAGGCAAATTGGTTGTTCTGATTCATTTCTGTATCCTTTCGATTATTCAATTGTGCTCTGAACTTTTGGGACAAAAAAAGTCGGCTACTCACAACACCAAAGTTTGTGTTACTTACCGACTGATATCCTTCCCGTATCAGAATAATCCCATTGTAGCGCCGTTGGCACTCGCCTGTCAAGAGTGCTAATTAAAGTTTTTAGATATTTGTGCCGACCGCATTTTCTATCTGTTGAATTGACGGATTTTCAATCGGACCAGTGATTGCTATCACATCAATTCGTTTGCCATAGACGTCGTAGCGCGGATGCTCGCTGAGCCAGAGCTGAGCCCCGAACTCTAGCTGCTGTGCTTTGTAGTAGCCGACAGCTCCTAGCGGCCCACCATGTGAGTCACTGCGACGATATTTGACCTCGACAAACACCAATTCGGACTTGCGAGCGGCAATGATATCTATCTCACAGTAGCGGTTGCGGTAGTTGCGCTCCACTAACTTATACTTTTGAGACTGCAAATGATCACAAGCTAGTTGTTCAGCGATGTGGCCATCAATATTGTGCTGTGCCATAGAACAATAATAAGCAACGGGCTATGTAGTTGCGAGCACAAGCCCTATACAAAGTTTTTACAAAAGCTCTGGCGATGCAGGTCAGTCAATCCGTACTCGGCTATGGCATCTCGATGGGCACGTGTAGCGTAGCCGACATTGGTGTCCCAGCAATACTCAGGATATTTCCGGCAAAACTCATACATATATTGATCGCGCGCTACCTTTGCGATGATACTAGCGGCTGCCACACAGGCCACCTTCTGATCTGCTTTGACGAGTGTCTCAGCTATCTCGTATTCGGAAAGATAATTGTAATTACCATCGATGATGATGGTACTAATATCAACATTGATGTCTTCGAGTGCACGCTCGTAGGCAAGGGTCAATGCCCAAGTCATACCGAGCTCGTCTATCTCAGTATTACTCACCCAGCCCAGACCATAGCCAATAGCTTTGGCTTTGATCTTGGGTGCAAGCTCTTCGCGATCATCGCGACTGACCAGCTTGGAATCGTGCAACTTTAGCCGACAGCCCTCGGGCAGTACTACGGCAGCAGCCACCAGCGGCCCTGCCAGACAGCCCCGGCCGACCTCATCGATGCCGCATATCAAAAGTTTGCCATCTCGGCGCAATTTGTTCTCCATACGATAACCTGCACTCACCCTCATGCCCATCAGTATATCAAAAAAGACCCAATTGGGTCTTATCAATCCAGACTTATTTTAGGCTAGAGGATTCAGTCAATATCGGCTTTTTCTTTGATCTCTTCGGCGGGCAGAGCGGCTTCGTCGTCGCCACTTTCATTGACTTTGTCATCGACAGTGGCGCCATCGGCGAGATCATCTTGGGCACTATTGACGTCGTCTTTGGCGGCTTCTTTGTCCTCTTTCTTGACTTCGGTATCGATCTCTTCGGTATCAGATTGGTTGAGGGCATCATCTTTGGCGGCTTTGTCACCATCCAGCTTCTGCTCCTCATCGGCAATCTTCTTCTGCTCTTCATTAGCGATTTGGGCGGCTGTACGATCATCTGCTTGATTGGCAACTGTCTTGTCAAACTCAGCTTCGGCTAGACGGGCAGATTTACCTCGGCGCTCCCGCATATAGGTCAAGAAGGCGCGGCGCACACGGCTACGTTTGACTACCTGAATCTTCTCGACATTGGGACTGTGTACAAACCAGCTCTTCTCTACACCCACACCACTAGCTATCTTGCGTACTGTCAGATAAGCCGCCAGGCTATTAACCTTGCGGTAACGTATCACCAATCCTTCGAATACCTGTACACGGGTCTTGTTGCCTTCACGGATTTTCTGGTGCACGCGCACAGTATCGCCGACACGGATATCGGCGATCTTGGCCTTCTTCATAGTCTGCTCGAGTGCCTCGATCTTGTTCATGATCGCTCCATAATAGCATAACGGAGCTAAATATTCAAGCTCTCTGAGGGGTAGTTGGTTTGGTTTGGATTTTGCAATTTTCTTTGCCTATCAGTGATGATAATTGTGTTTTTAGATCTTCAGTAATATCAACTCCGCCAGGCAGTCTCATGGCCTGACCGGAGCTAACGAAATAAAGTACCACGGGAATATTGCCTTTGGCCGTATCCAAGATTGACTTCACCTTGAGTAGGCGCTCTTGATCCGTACTATCCGGCAAGCGCAAGAAAATTGCTGCGGCATCAGCTGGCTCAGGCTCGGCTGGTTTTTGTTTGGGAGTTGGCATGTGCTTGGCCACATCGAAGTCTATCTTCTTGACGGCGTCTGCCATAACCTTGAGCTCATCAGTGGCATTGCCTTCGCGATCTCGAGCGTTGATCTTGCCCTTGATCTCCAGTACTGCATCTTCTACCAACATATCGCCGACCTTCTCATAGGTGCGTGGAAATACTATCACTTCCAGATCACCATCTAGTGTCTCAAGTTGTACAAAGGCCATTGGATCGTTGTTCTTGGTGTAAATCTTGCGCATACCAGTGACTATGCCGCCGACCGTCAGCACCGTACCGTCGTGATTGCGATTGTACTTCTTGATACTTTGCGTTTTGTTGAGTAGATAATTGCGAAAATCGTCGAGCGGATGTTTGCTGATATACAATCCCAATAACTCCTTCTCCCACATCAGTCGGGTACGTGAATCACTGGTATTAGTGGCCGTATCGAGCTGGAGTGGTGGTATCTCAGCCTCCATACCCATTGAGCCAAAGATGTCGATCTGCCCGCTCAGAGCACTCTTCTGCACCTTAGCAGCGTACATGGTGATGCGATCCATATTCTCCAGCAACATATCACGGTCGCCAAAACCATCAAATGCGCCGCATTTGAATAGTGACTCCATGACTTTTTTGTTGATCACGGTAGCGTCGACGCGGCGGCAAAAATCCTCTATGGTTTTAAATGCGCCGCCTTCATCGCGTGCCTCAAGTATTTTCTCGACTGGACCCATACCAACATTTTTGATAGCGCCTAGGCCAAAACGAATCTTGTTGCTATCTGGTACTACTGCGAATTCAGCGAAGCTCTCGTTGATATCCGGCGCCAATACTTCAAGTCCCATCTTCTTGCACTCAGCCACTTCGATGGCAATCCGATCCAAGTTTTCATGATCGGAGGTAAGCAATGCCGCCATAAATGCCGCTGGATAGTGTGCCTTGAGCCAAGCAGTTTGCACAGCGATAAGAGCGTAACAAGCCGCATGACTTTTATTGAAGCTATAGGCCGCAAAGTCTTCGAGCCCTTTCCACAGATCCTCGACGAACTTTTTGTCTACCTGACTGGTTTTGATAGCGCCCTGGATAAAGTCTTTTTTCATCTTGGCCAGAACTTCGGGGATTTTCTTGCCAATGCCTTTGCGCAAGGTATCGGCTTGACCGCCAGTGAAGCCGCACATGTCTTTGGCAATCTGCATGACCTGCTCCTGATACACTATCACGCCATAGGTGTTTTCGAGCGCTGCTTGCATCTTTGGGTGACCGTATTGGACTAGATCGGGATTGTGTTTGCGATTGATAAAATCATCAATCCATTGCATGGGACCAGGGCGATAGAGAGCCCCCATAGCGATAATGTCATCAAATCTATCCGGCTTGAGATCGCGCAAATAGCGTTTCATGCCAGCCGATTCAAATTGGAACACACCAGTAGTGTCGCCACGCGCAAACAGTTCGTAGGTCTTTGGGTCGTCGATTGGTATCTCTGTCGGATCAATCTCCTGCCCGTAGACTTTGCGGACTATGCGCAGAGCGTTTTTGATAATGGTGAGGTTGCTCAGACCCAAGAAATCAAATTTCAGCAGACCCAACTCTTCAATGGTAGTACCGATAAACTGTGTCGATACACCGCCCTTGCTGGCACGTGTCAACGGCACAAACTTGACCAAGTCATCGGGCGCTATCACAACGCCAGCCGCGTGTGTGCCGGCGTTACGTATGGTACCCTCAAGTTGCATAGCAACATCTATCACCTGCTTGGCCTGAGGGTTTTTCTGGTATTCAGTCTGCAACTCTGGATCGTCTACTATCAATTTGTGTAGCGGTATATGTCGACCTTGCACCGGAGCAGGTATTTTTTTGGCAATCGCATCGACCTCGCCATATCCAATACCCAGTACCCGCCCAGTGTCACGTACCGCATTGCGTGCTGCCATGATACCAAAGGTAATAATCTGTGCGACTTGGCTATGACCATATTTTTCAGTGGCATAGGCAATCACTTCTTCGCGACGATCGTCTGCATAATCCATATCGATATCCGGCATGCTAATACGGTCGGGATTGAGAAAGCGCTCAAAAAGTAGATCGTATTTGAGTGGATCTAGCTCGGTAATACCGGTGACATAGCTAATGATGCTACCTGCCGCGCTACCACGCCCTGGTCCGCAGATGATGCCTTGATTTTTACTCCAATTGATCAGATCAGCCACTATCAGCATGTAGCCTTCGTAGCCCATATCACCAATCACACCCAGTTCATATTCAATTCTTTCCATCACATCCTTGCCAAGTTTGGGGGCTACATCAGCTTCACTCAACTTGGCCATCTTGCCTTTGCTAACACCGGCATAACGAAAAGCGGCGCCTTGAAAAACCAATTTGCGAAGGTAGCTTTTCTCGGTCTCGCCCTGAGGCACCTCAAAGCGTGGGATCAATATCTTACCTAGCTCTATTTCGAGATCGCACATCTGTGATATCTTGACAGTATTGCTTATCGCTTCTGGATGATCTGGGAATTTCTCAAGCATTGCCGCACCACTATTGACAGACAGATCCATCTCGAGCTTCATGCGATTGGTATCTTCGACAGTCGAACCAGTCTGCACACACAGCAAGATGTCGTGAGCATAGTGATTATCGCTGTCGGTATAGTGCGCATCGCCCGTCACCACCAAAGGTATGTTGGTGATCTTAGCAATTTTCTGCACGCCTTCATTGACCTTGCGTTGAAAATCCTGCTCGATATGTGGCTGCATCTCCAAATAATAGTGATCTGGACCAAACACTTTTTGGTACCATTTGGCAGTTTCGAGAGCGCGCTCAAAGTCATCGTTGAGTAAATATGTGCCTACCTCACCACCCGCACAGCCCGACAATACCACGAGGCCTTCACGATATTTCTTGAGTAGATCGTGATCGACACGGGGCTTGTAGTAAAACCCGTCTAGATTGGCTATGGTACTAAGACGCATGAGATTTTGATAACCTTGTCGATTTTGCGCCAGTAGTGTGAGGTGATATGGATTGCGATCCTCGACACTGCTCTTGTCAGTGTGTTTGCGAGGCGCTACGTAGGTCTCCATACCGATAATTGGTTTGATAGCACGCTCTTTGCAAGCTTTGTAAAACTCAATGGCTCCGCTCATGCTGCCATGGTCGGTGATAGCCACCGATGTTTGGCCCAGTGCTTCTATCTTGTCCACCAACTGAGGCACTTTTTGTAGACCATCAAGTAGGCTGTAGTGAGTATGATTATGCAGGTGCACAAAGTCCACAAAGCCTTGGGCCTTGCGAGCTTTTTCGATAACTTCATTGGTAGCTGGTGTCTCCGCCTCCGCCATACATCTATTGTACTAGAAGACTTGATGCTTATTAAGCTTGAAATAGTTGTAAATATCACTTATAATACCGCTCACCGTTGGTAGACCCATCAAGCACCAGAAGGAGGTGACCATGTCTACCGATTTGACAATCCAGCTGGTACGTCGACTGTTCGAGGCCTTCCTGCAGGGGCAGGGTCGCCTCCGCGTCGAGGACGAGCGCGGACGTTACACCAGGGTGCTGGTGAACATCGAAGGCAAGGAGCTCGAGATCCACGTATCTCACTCTGACACCAACCCACGCATCCTGCGTGTGATCCTCAACCCGAACAGCCCGCAGGATGCAATCGCTCTCTTCACCACCGAAGAGGACGCTCGCCTGCAGGTACGGATGCTCGGCATCATCGATGAGGCTCCAGGCCATGCCGTGAAGCGGCGTATCCATGAGCACTTCCTCACGGTGTTGGAGCGACAGTCGCACGCACTGGTCAGCTGAGCTAGGAGGGTGACCGTCTCGACACTTCGGTGTCGGGACGGATCTACCCCAGAATATTTCAATCTATGAAATGTTGTGGGATGGATATTACTTGCTAGAACTAGTAGAAGTAGCATTGCCGACTTCGCGCAGGAAATCCCCAACAATCGGCAAGCCGCCCAGCTTAGCTACCAAAAACCCAATAATTACAATTGCCAAGGCAGCTCCAAGTACACCAGCAAAGCCACGCGTGAGTCCAGTCTTAAAATTTAGCCACCACAGCTTGCGCGGGTTATGAAGTAGCTCTGCGACTGCATCAATACTTACGCTATCGGTAGCCTTACGATCCAACCTACTTGGTTTTTGAGGATGGTTTGTTGACATTGGCCTTAGTCGCAGGTTTTTGATTGGCAGCTTGCTCGCGCGACATTTTCTTGTAGTTGCGTTGGCCTCTCTTGACTGACTTTTGGGTAGCCTCAGCTAGCTCCAGCATCAGCTCGGCTGCTTTGTGTGACAGTATTTTGGCTTCGTCTACACTAACTCGGCCAATCTTCTTGGCTTCGTCACCCAACTCATCACTGCGCCGACCGAGCTCTTTGGCTATTTTCTCACCAGACTCAATAAGTTGTTTGGTCTCAGCCGAGCCGTTATTCTTGGCCTCTTGCAATTTCTTATTGAGATCACGCTGGGTAGTATCTATCTTCTTTTTTAGATCACGTCGGGTTGCTGAGCCTTTCTTGGGTGCAAATAACACGCCCGCTACACCAGCGATTATACCTCCGACTATTGCCCCCTTGAGAAAGCCGCGTCGGGCCATTATTCTTCATCCTTTTGGCGGTTGCGTGCTCTCTTGCGAGCTTTGGAGAAATATTTGTCTATCATCATAGCTATAATGCCAGGGTTCACTACAGTGCGACGCACTTCATCGACTAGATCGACAGCTTGATCGGCACCCTCTTGAACCTTCTCGGCCGCTATCTTAATCTGTTTCATGGTCTTGACCATGATTACTAGAAATACGATCGTATAGACTATCAAAATTAGTACCCCAACTGACACTACACTTAATAAAGCTATTTCCAATCCCGTCATTTCTTACTCACTTTCTGCTTAATTGTATTGGCAGACTGTTTGGCTTTCTTCATTATAACAGATGACTGCGGCATCTTGCTGTGTACGTGTCGCTCCAACACGATCCACTCGTTTTTTTCAACTAGCGAGTTGGCAATGACATGTATATGCCCATCAGCGTCCTCAATACGGATCTTCTTGATATCCATCTCACGCACTATACCCTCGGTCTTACGATCACCAGCAATTACTTTGTAGCCGACTTTGAAATCTTTGTCGTTAGCTATTTGCAACCCTGCTACCAAGTCGGCGACTAGTCCGGACAGTCCCGAGCTAAAACCAATTGCCAACACCGCTACTGAGCCAGTCAACGCCAATGCTACTGAGCTTAGGCCAATCACTTGCAAAAACGCGATAGCAAGAAAAGCCCAGGCTACCAATCGTATCACGGTTTGCATTATCTCCTGCAAACCAATTGGCCAATGCGTGAGTCGCAAAATTGGTTTGCTAAGACGGTTGATGAGTTTGACTACAATGATACCAATCAATAGAAATAGCAGTGCCCGCGGTATGTTAGGCACAATACTATTGAAGCTAACAGTTATGTTCTGTACGCCTTTGGTTAAGTCTAAGCCAAATGGTTGCATTTAATCCTCCTTCAATATTGTAGCCAAAAGTGCCTGTGCTTTGCTAGGGTTGGCCTGGCCTTTGCTGGCCTTCATGATCTGCCCCATCAGGAAACCGATGGCTTGAGGCTTACCAGCCGCAAAGTCGGCCTTGGCCTGTGGGTTTTGTGATATTACATCACGAATTATTTGTTCGATCGCTGAATCATCGGATAGTTGGGCCAGGCCTCTTTTGTCAACTATCTCTTGCGGCCAACCACCTGCTATGACATCTGCAAATATGTCTTTGGCGATAGCGTTGCTGATGGTATTGGATGTTATCAGATTCACAAGATCTGCCAACGCCTCACCGCTTAGCTTGGATTCCTGTTCGCTATGCTCCGCGAGCCAAGCCTGGTAATCGCCGACCAACCAATTGACCAATCTTTTGGTGCCTTTTTGATCATTGACCTGGTCACGAGCAGCCTGAAATATCTCCATCGTCTTGGCTTGGCCTATAAGCACATCTTGCTCATCAACATTGAGCCCCAACTCAATTAGTTCGCGGCGTACTTCGATCGGCAAAACTGAGATATCCTTGCGTGCACTTTCTATCATTTTTCTTGTTACAACTACCGGTGGAATATCAGGCTCTGGGAAATACCGATAATCATGTGCTTCTTCCTTACCGCGCTGACTGACCGTGATGCCCTTGGCATCGTTGTAACCACGCGTTTCTTGTACCACCGTCTCGCCTTTTTCGATCAGCTCAATCTGGCGCTGGATTTCGTAGGTGAGAGCTTTCTCGGCATGACGAAATGAGTTGAGATTTTTGAGCTCAGTACGGGTGCCGAGATTTTCAGTGTCAGATACTGAGACATTGAGGTCAAATTTGAAATTACCGTGTTGCAGATCGCCGCGTGTCACGCCAAGAGTTGTGGCGATATTGTATATTTCCTGTAGATAGCGACGGGCCTCCAGAGGGCTATGCATATCAGGCTCTGAGACTATCTCGAGTAACGGCGTACCGGCTCGGTTGAGATCTACCAGGCTGTAGGCCTTGCCTGCCGGATGGATAGACTTACCAGCATCTTCTTCAAGATGAGCGCGATTGACTCGAATGGTCCGAAACTCGCCATCAATCAATATTTCTACTTTGCCATCAGACACGATTGGCAAATCCATCTGAGTGATTTGGTAGCCTTTGGGTGAATCAGGGTAGAAATAATTTTTGCGGTCAAAACGACTAAGCTCATTGATATTGGCATTGATACCCAGACCGAGTTTGATTGCCAACTCGACAGCACGGCGATTGGGCACCGGCAAAGCTCCGGGCAGAGCCAAGCATACCGGGCAGACGTTGGTGTTGGGCGCAGCACCTCGATCGTCACTGGGGCAAGCACAAAACATCTTGCTGTCTGTGGCCAACTGAGTGTGGATCTCGATACCTATAGTTGGAGTATACTTTTTGCTCATAATCTTACTCCCAAGTCAGTTATAGCCTGTTGATAAGTCAAAAGAGCATTGCGTACCTGTTGAGCCACCAAGTCATGCTCTACCTCGTGAGCTAGCTGGTTGCGCAATTTGTGGGCCTCCCAAACAGCATTGAGATTGCTGAGACTTTGCCCACCACTGCGCAGCCGATCAGCCATAGTCTCACCGGCAAAACCACGTGCTTTCATGACGTAGTCGAGTAATTTGTCAGCTTCCATAAGTGCGTTCTTGAGTCCACTGGGGCCGGCTTGCTGCATGCTAAGTATATCTGTCCATTTGCTACGTACCAACTCCACGTCCAGGCTTGGTTTGGCCTCAGCCGGCTTGTGTCCACCGTGCAAAGCGGCCTTTTTCTGCCGCAGTGCCCTGGGCTCAGTCTTGAGAAGTATGTAAACCAGCGCGCTTAGTACCACTATGGCGACAATGATTGAGATATTCATAAGTTTGGCCTCCGTGTATGCCAGTCGGTGGATTTTTGGAACTCTTGTGCTAGCGCCAGTACAGCAGCATCGCTGCCCTGTGGACCCATGATCTGCAAACCTAGCGGCAGCCCGCTTGTCTCGTCGACGCCGGCCGGTACACTGATCGCTGGAATACCTGCAAGATTGGCCGAGACAGTCAGGATATCGGTTTTGTACATCTCGACTGGATCTGATTTGCTACCAAGTTGGAAGGCCGGCGCTACCGTCGTAGGCGTCACTATCGCATCGACCCGCTCAAACAACTTGTCGAATTGCTCGCGTATGATACTGCGTATCTGCATAGCGCGGTTGTAGTAGGCATCGTAGTAGCCAGCCGACAGCGCATAAGTACCGATAATGTTGCGGCGCTTTACTTCGGCCCCAAAAAATTCATCGCGTGAGTAACTATAACGCTGCTGCAAATCTTTGGCATCGGCCGATACTGAGCCATAGCGGATACTGTCATAGCGCTCTAGATTGGAGCTAATCTCCGACGGTACCAAAATATAATATGCCGCCAAAGCCAATTCGCCATCTGGCAAATCCAACTCCTCGGCCTTGAGATCTATGTTATTGATGGCTTCGACTACAGCTGCATGATCCATGTATTCTTTGGCAAAGCCTATACTCTTAGGGAGCTTAGGTTTGTCTACGTCCACTGCGATGGTGGTAGCGTCCATTTTGTCTTGACCGGCAATTACCTTGAACACCTCTGTGGCATCTTCGGCGCTACGCGCTATCGGACCGATACAATCAAAACTGCTCGCCATGGCTACCACGCCATAACGGCTCACTGCGCCATAGGTTGGCTTAAGCCCGGTCACACCACAATAGGCTGCAGGTTGACGAATCGAGCCGCCAGTGTCTGTGCCCATACTAAAAATACCAAAATCAGCGGCAACGGCTGCTGCACTACCACCACTACTGCCACCTGGCACATAGTCGGTATTCCATGGATTGTGACTAGGATGATAAGCACTGTTTTCGGTACTGCCACCATGGGCGTATTCGTCTTGGTTGACTTTGGCTAGTAGTATGGCACCAGCTGCATCAAGTTTTTGAATAGCCGTGGCGCTGTATGGTGCTACGAAGCTATCCAACATTTTGCTAGCAGCGGTAGTGCGCACACCAGCGGTCAGGAACATGTCCTTGGCAGTATATGGAATGCCCTCAAGAATACTGATTGCTTCGTCATTTGCGAGCTTGTTATCTACTTGTCGCGCAGCCTCTAGCGCAGATTTGTCACACAGTGTCAGAACAGTCTTAAGAGTGCCATCGTACTTGGCGATACGATCGAGATAGTATTGGACCAACTCTACACAGGTGACTTGCCTAGTCGTGAGCAGCTGGTGTGCTTGGGCAATAGATAAATAAGCTAGGTCGGCCATGATAATTACAATACTTTGGGTACCTTAATATATCCGTCTTCTAACCCTGGTACGTTTTGCAGCAATTCAGCTGGCAGCACATCGCATTTCTTTACCAAATCATCGCGTAACACGTCTTGCAAGCCAGTGACTTGAGCGGTCGGCTCCACTCCTTGGGTATCTACCGATTGGATGGTCTCGACAAAATCCAAAATGCTACCAACTTCGGTAGTGAGTTGGTCTTTTTCCTGATCCTTCAAATCAATTCTAGCTAGTCTAGCAACTTTTTCGATATCAGTAATAGAAAGCTTGGCCATACGCCCCATTTTACCAGGTATAGCCAGTATAGACAAAACTATTTTGACTTGTTCTGGGCGAGCGCATTGCACTCGCCCAGAACAGCCTTCGCGTCAGAGTATCGCCACGTAGCGGTTGGACTGGTAGAAGTCCTCGACCGTATCGGGCAGCCACCATGGTTGGCTGTCGGCATCGGTGTTGGCGGCGGGTCGCACGATCAGCTCCGGCATGTGAAAAGGCACTTGACCAGGCGACAGCGTCATGCTGAGCGGATGATCGCCGCGGCTGTCGCGGATTTGCAGCAACTGTGTGCCCGCAAACCATGTTCCGCAGCGGCGCAAGCAGCGGCGGATGGCGATGTCTTGCACGTGCGTGCGCTCGGTCTCCTGTGCTGTGTAGTCGTAGACAGAGTCGACATTGCTGGGCGCGTCGTCATATACATCACTGGCCTCGACTACCAGCTGTGCCAGTACCCATGGCCGGCTCAGCAAGTACTGATAGTAAGCGTCTTCGTAGATGCCACAGGCCTCCACGAAGTCGAGCACCATGCTCCCCCACCGCCACACAAACTTCCAGCGGCCCTGGCCATAGCGCTCGTTGAGCTCGGCCACGTAGGCATCACGTCGCTTGCCGAGGTAGCCCGGCCTTTCCAGTAGTTCCATAGCAATTCTCCTTTGTCGAAGGGCTTGTACGTACTACTACATAGTAGTAACGCTACGTAGAAAAAATAAGACTAGAGATCTTTGAGACAAAAGTAGTTTGAGTCAAGACTGTGTTGACTAAATTGACTTCAGTTTTTTCAACAGGTCTTCGTCTACTTCAATACTATCTTCATCTTTTAGTTCACTGAATTTATCTGAGTTTTGTTTGCCAGGTACAACCATCGTTGCTCCTTGTTTAGGCTTTTGTGCCAATACATCTTGGTTAATAGCTTTTATAGACTTCGCCAATTGAGATTCACTCTGCATGGCTTCAGGGCTAAATACAAGAAGTAACGCGCCATGCTCCTCCGGAATAAAATCATCACTCATTTCAGAGCTGGATGGCATCCCAATTAGGCCACTCGTAAGTAGCTCTATTAGATATACAATGTAGTATCCTTTGTATCCAGCCCCTATAGGGACTATGTTTGATACAGGATCGTCTTCGCTTTGACTAAAATCGAGTGCTTTCGCTGCGTCCTTTGTGAATTCTCCATTCTCATCTACTGCGGATCGATCTTTCAAAGGTTCTTTTGCTTTATAGGCATCCATTATCTCAAAGTATGGGATTTCTGAAGTAGCCATATCCACACAATAAATATCTCCATCCTCTCCAGGAAAACCATATGCTATTGGGTTAGTTCCAAACAAACCTTTGGTGCCATTGTAAGGTACCACTGCTGCAGGTCCACCATTGCATGCCGCAAAGGCTACAAACCCACGTTTTGCCAACCCTTGGACCCAAGAGTGTAATGTATGCATACTTTGGGAATTGGTAAACGCAGCCATTGCCAACCCATTTTTTGATGCTTTCTCAGCTAGCTCATCATGAACTTGTTTGATAAATACTAGTGGCCCCTGACGAGAAAAATCAATTGACTGATATGACCCTAAATCTATGTTATTAATAAGCTCTTTTGGCCCAAATTTCTTGGTTGCCTCTAAATCTCCAATTGCAGATTTGAGCGGGTTGGTTCTTGGCATTTTTCGTAGGTAGCTTTCGATAGTTTCATTTGCAAAGTATTCGGCGGCCTCATCAGAAACAAACTTTTGTGCAGCATTTTTTAATTTAGATTTCAGCTCGCTTTTTGATACCTTAGTCATAATTTCTCCAAAAACTCTTTTTCACTCAATATTGTAGCACCAAGCTGTTTGGCCTTGTCGTATTTGCTGCCAGGATCAGCGCCGACTACCACGTAGCTAGTGTTTTTGCTAACCGAATTGACCACATCGGCCCCCAATTCTTTGACTTTGGCGCCAGCTTCTTCACGGCTCATGCTCGAGAGCGTGCCGGTAAACACCCAGCTCGTGCCGGTAAGCTTGCCTACGGCGCGCTTGGCTTGAGAGCCGACCTTCACCCCGGCCGCCACTAACTCATCTACTAGTTTGATGTTGTCTCTGTCGCCCAACCAGTCGGCAACCGATGCCGCAACCACCTCACCCACTCCGTCAATGCTGTCGAGCTGGTCTAGCTTAGCTTGAGTGAATTTAGCAAGTGTACCGAAATGCTCGGCAATATCCTCGGCTGTCTTGGCTCCAACATGGCGGATACCCAGCGCGTAAATAAACCGGCCAAGCGTGACTCTGCTGTGGTCTTTGATGGAAGTTATAAGATTGTCGGCCTTGAGCTCAGCAAAGCGCTCGAGCCCTACCAAGTCATCCTTTTGCAACCGGAAGATGTCGACTGGGGATTCGATAAGTCCCTCTTCCATTAGCTGAGCCAAAATCTTCTCCCCCAAGCCGTCGATGTCAAAAGCCGATTTGCTGACGAAGTGGATCAACTGCTGCCAGCGGATCTCGCCGGTACTAAGATCAGCCAAGCGTGCCACTGCCTCGCCCTCTGGCCGAACCACCTCTACCCCATTGACGACTTTCGGCATCTGCCACTTCTTTTCTTTGCCAGTTCGCAACTTCACGAGTGGCTCGATTACTTCGGGGATAATGTCGCCAGCTTTGTGGATCACTACTGTGTCGCCAACGCGCAAGTCTTTGCGAGCTATCTCGTCTTCGTTGTGCAGTGTAGCTCGGCGCACTGTGCTGCCTGCCACGACTACTGGCGTTAGCACCGCATACGGCGTGACAGCGCCGGTACGGCCAATGCTGACACGAATATCTTCGAGCACTGTGGTGGCCGTCTCAGCCGGATATTTGTAGGCCACGGCTCCGCGCGGTGCTTTGCCGGCCACACCCAACTGCTCAAAATCAGCATTGCTGTTGATAGCGATTACCAAGCCGTCAGTCTGGTAAGGCAATTTCTCGCGAGCTTGCTCCCAACGATGTATATAGGCCTCAATATCTTTGATTGATTTCTTCAATTCATCATGCGGCTCAACTTTGAATCCCAGCTCGCGCGCTAGAGTATGTTCATCAGCATGTGTACCAAGTCCAGGCAAGTCCATCTCAATTGCATAGGCGATGAATTCTAGCTGACGGCTGGCCGCTACACTAGGATCGAGTTGGCGGATGGTACCAGCACCAGCGTTGCGCGGATTGGCAAATAGCGGCAATCCTTCATTCTCTCGCTCCTTATTAATTCGTGCAAACTCAGCTCGTGGGATGATCACTTCACCACGTACCTCAAAGAAATCATAAACTTCAGCAGGGGCTTTTTTGGACTGTCGTAACCTAAGTGGCACGGTCTGGATAGTGCGCACTGTGTGAGTCACATCCTCACCAACTTTGCCATCACCACGAGTGATGGCACGCGCAAACACACCACCCTCGTATTGCAGTGCGATGGCCAGGCCATCCATCTTAAGCTCGCAATAGTATTCGAGTTTGGTTTGACCCAATAGTTTGTGCATGCGAGCCTCCCAAGCCTCTAGCTCGTCGATACTGAAGATATCTTGCAAACTAAGCATCGGCCGTTGGTGCACAATTGGTTTGAATTTGCCAAGTGCTTTGCCACCGACGCGTTGGGTTGGTGAGTCCGGCGTGACTAGCTGTGGATACTTGGCCTCTATCTCATACAGCTCATGCATAAGACTATCCCAGACATTGTCACTGACAGAAGGATCGTCGAGCACATGATAGCGGTAGCGATAGTCGGTGATGGTGTCACGCAGCTTGGTGGCTCGGTCGGCTATTTTTTTGGGTACTAGTGCAGTCATGCTTTTTGGATCGCCTGATAGTTGGACACTACATAGCGTATAAACACCGGCACTAGTAGTGTTAGCAGTACGCCGTTGATGAGGTTGACTACAACATCGCTAGTCTGCACAAATGGTATTAGTAGCAGTAGCTGGATGCTCAGTCCGCTTACAAAAAATAGCACTAACAGCACTAGCGTATAGCTGCCCAGCAACCGCCAAAAACGTTTTTTGCTAAGTCGTAGACTGAGACGAGCGGCTGCGACTACGCTCAGGTTCTTATCAATCAGCGCTATGCCAGTCAGACTCAGGCGCACCAGTAAATATCCAAAGAACACGCTGACCAAAAGTGAAAACGCACCCAGAAGTGGCCAGAGGCTGATTTGTTGGCCGATGATCAGTATGGCCATACTCAGCCCCATCATAGCTGGCACAAATACTACCGTCAGTAGCAGCATCACGCCAATCATACGCAAGTAGTTGGCGCTAGCTTGGTTGTAGATCTGAGCCAGGCTCTTGGCCATGGCTTTGGTATCAAGGCTCACGATAGTCAAGGCGATTAGCAAGAACAGCCCTGCCACCGAGCCGAGTATGGAGTAGTCGGCAGAGCTACTACGTAGCAGGCTTACTGGTATTGCAACTATCGCTGTGATCAACATCAATTTGCCAAAGTTTTGCCATAGCCATTTGGTGCTACGGCCAAGATTACGCCACGAGTGTAGCGATACTTTTTTGAATTGGGGTTGGGTCTTTGCCTTAGCCTGTTTCTTTGTCACTTCAATTTCCTCCTTTAGGGTTTTATGTCCATAGCACGTAAGCGTTTGATGCGCTCGGCAGTAGGCGGATGGGTACTAAACATACTCGCGAACCAGCCGCGTTGATCATTCTTGACGCCCTCGCGCAACGGGTTGATGATGTAAAGATTTTCTGTCGCGCGATTGGCAGCCTCGAGCGGCTCGGTATCAGCCTCGATCTTCTCAAGTGCGCTAGCTAAGCCTTCGGGGTAGCGAGTCAGTAGCGCACCGCTAGCGTCAGCCAAGTACTCGCGTTTGCGACTGACAGCCAGTTGGAAAAGCATACCGATAATCGGCGCCAATATAGCAAACACTATTGCTATGCCCAGTATGATTAGTTGGAGGTTGCCGCTGTCGCCACTATCGTCGTCGCCGAATATGCTAATGCGCAAAAACCAGTCGCTGAGCAATATCACTATACTGACTAGCATCACCACCAATGTCATGAGCTTGACGTCGTAGTTGCCGATGTGACTAAGCTCGTGAGCGATTACTCCCTGAAGTTCTTGCTTGTCGAGTTTGTCTAGCAGGCCAGAAGTCACACAGACCATGGCATGCTGCGGATCACGACCAGTCGCAAAGGCATTGGGCGCTGTGTCGTCGATGATATATATCTTGGGAGTAGGTATGCCTGCGGTAATGGCGAGGTTCTCGACCGTACGATAAAGCGTCGGGTTGTCCTTCTTGGCAAGCGGCTTGGCTCCACTGGCCGCCAATACCATGTTGCTGCTATAGAAATAGCTAATAGCGGCATAAAACAGCGCGAAACCAACTCCAACGTACATAATAAGCTGGTTGTTGAGTGCCAGGCTGAATACCCAACACAGTAAGGCTATCAGAATTACAAAGCCAGTGATCAAAAACCAGCTATTGCGCTTGTTTTTGGCTATTTCGGTATACATACCCTATCAATTATACCAGATTGCAACAGATAAGAAAGTTCTATTATATTGACTTTTGGGGTGTTTTGTGTTAATATTTGAGCGTATTCGCACCAAGGCATCCATCGACACCCCCAGGAGGAATCGATGCCAACCACAGCACCCACCACCCACCGCATGCACTATGCAGTGTTTCTCACCCGGCGGCACGCTCATCACCAGAGCATGCCGCCGCCCGAGCCAACGATCGTCAAGATCGACGAACTCGAGGCCAACAGCCACGAGTTCGTGCTGGGGATGTTCGCCCAGTGGCTCAAGACCCACGCGCCCGAGCCCACCGACCAGTTCGACGTCAGGGTCCGCGCCCGGGTCGACAACGGCCAACTCGACGTGTGGCGTCGAGACGACTGGCGTCGTGCCACCGAGACGGTTCGCTTCAGCCAGCTGGGCGGATCGTTCGAGAAGCTGGAGCGCATCGACCCGATCGCCGTCGCGTGGGCAGCCGGCAACGACGACCCCTACGCGACCGTCGAGGACGAGTGATGAGCGACACCCTCCCCGACTCGCCCGATGTCGACGAGCTGCCCGACTACGACAGGCCTCACCTCTTCGAGGAAGGACCCGCCCTGTCATGCTGTGGGCTCTGTGATCGCCCGCTCAGCGACCCCATCCACGACGCCGACTGGTGGGACGACTGAGCCTCAAGCCCGCTCGCGAAAGGAGCCTGCCCATCCTTCGCGGGTGGGCTTCTTTCGTACTAGCTACTTTTTGGTGGCAGTTCAAAATGCCAATATTCGTCTTTGCTACCCAAAACAAAACCCAAATCTTTCATAGTATCTACCAATAAATCCTGTAATCTCTGATATTCCCTCGATTTTGGATCAGTTTTACTACGGTAAAAGCCAACATAACAGGCGGGCAAGCCATCATCGCGATTGCGCATCGGTACTGGCTCAGCTGTCTTGGCATCCACCAAATCCAGATCTACTACCCTACCCGACGCATGCGGCATGGCTTCGAGGTTGATCAGCTGATCGGTCTTGCCCATAGTCTCCGAGCGTTTGCGATGGGCCAGCTCGTACATGCTAGGGCTACGATAGCCATCTTTGATAACTATGTCGTAGCCATGCTGTTTCAATTTAGCTTGAGCAGCTTTGAGTGGAACTTCCAGAGATTTGTCGACCTTGACACGGGCATCGACTATGTCCTCGGCCGCCAATTCGTCTTTGGTAATGCCAAATCGCTCAGCATTGTGCCAGTAGTAGTTGTCACCACGCACACCAAAACTGTCTGAGTAGACAAGGTTTTTGGGATCAGCCGCCGGATATCTCATGGTAGATGTTATAAGTTTGAATTAGTTTAGCCAGGTTAAATTCTTGCGTGGAGAGCAAGGCGGGATCGAGCAACGAAAGAAGGTGTAGAGCTACTACATCGACTGAGTAGCGCAGATCCCAACGCCGCTATCCCGGCTAGAATTTGACCGAAGGGGCTTTCTTGACGGCTTCTTTTTCTGCGTCCGCAACATCAAAGAAATCTTTGGGCGAAAAGCCGAGCTGTTTGCCAATCATGTTGGTTGGGAACACTTGCAGCTTGGTGTTGAAATCACGCACATTGCCATTGTAGAAGCGGCGAGCGGCTTGAATCTTGTCCTCGGCATCGACTAGCTCATCTTGGAGTTGCAAAAAGTTCTGGTTGGCTTTGAGATCTGGATAATTCTCTGCAACTGCAAACAGACTTTTGAGAGTACTACTTAGCATGTTGTCGGCCTCGGCTCGCTTGCTAAGATCCCCCTCGGGCGCATTCATAACAGCTGCGCGGGCTTTGGTAACATTCTCAAGCACGGTCTTTTCGTGTTTGGCATATCCTTTGACCGATTCGACCAGATTGGGAATAAGGTCTAATCGGCGCTTTTCTTGGACGGTGATGTCGCTGAGGGCCTCATCAGCTCGGTTGCGGGATTTGATCAGGCCATTGTAGGTGGCCCATAGCCAAACAGCGACCAGCAATACAATAATTAACAGTATCCAAATAAACATCATAAAGATTATTCCTTTCTATAGCTCAATTATATCAATAAATCATCAATCTTGAAACAACTACAACAGAGCTTGCCGCAACAGATGCATGAAGTCTGGATTGTATAGTGGTACTCCGTGGCGCTTGCGCCAGCCTGCATCGCCCTTTTTGACATAACTCTCGATGTATTCAGCAGCCGCGGCTATTTGATCGGCCCGTGTGCCGACGGGCGGCTTTTTGTGCAAGGCTTCATAGGCCCGATAGACCGGGTCATCTCGACTTAGTTTGATCAGATCCTCTGCGAGATTCTGTTTGGGTATATCTAGCACTGCCGACAAGATCTGCTCGACTCGCTCTTTGCAGGCTTCAATACGTTGTGGCTCGTGTTCTGCCAGCAACTCGCTCAAATCAGCCGTCTTGGGCGGCTCAATCTCAATCTCCTCAGCCGGCGATTCAGTGGCGACATGAGGCAATTGCGGATGGTTTTCTATCTCACGATGTGCTTGGGCCGTGCTGCGGCGTCGGCCAAAGCGTCCACGCCCAAAGTTGCCAGTGATGTCCAAACTGCGTCCCCCTGCTGCATCGGCATTTGGCGTGGCGTCGAGCAGAAATTGTCTACCCTGATATATCAGTAATGTTTGAGCATGCCGCACTGCCGTGAGCCTAGCGCTATCAGTCATCAGCCACCCGTCGCTTTGTACTGCCGTGCTGCCTTCTAGGGCGATTTCGAGCGAATAGCCAAGAAATGTCGCGGCACCAGCACATTGCATCTGCACCCTGCCATCACGTACAAATTGTGTGAAGGCACCAATAGATACCATCATGCCAGATGTAATCTTGGAAAATTCCGGCAGTGAGGTGTCGAAGGTATAATCACTATGCTGACGGATAATACTTGCCAGATCAGCCGCGCTCATAGTTTCAATGCCTTGCAAGGCTTGAGCCAGCGCAGTCATACCATTGGCACTGTATTTTTGGCGAAGTAGATCGATACCATTTTTCTCCAGCTTGATCTGCCCACTCCCTTCATATGGATCTAGCTCAGATCGGTTGAAATACCATTTGTCACCATCTGTAGCTACCAGATCAAACCCAGCTATGTATGGCTCTCGACCATGTCCATCGCGCGGCTTAGCGTCATTGACAGCCAGCTCCATCTTCGGATCAAACTGCAGCACAAGATCATAATCCTGCAGCTTGTCAGATTTAGGCAGTGGCAGCTGGCGCACTCTCTCAAATGTTTGAAAATCCACAAGCCTTGCAGCATCCTGCGGCCTTGATCGGTACAGTACATCGCCGATGGTACTGTGGATATCCTGGCTATACCTTTCTCTACTCACCACCAAAACATCGTTGGATTGTGGTTTATCTATAGCCAGGGTATTGTGTCTCAGATAACTCTCTGGCAACTCAGTATAAATATCTCCTCGCGGTCTGCGAATAGCAATTAACAACGAGTCATCGAGTTGGCCATTGTTGAAGTACAAGTATCTTTCAGTAACGGAGTGTACAGCCGCAGCCAAAGCCTGTTTGTATTGCATATTTTTTAGTAGCAAATTTGCGCTGAAGTCCTCCAATAGGCCAGCGTCCAATCGGGGAATTGTATATGGCCCGGTCTCATATTGATCATCCATGAAGCCATTCATGACTGAATTGAATGGCAATGTTTCACCATTGGACAGTTGGAATGAGTCGGCACGCAATGCCATATCAAAGTCACTATAATCTTGAGTAATAGATGCCAAACCGATGATCTTCACTTCTGGTGGTCCGCCAGTATTTGGGTACCAACTAGGGTGTTGTGAGCTCCAGCGTGACTGGGCCTCGGCGAGTAGCCATGCTTCGAATTTGGCCTTGGGGTCGGACGGCTTGCGATCGAGTCTGGGGCTAGTCTCCTCATCGAGCAGGTAGAAATGTCGCTGCAGCTCTTTCCAGGCCGGCGTGTAGCGCTCAAATGGCTTACCATCCGCCATGCCATATCTGTGTCGTACATCGGCTTCTATCTGCCGCTCACGAGCTAGGCGCTCCTGATCACTCAGTCGGAGTTCTTGTATTACTGGGGCCTCAACTAGAAAACTGCGTAGGAAGTTGTGCATAGGCATGGCGCTAATGTAACTCTCAAGCGCTGCTCCTTTAAAAAGTCCGCTTCTTTCTGGTTCCTTGTTGCCTATCCACGATTTCAAATATTGCTCGGCTGAAGGATTAGCCACACCAATGCTGCTCTTGGGGTTATATATCAAACGATTTTCACTGCCAAAGAAAAGTGCAACGCTATCCGGCAGTGGCTGGTCAGCCCCTCCAAACCAACGCCAGAGCAACATGTCAGCTGCCGCATGTACTGCTGTCTGCTGGTCCTTGTTGAGCAAGCTATTCACAGCCAGTTCAAATTGATGGTCGAAAAACTCCCGATTTGGCCCATGTATGGGCACATCTTGTTCCAACGCCGCAAGCAGTCTGCGCTGTTCACGAGTACGCGACGGTAATTCCGTTACCTCCTTGGCCACCTCTGGCCGAGAGCTGCCGATCTGATGTTCTACCATACTAGTATTTTAACACCATATCTGTAATGCTTACGAACCACACTACACGGCAGTTACAAGCTTTGTATTAATATTATTTGACAGTTGCAGACTTGCTGTTTTGAGTGAGGTATCGATAGAGATAGAAATGCGCTAGGCTGGTAAGCGGTATGGTCACAATTAGACCAACAAAGAAGACCAGTAGCCCAAGTATGTTGACACCAAACATAGTGATACCAAACCCTATTAGCCACCACTTGCGGCCGTGGGTTAGCTCACTACTACGAGTAAATGCAGCTCGTACACCAAGCTTTTGATCCACCATAGCATATAGGGTCATCTGATAGCGCACCGCCCAATAAATACCTGGGATTATGAAAAGTATCAATCCAGCGATGATTAATAATCCATACAGTACGCTCGTCCACAGATAGCGCCAATAAATACCCTCAGAGTTGAATAGTTGGCGAAAAGTTGGTTCTTTGCCATCGACAATATCGAGTTGTATGCGCGTGGCGCCGATGGCCATCAAGAACTGTAGCCAGATGCGCACCACCGCTGTTGCTATACCCAAAATGGCTATCAATACCAGGCCAGCTAGTATAGCACCGGATGCGCCAGAGTTATTAACTGAATTCCCAAGTAGACCGGATACGAATACCAGTATCTGCTGGGGCATATTGATGAGAGCCAAGATAATACCAGGCACAAAAACAGCCACTAGTGTCATTGCCACGTAGTCACTAAAGAAAGTGTGCCAAGCCGCGGTAAGCATGGCCGATATAGATAATTCTTGGGGTTTGGCTATTTTTGGCGTGGGCATCTTGTGTAATTATACATGGAGGCGCGTACCGGAGTCGAACCGGTGTAAAAGGTTTTGCAGACCTTTGCCTAACCACTCGGCCAACGCGCCTCATCCCATATATTATAGCTGCTCATAGCCATATCTGAAAAGGTATAGAAAATTTGCTCAATATTTGGTATGATATATCCCGTTATTTAGACAAAGTTTGTTGAAAATAAGGCACCTTAGCTCAGTTGGTAGAGCGATGGCCTGAAGAGCCATGCGTCGCTGGTTCGATTCCAGCAGGTGCCACCATGCGGGTATAGCTCAGTTGTTTAGAGCGCGTCCTTGCCAAGGACGAGGCCGTGGGTTAGAGTCCCACTACCCGCACCATTCTTCGCTAAAGCTACGAATGGCAAGACATTTAAGTTGGATCGCGTTAGCCATGGAAGAGGACTTGTCCGCCGTAGCCTTGCGTAGGCGGATGATTAGCTCAGTTGGCTAGAGCGCTGCATTCACATTGCAGAGGTCACAGGTTCGAGTCCTGTATCATCCACCACGTCAGATCGCTGCTACGGTAAGTAAAACAAATCAAAGATTTATTTTTAACACCTTTAAAGCAATCTTCCTTCCCCCACAAAAGTATGAACTTTTGCGGGTACCCTTTCCCCATTTCATGGGCGATTAGCTCAGTTGGCTAGAGCATCTCGTTTACACCGAGGAGGTCGTAGGTTCGAGTCCTACATCGCCCACCATGTCATGATTAGATACATAAAAAGAGCCCATCAGGGCTCTTTTTATTATTTAGTAGCTAAGCTAGGCTACTTTCTTTAGGTCTTCTTCAGGAGTTTCCACTGTGGCCGGACCACCCGCCTGGTCGCCATGAGGCAACCGCTGACTTTCGGCCTTGGTCATTACGCGTGGTAAGCCTAGGGTGTCAGCGCTATCAGCCTGGGCATTTAGAGCAGCTTTGCGGGCGGCATCTTGCTCACCAACCCCTGCGCTAGGGCTCATACCTGTGTTAACCACATCTTTGGGCACAGCTGGCCCTTTATCTTCCTTGGGTTTGCCTTTGAAAGCATCTTTGATCTTCTGCCAGAATGATTTGTGTTCTGGCTGAGCTTCTACCTGCTTATCGGGCGCCTGATCGGCAGTCTGGTCAGCTGCTGACACCCCCTCTATACGCGGGTCTGGTGTAGGCTGCAAAGTATCCTGCGGCACGCCACGCTCAGCAGGTGATGGCCCCATACGATGTGGCTCTTCAACTGGAGCTTTTGGTTTTACATCTAACGGGCTGACAGCTTCTGTCGTAGGTGCTGGTTCTGGTGCGGCAGCTTCTGGAGCTGATGGAGTCGCGGGTTCCTCTTTGTGATCTGGCTGAGGTGCAATAGTTTCACCTGGTGCTGGCATAATTTCCTCCTATATAATGATTTGGCTTAATTGTAGCAGAACTGGCCCGGATACGATACAATATCAGATAGCAAACCGCCGCGGGCGAGTGGTGGAATTGGTATACACGACGGACTTAAAATCCGTTGCCATTACGGCTTGTGGGTTCGAGTCCCACCTCGCCCACCAAAATTATTTAGATTATGAGCAATACTCCAGAACAATCCAAGCCTTCGCCAAGCAGCGAGAAGAGCTTTGGCGAACAGTTTGTAGAAGAGCTTAACAAAGTTAAACCAGATGTACCTGTAGAACACCCAGATCGCCCGCACGGAGAAGTAGCTGAATCAGATCTTGACAGATATAGTCTGCAATTCCTAGGCAAGGGTGGTGAGCACGTGGTATTCTCTATTCCAGATCATCCTCAGCTTGTAGCCAAGGCAAATATATTCTCTATCACCAATGCACTAGAGAACGCCAATCAGCTAGACATACCTGGGCTCACTGATCAAACAGCCCAGCCCGGTTTTGAGCTAACACCACAGCTCCAACGCCAGCTAGCAGCCCGTGAGCAACTGCGTCTGGCTCAGTTGGGCCACTACTTTGGCAAGGAGCACATACCCAACACCAAACGCTTTGTTCTTGACATACCAATTTCCAAACAGTTAGTTGATAGCCTCAAGCTGGACCAAACGTACGATAGGTTGCCAGAAAAAGTAACCGCTTTGGTAAGTCTACAAAAACGCCTGGAAATTTCAGAGGATAGTGACACAAAAGTTGGTTTGGCAGGAGGCTATCCCGAAAAGCGAGGAGTTGATAGTACTCTTATTGACAAAGCCAATGAAACACTTATTTACGGCAACCCTAAGGATTTATCCAAAGAAGAATTCCTACAAATGTATCCCATGCTAACTGAGCAGATTGGCCGTATAGATCGTGACGAGCAGCTAAAAAAGACAATTGGTGAATTTGTGAAGAAGGCCATTGCCTACACGAAAGAAACCGGTGATGGTCTAGACATCGTTGGCGGAGACAACGTGTATTTTACTAAAGACGAACATGGGAATTGGGATTATCAAATGCCAGATGCCATATCCATGAGAGCAAAATTGGTAGAAGACGCCAGCAACCGACTTGAGGAAATTGTGCTGGGTCGCGAGCTAAACCCAGGCGATAGTAATGTGATACTAAATGCGATTAACTATGTCAGGACTATCAATTGGCTGGCGGGCTACTTAGGCCTGGAAGACAAAATTGATATGCTCGGTCCACAAGCCAAACGGGCCCACCCAAACATACAAGCTATGATGTAATAAATACGACTCGGGGCTGGGCAATCACATGATCGCCCAGCCCCAGCTTCTTATTCACCCAGCAATTTCGGCAGCTGATCGCCGATACGCACCCGCAGCTCCGCACAGAACTGGTTGAGCTTGTCAGTGGCTTGCCACTTCGGATCCTGATTGGGTTTGAACCCATGCAGGACCTTGAGGGCAGCGCGCAGATCATGCACCTTGGCGAGTTCCCGCAGCGAACGCAGGAACTGACGACACTGTACGAGCTGGTTGTTGGCGCAGCTCAACTGTCGACGCAACTCGTCTGCCTCTGCCTCGGCAGCTTCAGTTCGCAGGTGGTACTCATGCAGTCGCTCGTGAGCTGACACGCCGATGATCCGATCGAGCGGGTCGGGATTGAGGTCCACGAACCGTTTGCGCAACACCATCAGCATGCTGCGCAGCAGTTCTTCGGCCTCCGATTCGGGCAAGATCTCGAACAGCCTGCTGCCGATCTCATCACAGCGCACCAGAGCTTCGTAGTCCTTGTCTGTGGGGATGCGAAAGTGCATACTTTCTCCACCCACCACTACCGCAACGATATTGCTACCTGTCATGTCCCCTCCAGGATCGACTAAGTTGTAAAAGAAGTGTAACTGTTATAGCAGATAGGCAGCTTTATGGCAATATCTGTTAGAATATGGCTATGAAAATAATTGATGGCAAAAACATCGCCGAGCAGATAGCCGATAGTCTAGCACAAGATATTGTAAAGCTAAAAACTTCTGGCATTATACCCAAACTGGCTATTGTTACCTATCGGCCAGACGAGCGCTCTGAGGTATATATCCGGCTCAAACAGAAAAGGGCTGAACAGATTGGCGTGGCAGTTGAGCTACACGACTGGAGTGACAACATGCAAGATGACTGTCTGCGGCTGATGCGCGAATTGGCCGCCAGAGCCGATGTACATGGCATAATAGTGCAGCTACCACTGAGCGGCTGGTACGATCCTCAGATGCTGCTCGATCTCATACCGATCCACAAAGATGTTGATGGCCTGAGCCAAGCCAGCCTGCAGGCGCTACGCGACAACCAACCAGTACTAATACCAGCCACACCTCTGGCCATTTTGACCGTGCTGGAGCAGACCGTTATCGATCTGCCTGGCAAGAAGATTGTGCTAGTGGGCCACGGCAAGATGGTGGGGATGCCACTGAGTATCATACTGCGCAATAAGCAGCTTGACGTCGAGGTCTGCGACATCACCACCGAGGATCTTGCCAAAATCACATCGCGGGCCGATGTGTTGATCAGCGCGGCTGGTCAGCCAGGCCTTATCAAAACCGACCATGTCAAAACAGGTGCCGTAGTACTCGATGTCGGTATAGTCGAGATCAATGGCAAACTCACCGGCGATGTGGATTATGAGAGTGTTGGCGACAAACCATCACGGCTAGCCAAAGTCCCCGGCGGAGTCGGACCTGTGACAGTGGTAAGTCTACTCCAAAATGTTGTTGCGGCAGCTAAGATACTAAGTAATCATCAATCAGCTTAACGTCAGCCAAATCCTTGCTACGGCCCTTTGCAAGTTTCCATTTTTTTAAAAAATCAAGGCTTACGAAATTCACTCCTTCTACAACTTGTTTGTTTCTGAGCAAATCAGCCAGATGGTATATGTTGGTATCGTCTCCCCAATCAGTACCCATTTCGTAAATACCATTGGCAACAGTTGGCTCGCCCATTGGCCATTTCTTCTCGGACCAGCCTTGTTTTTTGTAATAATCGTAAATTGTCTGGCTGACTACTAAATCCACATCATCAGTTGCACGAATACCCAAAGCCGACAAGATGCCACTTCCGATCACAATATACTGATCTGGCTCGAGCTTTAACTTTTTGACTTCTGTAATAATATTCATAATTGCTGGTGCGGACGAGAGGACTCGAACCTCCACGCCTGATATATTAGGCACTAGCCCCTCAAGCTAGCGTGTCTACCAATTCCACCACGTCCGCATGATAGTGAGATTATTTTAGCTCCCCAATACATGAGGGGCTAGTTCTAGCCTCACATTGATGCTCGTTGGCACTCGACAGCTAGCGTGTCTACCAATTCCACCACGTCCGCATGATAGTGAGATTATTTTAGCTCCCCAATACATGAGGGGCTAGTTCTAGCCTCACATTGATGCTCGTTGGCACTCGACAGCTAGCGTGTCTACCAATTCCACCACGTCCGCATGAAGTGTTTAGAACTTGACTATTTTAACAAAAAACGATCTTATTTTCTAGATCAGTGATTGTAGCTGGCAGGTAGCTGGTCATGCAAATGCTTCATGGAGTACTCACGGCGCAGCTTCATCATCGCTTCTTCGCGAGTCACATGTAGCTTGACGCCGGGATTCATAAACCCAAGCGGGTCAAACAACTCTTTGATCTGTTCAAAAATGCTATATATCTTGGCGCCATATAGATCCTTGAGGTAAGGTGCGCGCATGATACCATCATTGTGTTCGCCACAAGTGGTGCCACCTAGCTTGATGATCAGCTTGTAAAAATCATCGGTCAGCTCAAACAGTTTGGCTCGATCACGTAGATTGCTCAGGTCCAAAAACGGTTGGATATGCAGATGGCCGTCGCCAGCATGGCCCCATATAGCTACCTCGACTTTGTAGCGTGCGAACAATTTGTCGGCCGCCTGCAACAGCTCGCCCAGTTTGGCCACCGGTACCGCCCCATCCTCGATGATTGGCAGTGCCTTCTTGGGACTATCAATAGTCCAGATCACGGCAGCAGCACCACGACGCACTCGCCACAACTGATCTTCTTGAGTCTGATCTACGGCTACGCGCTGGTTATGAGCATACTTGCTATAGATAGCTTGCACTTTTTTGGCCTTATTGGCTTGTTGTTTGGGCTTGAGATCATCAAACTCACATAGCAGTATGATCTGTGGAAATGGCTCAGACACCAACCCGTTGAGTTGCTCCGGCTTGTTCTTTTGCAAGAATTCTAGCAGATGATGGTCGACCACCTCGAGCGCACTCGGGCCTAGCGGCATGATCTGCTGCACTGCCTCCTGGGCCTTGTGAATACTATCAAAATAGCCAGCCAAAAGTGTTGTGTGTGAATTGTATGGTGCGGTACCAAATGTGATCTCGGTCACCACACCTAGTGTGCCTTGCGAGCCGACAATAAGTTGGCCTAAGTCAAAACTGCCGTCACTGCGTTTGACGTCCCAGATATCGTAGCCGGCGGAATTCTTGCTGACAGTAAGTTTATGATCATTGATAGTATGCCAGTTGTCGGTAACAAGTCTATCTACCTCTCGATATAAATGGCCTTCAAAATCAGCCTGGGCTTGTTTTTGTTTGAGCTCTTTTTTGTTGAGACGGCGAGTCTGTATAATGTCACCATTGCTCAACACTACTTTGAGACCAGCTACCCAACTGCGGGTCGCACCGTATTTGACCGTCTTTTCACCAGCCGCGTTGTTGGCAACAGCTCCACCTACCGTGCAGAAATCTATACTAGCCGGATAGGGTGGCAAAAACCTACCATGGCTATGCAACACTTGTTGCAAGCTAGCATAGATCATACCTGGCTGTACTGTCACTGACCCCCTATCTATCTTCACAAGCTTCTTCATGTGGGCAGGAAAAACCATCATCACACCATCGCCAAGTGCGCCACCACCCTGGTCAGTGCCTTTGCCGCGAGCGGTTAGCCCGATAGGATTGCCCTCCTGGGCATGCCAATACAAATACTTTACAGTATTGACCACATCGATCTCATTACGTGGATATACCACAACGGACGGCTTAGTAGTGAACACACTACCATCAGTGGAGAAATATTTGCGCGTACTGTCAGCCACACTGACCTCACCACTAAGTTGACTGGCCAAATCCTTGAGATATTTACTCATACTAATAGCATAACAACTTTATCAGATTTGATCAAAACTTGATCTTATAGCTCAAACCAGTTAGGCTAATAGATAGTAGTTATGGCAAACAAGCCCAAAACATTGCAAAAAATTCAGCCACACAAAACACCGAAATTCTTGATGTGGACGCTGGTAGTGGCGCTTCTAGTAGTTGGCATTATTCTTATTCGCCAGATATTTGCTGCTGGCATACCGGTATTCAATGATAATGCCGAGTACTGGCGAGGGCGCATCGCCCAATGCGAATCAGGTGGCAATTATCAGGCCAGTAATGGCACACATTTTGGTGCTTACCAGTTTGATCGCGGCACCTGGAAAGGCGCGGTTGGTCCAGAGCTGGCCGCACAGTACCCCGATCCTCGCCAAGCACCGCCGGCTGTTCAAGATCAAGCTTTTTACAACACATTTGCCCGTCGTGGCACACAACCATGGAATGCCAGCTATCGCTGCTGGATACGTGGCGCCGAAGTACCTGCCAGTTTTGACGATAGTGCTACCAAGCTCCCGACCGCAGCTGGCCAAGTGGTCAGTCAAGTCAGTACGCCGCCACCCAACCCATTTGGCATCACTTCAGGTAGCTACAACGTACTGGTAAGCGGCCGCCTTACGCTCGACAACACACCTATTGGTGGGGCTGTAGTCGAGACTTGTAGTGGTGAGCGTACTGCAACCACTGACACCGATGGACGCTTTAGTTTTGGCATACCAGTCAATGACAGCTTCTGTGTGCGTGCCAAATCTGGCATACCGGATGGCGCAAAATTGCAGCGTACCAACAATAATTTTGAGCATGCTGCAGCTGCTAGCTACGAAAGCCAGCGCGCTGGTGTCAATTGTTATCATAGTGTATGGTGCTTACTATCAGATGCTTATACTTGGGATCGAAGAGTAGACAACGGATACAACTTCTTCTACACCAAGCAGTAGTACTACAATTACCAGTTCATATTTGTTATAATTGCAGCCATTCGCACGCCGCGGTGGTGGAATTGGTAGACACGCTAGATTCAGGTTCTAGTGAGCATTGCGCTCGTGGAGGTTCGAGTCCTCTCCGCGGTACCACGTCAAGCAGTGATTGAGTTGACAAACAATGCTATTGATTTGTTTTGCAACTTTTGTACTGCTTTCTTGTTTGGTACGCAAAGTTAACATAGCTTTGCTTAAAGTTGGGAGAGATTATTGAACGACTGCGCGCAGTTGTTTGATGGCTTTTATATACCAGAGCTGCACATCATAAAACCTTTCTGAGGGTTTGGTAATTTGATGCAGATCAAAGCCATGTATTTGTTTGCTTTGGGCATAATAGTAAAATGGGCTATACAACACAACTGCCGGTGCGTCCTTGGACCACTGCGCTACAAACACTGAGTATTTTTGTTTTTTGTAATCAAGATCTTGCGACAATCTGGCCGCTTCGATAGCACGATCGGCATCAGTGTTTTTGTACTCCGAAAGATTGAGGCCTGGATCTTCTGCCTGGCTTGAGTGCCAAAAACTGTACACATCCCCACTAGACACATTTTGGCCATACAGCACCATGTCGTAGTTGCGCGAACGAAGCACGCTCGAGCCAAAGTCGTCGGCATTTCTCAAGTCTAGATCAATTTTTAGGCCAGCGTCCTGCCACTGACGTTGCAATGATCTGGCAACTTGCTCGTAGCTACCACCCCTGACCGTAGTGAGCCTGAGTGTCTGCTGACCAGCACCCAGCTTGGCTATTGACGCCTTAGCAGTGGCTGTATCAAGACCAATACCTTGCGGCTGGTCGGCCATCGTAGCATCGAGTGGCACTGTTTGCTGACTAGCTGTGCCCTGCAGAGTATCGCCGATGATCTCACCCCGGTTGGTTGCCTGGGTAATAGCCCGTCTCAGCTCTGGATTGTTGTATGGGGCGCGTGATGTGTTGAAGAATACCGCCACATAAGCCGGTTGTTTGAGTTGATAAAGGTTAAGGCCACCAATACTACGTAGCTTGTCCAGTGATTGCGCATCGACTTTGCCCATACCTTGGATCTCAGATTTGGCATAGCCGCTGATCATATCATCAGTTGTTTCATATAGACGATAACGAAAACTTTCAATGTAGGGCCTGCCGAAGTGATAACGTCCAAATGCCTTGAGCTTGATAGTCTTGCCATCACTTGATTTACCATCAAACTGATAGGGCCCACTACCAACCGGATTTTGGCTGAACTCATGGAGCCTTAGATTGGAACGTTTGACACTCGATAGCAAGTGTTTGGGGATAATACCTACAGTGGTATTGTAGAGAAAATTGCTGAAGGTATTGGGCAATGTAAAGCGAATAGTTTGGGGCCCTACTACCTCATAACGCACACCCTTCCAATCATTCGCCAAAGGACTTTTACTATTTGGATCTTGAATAACGTCGACCGTAAATGCCACGTCTTCTGCAGTCAGCGGTTGACCATCCTGCCACACCAGGCCATCCCGAAGATTGAAAGTGTAGGTTTTACGATCAGATGATATCTCCCAGTTCTTGGCCAAGTCAGCTTCTGGCTGATTTTTGGGGCTTTGCCTGGTCAGGCCAGCAAATATCAAAGTTTCCAAATCTTGTTCAGTAGTCGATTGGGCATAAATCGGATTGATAACCTCTCCACTGCCAACCATACCTTCTATGTAGTTGCCGCCGTGGGCAGGCGCATCAGCTAGATATATATTGTCATAGCCGTTGATCGTGCTGATCAACCCAATAAAACTAATCAATATTATCAATATCCAAACCAAAAACGGCCATCTCAACTGACCCAATTTTTGCCAACTACCATAAATATGTCTTTGCAGATAATGTAGCAGCCAAAGTCGCCACAGCCGCATATTTTGACGCAAACGCCGACTACGCCTACGTAGACGAAACTTGAGATACTTCCACATAGTCTACAAAATTAGTGCACTACCAATGCGCCTAGTATGGAGCCTACAAACAATATTGCCAACACTATCGTCAGTACAAACAATGTTTTTTCAGCACCTCTTTTGGATCGATAGAAATTGGAATCACCGCCATAGGCTGCGCCCAAACCACTACCTTGGTTTTGCAACAATATTACACAGATCAATAGTATGGCACTTACCACGGTGATTATCGGCAATATGTTTTTCATACATTCTCCTTGTCTGGCATAAGGATATCATTAAATACATAGTTGACCAACCATATGATCACAACTGCACCAATGGCGGCAGCAATCGAATTGATCTCCAATTTCGGGAATATCAAACTTGTCAGATAAAGCATCAGTACATTGACTACCAAAGTAAAAATACCCAAAGTCACAACGATGGCAGGCAGACTAAGTATCACTACTACCGGTCGCACTATAGCATTTACGATGCCGAATATCAGTGATGCTATCAACAGCACCCACAATTGTGACTGGTAATCGATGCTACTGAATAGTCTGGCTGCCGCCCAAAGTCCCAGAAAATTGACTACCCAGCTCAGTAAAAAACGCTTCACCATAGTCTGTAAGTATAGCAGTTTGGAGTGGCGTTGTACAGATCAGGATGACGCCAGCGCCTGGTAAATTTGCTTCGCTTTGACAGGACCGACCACTGCTGATAATTCATCCAAACTGGCTTGTTTGACGCCGGCCACACTGCCGAAACTTCGTACCAACTTTTTACGTGTCACCGGACCAACTCCGACAATACTATCCAGTAGCGAAGCCTTAGTACGTTTCTTGCGCACTAGGGTATGATAACTAACCGCAAAACGATGTGCCTCGTCTCGCACCCGCTGCAAAAGCTGCAGTACCTCACTATCATGATCCAGACTAATCAATACAAACTCACCTTCTTGCCGGACCTGCGTATCTTTGGGGCCAAATGGTTTGGCCACATCGGCTGGCTGTACTATAGTCTCATACCGTTTGGCTAAGCCAACAACTGGCAGATGTAGACCAAGCTCAGCCATGGCCGCCAGTGCACTGCTCAACTGACCTTTGCCGCCATCGATGATAACCAGCTCAGGCTTGGGCCAGTCATCGTGCCGAGCCGCAAACCGACGACGCATAGTCTCCGCCATCATCGCAAAATCATTGGGCCCCAGACTCTTCATGCGAAAATGCCGATATGATTTCTGGTCTGGAACACCATCGGTAAAAACTATCATGGAGCTCACTGCATCCCCGCCAGCAAAGTTACTGATATCATAACATTCGATACGACGTGGCGGCTTTGGCAGGCCAAGAGTATCGGCAAGCCCATTGAGCGCCATATCTAGAGTTAGATCAAATGTTTCATCACGACCAAATATTATCTTGGTAGAGAGCGCCTTCAATGCAATGTATTGGTTGCGCACTCGGCTGGCACTCTCAAAATCCCGCTTGGCCGCTAGCCTTTTCATCTCCAGCTCCTGTTGTCTGAGTACAGTCTTGGTCTTACCCTCCAGCACCATTACCAGCCTAGCTATGCCAGCGCGGTATTGCGCACGACTTAGCTCTGGGTTTGGCGCAACTCCTATCTGATACTCGAGCTTGCTACTGAGTTTGCGCTCGGCCTTGACGTAATACGGAAATATCCGACGCAGATAGCGCAAGGCCTTACGCACTTCATAGCCGTGTATGAATGGGCCAAAATACCGTGCCCGATCGTCGCTTGGTCGTCGAACTGTCGACACGGTCGGAAAGTCTTCTTGCAAGCTCACTTTGACATACAGAAAATTTTTGTCATCCTTCTCCTGCACGTTGTAAAGCGGTTTGTGGCGTTTGATAAATTCGGCTTCCAAAAAAAGTGCTTCTATTTCGGATCCGGCCACTATCCATTCAACATCAGCAATGTTTTCTACCAATAGTTGGGTTTTGGTGTCGCCATGGTTCTTTTGAAAATAACTTTTAACCCGTCGACTGAGCTGGGAGGCTTTACCGATGTAGATAATCTTGCCATCAGCGTCTTTGAAAAAATAAACGCCTGGTGATTTTGGTAATTTGGATAGTTTGATCTTGAGCGTTGACATAGCCATATTATACCTTATAACGTAATTCCAAGGCCTTGACATTTAGTATATATATTATACAATGAGGGCGACCAACCGCACCTACGAGGCCTCAAAGGAGGTGACATGAAAGATTTCGAACAGTGGATCGCGGCAGTCGCACCGGACTGGCGGGCCGACTTGGCGAAGGATCTCGCCGAGTCGTTCACTGAGCTTGACCAGCTGATCGCCGACTACATGCTCAAGATGCACTCCCCGTCGGAGTTCTCCGACATGAGTGATGCCATCGAAGCTGCCCTGCGCGGCAGTTGGGATGACCAGCTCAACAGTGGTGTCATCGACGACATGATCGGCGAGTTCTACGAGCGACGCAAGCACGGCGAAGCCGACACCCTCATCCGTCAGCTGCGCAAGCTCGCCAGCCAGGCCAACAGCGACCAACCACCCATGGAGGGAGTGGCGTGATCCCACAACTGAAGAAATCGGCCGGTTGGCTACGACCCCGATTGGAGGCACGATGTGTCATCTGATCGGGGTCGAGCCATCTATAGCAAACGTTTGAGATATTTGCCAGTGTAGGATTGGGGAAGCTTGGCAATTTGCTCAGGAGTGCCCTCGCCTACCAGCTGTCCACCACCACTGCCACCTTCTGGTCCCAGGTCGATCACCCAGTCAGCCGACTTGATGACATCGAGATTGTGCTCGATGATGAGTATTGAGTTACCCATGGCCACCAAAGCGTTGAGTACCTCTAGTAGTTTGCGTACATCTTCAAAATGCAGCCCAGTCGTAGGCTCATCCAATATATAGAGAGTGCGGCCAGTAGCACGCTTGCTTAGTTCGCTGGCTAGTTTGATGCGCTGAGCCTCACCACCTGACAACGTGGTAGCTGGCTGGCCGAGTTTGACATAGCCAAGTCCGACTGAGTTAAGCGTCTCGAGCTTACGGCTGATGGTAGGTACATTGCCAAAAAACTCACAGGCTTCTTCGACTGTCATCTCTAGTACATCGGAGATGTTTTTGCCCTTGTACGTGATCTCCAAGGCTTCGCGGTTGTAGCGCTTGCCATGACAGGTCTGACATGTGACGTACACATCTGGCAAGAAATGCATCTCGATCTTGATAATACCGTCGCCTTTGCAAGTCTCACAGCGACCACCTTTGACATTGAAGCTAAATCTCCCAGCACTGTAGCCACGGATCTTGGCTTCTGGCACCATAGCAAAAAGCTCACGGATGTCGTTGAAAGCACCGGTGTAAGTGGCGGGATTGCTGCGCGGCGTACGGCCAATTGGACTCTGGTCGATATCGATGACCTTGTCCAAGTTCTCCATCCCCTCGATCTTTTCATGCTGGCCAACCGGCTCCTGGCTACGATGATACTCAGCGCTAAGTTTGCGCGCCAATATGTCGTTGATGAGACTGGACTTACCACTACCCGACACACCAGTTACCACAGTCATGATTCCCAGAGGTATTGATACATCGAGGTTTTGCAAATTGTGCTCGGAAGCACCAATTATTTTTAGTGTTTTGCCGCTAGGCTGCCGTCTGGTTTTGGGTACATCTATCTTTCTGCTGCCACTGAGGTATTGGCCTGTCAGAGAGTTTTTGTTGCGAGCAACTTGCTCGGGCGTACCCACCGCCACGACTTCTCCACCATGCTCTCCAGCTAGCGGGCCGATATCGGCTACGAAGTCGGCGGCCCGAATAGTATCTTCGTCATGCTCAACCACTATCACTGTATTACCAAGGTCGCGCAATCGCTTGAGCGTATCGATCAGCCGATCGTTGTCACGCTGATGTAACCCAATTGATGGCTCGTCTAGTATATATAGCACCCCCATCAAGCTTGAGCCGATTTGTGTAGCTAGTCTGATGCGTTGTGCCTCACCACCGGCCAGCGTATTGGCGGCACGATTGAGGGTGAGATAGCCAAGTCCGACGTTGTTGAGGAATTTGAGCCTTGACTGTACTTCTTTGAGAATTTGTTTGGCTATGATGGCCTGTTGAGGATCTAGCTTGATCGCACTATAGTAGCTAGTTGCTTGCTCGACAGTCATCTCGGCGATATCGGCGATTGACTTGTCATCAACAGTGATGGCTAGCACTTCTGGTTTGAGCCGCTTACCCTCGCAAGTAGGACAGATTTTTTGAGCCATGTATTTCTCGATTTCTTTTTTGACAAAATCACTGTCTGTCTCACGATAGCGTCGTTCGAGATTGGGTATGATGCCTTCAAACTTGGTCTTATATGTACGGCCAGCCGGACCTGGTACTTCGATGACTTCTTCGCCAGTGCCATAGTAGAGAAAGTCCAGCTGTCTGGTATCGAGATTGGCTATTGGCTCGTCGATGCTAAAGCCATGTGCTTTGCCGACGGCGTTGAGGAGCTTGGTATACCAATTGAGGCGCTGGGTAGTGCGACTCCAAGGCCGGATAGCGCCTTCGGATATCGACAGTTTGTCATTGGGTACCAGTAGTAGCGGATCGATCACGAGTAGCGAGCCTATGCCCGTACATGTGGGACAAGCGCCGTGCGGCGAATTAAAACTAAACAGTCGCGGCTCAATCTCTGGTAGCGCGTAGGTACTGCCAGCAGAAGTATAATGCTCACTGTAGAGATTCTCAGCCTCGCTATCAACATCTAGTACAATTAGGACTCCTTCGCCTAGATGCAAGCTAGCTTCAACCGACTCGACCAACCGCTGACCCATGTCTTTCTCGATTACTAGACGGTCGGTGACGACTTCGATGGTGTGCTTTTTGTTGCGATCCAGCTCCGGTACTTCATCGATTGGTAACATAGTGCCATCGAGGCGAACTCGACTATAGCCGGCTTTTTGTAACTCACTTATGAGATGGCTATGCTCACCTTTCTTGTCTTTTACGATTGGTGCCAACAGCACTATTTTGCTGCCCATGGGAAGATTCTGTACTTGGTCTACTATTTCAGCTGGGGTTTGTTTGGTCAGTACTTCACCGGTTGAGGGATCGTGCGGTATACCAATACGTGCAAACAGTAAGCGCAAGTAATCATAGATTTCTGTAACGGTAGCAACCGTACTGCGAGGATTGCGGCTTGATGATTTTTGATCAATCGAGATTGCCGGGCTTAAGCCATCGATTTGGTCAACGTCAGGCTTTTCCATTAGCCCCAAGAACTGTCGGGCATAAGCACTGAGTGATTCGACATAACGGCGTTGGCCTTCGGCGTAGATAGTATCAAATGCCAAGGAGCTTTTGCCAGATCCAGAGAGTCCAGTAATTACGACTAACTTGTCGCGTGGTATGTCGAGGTCAATATTGCGAAGGTTGTGCTCACGAGCACCTTTGATGCTGATCTTGTCATGCATAAGATTATCAGGATTAAAAACCCATCCATTGTAGCTCAGCTGTCAAGATTATTCAAGGCTATAAGCGATAGTGGTTTTGTAGTAAAATAAGATAAATAATCTGTAATGGAGGTAAAAAATGGCAACCGCACCAATGGTAGGTGGACCCAATAACCCAAATGAGGGTATTATGCAAGCAGCTTACGAAGCAGCAAAGAAGGACATTCCTACTGCTTATGGCAGAGCAGAAGTTATCAATAATCAGGCCGCCCCTGGGACGGAGCTAATAGACAAAGTTCCAGGTGTAACACAACCAGAGGCAGCGCCTGATGTGGACCCAGCACGTTTTGTAGAAGCCGCCAAGAACTGGGCAGATGTCAGTATGGTAGTGGCGGCTATGTCGCCCGCCGAGCTACGACACTATGCCAATAATCTTAGTGAAGCAGCTGGATTCTTAGTTATCGCAGCCCAACTCAAAGAAGAACAAGCCGGACCAAAGTAACTATTTCTTGCTGATCTTCTTACTCTTCATTACATCTTCAATCTCAGCAATCTGGTCACGCAACTCAGCGGCCTTTTCAAATTGTAGGTTCGCAGCAGCCAGTTCCATCTGCTCAGTCAGCTGACGCTCGAGATATTCCAGCTCATCCTTGGGGATGTTTTTGACATCCAACTCTTTCACATCGGCAGTTTCAGCCTCAGACTCTTCGTGCATGCGCTCAGCGATAGCTTTCTCTACTGATTTTGGAGTAATACCATGCTTTTTGTTGTAAGTTTCTTGTACCTCACGCCGATCACGAGTGACCTTGATAGCTCGCTCCATAGAGCCAGTCATGTTGTCGGCATACATGATCACCATACCTTCTTGATGGCGTGCGGCGCGGCCAATTGTTTGAACAAGCGATGTTTCAGAACGTAAAAAGCCCTCTTTGTCGGCATCTATTATTGCCACTAAGCTTACTTCGGGCAGGTCTAAACCCTCACGTAACAAGTTGATGCCTACCAGCACATCGTATTTACCAAGCCTCAGATCACGCAGTATGTCAGTTCGCTCAAAGGTATCGACATCGCTATGTAAATACTGTACCTTTATGCCCATATCCGCTAAGTATTCCGTGAGATCTTCAGCCATACGCTTGGTAAGTGTGGTTACCAAGGTACGCTGACGCTTCTCAACCCGCTTACGAATCTCAGCTATCACATCGTCTACTTGGTGCTCGCTGCCACGCACTTCTATAATTGGGTCGAGCAGCCCGGTCGGTCGGATTATCTGATTGGCAACGGCTTCGCTACGAGCTAGCTCATATTGAGCTGGCGTGGCCGACACATACACCACTCTGCCCATATGACGCTCAAACTCTGTAAAAGTGAGTGGTCGATTGTCGAGTGCCGAAGGCAGGCGAAATCCATGATCGATCAATGTTTGCTTGCGAGCTCGATCACCATTGTACATACCACCTACCTGGGGGATTGTCATATGCGACTCGTCTATTAGCATCAAGAAATCATCGGGGAAGTAATCCATCAGTGTAGCTGGCTGCTCACCTGGCTCACGATTAGTGAGATAGCGCGCATAGTTCTCGATGCCCTTGACGTAGCCGGTCTGCTCCATTATCTCGATATCATACTTGATCTTACTCTCGAGACGCTGGGCTTCGAGGTGTAGATCTTGGCTCTTAAACCAAGCGAGGCGCTCCTCGCCCTCTACCTTGATCTTCTCAATCGCCTTCTCGAGCTGTTCGCGAGGTGTGACATAGTGCTTGGCAGGAAATATCTTGATGTTTTTGAGCTCACTTACCACTTCACCAGTCAGATAATCAATTTGCTTGATAGCATCTACATTGTCGCCAAAGAATTGGATACGATACGCTACCTCTTCGCCAATTGGAAAAATATCGAGATTCTCGCCGCGCACCCGAAATGTGCCACGCTCAAAACTCATATCGTTGCGTTCGTACTGAATGTCGTTGAGTTGACGCAGCAGTTTGTCGCGCTTGCGCTGCTCACCCACGGTCAGCTCGATAGTCATAGCTGAGTAGTCAGTGATGTTGCCGATGCCATATATACAACTTACTGAGGCCACAATTATTACGTCTTTGCGACTCAGTAAGGCCGCTGTCGCGGCGTGGCGCAGCCGATCGATCTCTTCGTTGATATCACTGTCCTTCTCTATATATGTATCGGAGCGTGGTATGTAGGCCTCTGGCTGGTAGTAGTCGAAGTAGCTGACGAAGTAGTGGACAGCGTTGTTTGGGAAGAACTCTTTGAACTCGCCATATAGTTGAGCTGCCAATGTTTTGTTGTGGCTCAGTACAAGTGTAGGCTTGCCATAGTTCTGAACCACATTGGCCATAGTAAATGTTTTACCAGACCCAGTTATACCAAGTAGGGTTTGTTGGGCAAAATTCTTCTTCAACAAACCATCCGAAAGCGTCTTGATAGCATCGGGCTGATCACCGGCTGGTGGATATTTCGAATTGAGAGTAAATAAGCTCACTCATCTATTATAAAGTAGTATTCCGCTGTGAGCGAAATTCTACTAAAGTACCTATTTAGAGGCTTCGATTACTTCTCTGGTAATCTTCCATAATTTTAGCTTTGTGTATGGAGCATTTACCGACGCCTCCGCAAATGCCTGAAAGTTTGATGTAATTTGCGTGTTTTTGGCACCAAGTGTTGATGCTTTAGCATCCTTACAGTAGATATTATATCCACTAACCGAAGAGAAAAAACCACCACTGCCACTTGGAAAGTTCTTCTGTTCACCGTATGTAGCTAGGGTTATTCCGTTGGGCGCATAACTACCAGTATTGCTTATATAGATGCAGTACCTTACAACTGCGTTTGTTGTTGTATAAGATAATTTGTCTGCATATTGAACATTCATCAAAATGTAGCCTGGCGTAGGCAGCGCATTAGAATTTGCAACACGAACTGTTTGTTGCGCTCCAGTACCTGGTAAACTCGTATCAGTTTGATTACCAATACTAGCGTATCCATCTCTTGACGCTGTAACATAAGTCTTAACATCGCTCTCAGCCATACCTATTTCCTTGACCGCACCTGCATTACTAAATCGCAGTAATAAAATTCCCACAATCGCAACAATACCAATAAGTATAATTGCATAGTACCATTTGAAATGTTGCTTTTGTTGCTTAGCTAAGGTTGATGATTTTTTGGTTGGCATTATTATTTTCTCCTATTGGCTTAGTAAGATTATTGTGGTTGTTATACTACGGTCCAACACATGCTTTTTTGTATCCGGTGTATGACATTGCAATTGCATATGGATAACTCGGGCAACTGTCATCTGCGAATACTTCAACCCGCTCCGACAATCGTCCAGTTGCGTTGGTATTGTAGCATGCACCACTTGCACAATAGAGTGTAATTTTGCCTAGTGGTCTAGTACCAGCATGGCTATATCGCAACACAAGTATACCGACTATGGCGACGATCCCGATCAAAATGATGGCATAGTACCATTTGAAATGTTGCTGTTGTTGCTTGGCTAAAGTTGATGATTTTTTGGTTGACATTATTATTTTCCTTTATTTCGATTAATTGTGTAAATTACTACTAGCACCCATTGCGATCGATAGGCTGGCTTATCATACTCGAAGGATCAATGGTATTGGTGAAAGGTATTCCAGCAGTCCCACTGTATTTATTCTGCACCTGAAAATGTACTTGGTTACCCGTGTGTACAAACCCTGGTTGGATTGGTCCAGCATTGCCACCTTCACCCGTACGACCAATCACCTGGCCTTGGTTTACACGTTGCCCCACATTTACCGAAATACTACTAAGGTGTCCATACAGCGTATACAGCTCTCCTGGAGTGTGTTCAATGATAATAAAGTTGCCATAGCCACTAGGGTCTGCAGGACTGTTAACGTTTACAACTGTACCGGACTTGGCGGCCAATACGTCGATTTGATCATTGTAAAGGTTACCATTAATTACCCGTAGATTACCGGTACCAATAAGATCCACGCCCTGATGCCGCCTACCACCGGCGCGAGGTGCACCATAGCAACCACTGCCACCAGGGCTACTCGGACCACGCATCTTGGCAATATTGGCATTAACTGGCCATATCATTCCTTCTTCTTTGGCAGCAGGTGGTACATACGAGCTTGTAACTGTACCGGTGATAGTACGCGTCATGTTGAATATATCAGCTGAACCCCGTGTTGTTCTTATGCGATATTCAACATTGTTGTAGTCCGCTGGAAACCCTTTGGCTTCAAGATTGGCCGTCAAACACTGCACAGTTAGACTGTTGGGGGAAGTCTTGAAAGCACCCTCTTGCCCCTCGATAGTACGAGTGGCCAACACGCGTGATCCAAAGTCTGCAGTGATATCGAAAACGTATTGAACCTTGATTCCATAAGGAAGATTGTCACGTAATGTAACACAGGCTTGCACGGACTTAGTTGTGTTGTCCGGCCAGGCTGTGAGCTTTTCGTATGGCCCGAACCAGTTGAAGTTACCGAGTGTATCATTTACACTAGTTCGCCAGGCTTTACCATCAGCAGTATCAGCAAACCCACCAGCACAAAGGTGAAGAGCCTGGCTAGAAGGATTGATGCCACAGACCTGGACATTGGGATCAGAAGGCCTTAGTATAATGCTTTTGTTATCACTGGCCTGGCTGAGCCTAATCACTACTACGCCCACTATGGCGACTGCAGCAATCAACAAAGTAGCCATCAGCCACCCGACATGAATCTTGGTTTTGGCTGTAGACGTGTTAGCTACCCTGGTTTTAGTTTTCTTTGTTTTTGGCATTGATGATACCGATTAATCTATTATTCTTATGTTAACCTGGATAATGATGTTAGTCAAATGGCTATTGAGCTGATAGCTCATTTCCTGGTGCCCTGATATAGCCAATGATCGTAGGGTCTGAAAGAGCATGAGAGCGCACACCAACTATGTTTGTGCCATCTGGCACGAACGGAGCTGGGTTGTTGGGGTCTAGCCTGACATTGCCCTCACGTGATATTACAAATCGCTGCTTGGTTACTGGATCTTCAACAGTCGACACAACTATACCTACATGATCATAGAAGTTATCACCATTTCTCTCATAAGCTACCATATCACCAGCTCTTGGTACATATCCGCCATCCGTAGTTACTGACCTTGGCACCAAACGATTAAGATTGAGGTACACCAATTCATTGACAGTTTGGGTAAGGAAAGTTGGGTAAGACCCCATCGGTGTTCCATTTACTCCATAAGCGTAGCTTACAAATAATGCACACCAAGCATAATTGTAGTAAGACTTTGCTGGAAAATACCTTTGGGCAAACTGATAGAAACAGTTGCCTGTAGTACCAAGCCAGTTTCTTGTAGTTAAAGCTATCTTGGAACCTGGTTTTTCAGAGAATATTGTTTTGTAAGTGTCACGATAAGTTGCTTCGTCACTTCCATCAACTACTGGGAACTTAGCTTGGGGTGGCTCAGTTATTGGCCCGCCGTTGCACTCAGGTAGTGGCGTATTTGGAATTGCTTGCGAAGCCGTGCCTACTGACGATTGTGCCGCGCTAGTCGTAGCCTTGTTGGCAATACTGTTCTGAACTTCTGTAATATTGCCAACCTTCTTATGATAGTTTGAATACTGATTCAAAAACGCGATTGTCATGCACTGTTGTGTTGACTTGGCATTAGACCTGGTAGACTTAAGGATTTCACTAGTTTCAGCATTGGGCTGACAGTCAGCTATAGAAGTAGTCGTACTAGCCCTACTAAAACGCAGTATTAATATTCCAGCTATAGCAACTACGCATACAACAATCAGCCCTACCCACCACTGAAAATGTGATTTGTGTTGTTTGGCTAACAATGTTGATTTTGTTTTAGACACAAATAGCTACCAATTAAGATTGTCCTTATGGTAACTTCTTATGTTACAACTAGTCAAATTGAGTTACTTGGCAAATAGGGTTTCAAACTTGGGTTTGTCCCAGCCAACAATTATTTCGCCTTTGATCTCAGTCACTGGCACACCCATTTGCCCAGACTTATCAATCATCTCCTGAGCCTTAGCTTGGTCAGCCGACACATCTATCTTCTCGTACGGAAACTTTTGCTCGTCGAGATATGCTTCGACGTGCTTACAGAACTGACACCATGGGGTAGTATAAATAATAGCCTTATCGGCAGATGTATCGCTCATAATGTATTCTCCTTTTGTAACAATTATACCAAACTTACTATAACGTCGAGTTAAATAGTATCAGTAATATACCAATTACTACCACCACCACAATTACAGAAACTACTACCACTATAATCCACTTGCCCTTCGACGACTTAGCCTCAACAGGCACAGTATCCGTACTTGGTTTCGCAGGATTCGTGAGGCTTGGTTTGGGTGCCACTGGCTTGGTTGTTTTATCATCAACCGTTCTGCTTGCCACCGACTTCTTGGGCTGATTTGCTCTTACCACCGCGGCCTGGCGCTCAGCCTTGGTAGTAATAGAGACAGGCTTGGTTGGTTTAGTAGCCTTACGCTGTAAAACGAGTCCGTCGATTGGTTGTGGTTTCTTTGGTGCCATGACGTTTTATTATATTAACTATTATCTCGCTTGGCTAGATACTGACTGGCTTGGATAGCAGCCTTGGCGCCCTCACCGGCAGCGGTGATTATTTGCTTCTCAAGTACCGTAGTGATATCACCAGCCGCGAATACTCCAGGTATGTTGGTCATATTCTGCTCATCAATTACTATTTCACCGGCGCGATTTAGTTTAACAACTCCTCTGAGATAGTTGGTGGCCGGTACGCTACCAATCTCTACGAATACACCTTCGACAGGAAGTTTCTTACTGGCGCTACTGTGACCGTGTTTGATAACTATATCTTTAACCAGCTTGTCACCTTGGATTTCTACCACTTCGGTTTCATTCATAATCCTTATGTTGAGCGCTTCTTGGGCCTTATCTACCATCACTGGGTCAGCTGTTAGCTTGGAAAGATTATTGACTATGTAAATTTGTTTAACCATCTTAGCAACATTGAGCGCGGCATCCAATGCAGCATTACCCCCACCTATGATTGCAATGTCTTTACCTCGGAATAGAGGGCCATCGCACCAGGCACAGTAAGTTACACCTCGATTCAAATATTCATGCTCACCCTTCACGCCAAGCTCACGCGGTAGTTTGCCCCCGGCAATTATCACTGCCGATGTTACTACTTTCTTGTTGTCGCCATAAACCAATATAAAGTTTGAGCCCGATTTCTTGAGCGACTGAACCCCTTGAGTAACAAGGTGCAGCTCAACAGTGTCTTTGAACTGTTCAAGATGTTCGTGAAACTTTTCCACAAGCTGAGTGCCAGTAACCATACTAAACCCAAGATAGTTCTCAATGTCACTACTCCATGCTGCCTGGCCACCGATATCGCGACTCAGTATGAGAGTTTTGAGTTGTTTACGTGCAGCATATACCCCAGCTGTCATGCCAGCAGGTCCAGCTCCAATAATTACAAGATCGTAGTCCACGTGTTGAGACATAAGCGTATTATACCAAGTCGTAGGCCCCGTCTGTAAGTATAAGCATTACTTTATTTGTTTGGCCTTGTAGCTTGTAGGCGCCGACTTAAGTAGTTTTGCTATAGCAGTACGATTGAGTAAGCCAGCCTGAGCACCTATTTCTTGCACAACACTCATGGAGTTTACCCCCGCCCATGCTAAAGCTTCAGACAAATCTTTGCCAAGTGCCGTAGCTGCCGCAAACGTACTGGCGTAACAGTCGCCGGCTCCTGTCCTATCAAGTGGTGGTTTAGGGTCAGGGTATGGTGCCATAAACATCAGCTGGTTGCCATCCGATGCAAATGCTCCTTTGGGTCCATCAGTTAAAAGAACGGTTTTGGGCCCAAGTTCGTGCATCTTAGCAATTAGTCGCTTCTCGTCACTAGTATTATTATCAAGTATTTGCTGGAATTCTTCTTTGTTGGCAGCAAATATCTCTGTTTGTTGATACAGCTTTTTAAGTTTTGCTTGTCCGGCTCGTATTTGGAAAGTGCCGGGCTGAAATACTAGTTTCACAGACGGGTTCTTGTCGATGTAATGCTCGAGCTTTTGGTGCATATCAAAACCAGCTTCGCCAACCGAACTTAGGTAAATCCACTCGGGCCGCTGATATTCGCTTATGTGCGGCCAAGCATAGTTGTATGCTTCGTGTTTTATCAAAATTGTACGATCACTCTTGTACCACAACACGTAGTGATAATTACTGACCTTATTGGCATGTATACGTATAAACTCCGTCGATACTTTGTGATCAATCAAAGCGTGCAATATGTCTTGTCCGACTTGATCGTTGCCAATATTACTCATAAGTGCTGAGCTAAAGTCGAGTTTTGCCCAAGCAACGGCGGCATTTGGGGCATTCCCCACTCCATTGACCGTAATTTCTTCTTGAAACGGGATCTTTGTACCGTAACTCATACAAAGCAGTGGATGCCTATGACTATCTTGCGACAGCTTGGCCTCGGTCGGTAATAACTCTATAAAAGCATCAGTTACCACATCGCCAATTGCCAACATTTCCAAATGATGTTTCATAGTTTATCTCCTTGATCTTGTAGCTGGTACTGTTTAAGCTTACGTGCTTTTACTACTGGTTTTCTTAAGAGCGCCGAACGAGTTCCAACAACTGTCATGGCAGCATCAGCTTGAGTGGCAGCAATCAATAACGATTGTTCGGGCGATTGTCCAAGTACTAGCGCACTTACAAACATAGCTGCAAAACTTTCTTCAACACCAGTGTTTTCGAGCGGTTTGATCTTCTTGTTCCCAGCCATCTCGATCGCTACGGTCTCGCTTAAGACAAAATAGCCCTCAACCCCATCAAATATTGCTATATTGCGTAAGCCCACATTGTAGGCACGAGCTATCAACTCTTTGGACTCAAAGTAGCCACCTAGCAGCAAACTTAGCTCGTCACGATTCATAATAATCATATGAGCCTGGCCAAGCAGATCCATTAACTTATGTGACTTTACCAAATGTACATCGTGAGCCCTAATAATTGTTGTCATGTGTTGCTGGCTGGCCCATTGCAAAAGCGCCTTAAGCTGGCTAAGCTCAGGTGGCAAAGTGGCTATATATAAGTAACCTCGGCTTACTTTTGGCATTACAGTATTTTTGCTATATAACGATAAGAATGACCCGTTGAATCGTAATAAAGTCTGCTCACGTCCACTCATAGTAAGATGAACATTCATATCACTATGATGCTTAGAATCTTGCACAATGTGGTTTGTAGAAATATGATCATCTTCCAAACTAGCTAGTATCATTTTCCCAACAGTGTCGTTGCCAATTTTACTTACCAATATTGGTTTTATGCCTTGACGTATGGCCACCATGGCGCCAATTAGCCCACCGCCACCAACTTCGACTATGGCGTTATCGAGCCACACATCATGCTCATGTTCAAATACAATCAGTTTGCGGCGCTCGTGTTTTTCTGGCTTCATACGACGGGAGACAGCAAATACTTCAGCACGAGAGGCGCCGTATATTACCAATGGTTTGATCATTTGATCAATCCTCTTGCGGTATTTGCTATTGCTTCAGCATCTAGCTTATAGTGCTGCCACAGCTCGGCAACAGTACCAGACTGGCCGAACTGGTCCTGCACACCTATGCGCTTTAGGGGTGCTGGCAACTTGTCGCTTAATAGTTCTGCGATTGCTCCACCCAGGCCACCGGCTGATTGAGCTTCTTCGACGCTCAACACACACCCTGTCTTTTTGACACTCTTAAGAATAGTCTTATCATCAAGTGGTTTGACAGTATGACAGTTGATTACTTCGATGCTGTACTTTGGCAAAAGCTTCTTGGCTGCCAACAAGGCTTCGTACACAAGCGGCCCACATGCCACAATCGTAAGATCGCTTCCTTCGCAAAGCACATTGGCCCTGCCAATCTCAAATGGTGATTGCTCGGTCGTAACAACAGCAGTTTTGTCACGTGCCAATCGCAGGTAGGCTGGAGTTTTGGTCTTGGCAAAAGCCAATGTTGCCTTACGAGCTTCATTGGCATCACAGGGCACAACCACTACCATGTTAGGCAGCACACGCATTAGAGCTATGTCTTCTAGCATTTGGTGGGTGGCTCCATCGGGGCCAACAGATACTCCCGCATGTGATCCCACGATTTTAACGTTTTGCTGATTCAAACAAATCGTGGTTCGTATCTGCTCCCAGTTGCGACCAGGGCTGAATCCGGCATAGCTAGTAACAAACGGCTTTTTACCAACGGCCGCCAATCCAGAAGCAACTGTGACTAGATTCTGCTCAGCTACGCCAATCTCAACATAACGCTCCGGATAGGCTTGTGCAAAAGCCTCCATTTGCGTAGATTCGGTTAAATCAGCACAGAGTGCCACGATTGTTTTGTCGGCTTCGCCGGCAGCAAGCAGCCCCTCGCCAAAACCTTTTCTGATCGGTACCATTTCAATGTCCTCATGAAAAAGCTTATTTGTAAGCTGTTGTGACTTTACTAGATTCATTCGTGCTCCGATCGGATCCGGCCGTTGAGAGTCCGTAAGCGCTCCAATGCCACCCTATCTTGTTGATCTTTGGGTGGTGCCCCTACCTCATCCTGCACCCCAGGCGGGTGGCCATGCCAATGAAAATCATATTCCATATAGTCTACACCCTTGCCAGGAATTGTATGTGCGATTATACATGTAGGCTTTTCAAAAATAGCTTTGGCCTGATCGCAAGCTGCCACAATCTCTTCAAAGTTGTGGCCGTCTACTTCTATGACATGCCAGTTAAATGCTTGATACTTCATAGCAAAAGGCTCTAGCGGCATAATATTCTCAGTATAACCATCTATCTGGATATTATTGCGATCCACGATCATCGTCAGATTATTGAGCTTGTTTTTGCCAGCAAACATAGCGGCCTCCCACGTATTACCCTCATCGTGTTCGCCATCGGACGTCAAACAATATACTCGCTGCAACTTACTACCATCCATCCGCAGGCCCAGCGCCATACCAGCAGCCTGGCTGAGGCCAGACCCGAGTGGGCCACTAGTAGTTTCAAGACCTGGCAATCGTACACGCTCCGGATGCCCTTGCAATCGGCTCCCAAACTTGCGCAAACTCATAAGTTCTTTAACGGGGAAATACCCGGATCGAGCCATTGCAGCATAAAGAACAGGGTTGATGTGACCATTGCTTAATACTAATCTATCACGATCGGGCCAGCTTGGCCTTTTGGGATCGTGATTGAGTACCACAAAGTATAGTGCCGTCAATACATCTGCCATCCCTAGTGGACCAGCACTATGCCCACTACCAGCAGCAATCAACATCTTGATGATGTCTTGTCGTATTTGATTGGCTTGAAGCTCAAGCTGTTTTACTTTCATATGCCGCACTTCTCCATTAGTTCTGAATAGCTTGTTAGTGGATCTTGTGCAGCAAACAAAGCCGAGTTGGCATATGCAATATCTAAATTGGTAGCACATATTTTAGCGATTGTCGTAAGGCTAGTCCCGCCATCAAGGCTTATCTCTACGTCGTTGTTGATTGTGCGCAACTGCTCAACTTTTTGTAAAACATCTGGCTGGAACTTTTGCCCAGCAAACCCTGCCGGATAACCCATGATTACAACAGCATCAAGCTCATCCAAAAATGGCTTGATTTGTTTTACAGTTGTATCGGGGTCAATAGCTAGACCCAACTGGATGCCGGCTTTTTTTACACGAGCTATTATGGGTGCAAGGTCATCAACCAGTTCAAAATGTACTATTATCAGCTGTGGTCCGTATGAAACAGCCTGTTCCACTACTTTCGGAGTCTCCCGGCTCATAATATCTAAATCTACCTTTGTATCGATCGGCTTAGGTAGCTCGGCAATCGGTACAGTCGCGTTATCTACAAAACTAGTATCAATGCAATCAATTTGGACACGTGAAGTCAGCTGGCGAACTAAGTTGAGTTGAGACACCAGCGTTGAACGATCGGCAGTCAATATAGCTGGTACGATTCGAGTCATTTGTTCCCTTCGATCTCCTCAATCTCACCCAACCGGCGCTCGTGCCTGGCAGCGTGCGAAAACGGTGTAGTCAAGAACACTTCGGCAATCTCTGACATCTCATCAATATTGTGTTCACCACTAGCAAATACCAATATATTACTATCATTGTCACTGCGGGTTTCTGCAGCTAGATGAGGCTTCCAGACCAAGGCTGCTCGAGCTCCATCAACCTTGTTGGCAGCGATCTCCATACCCTCACCACTACGACAAAGCAGGATCCCAAAGCTGCCCGGCTCGGCAGCTACTGCCTTGGCTACTTTTTCAGCATAGACAGGATAATCGTCGGTTGGATCGAGGGTGTCTGGGCCTAGATCAACCATATTGTAGCGTGAGCTCAACTCTTCAGTCAGCTCGTTCTTCTTTACAAAGCCAGCATGGTCAGATGCAATGTAGACTTTCATTACTACTGTTTCTTGCCAGTTAAGGTTTTTCCAACCAACTCGACCATCTCCACCAAACGGTTGGAGTAACCCCATTCGTTGTCATACCAAGCCACTACCTTTACCATATTGCCACCAACCACATTTGTTAAGTTAAGATCTGCTATAGCACTATGGGGGTCACCAATAAAGTCAGTACTAACAAGCTCCTCTTCGGTCCAGTTCAGAATGCCTTTGAGCCGTGGCGTGTCAGTTGCCTGTTTGATTAGCAGATTGACCTCTTCAATAGTAGTGTCCTTCTTGGTTAGGAAGGTAAAGTCGGACAAGGACACCACCGGAGTAGGAACACGTATACTCAAACCAGTAAACACTCCCTCAAGTGCTGGCAAAGCTTGTGCTGCCGCAATAGTTGCCCCTGTGGTTGTAGGCACGATATTCTCAGCAGCTGCACGACTTTCACGAATATCTTTGGCTGGACCGTCTTGCAAAGCTTGACTCGCTGTATAGCTGTGGACAGTGGTCATCATAGCTTTTTCAATACCCAAAGCCTTTTCTATTACCGCTGCCACCGGAGTGATGCAATTCGTTGTACAAGATGCGTTGGATATAACGCTGGTTGCATGATCAATATCACTATCATTTACTCCAATTACATGTGTCCGTACCTTGCTATCGTTGCCCTTTGCTGGCGCTGATATTATCACTTTCTTGGCGCCTGCCTTAATATGTAGCGATGCGCCAGCCGCGTCCGTAAAATGACCAGTTGACTCAATTACAATATCGACATTTAGTTTGGCCCAAGGAAGTTTAGCTGGGTCCATTTCCTCAAATACAGGGATCGTAGTTTGACGAACCTTATCATCATTAGCGTCGTAATCTCCAATAATCAAGTTATTGTCGTCGTAGCTAACATCTTTGTGATACTCGCCATAGTTACTGTCATGTTTGAGTAAGTAGGCCAGGGTTTTATTGTCGGTGAGATCGTTGATGGCGACTATCTCAAGATCATCCTTCTCAAATGCTATCTTAAATGCATTACGCCCGATACGACCAAAACCATTGATTGCCACACGTGTCATATTAGTTCGTCACCTTCCTGTTTAATACGCTTATGTATGTATTGTAGCAATCTTATCGCCTCGAGGCTAGAGATAGCCTTTTGCCAAGCTATTTAAATAGTATGTGCTGCCAAACCCAGAAGTATTGCTATGAAGAATATCAAAAACTCAATACCTGCTGCTGCCATAGCGCCTATGCTTAATTTATGATTGCCATGGAAGAACCCTATGGTTGCAAGTATTACTGAAATTATATTTACTACTAACAGTACTGGAATCCAAATAACCATGTTCTTGAAAAATTCACCGCTTGAGACAGATACAAAAAACAATACTAGCCAAAGCACCTCGCCGCCAATAGCAAACTCGGGCAGTCGCTTTCGCACTACTTTTTGTTCCTATCTGGCTCTTTAGGGTGTTCATGGCCACGCAGCTCGCGTTGGTTGGTCGGCCTACCTACACTTCTTGCCAGCCCCTTCATGCGATTACGAAGGTGGTTAAGGCTGGTCCATGCTGGTAGCTTTCGAGCCTTGGCCTTACGCATTATTTTTTCTTCATCTTAGAGTGGGGTTTGCAGACATTTTCTTTGCAATCAGCGCCATCTATCAATGCAAGAATATCTTCTTTGTCATGCGCCCCGCAAAGAGCTTGATTGGTATCAGTATTTACAAAGCTTGGCACGCCTGGCAGCCCACCACAGGCTTCACTAATAATATCTACATACTTTTGCATTCGCTCTTCGTTCTCCGGATGCTCCCAGACCTCAAGCTTTGTTATTTCAATGCCACGGTCTTTCTCGAGCTCAGCAACAATTGGTTTCATGCTCAAACAATGCGGGCAAGTTTCTCCGTAGAATTCAATTATGTTGTCTAGTTTTTTTGTCATCACCACTCCTGTTTGTTATTATTCGATTTTCTCGGCCAATTTATTCTTACCCTTATTCACCATCCATAATACCATGCCTAAACCAAATATTACGGTTGAAGTTGCCGCCGAAAGCAAACAATACTGACACCAGGCATGGAGTACAAATGCTTGGATATATAGCAGGTAGAGGGTGCTTAGAAATCCAATTGCCGCCCACAATGGTAGTAGTGGTGTATAACGATTAGAAAAGTAACTCTGTACCGACACGACCAGTACTACTAGATAAAATAATATACCAAATGCAGCGATGGGGACTCCTAATACCTCGGCATAGCTACTACGTAACACAGTTTCACAACCATGTGTTACAGAACAAGGCACAAGTGCCTTAGTATAGTGTGTAATGGTTAAATAAGTAGCATCTACCAACCCCACAATCGAAGTTAAGCCGAGGGCAATATATAACCACTTACTGGCTGGGTTGTGGGCTTTGACCCAGAGCTTTGTCGAGCGCATTGGTAAGATCCTCAAATCCATTCTTAGTGTCAACAATTTGGCCATTGATCAGAAAACTTGGTGTGCCTGGTAGCTGTAGCTTGTCTGCCAGGGCACTATCGGCCTTGATAATATCCCGCACTTGAGCACTATCAAAGTCATTCTTCCACCTTCCAACATCTAGGCCTAGCTCGCGTGCGTAGCCTTCAAACTTACCCTTGGCTTGATCATTGCTATCATTCTCCCACTGAGCTTGAGTCTCATAAAGCTTGTTGTGCATCTCCCAAAACTTTCCCTGCAAGGCAGCAGCCTCGGCAGCTTGAGCAGCGATCAATGCGTTCTTATGAATATTCACCAACGGAAGGTTCTTGAACACAAACTTTATGCGGTCTTGGTACTTTGGCAATACTGTGTCCTTGATAAATGGATGCCACTGTCCACAAGCCGGGCATTGATAGTCACCAAACTCAGTCAATACTACCTTGCTATCAGAATTACCCAAGCTATGACCCTGCTGAAGCTCTGCAGTTTCCTGAGCACTTAAAGTTTTGGCCTGGTCAGCAGATTGTTCAGGTCGCATCAATGCCCATACAATAAATGCCACTACACCTAAAACTGCGAGGACTACAAGAATAGTAGGAAGATATTTTTTCATGACACCAATTGTATCAGATAGATGTATATTTTCAATCGTGAGCAAGTTCAAAAGTACACTGCAAAAACAATCAAGACCCTTGATCTTGAGAATAATTCAAGGAAAGTTCGAGTAGCAAAGCGAGCTGTAGTATACCTACAGTGAACGAGCAACGGAGAACTTGACGAAGAAGTATCCCAAGAGGATGGGTCGTAACTTATTTGACGACGTTGCGGCCAAGATCAGCCTTAATCTCTTTGAATAACGCTACTTTGCGGATCTTGGGATCGTATTTCTTGAGTTCAAGCTTATCTGGAGTATTGATAGAGTTCTTACGGGTATAGTAAACACTACCTGTTTCTTTGTTTACCATACGAAAGAGTGCTCGGTTGGTTTTCTTTGCCATAATGGTAGTAGATTATATCTGAAATACCGAAGTTTTTCAAGTCCTGCTACAATGTAGAAATGCCAGCAGTTTCAGCAAAACTCCAAATCACCCCAAAAGTGCTGTTCTTACCCTACCTAGTAGTACCTGTTTTTTTACTAATATTGGCAGCAAACTACTTGCTCCACCTAAATCTCCAACAACAACTACCACAGTCACCACAACAGGTATTCATACTCAGTATAATATTTGAAAAGCCTCACATTGTTGCTAGTAGTATGATCTTACTCGACCCAGAGTACTTACGGTTTTATCACAAGAAGCTTATCATACATGGCACTATCGTAGCCGGATTAATCGCTGTTATTCTTCTGAGCACCGGCATAGGAGGATTTTATGCATTCTTCTACGCCTGGACCATCTACCATGTAGGTAAACAACAGATTGGTGTAGGTAAGATGCTCAACCGACAACCATCAAAACTGTACGATGCCTGGGGCTGGGTATTCTTGACTACCTCACTTCTAGTAGCGGCAAGTATTGGATTTATCGCCGGCATGCCTAGTTGGCTCAATCCCCGAGTACTCTACAGCCTAATAATGCTTGGTGGTGTGGTTAGTATTGTTCTAGCCGTGATACTTACTACCAAACTCGAATCCAAGCTTGGAAAATACTATCTGGGAGCCAACACTGCACTGGTGCTAGGCACTACATTGGCATTTGCGACTGGTTTTCCATTCTTCGCAATTCTATTACCTCGCCTTGTACATGATTTTACTGCTTATACTTTCTATATCGACCATGATACAAATCGTAACAAGGCACAGGCACATCAGCTCGTGTACAAACTCACCAATCGGCTTAGCCTACCTATTTGGCTAGTTTGTCTGGTAGTGTCGGTTGGTCTAGCATTCCTTATAGTCACACTGCCGCCAGAATACGCTGTGCCAGCTGCCGTGGTTCTCACACTTATCCACTACACCACAGAAGCATTTACCTGGAAAGGCGGCGGTATTCACCGCAAATACCTAGCGTTCAAGCTACAGCCAAGTTAGAGATCTATAGTCACACTCACTGGACAGTGATCACTGCCCATCTGATCAACAATAATCTCTGCCTTCTTGATCTTGGGCAGCAATGATTTACTAGCTAGCCAATAGTAGCTACGATAGGTATAGTAGGAACATATTTTTTCCTCGTTTTTTTATACTTTGATTACATCAGACTTAATATCTAGTCTACCCTATGGGCACCAAGTAAGATCGCCACCTGTCGGGGCATACTCTCTTACTTCGACCTGCGTACCTACAGCGAATGGTCTTTTAGAATCTTTAGCAACTATGTCTGCGCAAGTTTGTTTTACATGTGTATTTGGAAACCATCTCGTATATGGTACGTCGCTTGACTGTACCCAATTGCCACTAGAACGAAGGTTAAGTATTGTTATCCCACCCGCCATCGAGGTAAATCCATTGACAGTATCAGGGTAAGCATTTGTGTACGCTCTAGAGGCTTGACCAAAGCGTACGATGACGATACCAATAACTGCAACCACCACGACCAAAATAAGTGCCATCCACCAACGATATCTAAATTGTCTAGGTTGACTCGATTTGGCAGTATTTGTTCTGTTCTTGGATTTTGTAGCTATCGGTTTGCTTACCTTTATTACTAATGCTGTTATGTTTGTACTTATTATAGATTGTTAATCAGTAATATCAAGGTCGTTAGCTCATCCATAAGTGATTTTTACCGTACGTATTTGCATTTTGTCTATATAAACCAGCAACAAGTTAATAAGCTAGATCTCAAAAATATTGAGCCTGCTACACGTAATGTTGTGACCCATGTCGAAGTAGAAGCTAAACTTAAATAGATTTTGTCAGGCATGATTACGAACGCTCCTGTTTGAAGTATGTTTATTAAGAAGTCTCGTTACGCCACAAAAAAATAAACAGTAAAAAAACTCTCGCCTGGGATCTAGATGATTGTTTTACATTTCGAGTGTTACTGACACTGGACAGTGATCACTGCCCATCTGTTCAGCATGGATCTCAGCCTTTTTGATCTTGGGCACCAGTGATTTACTGGCTAGCCAGTAATCTATGCGCCAACCCACGTTGTTAGCCCGCGCATTGGCCCAGTGCGTCCACCAGCTGTAGTGACCATTGCCCTGGGTGAAGATGCGAAATGTATCGACAAATCCAGCATCAATAAAGTTATCAAAACCTTCGCGCTCCTCCGCAGTAAATCCCTTTTTACCGACATTTGGCTTAGGTCGAGCTAGATCGTCTTCGGTGTGGGCCACATTTAAGTCCCCACAGAACAGTACTGGCTTGGTCTTTTCCAGGCTTTTGCAATATTCCAAAAAGGCCGGATCCCAGTGCTCATGCCGCAGTGGTATGCGGCTAAGATCGTCTTTGGCGTTGGGCGTATAAACTGTTACTACCCAAAACTTGTCAAATTCGGCCGCAATTACCCGACCCTCGGTACTGCTATCACGATCGGCATGATCAGTTAGGTTGTATTTCTTAGCAATCGCATCGGGAAAACCATTTACCACCTGGATTGGCTCAACCTTGGAGAAAATTGCAGTACCACTGTATCCCTTCTTTACAGCCGAATTCCAAGCTTCGTGATAGCCAGGTAGCTCGATCTCGACTTGATCTCGCTGTGCCTTAGTCTCTTGCAGGCAAAGTATGTCTGGGCTGTATTTCTTTATGAACTTTTGGAATTCACCTTTTTTGATAACGGCGCGAATGCCGTTTACGTTCCAGGAAAATAGGTTAATCATGGAGCAATTGTACCAAAATCTGTAAGTAAAAACGACGGAACCCCCGGCAGGGAGCCCCGCCAGGGGTTGTTGAACTTGTTTGTTGACTACTCGTCGAGGCGATCCCAGACTAACCAGTCGGATATACAGCTCATGAAGTTGCCAACATCGACATGCTTGGCCGACTCGCGGAAACGCTGATAGGCGTCCCAGTTGCGAAACACCGCTTGCTCACCGATGACCCGACCCTTGCGCCGATCGAGGGATGGGGCAATCTCCCACTCCAAGATGTCAGGATTACCTTGACCCAGCTCCTGTAGAAGAAGCAATGCTTGTTGATAGCTCACATCGCTGACACTGCCATGGATCACAAACAACACAGTGTGGCGATAGGCTATCTCCGGCTCAGCCATGGCCGTCCTCCGGCGGGAAATCTGCTTCGACCGCCGCATACAAGTCCTCGTCGTCGTGGCAGATGCGTACGATCGGGAAGACGTAGAAGATGGATTGACGCAGTGGCTCGCTTGGGTCTTCGAGTACATACACTCGACGATTGGTCTTGCCACTAGCTAGCTCGTCATTGCCGATATTGCCGAAGGCCATGCCGAGCTCGATCAAGGCACCGAGCAGCGACGGATGCCAGACCAAGATGAAAGCCTGACAGTGCGTGGCTGCGTAGTGCATCATGGTGGCGGGCTCGAGGTTGGTATTGCGATGGTCCAGGTAAGGCTTTCGCACTCCGCCTCCGGCCCAATCGTACAGACAACGATGCCCTTTGGACTCGAGCTTGATCTTGATGTCGGTGAGGGTGGCCTCACCGCCGCGGGCTTTTCCTGCGATGTAGAACCGCACAGTTCCTCCCAGATGTCGAGGTTCGGATAGTTGCAGAATTGCGAACTGCCACTAGTTTGCAACAAAACAAATAATCACACAAGAATAAGTTCTTTCTAACCAAAAATTACCGCGCTAAAACACGGCCTTATCAATTTTGAGATAAAAACCACAAGCGGGCGGTCTGAATTTTTTGCGCATTCAAACAAACCGGCCGCTTGCTAGACTTTTATCTCGTACAACACGACGCTTCCCTCGGTGTTAATTGATATTTGCCTATTGATTTTTAGGGTGCAGCTTTTTGAAAGCCTTGGTTTGCATGCGTTCCGCACGTATTGCCCACTTGGTAGCCATCTCATCGAGTATGTCCTCGACTACTTGGCGATCATGCAGCAAATTGCGGCCCACACGGCGAAATCGACGTAGTGCCTTGCGCTTCATCGTTGCCTCACCTCCCTTCTGTAAAGTTTCCATGAATTATTATACTATTGCATGAAAGCATAAGTGACATAAAAAGCGTAGTATTTTTGACATTTTTAGTACAAAGTGTTTTGCTAATCTGTTCTATAATTATGTTATGAAAGAGCCTCATATACTGATACTCGAAGACAACACCAGTGCAATCTCAGCACTACAATCACACATCACCAAGGTGTGGCCTGATGCCCATACCACGATCATATCAACAGCCGCCGATGTGGCATCGCAGATCAACCCTATGCCGGCTGATAGTTGGGACGCCATATTGCTAGACTACATTGCGCCCGATGGCTACTTCCATGTACTTGATTTTGACAAGTTTGGGCCAGACAAAATAGTAGCTATCTCCAATACCGAGGCCTACAATCAGCTGGCAATGGATTATGGCGTAACTCATGCCGTGCGCAAGTCGTACTCAGACCTAGACAGCTTTGCTGAGAAGGTAGTGGGCACTATCAAGCAGATACTACAATAGCGCCCTCTTGGCGCAATAACTCAATCTTGTGCGCATCGCCTCTGTTGTAGCGACCAGGTCTGCCATCGGATCTTACCACCCTGTGACAAGGCACCTCCGGATCAAAATTCTTGCTTAGTGCAGTACCGACCGCCCTAGCAGCACCTGGGTATCCCGCTGATTGAGCCACCTCACTGTAAGTCATAGTCTTGCCGCGTGGGATATTCCGTACCACTTCATATACATCAATAGCGAAGTTAGTCATAACATCATAATAACCCAAAATCAGTCACAAAAATGGGTAGTGGGCAAAACTTAAACTGCTAGGCTAGGTTGATATAGTACAAGATGGCCGTCATTGCCAAGATAGTAACCAGCTGGTTGCCGAGATAGATCACAGCGAGCCCCCAAGGTCGTTTTTCGAATGCCGTAGCACTGATGACAAATGGTGCTACAAAACCAAGCCACAGCCAGCCACCCACCTTGAGTGCCTGACCAATGTCCTGTGGATTGGCGATCACCAAAAATCGCATCAATACAATTGCTGACACGGCTGACACTACCACCATGATGGCATAGGCTTTAGCCGCACTCGCACCTTTCATATCCTTTTCTTTGATCTTAGCGTATTCCATCCACTGCTTGCCAAACAATATTTTGCTGTACCAGACAGCACCGATAGCCATGGCAGCAATTACCGCTACGACCAGCCCCATCCAGTTTGTAATAACGAAGTTAAACATATCTGCTCCTTATATAATTGTTATGCTTAACTGTTATTATGCGATTCTACTTGGTAGATTGCAAGTGACTGCCTAGATATTTAAACCTAGGCTGCTTCTTTCCATCTCGCACAACGGTCTCCAAGAACATCGTCTTGGGACGTACCCAGGCCTGGCTCTCGGGGTTGTCGTATAGACTCACGTAGACTACCAGCGGCTCAAGAGTTTCGCTGTGCTTAGCCTCAGCGATTACCAAATAGCGCTTGCCGCTGTAGTGTTGATAGACGCCTAGTTTGAGCTCAGGCTTTGACATCAGTAAGCCTTGGCAAGAATAGTTTTGCCAGCATCTTCAAATGTATAGCACCGCACAGTGATAGCGTGTTTGGCTTTGAGCTCAGCTTCTTTGGCTGAATCAATTGCAAAGTCGACTTTGGCAAACTTGCCTTGTTCGATCGCTTTGATGGCAGCCTGCTCATCACTAGTTTCTACGGTATTCTCAACTAAGCAAGCCTTGGACGTTTTGAAAAGCTCATCTTGAAGCAGAGCCAGGTGATTGGATATGGAGGAGCCAAGCTGGTCAAATGACACTGGTTGCTTGGCCTCATCGTTGCGGGCTACCATTATTACCTGTTTGTTTTCGATGTCGCGTGGGCCTATTTCGAGTCGGATCGGCACACCGCGCTTCTCCCAAGCAAAGTGCTTTTCACCAATGCGAGCATCGCGCTCATCTACATAGACTCGCACGCCATCCAGTGATTCAGCCAGTTTGTGAGCTGCTTGAATTACTTCTTTCTCTGCACGGACTGGCAATATTACTACTTGGATTGGTGCCAATTTTGGCGGTAATACCAGACCTTTGTCATCACTATGGCTCATGATCAGCCCCCCGATAGTGCGGGTGCTCATACCCCAGCTAGTTTGTCCGACGTATTTGTGGCTACCATCTTCGGCACTGTATTGCACATCAAATGCTTTGGAAAAATTATCGCCTAGGTTGTGTGAAGTAGCAAATTGCAGCGCTTTACCATCTTGCATCATCGCTTCGAGAGTATAAGTGGCTTGGGCGCCGGCAAAACGCTCCGCCGCGCTCTTCTCACCGGCAATTGGTGCTATGGCCATGACGTTTTCGGCCACATCTTGATACATAGCCAGCATCTCGCGAGCATATTGATCGGCCTCTTCGACAGTAGCATGAGCCGTGTGACCTTCTTGCCACAAAAATTCTGAGCTACGCAAGAATAGTCGTGGTCGCATTTCCCAACGCACAACATTGGCCCATTGGTTGATTTTCAGGGGCAGATCACGGTAGCTGTTCACCCATTTGCTAAAACTCTCGTACATGATAGTTTCTGACGTCGGACGCACAACTAGTGGTTCATCAAGCTTTTTGCCACCAGCATGAGTAACCACGGCCACCTCGGGCGAAAAGCCCTCGACATGTTTGGCTTCACGATGAAGCAGGTTTTCGGGTATAAATATTGGAAAATACATATTGGGTACGCCGGCTGCGGCGATCCTACTGCCAAGCTCCTCTTGAATGCGTTCCCAAACGTCGTAGCCATAGGGCTTAATAATCATGCTACCCTTGGCAGGGCCGTGCTCGGCTAAATCAGCTGCCTCAATAATATCTTGATACCATTGTGGAAAATCCTGACTACGCTGTGTGATTTTCTTGCTTGCACTGTTGTTGTTCAGAAAATATGAGATTTGATTCATAACACAATTGTAACCTAGCTGTGAGTATTGGTAAATCTACAAAAATATCAGTCGGTCGCTATTGACAACCAACTTGGTTGTGCTAGACTTAGCGATAGTTCTTTGTAAATAACAAAACCCAAATTTGGTTCCTGCGGTACGCCTCGGCGCATGACAGCAGGGTTGGGGCCAAATCTTCACGCTAGTGAAAGGGTGGCTATTGCACAAGTGATAGCTCGGTAGTCTCCGTAACCATAGACTAGCTGTTGTCGTCCACCGGTCGGTGGAGTCTGAGTCAGCGAAGTGGTCTTTTTTCGTACCCATTATTTGGGGGTAATAGACAAACAAGGTGGTACCACGGAATTGTTGAATCCCGTCCTTGCTACAGATGATTTGCATCTGTATCGAGGATGGGATTTTTTTGATCCCATTAGCCTCCACCCTTCGGTGGACCTACAAAAAGGAGAAGCTCATGCGCTTCGGCGACGAGTGGTGAGAACCACGGGTACGGCTCCATATAGCCGATGAATCCTAAGTGCGAGGAAAAATGCACAGCCCTCCAAGGCTATACTTGGAACCTGGCCTCGGGGATTAACCTCCCCGGGGCCACCCACAAAAAAATAACTAGCGAGACAATGAGAATCTTACACAGTCCAAACCAGTCTAAATACAAGGTAACTATTGTAGGTTGTGTCCACGGCACCGAAACTTTTGGTTACCGAGTATATCAACACTTTGCACGCCAAATCAATAAGTTTGCAGGCCTTACAATCATCCTAGCCAACGAGCCGGCACATAGAGCACGCAAGCGCTTTTGTGAATCCGATCTCAACCGATCATTTCCTGGCGATCAGTTTGGTAATATCGAGCAAAGAATAGCGTATGAGCTGATCAAACTAATCGATCCAACAAGCTACATTGTTGACATTCATACTGCCCAGTCTACTGATGGCCTAGTGCCGATTGTAGTTAATCTCACCAAGCGCTCCAAAGCAATTATTGCCCATACCCAGGCAAAGAGGTTGGTGTACATCCCCCAGGGTTTTGGTTCTATGATTAGTCAATACCAGGCAGCAGTTTCGCTTGAATACAACACTGAGTACGCCAAAGATCCCCAAAGGCTGGCTGAATTGGAGAAAATAATCCGAGGATTGACAATCGGCCGCAAACCAAAGTCCACACGGCTATTGTCATATCGCTGTTTGGGCAAATTGCCACTTGATACGACAGTTGATCGCAATGCACGTAGCTTTGTGCCACTCAGTGGCAGCGGTCTGATACCACTTTTCCCACGCCGTCGTGCCTACAATGGTTCCAAGGGATTCTTGCTCTCCAAGCCAAAAATACTAAAACTCTAACCACTCAGCCTGGCCCGCAAAGCATTGAGAATCACCAGCACATCGACGACTTCTTGCAAGATGGCGCCGTATAGTGGAGGTATCTTACCATAGGCCGCAAAAATCATCAGTACCAGGCTCAGACCCATGCCCACCAAGATACTTTCTTTGGCAATCTTAATGGCGCGCTTGGCTATCACCACAGCATCGGCGACACGGCTAAGATCATCTAGCATGATCACAACATCGGCCGATTCAGATGCCACCGTTGAGCCTTTGGCCCCCAGAGCGATGCCCACATCTGCCGCCGCTAGAGTCGGCGCATCGTTGACTCCATCACCCACCATAGCTATCAGCTCACCACGATCTTTGTGAGCGTGCAACACGGCTAGCTTATCGGCTGGCAAGGCCTCGGCATGCACGTCGGTGATACCGGCCTGATGTGCTATCTTTTGAGCTACCGCTTTGCGATCACCAGTCAACATGATAAGTTTGCGGATGCCGAGGTTTTTGAGACGAGTCAGCGTGTCGGCTGTCTCAGATCTCAGTGGATCTACAAAACTAATACTGCCCGCATACTTACCGCCTATAGCTACAAATACTGCTGTGTTGCCATCCAGCGAATCGGCCGGTAGTTGGATATGTTTTTTTTCTAGCAGAGCTGCTTTGCCTACCAGCACATCATGGCCAGACACAGAGCCACGCATACCAAAGCCTACCTCTTCGTGAACCTCAGTCGACTTGAGCAGATTGTGTCGATGCGCCTTGGCATAATCAACTATCACTTGGGCCAACACATGACTACTATTGGACTCCACCGAAGCTGCATACTGCAGCAGTTTGGAAACGGTATAGCCTTGTGCCGGCACCACTTTGTCTACCTTGGGCTGATTCGCAGTTAGAGTACCGGTCTTATCAAAAGCCATCACGCTCAATACCGCCAACTTCTCCAGTGAAGCACCATTCTTGACTATGATACCGCGGCTAGCTGCGCGGCTCATACCCGAAACTACTGCGACTGGCGTGGCTATCAGCAGCGGACAAGGTGTTGCTACCACCAGCACAGCTAGAGCACGCACTGGATCACCGGACAGCGCCCAGGCGATCGCCGCCATCCCAAAAGTCAGTGCTGTAAACGGTACCGCATAGGCATCTGCCAGTCTAACCAATGGAGATTTGGTCGAGGCCGCCTCACGCACCAAGGCTACTATTTGCTCATACTGACTTTGGGCACTGGTGGCCGATGCTTTGACTATGAGCGGCGCGTCTTGATTGATAGTACCGCTGAGTAGTTTGTCGCCGTGATGTTTCTCCACTGGTAAGCTTTCGCCAGTGATAGCTGACTCGTCAATCATGCTATCGCCATGTATCACCTGAGCGTCTACTGGCACTACTTCGCCAGGTTTGATCTCAAGCTCGTCACCCACCACCACATGGCCTACTGGTATGTCGACATAGCCGCCATCCGCTTTGCGGTGTGCTATCTTGGGAGCGCGCTTGAGTAGGCTGCTCAACTCCTTCTGGGCTCGCTCTTTGGCATATTCTTCCAGGGCCTCGCCACCTGTTAGCATGAGCAAAATCACACCTGCCGCTGCATACTCCTGCAGGGCCAATGAAGCCAGCACAGCCACCAACGCTATGATGTCTACGCCAAACTTTCCATGTAACAGGTCTTTGGCAATTTTCCAAGCTTCAGGAATAATGCCGAGAATACAGAGCACTATCAAGACTCGCTCAGATAGTACTACCTGACCAGAAAGATATAGACCAAGGCTGACTGCTAAGAGCACTACTACCGCTATCAGCTTGCCATAACGCTGTACAAATAGGTTTTTGAATCGCAACATAAGTCTAATAATACATTGTTTTGCAGATATAAGGTACCAAAAACGCCCAAAATAAGCATTGACATTTTGAGTCAATTTTGCTAAGATATAGCTTCGTCTCTACCAAAGAGGCAATCGCCAAAAGGCGATTTTTTTCTGGGAAGGTCCCAGAAGCCACACTGAGCAATCAGGGAGGAAATGTGGCAGATACAACCATGTTGGGTCGCTTGATCGAATGGCCCATGGGAGGTTCTCGGGCAGTCGAGAACGCCCGCAGAGCCGTCCAAGGGCCGATCGACAGTCGCCAGCGCGTGGAGATCACGCTTGGCAGACACCGCAACATCGACGCTGTCTGCATCAGCCTCGGTGAGCAGGCCATGAGCAGAGGTGCCGATGCTGATGTGATCGCGACGATCTTCGACCTTTTGGCCGAGCAAAGGATCGAGGCCGAGACAGCCCGAAGCCTCATGACCGAGCTGGCTCGCAACCCAGCCACCGGTGACGAAGTACTGAAGCTGCTCGAGCCTGAGCGCATCGAGCGCAGCCGAACCAACCACCCCGCCGGGGCCGACATCCATCAGATCACGGTCTCCTCGGTCTAGCACCGAGGGCACTACGAAGGCCATGGGCCGCATCCAATTCGCTATCCAGCGAAGGAGCGGCACCGTGGCCTTCTCACGTTTTAGCTATAATATTTGCCCAAAAATTGTTTTTTGTATTTGGCAAAGCTACCACCCAAGATTGAGTCTCGGATATTATCTACTAGATGTATCAAAAAATGTAGATTGTGTATAGACAGCAATGTAGCTGCCAACATTTCATCGGAGCGTACCAAATGTGACAAGTAGGCTACAGTGAAATTTTGACAAGTATAGCAGTCACACTCTTTCTCAATCGGCCCAAACTGCTCACCGTATTTTGCAGTCTTGATATTGATGCGTCCAGAGCTAGTGTAGACTGAACCGTTGCGAGCTATACGTGTGGGGCTCACACAATCAAAAGTGTCTATACCGGCTTCGATGCCATTGAATAGATCAATCGGCTCGCCCATACCTAGCAAGTGCCGAGGTTTGTCGTCGGGTAGCTCGTCGCAAACCCAACCAACGGCTGTAGCGATATCATCACGATTGAAGCTACCACCGATACCAAAGCCGTCAAAGTCTAGCTCAGCAAGTGTTCGGGCCGAGCTTCGCCTCAAGTCCTCAAAGCGTCCACCCTGTACAACACCGTAAAGCGCTTGGTAGTTGTCTTGAGCGGATTGCAAATTCTTGTGCTCTACTAGGCTACGCTCAGCCCAGCGGTGTGTGCGCTCAAGTGCCTCACGTTGATAAGATTTTGGCGCATGCGGACTAGTACATTCGTCAAAAGCAAAGATAATGTCTGCCCCCAGCGCATGCTGGATCTGCATCGACTTCTCAGGGCTTAAAGATAGCTTACTACCATCGATATGGCTGTAGAATTCCACCCCATCTTCGGTGATTTTAGCCTTGCGCGCATGGTTGGTGCTAATTTTGCGACTGTCACCAGAATCGTCGCCACTAGCTACCTTACTAACACCTTTGCCAAATGCTTCGCCAAGGCTAAATACTTGAAAACCACCTGAGTCAGTAAAGGTTGGGCCTGACCAATTCATGAATTTACTAAGTCCGCCTGCTTTTTGAACTATTTTTTCGCCCGGTCGCAGATGGAGATGATAGGTATTGGCTAGTACGGCCTGTGCACCAGCGTCGCGCACTTGCTCTGGCGTGAGCGCCTTGACTGTGGCGGCTGTGCCCACAGTGATAAATGCCGGAGTGCTGATATCACCATGCGGGGTCTTGATAGTACCGGCACGCATTTTGCCCTCGCTCTTTTCAGCCTGGAATTCAAACTTGTTCATATATATATTGTAGCCGTTTTTGGCCTGCGTATGTTCGAAGGTCTCATCAGATACCTTATGACAGTATGAACGGCCAGCTTGACATACTATGCTCGCATGCCGCGACAAATTTTTGTGACTGGTTTTTCTACTAGGCAACTTTACCTGACGAATCAGCTGCACCATAATACCATTTTTTATGCAAAGTTACAATATCAACATGCTGTCGCCATAGCTAAGAAATTTGTAATCATGGCTCAAAGCGTACTGATAAGCATTTAGAAGATTACCCCTACCGGCAAATGCAGCGGCCAGCATCAGCACCGTGCTACGAGGTGCATGGAAGTTAGTGAGCAGAACATCTACGACTTGAAATTTGTAGCCTGGATAAATAAATATGTCTGCCTCGCCAGACAGATCGGTGGGCTGACCATACAAGATTTGCTTGGCTGCAAATTCCAAAGTACGCGCTACTGTCGTGCCGAGAGCAACAACTCTACGGCCATCAGCCTTGGCTTTTTGGATCTTGGTGATAGTCGGCTTCGGTATCTCGTACCATTCACTATGCATATGATGCCCAGACAAGCTATCAGACCGTATTGGCAAAAACGTGCCGAGTCCGACATGTAGTGTGAGCTCACAAACAATAACTCCTTTGGATGCCAAACGCGCCAATAATTCTTTGGTCATATTGAGACTTGCAGTCGGCGCTGCTACCGACCCGGTAGCTTGCGCAAACTCTGTTTGGTAGCGAGCCACATCTTGGCTTGTGGCCTCTCGTTTGATGTATGGCGGTAAAGGTACCTCACCGTATTTTTGCGCCAGCTCAAGCAAATCATTTTTGGATCGAACCTGCGCTACACCACTATCCTCGATCGCGACAACTTCTACTTTGTTTTGTCCGACTGCAAGCCAATCACCTACTCTTAACTTGCCTCGATACAGGACGCGGTGAGTATGCCAATCATCGGACTTGCCATGCTGCTCTATGAGGATTAGCTCGCGCACCCTGCCATCAGCCAGTTTGGCTATGATACGCGCTTTGATGACTTTGGTGTTGTTGAGTATCACAACATCGCCCGGCTGTACTATATCCGCCAGATCCTGATATTTACGATCGGCTATCTCGCCAGATGTTTTGTCCAATACTAGAAGCTTGGCCTGGCCCCTGACGGCTGGTGGACGTATAGCAATTCGATCAGCCGGTAATTGATAATCAAATTCTTCAACTCGCATGACAAAGTAGTATACTATGATCAATAATTATTCAAAAGTCGTGAACGCACTCAAGTATACACCCGAAGGCAGAATAGTCCTTTCCGAGAAACGTGCCCAGCAGTGGGTGGTACCGGCTATCGTTCTGTCAGCCATTATTTGGTGGGCAATTTTTCGCAATCTCGCCCCCATACCAATTAGCGGCTGGCCGTCAATCGGCGCGGGCGCTCTGATCAGCAGTATGCTGATCACATTGCTCTGTTTCCCACTGTCGTATATAGAAGGGATCAACTACGCCAAACATTACAATCCAGCCCTAGACTTCCGGGGTTTGCGTAAATTGTTTTCCGTAGTAACACTAAGTCTGGCATTCACTATTGTGGTGGCAATATTGGTTGGCGTAGGCACTTTTGTGTTCAACCTAGCTTTCAAAGACCTTACCTTAGATCAATACTCGAGCGCGGTAATTGTAGGGCTGGTAACTGGTATCACCACCTACTCAATCATATCTACTGCCACCAAGTTAGTGACACGCGACATTGTCAATGCCTTTACTGCCTTCATGCTGGTAGGTGTATTTGCAAGCATGATCACTTCACAGAACCCTTATTGGTGGGAACAAAATTTTTCTAGCCTCGGTACCAGCAGTAGCTTTTCATCGCTGGCGTTCAACTACACTCTGATACTTTCAGGATTTCTGATGATATGTATGAGTCAGCATTTGTTTGCCGACCTGCAGGCCATCACCGGACATCGCCGTGGCCAGATCAACGCCAATGTGATACGAGCACTCTTTGTTTTTATAGCAATCTGTTTGGCGGGGGTTGGGCTATTCCCATATAGCCTACATCCGGCGCTGCACAATCTAAGTGCTTATAGTATGGTGCTGGGATTTGCTACATTGATAATCAGCTTGCGATGGTTGATACCAACTATTGGTAGTGCTTTTCTCAACCTTTCATACATCATCTTGACTACCATAGGGGTAGCATATTTTCTATTCACATACTTACACTATTTCAATCTGACGGCATTTGAGCTGACCGCTTTCAGTATCACTTTTGTATGGTTGGTACTATTTCTGCGCACAGTCGGAGTCATGCAGGCCACGACTGCTACTATACAAAAGTAAGTGCGTGCCCGCGGTGCCCAGCTCGCCCAGTTCGTCCGATGCGATGGATATAGTCTTCATAGGTAGCTGGCTGATCGAAGTTGATGACATGACTCACATCAGGGATGTCCAGGCCGCGTGCTGCCACATCGGTTGCCACTAGCACACTCACCTTGCCTGATTTGAAAGCATCGAGCGCACGTTGGCGCTGAGCTTGACTCTTGTTGCCATGGATAGCTTCGGATTTGATACCAGACTTGGTAAGCTGCTCTGCCAGTCGCTGCACACTCCATTTGGTCTGGCCAAATACAAGCGTCTTGGCAAACTCAGGCTTGTTAAGTAGATCCTGCAGTATCTGAATCTTCTCTTGTTTGGTGTGGGCCTTGATGATGTCTTGCTGTACATGCTCGCTAGTCTCGCTGCGTCGCACCGAGATAGTCACAGGATCCACCATCATGTCATCGAGTAATCGTTGGATCTCAGGCGTAATGGTAGCGCTAAAACAAAGTGTTTGTTTTTTATCCGGCAATTTGTCGAGCAAAAAACGGATGTCACGTATAAAGCCCATGTCCAACATGCGATCGGCTTCATCGAGTACTACTATGCCGGTGTTCTTGAGCTGCAGTATACCTTGATTGTAGAGATCTTTGAGGCGACCTGGCGTGCCGATCACGACTTGTGGTCGACGCTCAAGCTGTCGGATCTGTGGCTTGATATTGGTGCCACCAACACAAATGGCCGAATAGATCTTTAGACCCTCAGCAAATAATTTGAACTCATCATTGATCTGCACCGCTAGCTCGCGAGTGGGGGCTATGATCAGCGCCGTTGAGCCATGCAAATCTTTTTGGAGACGCTGGATGATAGGTAATACAAAAGCTGCTGTCTTGCCGGTACCAGTGTTGGCCAGGCCTATTACATCACGTCCCTCGATGGCTGGTGGGATGGCGCCGTCCTGGACTGGTGTTGGTGTAGTATACCCGCGTTGCTCCAGAGTACGTTTGAGCTGTTCCATCAGAGCAAGATCTGCAAATTGATGTTTTGGCACAAATACTTCCTCTGCCTGCGGGGTTTTGGCCTCGTTGACAAACTTCTGGGGGTCGATATAGCGTCCGCCAGATGAGTTACGCCTTTGATGTGGTTTGAGTTTTTTACTACTAAATACTGTGCGTCGACGCCTACCGGCTCGCGCGTATGAGTTATTGGTCATAAATACCTTTGTGATTAATTGTAAATCCAGTGATGAAGCTCGAGATCCGTGGATTTACTCGGTATTCATCCTAAAATTAGTATCATGATAATAACACTATTGTATATGTTTGTCAATCATGTATAACACTTCTGGTGTTTTGTACCAAGTAGTAGCAATACCACGGCCCAATGTGTAGTATTGGAAGTATGTTTGACGATACAAACCAGCGAGAATACATGTCCAAAGCTATTGAGGTTGCCAAATCCACGGCGCAAGATGGCGGCGTGGCGATTGGAGCTGTGATAGTAGACAACAGTACTCGTCAGATAATAGCCTGCCAAGGTAGTCTGGTCGGAGTTACCAAAGACCCGACAGCCCACGCCGAGGTCAATGCCATTCGTGCTGCCTGCCAAAAGATCGATTCCGAAGATCTTTTTGGCTATAGTCTTTTTAGCACTCTAGAACCGTGTCAGATGTGTCTGAGTGCAGCTGCCTGGGCCAAAATCCCATACGTGTATTTTGGTGCTTACCGCCGAGATGTTGACTCCACGCTTTTTGACACCAAGAATTCCGAAGGCGACGAATCAGAGTCTTCCAATATGAACTTGCGTGAGGCCACTGATATGCAAGTGGTTGGTGGGATATTGGAGGACGAATGTGCCGAGCTGCTAAGCGGCTATCACGAAAAGCCAAAGCACAAAAAGGATTGAGACTAGTAGCTTTTGTATCATACCAAAACGAGGCGCCCTATGAACGCCTCGTTGGCTGGTGCTGGCTAGAAAGCCTTCGACAATATCCAGACGCATACGGCCAAGCTAAGTAAAAAGATACTCAGCCCCACTGGAGATCCCCAGCTAAACCACGAGCCCCATGAGCGCCAATGTTTTTTGGATCGCTCATACCAGTCGATCTGCTCTTGCGGTGTCATTTTCGCCATAGTTGACCCCTTCATTTAGTTGATGTGAGCCTCTATAGTGTTGGCCATCTTGGCAGTTGTTCCGTGGAGTCACGGCTACCTTTGATTGATGGGCTTAATAACAATAGTATTATAACAAGCCTGTTGGTTTTGCAAAAATTGGCTGGGATGGAAGGATTCGAACCTTCGATCTCCTGATCCAGAGTCAGGCGCCTTACCACTTGGCCACATCCCATTGTTGTTATTGTGCTATCAAAC
>CAZWVB010000001.1:0-61311 GCA_964637185.1 uncultured Candidatus Saccharibacteria bacterium | reverse complement strand
TGCAAAACTGAGCGCAAAGATGTCGCATATTGTAGCCTATTTGGATGTATTTTTCCAGTTGACGGTAGGCTAGTGAGAGACTATATTATCTACCAAGTGGTCTATACGAGACCGCCATACCAAAGGGGGCCCTGATGGGTATCGCCAGAACCTTGAGGAGAAACATCCTGCCGCAGGATGCTCAGCCGATCGATCCGACGCGCCAAGAGATGGTCGCCTCCGTCATGACGACGGCGCACCAGGCGGGGATCAGCTGCAGCCCCGAGCGAGCCGAGAGCGTCATCCGCATGCTCGAGCGCGCCCGCAACGCCCACCGCAAGGGCGAGACCTACATCCTCTCGCGCAACGACATGGCCAAGCGCCACAGGATCCTCGACGCGATCATGACCGACGACGCCACGCCGCTGCCCGGGTCGACCTTCGCCATGCTCAACCGTGGCCTGCTCGAGGGCAACGAGCTGAGCTTCCGGCACGGACGCGAGGGCACCGAGATCGTCTGGTGCGCCCTCTACGTCGAGGTCGACTCGGTCTGACGATCACCACCATCCCAGCACCTGGCGGCTCGCGGAGTACTCGTACTCTGCGAGCCGCCTCGGCCCAAGTATTTAAGCCAATTGAATGTTTGGATCGAGTAAATGTATAAGTACGAGTTCGGCCCCTTCCAATTGCGGAAGGGGCCGTCTCGTTCGTTGTATATCTCAGTTGTCGATAGCCTCGACGTTGGTGCCTGGATCACACCACAGACAGCGCACTGACTCGATTTCATCCTCCAGCACTTCGACATCATCCTCTGCTATCTGCTCACCGCCCAGGGTGAGATGATAGTAGCGACGCGTCTTGAGCCTACGAACGACTTCGAATCGATCCGTACTGTTGCAGTCCAAGCAACGAAACTGCAGCTCGGCCATGGCCTAGTGGAAGAAGTGGCGTTCGCCGGTGAACACCATGGCGACACCGAGCTCGTTGGCCCGCGCGATGTTGTCTTCATCACGCTGTGCGCCACCGGGCTGGATGATCACAGCCACGCCACAGTCGGCAGCGGCGTCGATGCCGTCGGGGAACGGAAAGAAAGCATCGCTGCCCAGTGCTCCACCTTCAGCGCGGCCAGCTGCCTTGTCTCGAGCGATCTCGACGCTCTCGACACGGTTCTGCTGGCCGGCACCGATGCCCCAAGCCACTCCACCGCGCACCAGCACGATGGAGTTGGACTTGACGTAGGCCCCGAGCCTGAAGGCCAGCTCGGCATCGGCCCACTCGGCCTCAGTCGGCTGCCGCTCCGTCACCACCCTCCAGTCAGCCCGAACGCTGCCGAAGTAGTGTGGCTGCTGCACCAGCCAGCCACCGTTGATCCGGCGAAAGTCACGCAACTTGTCAGCGGGCGGTGGCGCCTTGAACACACGAGTGTTCTTGCGCTTGCCCATCAACATGTCCAGCACGCCGGGCTCGTAGTCGGGCGCGATGATCACATCGGCCTGTGCTGCTGCCACCATGGCCTCGGCCGTGGTCAAGTCGACCGGACGGTTGAGAGCCACGATGCCACCGAAGGCCGAACGCTCATCGCAGGCGAAGGCAGCGCTGTAGGCAACCGCCAAATCGTCGTGTAGCGCATACCCGCACGGGTTGGCGTGCTTGATGATCGCCACACCAGCTAGGCCCTCGTTGTCATGAGCCAACACCCAGGCAGCATCCATGTCATAGAGGTTGAGATAGCCCGGCGCCATCGCGCCGGCCACCTGCTCCATGCCGTCCATCCAGGTGGGCCGGCCGATCTCTCGATAGCGAGCACCCTGCTGGTGCGGGTTCTCGCCGTAGCGCAGCTCCGGCTCGGCGCGCTCGAGCGCCAGGTGGATGGTCGGAGGCAACAGCTCGTCACCGTCGAGCCACTGCACGATCTGCGAGTCGTAGGTCGCCGTGGTGGCGAAGGCCTTGCGCGCCAGCCGCCGCCGCGTCGTAGCAGATACGACACCGCTCAGAGCGATCTCGCTCAGCACGTCGTCGTAGTCGGCCGGATCCACCACCACGGCCACGTGGGCGTGGTTCTTGGCGCTCGCGCGCACCATCGCCGGCCCACCGATGTCGATCAGCTCGATCGACGGATCGGAGCTGAACGGGTAGAGGTTGACAACCACGATGTCGATGCCCTCGATGCCGTAGCGCTCCATGTCGGCCAGGTGCTCCGGGTCGGAGCGATCAGCCAGGATGCCACCATGCACCTTGGGGTGCAGCGTCACCACGCGGTGACCGAGCATGGCCGGCAGGCCAGTGAGCTCGGCCACATCGGTGACGGGGAGGTTGGCGGCGGCGATCGCCTTGGCGGTACCACCGCTGCTGAGCAGCTCGACGCCCAACTCATGCAGCTTGGCAGCCAGCTCGACAACGCCGGTCTTGTCATAGACCGAAAGCAGTGCTTTCATGATTGTTCTCTTTTCTTTGAGTAAACGAACGAGCCCATCCGGGCAAGTTCCCAGAATGGTCCAAAGCATTTTACCAGATGCAGACTAGTTAAGCACGAGTACTATGAGCTGAAATTGTTTTGTTTGGCTTTGGGGAAAGTCGAGCGGTAGGTACCAAAGATACGATCCATGAAATAAAACAGTATACCGTAATTGTACGGTCCATAATGATGAATATCATGCAGCTTTTGAATGCGCTGGAAAAACTTGGTGCGTACCAACCAATGCTGTCGCACATGAAAGCGCGTATGTATATAGCTAATCACAAGCTTGGCATATACCAATCCGCTAAGTATCATAACAAAATTATAGGGGCGCGGCACTAACAGAAAAGTTGATAAGACCAAGAAAACCGTCAATACATACCAGCCCCAGCTTCGCGCGCTACGATACTTGTTTTGTCCGGCTGGACGCAGCTTCTCTACAGGATAGTCGTGTTCGTGATGACGAATATGATAGCTTTGTATATGCTTGCCAAAAACAGCGTTGTGCTCGGCCCAACGATGCCAAAAATAACCAGTAACTTCAACCACAACCGGGCCAGCTAATATTGCAGACACAAACCACAAAACAGTCATGTTTAGAACTCTAACAAATCAGGACGATTTTGTTGGGTTTTTTCGACAGACTTTTCTTTGCGCCAACCAGCGATCTTAGCGTGATTACCACCTAGAATTTCTTCTGGTACTGTCATACCCTGAAACTCCTTTGGTCTAGTATATTGCGGATACTCGAGCAAACCTTGGCTAAATGACTCCTCTTGCGGACTCGCTAGATCGCCTAATACACCAGGTATCAGGCGCACGACGCTATCAACCACTACCATCGCAGGTAGCTCGCCACCGGTAAGAATAAAATCCCCAATCGATATCTCTTGATCTACAATAGACATGATCCGCTCATCAAATCCTTCGTAATGTCCGCACAACAATATCAAATCACTGGATTTGGAAAGTTTTTTGGCATCGTGTTGATCATATACCTTGCCACGTGGTGTCATCATAATTACTTTGGCTTCAGAAGAACCTGCCTTGGCCGATTCGACTGCTGCAAATACTGGCTCGGGCTTCAGTACCATGCCGGCCCCGCCACCATATGGCGTGTCATCGACTTGATTGCGTGGACCAATACCAAAATCACGCAGATTGATCAGAACAAACTCCACCAGTTTTTTGTCCTGAGCTTTCCACAACATCGAAGTATTGAGCACCGGCTCAAACATCTCTGGGAATAATGTAACAATGTATATCTTCATCAATTTAAGATCAATTATAGCAAACTACAAGGCACTATCAGTGCGGATTAAATGCGAGGAAAGACAAAGTTACAAGCTAGGTTCGTAGTGCCCTACGGGAGAGTTTGTAATCTTTGATTTTGACGCAGCAGTTGGGTGTAATGGTGTACCGACTAGACGTCGAGGTCGAGGTCCTCGAGCCCTTCTCGAGCCTTAGCCTTAATGTCCTCAGCCTTGTCCTCTTCCGGAGCAACATCAGCTTGATCAGTCTGTTCTGCTGGTATATCCTCAGCAGGTGTGTCGTGAATCTCGCTGTTACTCTGCTTGTGCTCCGTACCCTCTGGCTCAATTATTTTTAGATTGAACCTAGCATCGTTCTTGGCACCCAATACGCGCAGTAGAGTTCGTATGGCTTTGGCGGTACTGCCTGCTTTGCCAATTACTTTGCCCATATCATCTGGTGCCACTGTAAGCTCCAGCAGTACTCCTCTTTCATCGACGCTGCGTTTGATGTCTACTTGGCCAGGATCATCAACCAGTGCTTTTACTACAAATTCCAGAAAATCTTGATCTATATCTGCCATAATTCCTCCTGATCTTAGCGACGGTTACAGGTGTATTGTAACCAATGCGTGTCTATTTGAACAGGCTTTGGCAACCCTACTATTTTTCTTTGGACTCGGCTTCGGCTGTCTCTAGGGCTGCATCAGCCGTCTTCTCTTCAGTAGCAACATCCTGTTTTTGCTTGTCGACAGCTTCGGCTGTGCCGGCAGTGTCTTTGGTCTGCTCGGCTTTGGCTTCGGCAGTATCGCTGGCATCAGCAGCTACCTCAGCCTCAGCACTAGCTTCAGCAGGAGCAGACTCTTCACCTTCTTTTTTCTTCGGTGCCTTTTTGCGGTCATGTATGACAGCCCACTTTGGCAATTTGATACCATTGGCTTTGAATAATCGTAGTACTCTATCCGAAGCCTGAGCGCCATGATCTAGATAATTCTGGATCTCTTCCTTATTTAACTCGATGTCTTTGGTGTGAGGGTTGTAGGTACCCAAAATAGCCAAATACTTACTAGTCACAGCTCGAGCTTTTTCGGCTGCAACTATACGATATATTGGGTATTTTTTGCGCCCAACACGGGCCAAACGAATTACTACCATAGGTTGGTTTGGTTCCTTTTTGTCCAGATTTAGATTGCTAAGTGTAAAACACGCTCTAAAACAATGGGCTTAATTGTACCTGAAAACCAGATAAGTGTCAATGCTGCGGCGGACTATGCACATATTGGCTGGCCTGATTGAGCGTAATCGGTATTACCATGGAGCTGCCATCTGTAGATAGCGTGATACCCAGTAACATGTTGGCCGACTGCATAGTGGCGTGATTGTGCGTGATGATCATGATCTGGGAGCGTTTGGCTATCTCAAGCAGCAGACGAGCAAAAGCTTGGCTATTGGTATCATCGAGTGCCGCGTCTACCTCATCGAGTACCAACACTGGCGATGGGTTGATGCTGACTATGGCACTCAGCAGAGCCAAAGCCGTCAGGGTCTTTTCACCACCTGAAAGTGATTGCAAATTGCGCAATGATTTCCGAGGGGGCGAAGCTTTGATATCGATACGCGCGTCATCATTAGTGAGATTGAGAATTATTTCCGCCTTGCCACCACCAAAAAGCGCCACGAAGTTGACCTCAAACCTGTTACCGATCTTCTTAACGTTATCAACAAACTGCCGACGGATGGTTTGATCAAGCTTGCGCAGGATAGTCTGCAGATGGTCTATAGAGTTGTGTAAGTCGGACGATTGGGATTCCAAGAATTGCAGCTCGCTATACTGACTCTCTAGATCCGACAAGTCGCCAGGTAGATCTTCTTGCAACAGCTCAAGCTGGGATTGCAAACGGTTGATAGTGTCTAGATCAACTGATTTGGTAGCGACACTGCCAACAGGCTTTTTACCGCCAAACCACTCTTTTAGCTTTGTTGCCAGCCCCGACTGCTCGATTTGAAGTTGCTCCGTTTTCTGATCAATCAGGCTTAGCTCGGTTTGAGCCTGACTCAGCTGCTCAGCATTTGTTTGCAAATCCGCTACAAAGTCCTGCACTTTAGTCTTGGAAGACGCATCATCGCGTGATTCCCTCTCTGCCTGCTCTTTTTCGTGTTTGGTTTTGAGATTATGATAGCGCGATCGCTCTTTGGATAAGATTGATTCGAGCTTTGTTAGTTCCTCTGCAGCCGCTTGGGCAGTTTGTGTGCTTTTTTGATTGTCAGTGATCTGCTGTTTAACAGAAGCCAAATCAAGTTCTGTCGAACGAAGTGCAATAGTCTCATGAGTGTGTTTTTCGACGATCTCCTCGCGTTTGGCCATGACTTTGGCAATATCTTGCTGCAGCTCACTAATACGAAGAGCTAGCTCGGCGGCATTATCTTCGATAGCAAATTTTAGCATGCGTTTGAGGCGTATCATGGCGAGCTCGACAGTATGTTTTTGCTCGGGCTTGTCAAGATTGGTCTCCACCATACGAAGCAGACCAAGCGCGTGATGCAGATATTCTTTCTTCTGGCTCTTGCCTAGATCTTTTCTCAGCTGTGACAGTTCTGCACTGAGCTGGGTCAAAAGCTGATTGTGCTCGAGAGTAGTGTTGTGTAGCTCTGTTACTTTCTGTTGTTGTTGTGATATTTGATCCCGTAGTTTGCCAGACAATGCCACGGATTGACGCAATTGAGATTGAAGACTCTTGAGTCCAGAAGCTTGTTCGTGCAACTGGCTGCGGCGCCGCTCTAGCTCAGTCAGCTTTTGCTCACACTCTTGTAGCTTTGCCAGTGTTTTGGCTTGGCGATCCAATTCATCTGAACTAGTTCCGACACCACTAGCCTGCTGATGCCGGACTAGCTCGGCTTGCTTAGCCAACAATTGCTTATGTCGTGCCACTAGCTCAGTACGAGCTTTTTTCAAATCTGCATGAGACTGTTGTTGTCTAGATGACTCTTGTAAATAATACTGCTCTTGCAGCTCGGCTAGCTTGGACTCCAAGTCCTGTCGCTTTGATATGCTACGCTGATAGGCAGTGAGCTGTTGTGCTGCTGGAGTTAGTTCAGCTATGCGCAGAGCGACCGAATCCAGTTGTTTTTGGGCACTGCGCAACTGCGCCTCCGATACGGATTTTTCTATCTGAATCGAGCGTACACCGCTGGCCTCTTCAAACAATTCCAACAACTGCTGATTGCTACCGGTGACGAGTTGCTCAACAGCACCTTGGTTGATCACACTATAGCTTTGAGCTGCCAGCCCGTGCTCCGACAACGTTTGGCGTAACGTGGACAATCGCACACTATGTCCGCCTAGGCTATATTGGCTATCGCCGTTGCGGTAGAGTTTGCGACCTACACGTAGCTCGTGTTGATCATCTGGAGTATCAAACACTAGTTGGACACTGGCCATCCCGGCCCGAGCGCGTTTGCTACTGCCTGCATATATCACATCAGCTGAAGAGGCTGCTCTGAGTTTGGCGACTTTTTGTTCACCAAACACCCAGCGGATGGCCTCGGCAATGTTACTTTTGCCAGTACCGTTGGGGCCAACTATTGCAATCACGCCAGCTGGCAGATCCACAGTTATATGATCGGCGATAGATTTGAAGCCACTTATTTCCAAACGGGCCAGTCTAAGCTTGTTAGTTGCAACCATTAGTATATTGTATGGGATAGCCTATCAGACTGGCAATCCAAACAAATATTAAGTAAGACAGAAAACTAAACAACTACCAACTGCTGCTGGTTGTGCAAAGCTATTTTTGCAATTTCTGAAGAGCATCAGCGGCAGCGGACTGTTGAGCAGCTTGTTTGCTACTACCAGTACCTTTGCCATAGAGCTTCTTACCTAGATATGCCCCTACTTCAAAATGTTTGTCATGGTCTGGACCGGATTCCTCAAGTACTTCATAGCTTGGGGTGATACCTTTCTTCTCCTGGGCTATCTCTTGAAAATGACTTTTGGCATCGATGTAGCTACCGGCCTTGATAATATTGGCGAGCTTGGTCGTAATATGAGTCGTGATAAATAGCTTGGCCCTATCGTAGCCATTATCGAGATAGATGGCCCCGATCACAGCCTCTACCAGATTGGCTAACAGAGCGACACGCTCGCGGCCGCCGCTTTTGAGTTCGCCGCGACTCATCAGCAGATACTGGCCAATATCTAGACTCTCAGCCAACTCAGCCAGGCTCTCGGTCTTGACTAGTGCTGAGCGCCAACTGGTAAGTATACCTTCGGGTTGATCAGGATAGTTGGAGAATAAGTAATCGGTCACGACCAACTCAAGTACAGCATCGCCCAGGAATTCCAACCTCTCGTTGTGCTCGAGTCCGCTATTGCGATGCTCGTTGAGATAACTGCGATGCGTGAATGCAGTCTTGATAAGACTGGGATCGGTGAACTTTACTTCTAGGATTGATTCTATTTTGGCTTGATCAAACATTGCGACTCCGTTTTATGCGGCGAATGGCCTCTTGCAGAATTACGCGAGTGGCCTTGTACTCTAGTATCTCACATGCTTGCTCGGCGTCAAACCACTTGGCTTCTACTATCCAAGGGGCATCTTCTTCGGTTTTGGTATCTTCGTTGAGATCCGTAGCTTCGATCATATAAATAAATGTTGTCATGAAGATCAATTTGCCACGCATGCGGTAAAAAAAGTGTATCTTATCAAGTTTGTCTACTATCTTGAGCTGTTTGAGACCAGTCTCTTCCGAAACCTCGCGTAGCGCCGTCTGCTCCAGTGTTTCACCAGCTTCTACGTGACCTTTGGGTATACTCCAGCGACCCTTTAGGTCTGAAAGCAAAAGTATTTCGAGCTTCTTGTCCTTGGTGACATGAAATACAATACCTCCAGCCGTGTATTCACGTACAGCCTTGGCACGAGCTGAGCTGCGATTAAATTTAGCTTTTTTGCTCTGAGTCCGGCTCGATGCCGATGGACTCTGTTGGTTTATTGGATTGGGCTTTCTTGTCTTCTTTTGGGTCATAGAATTCACTCTGTCTATATATAGTGCCGAGCACTCCGTTGACAAACTTACTTGAGTTGTCACCACCAAAGGCCTTGGCTAGCTCGACGGCCTCGTTGATAGCTACCTTGGGTGGAACCTCACGCTTGATCATGAGCTCGTACAGGCTCATGCGCAATATTGAGCGATCGATCTTGGCAATCTGCTCAATTGGCCACTCCGGTGCTGCTGGCGTGATCATAGCATCAATCTTATCTTGATTTTCCAACGTACCTTTGACTAGATCTTGGATGAAATCTTTTTCTTCTAGCGCATCGGCGTAGACTTCGATATTGCGCTTGATGATCTCATCGATGTCAGTTGTAAGTTCGGACATTTCTAGACTGTTGCGAAAATCATACTCATACAGGCTTTGCAAAGCGATAATCCTGCAGAGGTGGCGATTGGAAGCCATAGTCGATCTAGGATGCCTTACGAACCCGTGCCATGCCAAGACTTGCGGCGCGCATCAGGCGGCGAGGAACGTTTAGTTTGGAGTTCTTCTCGTACATCAGCTGCACGGATTGGAGCGAGTCGTGGCTACGACGCTGGCCCCGAGTTGAGCTGGTACGGCGTTTTTTGGGTACAGGCATGAGACTGCCTCCTGCTTAGTCAGTATTACAGAGAATGCATGCGAGCAAAACAACCAGTGGTTGGCACAGATATTTTAAGTGGTACACATGGTGGTACGATACAAAAATTACTCTGTGACGCGATTTGAGGCGATGTATAACTTTTGGCCCAAATCGAATGCCCGAATAGAAGCATTTCGCGATCTATACTAGCATTTTTGGGCATGTTTTTCAAGAGCAGGGTTATTTAGTAACGAAGTTGACTAATTTGCCAGGCACCACAACTGTTTTTACTATCTCAGTATCGCCAGTCCAGTTGAGCTCGTCGTTTTTGATCTTGGCCTCGCGCTCGATGTCATCGTGACTTGTGCCCGCCTCCACTACAAACTCACCGCGCAATTTACCATTGACCTGCACTATGATAGTCATAGTATCATCTTTGACTAGTCCGGGATCGTACTTGGGCCATGTCTGCAGATGTACACTCTCAGTATTACCTAGCTGCTCCCACAACTCCTCGGCAATATGGGGCGCGCTGGGTGCCAACATCAAGCTCAACGCCCTCATAGTACGCTCCGCCAAGTCTTTGAATCGCGGATTGGCCAATTTGTTTTTGACCTCTTCGGTGGTCAAAAAATTGACCAGCTCCATAAGTGCTGACACCATGGTATTGAAATCACGCCGGGCCAGGCGCTCATCAACTTTCTTGATAGTCTTGTGCACCATCTGATCCACTTCGGTCTCAAAAACACCATCTTCCGCCGAGCCTGTTCCGCCCGATTCGTTGGTCGATAATATAGTTTGCTGCAAGTCCCAAACTCGATTGAGAAAGCGGTAGATACCAGCCAGCTTGTCGTCACTCCAATCAATCGCTTGGTCATACGGGCCCATGAAGAGTTCGTAGACACGCAGCGCATCAGCACCAAACTTGGCCACCACATCGTCAGGATTGACGACATTGCCCTTAGATTTGCTCATTTTCACACCATCGTGAGCCAAAACCATGCCATGGCTACGGCGGCGGGCATAGGGCTCTGGCGTGGGTACTACACCTTGGTCATAAAGAAACTTGTGCCAAAAACGGCTGTAGAGTAGGTGTAGTGTGGTGTGTTCCATGCCGCCGTTGTAGAGGTCCACCATCAGCCAATATTTGAGTTTGTTAGGATCGGCCAAAGCCTGGTCATTGTGCGGATCGATATAACGCAGATAGTACCAGCTGCTACCTGCCCAGTTGGGCATGGTATCAGTCTCACGCCGAGCCTTGCCCCCACAGCTCGGACAATCTACGTTGACCCAATCGGTGATATTGGCCAGTGGGCTCTCGCCGGTGTCGGTCGGCTCATAGGCTTCAACATCGGGCAGTTCTACCGGCAGTTGATCTTCCGGTACTGGCACTACGCCACATTGCTCACAATGGATCACTGGGATCGGCTCGCCCCAGTAATGTTGGCGCGAGAAGATCCAATCACGCAGCTTGTATTGGACTTGCTGCTCACCAATACCTTTTTTAGCCAACCATTCAATTATGGCCTTTTTACCGGCTTCCGCGGACATACCGTCAAACTTACCCGAGTTGGTCAGCATACCATCGCCGGCATGGACGACATCCAATACAAACTTATCCAGTGCGTATTTATGAAGCGGTTCGACTACTTCCTTGACTGCCTGATCTCGACTGACCCACTCGACTGTAAATTTACCTTTTTCCGAGTCGTCCAATTTTTGTTCTACTTGGGCATCGGATTTGAGTTTTAGAAGTACAAACTTGGTATCTATCTCATGAGTTTCTTGCTTGGAAAAAGCAAAATATTTGTAGAAAAATGTCTCATCACCCACTGCAATCACCGAAAGATCCGTATAACCGGTTTCTTCAGCGACCTCCCGCAAAGCAGTTTGCTGAGGAGATTCACTGTCCTCGGCTGTACCGCCAACAAATAGACGACCCCCCATTTTGGGGCCCCAGTTGATAGTAAGCATTTCACCATCGTCATTTGTAACAACGGCCACAATTTTGCTTTTTGTCAGATCAGTTTTTTTATCTTTGGCATCATCACGTACTGCCACAGGATTGATCACATTACGAATCGGCAACCCAAATTTCTGCGCAAACTCAAAGTCACGCTGGTCATGAGCTGGCACACACATGATCGCACCGGTGCCATAATCCATCAGCACATAGTCTGCCACCCAGATTGGAATATTTTCTTTGGTGGCTGGATTGACGGCATAGGCGCCAGTAAACACACCCGTCTTGGTGGCCTCCTCCATGCGGTCAACATTGCTGCGTGATTTAGCCTTTTGGACATATCTAGCTACAGACTCGGTTTGGGCTTCGGTAGTGACCACCTCTACCAGCGGATGTTCTGGCGCAAGTACAATAAAAGTAGCTCCAAAAAGCGTGTCAGGACGAGTCGTAAAGACCTCGATTTTCTCACTGTGCCCATCTATTGCAAAGTTAATCTTGGCGCCATAACTTTTGCCTATCCAATTAACTTGCTGAGTCGCAACTTGCGGTAGGTAGTCGACAGTCTTAAGGTCTTCGATCAATCGATCGGCATAGGCGGTGATTTTGAGCAGCCACTGTTTGAGCAGGCGCTTTTCCACCGGAGTATCACAGCGCTCATGACAGCCATTGACCACTTCTTCGTTGGCCAGGCCGGTCTTGCAATGCGGGCACCAATTGATAGCAATTTCTTTTTGATAAGCCAGACCTTCTTTGAGCAATTGCAAGAAAATCCACTGGGTCCAGCGGTAATACTGAGGATCAGTAGTGTTGATCTCGCGGCTCCAGTCGAAGCTGAGCCCCAGCGACTGCATTTGGCGTTTGAAATTGGCGATATTACTGGCGGTAGCTACTTGTGGTTTGATTTTGTTCTTGATAGCAAAGTTTTCGGTTGGCAGCCCAAAAGCGTCCCAGCCCATCGGATACATAACGTTGTGGCCCATCATACGCAGCCGGCGCGCCACCACGTCCTGGGCGGTAAAACTACGCACATGGCCAACATGTAGACCGTCGCCGGATGGATAAGGAAATTCTACCAGTACATAATACTTTTCGTCCGACTTGTCGCCGTCGACAGCCTGGTACATATTGTTGTCGGCCCAGATCTGCTGCCACTTGGGCTCGATTTGTGATGGATCGTATTTTTTCATGGTTGTACTTATTTTATCAGATAAATAGGTTTTTTGGTCCAGGCATGGTCTTGGGTGGCAGCAGCCACCCAAGACCAGTACCCGGCAAGGGCGTTCATGCGTACGGCAGCGGACCGTCTGGGTGGTTGGGCCCCGGATATTGCGGCGGCTTGGGACGATCCTGCTCTGGTGGCACACCGCCCGGTTCTAGAAATAGTTGCATGGCTTACTCCTGGTCGTCGTTTGCCCTGATCAGCCTCGGAAACTCCGAAGCTGATTGAGATATACGAAAAAACCGCCATCTGTTGGCGGTTGGGCGTTCGATGCAATTTATCAGTTATTGATTTACACGAATCTCAACCGCCTGTGGCAGCAACAACAAACCTAGCAAGTTGAGCATAGTATAAAACATAACGTGTTTAACGATACTCCCATGTGACGGCTCTTGTCAAGAAATGGAATTGCTAAAGCTACACGCGACGCAAATGTTTGCGGGTTTTTTCGACGGCAAGGTTGATAGCATAGCGAGTTTTGTTGACTACTAAGTCTTGAGCATGCAGATATTCGACATCTTGACCACCAAAACCGCGTTTGAACAGTGAAACCCCGGCAAAACGATGCTCGGGCTCGTCGTGTGGTGCCACTCCCCAGAAATTATAGCGCTCTATGCCACGTTGTTTGGCTTCACAAATAGCCTGCCACTGAATGGCATAGGCTCCAGGATACTTGCGACCTAGATCAGTGCTGGCGCCATAGTGATAGGCCGCCTCCGCACCATAGAAAATCACAAAGGCTTGTGCCAACAACTTGTCGTCATAGTAGGCACTGTAGAGTTTGACCATGTTGGACCTAGCAAAAGTTTTGAACTGCTCATACAAAAAATCATAGCTAAAAGGCACAAATCCCTGGCGCTTTGCAGTCTCGATTTGCAAATCGTAAAACCCACGCAAATCCTTCTGGCTAGTCGACTCTTTGAGTTTGATCCCCAATTTGCCAGCCTTACGTATCTCATAACGAGTCTGTTTGCGCATGCCAGCCAATAGCTCGTCTTCTGTTTTTCTTAGGTCAAGTTGGTGAGTGAGCTCAGCTGACAAATGCATAGGCGCCCCACGAAAGCCCATCTGTTCAAATAGTGCTTTAGAGAATTCATCACTCAACAGCTGTGGTCTGACTCTGACAAATACACACTGGTGATCAATTGCAACTTCACGAACTGCTTTGGACCAGGCATCCACCAACGCATGATGATGCCAATCCAAGACAGGCCCTCCTGCTATCGACAAGTAACGCCCGCGACGTGCTGGCTCCACAACCCCCAGGCAGACGCCAATCAATTTGTCACCCTGCCAAAATCCCAGCCTGACGATTTGATGCGATATTGCAGCGTGGAACTCACCCCATTGCCAAGACTGGAGAAAATTTGCTTCTGGATGCTTTGATACAAACTCATCCCACTGTTTTTGATCTTCAACTGGCTGAGTGATTATGGCTGACATTGATTGATAGCCTCCGCGATTTTTTTGACATCTTCGGGTTTGATATGACGATGTGTCGGCAGGTTGATGATCTGTTGACATACCTTCTCCGCAACTGGGCACTGATGTCTATATGTTGTTTTTTTGAGATAGCGAGCTGGCGCTACAGGCACGTCATACCAGATATCAGTGATATTAATACCCTCCATAGTAAGCCTAGACAATAGTTGGTCGCGCTGGTTACTGACACTAGGAAATCGCAGACCGCTGGCGCTGGTAGCATAGCTAGCACAAGCCTCCGACAAAGCATCTTGGCACAGGTTCTCATGGTACAGCTTAGCCAAATTGCGTCGACGTCTGATCTCAGACGACAAGCCACGCAATTGGCGTAGCACCATAGCAGCTTGCCAAGCCGGTATGTCATGACCCTCGTAGTAATCAGCATCGACTGATTTTGAGAGTAAACCAATGGCCTTGAGACCAGCATGCAAGAATTTGCCAATACCTATACTATAACCAGCCCGCACTATCGCTGTAAGTAGCGGATAGAGTCTGTCGCGGGCCACAGCCGTGCGTGGCGCCTTAGATAAAACGATCTCGGTAGAGTCCACGAACTTTGGATTGTTGATAATCAATGCACCGCCCGATACTGCGTCCACTAATTTGTCGCGTCCAAAACTTAGCATGGCAAAATCCCCGACTGTGCCTGCCTCGCGACCATCAGCATAATGACTGCCAACACTGTGGGCTAGGTCCTCGATCAACACTAGTTTGTAGCGATCGCATACCTTCTCAATCTCTTTCATGTCACAAGGGATGCCCAAAGTGTTTTGCACAATCACGGCTTTGATTTGTTTATTGCTAACAACTGCTTTCTCCAAGGTTGTGGCCGTAAAATGCAAATGGCTTGGCGCGATATCTAGATACTCTACGGACAGTCCAGCAAAGTCCACGGCTCGATAAACCGCATAGCAAGTAAAACCGTTGATTGCCACGGCTGATCCAACCGGCAGCTTAGCCGCCTTGAGCGCTAGCTGCAAAGCCTCACGGCCTTTGTAGGTCAGCACTACATCGCGCGCTTTGTATTTTTCTATCAGATATGACCTCAGCTTGACACGTGACTGCCGTCCACTACCAAACAAGGCTTGCCATATCTGCGCACCACCGTAATTTGACCCAAGCGAATTGAATATCTTCATAGTGCGCTATGTTTGATTATCTCTAATACCTTCTGTGGGTGTGTATAAAACGGTGCGTGCCGAGCTTCTTGTATCACTGTCAATTTGGAGCCAGCGATCTTGTCATGCAACAACTTAGCGTCAGTCAGAGGTGTCAAAGTATCGTACTTTCCCCAGATGATAGTTGTTGGTGTTTTGATAGTAGATGGGTCAAGTTTGGCATCGTCACGGCCAAGATTGGCCATGGTCTCTCGCATGTTGGGCGGAGCATCGTGGTAATCCTGAGCACGTGCAAGTTTGTACAAAACCCGGCGCATACGCTTAGAGCGACTCAGCCGCTTACCTAGTTTGGCCGCCCCACCAAACACCGCCCGTTTGAGCCTAAGTCGAGGCTCGTTGTGATATATTCCAGCACTATCGATGAGCACGAGCTTATCGATCATATTTGGATATTTACTTGCCAACCCCATGCTAATCCGACCTCCATTGGAATGCCCTACCAACACCACTGGTTTAGCCACTTTTTGAAGCTCACCGTGTAGCCAATCAACGTATTTGTCTAAATCCCATACCTTATCGGAAGGCTTCGTCAGCCCCGGGACCTTGAGCATGACGGCTTCGATACCATCATCCTTCAACAGCTTTATGATAGGCTGCCACTTATCGAGATTGTAAGCCCAGCCGTGTAATATGTATATCTTCTTTTTCATAGCCCCCACGCAGTCCGCCTTTTATGCCATACGGCCTCGCGCCGACACAGCTTTGCAGCATCGGCTGGGTTGGCTAGCAAATGCTCGACCACTCCTTCCAAAAATCTAGTACCTTTGAAAAGTATCGTTTCACCGCCCTGGATTTGATCTTTTAACACATCCAACACTTCTTTTGGCGTCTCGAGGGCCGTAAACTCCACTCTTTGTTGCTCAAGAGTAGGAACGGCGTATTTGATCATCCGTGGGCCCATGACTATTATTTTATCAACTCTTGCGCCGGCAATCGTCATAGCTAGCTGTTCGTGATTGCGCCTCTCGCTGGAGCCTTGCTCTAAGACATCACTTACTACCAACCATTTTGTTGGAACATCTAGTAATTCTAGCAAATGTATCATCTCAACAGCAGCGTCCAGCGAAGCGTTGTAAGTGCTGTCGATAAGCGTGATTTTCTTGATTCCAGTAAATACCGAGCTACGCCCGGGCGGCAAGACAAACCTACTGAAATCACGATCCAACCCATCACCAATCTTCCCGACCAGCGTAGCTACTGCCAACACCGACAAACCAACCGCTTCCGGCAACAGTGCCGGCGCGCTGACAGCAGATCTCTTATCATCTACCACAAATTCAAAGCTAGTCTTTCCCAAGCTCGGTGAGTATTTCTTGATATCTTTGCCGCTCAATTGTACTAGCTCAGCAGAGGTGCGGTTCAACTGATTCTTGATACCAATATTGTCAGTATTGACGATCGCAAATCCTGTAGTGTACTCCAATAGCCAGCCAAATTCATGCGCTATGGCTTGGTCAACGGACTTGTATTGGCCAGCCTCAACTAGTCGATCAAAGCTAGCGGCATGAGTATGCGTACTGCTTAGCCAGATGATGCCAGTTGGACGCAGCAGATCAGCCAAGAACTTCCCTTCTTCTGGCCTGTCACAGTCAACCTCCGCTATGTATATCTGCTCGACAAACGGTTTTTTAAATGCCCTGACTGGAGCTCGAAGTATTAGCCCAATCCATTCGGACTTTTTGAGTTTTTTGCGGCCTAGGCCAAGTATGTCAAAGCAGATCCCAAAAGCACTGTTGGCATGATGCGAGTAGCGTGCCTTAGCGCCAAGCTGCGCCTCTACCAAATGTAGCGTAGTAGTCTTGCCGCTAGAGCCGGTAACCACAAAAACCTTCGGACGCCAGCGCTTTAGCTGAAGACTTGCCCAAAGTTTGAAATAGCGTGCTAGCACGAAGTAAAAACGTTTCTTCATGAACCTCAATTATAGCATTTTCACTCCTGTTATTACGAGGCTGTAAGCTGCCAACGGACTTTGATGATTTCGCGTGCCGCCATATAAATAGCTGCGGCTACTACCACCGGTAGCCACTGCACTAAGGTCACTGGTCCATTACCGATATAGTGAGCCAGAGCTGGTATGTAGACTATAGCGAGTACGCAGGCGAAGCTTAGGCAGATAGCGCCCCACAGATAGGGATTGCTAAATGCGTATTTACCAAACAATGATTCACCATGTGCCGTGCGACGAGAAAATACTGTAACATACTGACACAGTACAATAGTAAGATATGCCACAGTGGTAGCTTGTGCATACAGTAGCGGGTTGCTCAAGCTAACTGGCTGATGTGCAAACGCAAATACTAGTAGGAAATTGATATAGGCTAGCCCGCCTATTACCAAGCCACCGCCCAGTAGATCCAAAATAGCACGCGTATCCAAGATATGATCTTTGATATCGCGTGGTTCTTGCTGCATTATATTGCTTGTCGGCGGGTCCCAACCTAATGCGGCTATTGGAAACAGCTCGGCCATAAGGTCGATAGCCAGTATCTGGATCACCGATATAGCGATCGGTACGTGTAGTAGTGACGCAGCTGCCAAACTTACCAGCACAATCACTAGCTCACCGATGTTGGATGTCAAACACGACAAAGTAGCTTTTTTGATGTTTTGAAATATTACCCTGCCCTGTTCAATCGCCCCAACCAAAGTATGAAAACTGTCGTCGAGCAATACAATTTCGGAAGATTCTTTGGCTACATCACTACCGACCCTACCCATAGCCACACCTATATCGGCACGCTTTAGTGCTGGCGCGTCATTGATGCCATCACCAGTAACCGCAATGATATAGTGTGATTTCTTGAGTAGATTGATAATACGCAACTTATCAATTGGCGAAACCCGTGCAAATATGGTGGGTCTATCGACTATGGTGCGTACAACTTCAGGATCTTTCATTTTGGACAGCTCGTGGTTTTCAATCAATCTAATATCTGCGCCGTCGCCAAAACCAATCCGCTGCGCAATAGCGGCAGCTGTTTTGGCCTCATCACCAGTAATCACAGTTACCTTCATATGGGCATTTTTGGCCGCCAACATGGCCTCAGCAACTTCCTCACGTGGTGGATCGATCATCGATACTACCCCCAAAAAAACTAGATCGCATTCAGCCTGGGTGGCATGGGTTGGCACTTCGCGATCGACCAGTCGGTAGGCCAGCGCAAGATTGCGCATGGCCTGATCAGACATGGTAGACACATAGCTCATGATGTTTTTCTTGTCGCTTGGATGAATTCGTACCGGCCGGCCGTTTTCATACACAAATTTGCAACGATCCAAGATGCTTTCTGGCGATCCTTTGGTATAAACTATGTTTTCTCGATTGAGTGAGACTACCACACTCATTCTTTTGCGCTCTGAGTCAAATGAGAACTCGTGCAGGCGCTCGCCAAGCGATTCTTTTTTGTCAAACATATGGGTTTTGTAAGCCAAAGTGGTAAGCGCTGCTTCGGTCGGATCACCCACACTGTACCAAGTAGCATGCTCGTGATCTGGCTCATGGATGCTAGCGTTGTTGGCCAACAAACAACAGCGCATCATCTCTGTTAACTCAGTCATCTCACTATGTTTGAGAGCATGGCCTTGCGGGTCCAAAATTGTACCCTGGGGCGCAAAGCCAATACCCTCTACATGAAAAATTCCGTCCATAGTATAAAAACTAGTTACCGTCATTTCGTTCTTGGTCAGCGTACCAGTCTTATCGGTGCATATTATCTGGGTCGCCCCAAGCGTTTCGACTGCTGGCAAACGCTTGACCAAGGCTCTAGCCTTGGCCATTTTGTTGGCTGCCTGTGCTAAGGCGACATTGACCTCTGCCGCCAGTCCCTGCGGTATCATGGCCGCCGCTATGCCGATTGCAAATGCAAAACTTGCCCGCACCCCGAGGTTGGCTCGCAAACTAATTGGTACAAGGATGGCAACCAGAATAAGTGTAGCTTGTGTGACTCTTTTGGCCACAAAAGCAATTTCTTTCTGGAGCGGTGTAGGATCGGTATGTGATTCCTGGCTAAGCTGGGCAATGGTGCCGAGTTCGGTTTGCATACCTGTGGCCACGACCACGCCCACGCCGACGCCGTTGGCAATATTGGTACCCATATAGGCCATATTATTCCTGTCTGCCAGTGATGTTTTTTCTGCCAACTCATCGATCTGACAATGGCTAGGTGTGGATTCGCCCGTCAGGGCATAATCATTGGTTGATAGCTCATCTATCTTAAGTAGTCGTATGTCGGCCGGCACACTATCACCGGCCTCAAGTCGAACTATGTCGCCAGGCACCAACTCTTCAGCCTCTATCTCCGCAGCCTCACCATCACGAATCACTTTGGCTTCCGGCGTCAAAAGATTTTGCAAGCTCTTCATCACTCGATCGGCCTTGTACTCCTGTGAGAAGCCGATGATAAGATCGATTATGATAATCAGCAACAGCACAACTGTTGTCTCTTTGTCACCCAGATAATAGCTGATGATGACGCTGGCGATTAACAAGATTATCAGCAAATCAGCAAATTGGCGCAGCAATATCTTCAGTGCGTCAAAGTGATGCGTACGTTTGACCTTGTTGGCGCCGTATTTGGCGGTCCTCAACTTAGCCTCAGCCGAGCTGAGACCGTCCAGTCGTGTATGCAAGGATTGAAGAACTTGCTGGGTACTAAGCGCATGCCAAGCCATAGGCTTAGCACTATTCTTGGTAGTCTTGGACATATTCAGCTACCTAAACAAAATCGTTGGGAGGTATGGGATTGACAACTGGAGAGGGTGGGGTTGCTGGAACAGCATTTTGTTGAATTGGGCCAGTCGCAAAGGATTCTGCTGCTGCCCCAGAAGGTGCGGCAGTAGCGGGCGCCGCGGCCGGTTGGTTGGCAATCGCTATTTGTTCTTCTGCCTGAGCTAGTTCGGTCGCGGCTTGGCGATATTCGTCCATACTAGCAGCCAGCTCAGCGGCTTCCGCACCAAACTCGGATTTGATTTTGTCCATCTCTGCTCGCAGCAGTTGATCATAGTCAGGCACAATCATACGGATATAGTTAAGTACTGCGTTGGCATCACCGGCTTGTACCAATTTCTCAAACTCAGCAAACTGTGCGTCTTCCATGCGATTGGCCAGTACTTCGCTGATGCGAGTCTCTAGCAAGTCACCCAAGCTCACCATCAGTTGTTCGCGCTGCTCAGTATCAAGTCCACTGAGGCCCATCTCATCGACTAGTTGTTGTATTACTACTGGATCCATTGTCCCTCCATATTAGTGCCATTATACATCTTATGCTGCAGCTGGACCAGGCGCTTGTCGTTCAGTGTTTTGTCTAGCCTCGCGCACACGTCTAGCTTCATCAAGCGATACCACGTTGTCCGGTGTCTCGGCATTGGTTGTTGTTGAATTATTGCCAGCCTCAGCTCGGCCAGCCTGGTAGCCGCTAACAACATTACCAGCAAAATTACCAGCTGCATTACCAACTGCGTTAATACCTCGGCCTGCCAGTCGAGCGCCAGCCTCCACGCCACGACCAATACCCCGAGCCGCACGCCCTAGCAAGTTACCTACTCCGCGCAAGCCTTCACGTATGATAGTTGCCCTCTGGCTAGCTCGTATCATTGCTTCAGAACGCGCTATTTGACTCTCCATCTTGCCGATCAACTTGTTATAATCGGCCGATACTTTTTCAGCTGCCGACTTCATTGCCGCCAGGCGCTCATCGCGTTTCTTTTCTAGCCTGGATACTCTCTCTTTTGTGTCCTTCTTGAGATCTTCGCCTTCTTTAGTAACACCTTTAAGTTCTCCCTTAAGCTTATGATTCTTTAAGACATTGTAAAAGTTGTTATTCTCAAGCTGATTTTTTATCATTTCAGCCTGCCCATCGAGTAGCTCAAGTTCCTGTTTTGCGTTTTCTTGGATGTTTTTGATGAGTTTATTAAACTTTTCTTTAACCTTTTCCTGCTCAGCCTTGGCTTCTCGCTCTTTATCGGCTTTTTCCTTTTTCAAATGTTCTTTTTCAGCTTGCTGATTGACCAGGCGCTTCTCTGTTCGACTACCTGTAGTAGACTGGGCTTCAGCAGCTTGGGATTGGGCCTCGCCAGCTGCCTCAGTCTGATTGACGGTTTGCTGAGCCTCGGCCTGGGCGGTTGGTTGGCCCGCCTCTTGATTAAGCTTGGATTCACGTTTGGGAAGTGGCTGTGCAGCACGCTCTTGAGCCAAGGCTTGTTCCATAGCTGGCCTTGCAGCATTTATACGAGCTGCAACTTCGGGATTAATATTTGACCTACTATCTTGAGCTTTTTTGGCCTGAAACCTCTCACGACCAGCGCGCATATCCATGAGCATTGCTTTGGTGCGATTGGCCCGCTCGGAACGCTCTACTATAGAGCCCTCATGAAAGGCCTTGAACTTGGCCTCGCCAGCCATCTTGCGTGCACCCGCGTTGACTTCCGATTTGGCGGCGTGTGCACGTGCCTCTGGATCTGGTCTCTGATGACGCGATTCTGCAGCCCCTGCCCGATTGGCCCTGGCTGTCTCTCGCAAGTTATTCAATTTCTCAGTATCAGCCGAGGACTTATGTACCTCTCGGGAAGCAGTACCTCTTGTTTCGGGACCATTTGCCATAATGCTACTAGTGTAGCATAACTTCTTTGCTGCTGTCAGCTGTTCTTATCTGGTAAATATTGCCAGTGCCAGGGCTCGTAGATCATACCTTTATCGTTGTCTTTGGGGTATGATTCGTAGAATCCGTACTCTGCCGCATGCTGCTTGAGCCATTTGTATTGCGGAGTACGTGTAAAAGACTCTAGATCGTCGGCATAGCCTGCTGCTAGCTTGGTAGGCATCACATCCATCGCCTGAGACGGTGGATAGCCGTGCTGGCTGTAGCCCGGCATTGCTACCCGGCTAAGAGTTGTGGCCAAATCAAAATCATAGTCACGCAAGATAGCCAGCAGATTGACTATCTGATACGCAGGCGAGCGGTAGCCAGAATTGACCAACACCCGATCGCCAATGTCAGCCTGCATAGCAGTGTTCATACGTGTATAAGCATCGTAGACTGGACGTGGTAAGAATTGCGGTCCAATCTTCTTGGTCTCACTCACATCCAAATAGGTCTGCCCTCGAATAGCCACCAAATCCTTTGGTACCTCAGCCACACCAAGATACTTGCCCTTGAAGCCATATTCGTGTGGATCTATCTTAAGAAAACGCTTTATCAAGTTGGCTTCAGCTGCGGTAAGTAGGCCATACAACTCATCAAAACTAATGATCCGCGTGTCCATCTCATCGCGCTTGGCTTTTACCTTCTCGCATATCGATTCGATTAGCTTTTGGTCAGAGTCTGAAATACTAAATTGGTTTGCCATAGCTACATTATAAACAAAAACCAGCCGCAAGCGGCTGGAATATGATAACTGGTGGAGCTGATCGGACTTCTTTCAAACCGCTCCGACCTGCCCGTTTGACGACCCGGTTCCGAACCTGTCGTGTGAAGTCATCTCATTGTCGGGGCGTAGTAGCTTCGGCCGATGGTCGACGTCACCGGCGGCACTGGCGACCCGCGAGCCGCCATCAATCGACTGCGAAGGCAGCTCACTGATGTTGCTGGCCGGGCTGAACGCATCCAGTCGCAAGCCACTCAGATGGAGAGCGAGGCAGTAGCGCTTGCCGATGCCATCGACTGTCTCCTTGGAGGCGCGTCCAACGGTCTTGACATCAGGTTGGTCGCCCAACTGACGGCTGCCGCTGAGTCCCTGCGCATGGCGGCCAGCTCACTCGATGGCGCCGTTGGGAGCGTGACCGCGTACCGCGACGAGCTGTGACGCGACGACAACTGGTATGGGGCATTCCTAAGCATCGCGATGTTCAGCTGATGTAGTCGACGTCGCAGCCGTACGGCTTCAGCGAGCTCGAAAGCTGGGCGCATACAGCCACGGCGCTGCTGCGGTCGGGATAGCTGCCGACGAGCAGCACCAGGTAGCCCGGGCGAAGTGTCGATCGGCCACCGAGCGCATCGGTCAGATACACCGCGGCGTTCGGGTACCGCGCCCGGACTTGCGTGAGCAGATTCGTGATGTCGGATACCTCCCGTGGCACGCCCGGTTGGCTCGAACCCAGGCGGGCCACCCAGCCCGAGGCCAAGTCCGACGGGTCGCTGACAAGCTGTGTCGTTGTGGTGATGAGTTGGCTGGTGGTGGTCAGCCTTACGGTCGAAGCCGTACTCGTCGATGCCGTCGAGCTAGACCTGTAGGCACTCGTTGTCGATGTGATGGTCGAAGTCGCAGCCGAACCCGCTCCCGAGGCGTACACATTGGTCGACGACCTGCTTGGGCTGAGGCTCAGGGACGTGATGACACCGGCGATCAGCAACAAGGTTCCCACCGCGATGAAGCTGGAGCCACGGGCAGTCTGGCTCAGTCCTCTCCACCGGTTGCGCAAGCCAGCTTCTGGTTCGCTCATCGGGGCCGACCGATGAGCACGACGATGACCATGCAGATGCTGCCGATCAGGATGAACGTCAACAGCGCTCGCAGGCAGCCGCGCATCAGCTTGGCGGCGGTTGCTGCGAACGGAGTGCGGCCGTGGTCGGCTTCGGGGCCTGCACTGAAGGCCCTCCGACGTGCTGGGCTGCGCCGGCTGGTGGTGGAGGTCGCATGTGCGCCGGCAACAACGGGCGCACATCCGTTGGCGGAGGTGGCCTTCCATCCCCGAGAACCTCTTGTCCATCGAGACCGCGAGGTAGCTCCCAGTCGAGCTGGCCGTCCGGTGAGTAGACAGGCTGCGGATTGCTGAGCGCCAACTGGATCTCGTCGATCTCGCTGGGCAGAAGCAGCTCGCTGAACTCCCGCAGGCGATGATGCAGAATCGTTTGCATCAGCCACTGCGCGGTGGCCCTTAGCTGATCAAGCGACTGGTTGGCGACGTCGATGCCAATGAGATAGGTAGATTCGCCGCAGCCGAGGATGAGGCGCAGGATGCCGGTCACACCCACGTCGGTTTGGATCGGAATGATGCTGACGTTGAGCAGGTACTCATACGGGATCTGGCCGCCGAGAGCTTTGCCCATGACTTGGCGAGCGGCTCGACCCTCGGCTCGTTTCTGGGCGGCGAAACTCGCTCCCAAGCCCACGAGCGATCCGGTGAGGGTCTCGGCGTTGCGGCCGTACTGTCGGGCCTGCTGCGGCATGACGTAGTTGAAGCCGAGGTAGATGACGCGTCGATCGGTGAACGTGATGTGTGAGATGCCGGCTACGTCGGCGACGATCTGCACTGGTGCGCCGTCCCAGGGCATGTAGCCAACGAACACCCCACCGCCAAGACCCGACAGGGGCTGCTCTGCGTCCTGCATGAGCGGCTCGCCGCGTGGACCGAGCAATGGCCGGAACGGCGTGGGGTATTGGATCGGGTTGTTGTAGATGACCTCGGTCACCAGTCCGAGTCGCGCCGGCGGCGGCGGAGGCGGACCGGGCATTGGTTGCCCGAACGGTGGCGGAGGGGCGTTCGGTGGCGGCAGTGGGCCGGGAACTGGCGCCGGTGCGGAGCCGGGTACGTAGGTTGGCCGCAGCGGCTTCGCGCCTGGAGGTTGGCTGGCTCGATGCACACGGAACTGGTCGAACTGAGCGCGCCGGGTCGGGTCGCGCAACACCTGGTCGGCTTCATCGAGTTGGCGCACCCTCAGCTCGGCTGCCTGGCGGCGGGCGATGTCGGCGGCCTGGCTCTGACGACGGGTCCAAGTCCGACGAGCGGCCAGCAGCGCCGTCGTGATCTCTTCCACCGTCGCGTCGGGCGCGACTTCCAGCAGCTCGTAGTAGTCAACGAAGGTGTCTTGTGCCATGACTATCACCCGGGTCGGATCCGCCAGTAAGCAGCCCGATCCTAAACCGAACGACGCATACGCGTCAGGGCTGGCTCAGAGTGTCAGCCCTGCACGAAGTAGCGGCCATAGTCGGGCGGCACGTCGATGCCGAGGTACTTCGGCGCGAAGCTGGAGTAGGGCATCGACTCGTACTGCTGCCGTTCGACTGGCTTGCCTTCGGTGCGGGAGACGAGGTGGCGCAGGACCTCGCTGCCGCCGAGGATCACACTGACGCGGTCGAGGTAGCCGGTGCGCTCACCGCGGGATTGCTCCAGCAGACGTAGGTCGCGCGTCAGGTAGTCGATCGAGCGGGCAGCCAGCTCTTGCAGCTGCTTCATGGCCGCTGCGTCGAAGGTACGGTCGAACTCGGGTTGAGACAGGTTCGCGCCGAAGCGCTGTTCCATCTGGTTCCACAGCATCGCGCGCTTGCGGAAAGCGTCGCGGGCACTCTCTTCGGTTTCAGGCTGCTGCTCGGTCTGCGCGGTGGTGTGCCGGTCGATGACCTCGCGCGCTCGTTCCGCCCGCTCTTCGGCAGCCGCGCGGTTGCGTTGGTGCACGCTCTCGGCGTCGTAGGACTGCGAGAGGGCACTCTCTAGTTCGTGGGCCAGCTGGCCGCGGTCAAGTCGTCGCTCACGAGCGTCTGTCCGGATGCGATCCAGTTCGCCGCGTAGGTGGCGCAGCTCGTTCGCCGGCAGCTGAGCGATTCTCTGCAAGGCTTCACCGTTGGCGGGCATCGCCGCCTGCCGCCACAGCGCCCGTAGTTGTTGGCCCGTCTCGGCTTGATGCTGTGCCATCGTCCGGCCGGCTCGCTCAGTGCGGGCTTCGCGGGTATGCAGGCGTTCGATCTCGCCAACCAGGGCGTTGCGCACGTCGCGGGTCTGGTTGACATCCTCGATGTCGCCTCCGCTCGTGGCCAGGTTGCGGGACTTGGTGGCCAGCACGCCTTCGACGTAGGCCAGTACTGGCTGGAGAGAGCTGCTGTCGCTGCCTTCGCGGGCTCGGGTGATCAGCTCACGGCCTTGCAGGGCACTCTTCAGAAAACCGGTGTCGTCGCCGAGTTGACGCTCGTGCTTGACGAGGTCGTCGGCTTGGAAGGTCAGCACATCGAGAGCCTGGTTGATCCCAAGCGGCTTGCGGCCTTCTTCAGCCTGGAGCAGACGGTGAGCTTCGACTGCCAGAGTCCGCCTGGTTGGTGTCCACTGCTCGTCGGCTTCGAGCAGCCGTTGCGCACCGTCAAGGTTCTTATGCTGGACCCGGCGGCCAGCCTCATTCAATAGCGAATGCTCTCGCGCATCCTCGGATTTGTTGGCTTCGGTGGCGAAGCGGGTGGCGAGTTGAGAAGCAGATTCCGGCTGGTGAAGGCTCTCAACGGTTGATATAGCGGTGTCTCGTTACCCCTCTATTATAGGAAATGGGCGTCTATTTGGGAAGAGCCGGGCAGAGCGTGGTGCGACTGGCAGACGATGGACGCGGCGCCCGGAGTCCGTCGCGCGAGACTGGTGCAGTGGAGACCAGGCTCGCGGGAGGAGCGGATAGCGCGGTCCGGGTGGTCAACGACGCTGCCGAGTCCGCGGGCAAGCTCTTTGTCAGCCGCAACTGCGGCGGAGGCTGAGCGAGGCGATGTCCGAGCTCCAAGACATCGCCGCCAACGTCGATGCCGTCGCCGGAGAGATCGGGACGGTCGTGCAGCAACTCACCGCTCAAGCCGTACGCAACCGCCAGACCGCGGCACAAGCCAACGCCGTCTTGGCAGGCTCAGCTGATCCCCGTCCCAAACAAGTCAACCAACAGCTCGACACCGCCGCCCAACGCTGCGAACAAGCCGCACAAGCCCTCCAGCTCGCTCAACAAGCAGCCAAGCAGTTCGTCGGACGGATCGTAGGTGGCGGAGGTAGTGGGAGCGGGCCCACCTCAACGACCGAGCCTTCCGCAGGAGGACACCGGGCCCAGACAATCGGGGCCATCAAGGGGTGGCTTGGTGAGATCAACGCTGGAGGTAGCTCCGATCCATTCGATCCAAGATCGAAGAACTGCGGCCAGTGCGCGCTGGCGGTGTACCAACGCCTGTCAGGGCGTGACGAGTCGGCATCGGCAGGGATCGGGACGCTTTCCGTGGCGGGCATGGCGGACGCCACCGGGCGTCAGCAGAAGGCCACGACCCCTGAGAAGATCCAGAGCGCGCTGATAGAGGCCGGGCCCGGAAGTCATTGTGTGGTTGGAATTGATCGAAATGATGCGCCCGGCCATTGGTTCAATGCCTATTATGATGGGTCATCCATTTTCGCTATTGATGGTCAATCAGGGGAAGTGTTGGACTGGCCGCCAGAGTATGGCTCAACCGAACATCCTGTTGTATACTGGGATGCAAATGTCTAACACTAGTCCTTCCGACCATATGAATCGAGATCAGCGCATCCAGAAGGCCGCTGGACTGTTGCAGCTATCTCGTGAAGAAGCAACAACGAACTCGCGCGAGATCGAGGGAGACGCGACCTACGTGTGGCAGGACCGACGCGGAGGCGGCGCAGTACTCGTTGCAAGTGATGGATCTGTCCTCTTTGCAAACTCCAGCGTTTCCCCCGACGTCCACGAGCGGGAGTTTGCTGCTGGTCGCCGAACGGACGAGTCGCTGTTCGAACAGTCGTAAGCCACAGCGGTGCCGTCCATCGAACGCGAGGTCTGGCGGCGCGAGACTGGTGCGGTGAGAAACCACCGCGCGGGAGCGGAACCTCGATCGGTCTTGGTGGTCGACGCCGATGAGATTTACCGGGCCGGTGTCACCGACTTCTGCCGCCATCACCCTGGGCTGACGGTCGCGGCCTGTTGCGCGCCTGAGGATGCACTGGCTGTTGGCCTGGCTAAGTCGGACGGACCGATTACGGCGCTAGTCGAGGTCAGCGCGTGCGCGCTCGAACGCGACCGCTTCTGTGGCGTGTCGGCGGTGGCGAGACTGCGCGCTCAGAAGGCACCAGACGAACTTATGATCGTGGCGACCTGCCGGACGCTGGCCAGTCGCTATCTGGCGCTGCGTCTGGCCGAAGCTGGTGCCGACTTCTATTACGGGCCCCTGCATCGTTTCGCGACTGGAAGCGCTCTCGCCCAAGCAGTGTGTGAACCGAGTGAAGGCTGCCGCCTGCCGACCCAATGGGCGCTGCGGGAAGAGCTGGGCCTGAGCTGGGACGGCGACCTCGCTGCTTTCCTCGCCACGGTCGAGGACTATCCCGACGAGCTCTGGCTGGATAGTCGCCGCCAGTCCGAGCTGCCGGTGTCGCGCCGCACCATCGCCCGGCTCCGCCAGGTCGCCCACGAACTGGCTGGCCTGCCAGCGCCGGACTTCCGCCGCTTCACCGGAACCCGCCATCCGCCCAGGCTGCCGGAATGGCAGGAGGTGCGCTGGTTCGTGCGCACTCTGCGAGGCCTCTAACCCGAACGAGGTTCCAAACGAAGGCGCGCGCCAGTTGCCCTTTCGTCGCGCGCGCGTGCTTGCATAGGGTGTCTCCAGTCACAGGGGACGCGTGGCGGCGGACGGAGGCTTTCATCCCGGCGGTGCCTGTCCTCGCTGACCTGCGTCGGAGCATCTGATCCGCACGCGCCTATCACCGGAGGGACATCGTCATGGGCAAGATCGTCGGCATCGACCTGGGCACCACCTATTCAGCGGTGGCCTACGTCAACGATCTCGGCAAGGCCGAGATGATCAAGAATCGCGACGGCGACGTGATCATGCCGTCGGTGGTGATGATCCAGGGCGACGACATCCTCGTCGGCGTCAACGCCAAGCGTTCGGCTCCGACAGCCCCCGACGATGTGGCCCAGTTCGTCAAGCGCAACATGGGCGATCCTTCATGGCGGTTCTACGCCTCCGACGGTTCGGAGTACACGGCCGAGCAGGTCTCGGCCATGATCCTCCGGCGTCTCAAGGAAGACGCCGAGATGAAGCTCGGTGCGACGGTGACCGACGCGGTCATCACGGTGCCAGCTTACTTCGACGATGCCCGGCGCAAGGCCACGATGGATGCCGGCTCAATCGCCGGCCTCAACGTCCGCCGGGTGCTAAATGAGCCGACGGCTGCTGCTCTCAGCTACGGGTTGGATACTCAGATCAACGGCACGGTGCTGGTCTACGACCTCGGCGGCGGCACCTTCGACGTGACCATCATGCGCGTCGGTGACGGCGAGTTCGAGGTCCTCGCGACCGACGGCGATCGCAACCTCGGCGGCTTCGACTGGGACGGCGAGATGATGCAACTCATCATCAACAAGATCAAGGACGATGGTGGTCCGGACCTCTCGGACAACGATGCGATCTCAGCCGAGCTGCGCGAGAAGGCCGAGGGTCTGAAGATCAACCTGACGCAGATGGCCAACGGGAAGTTCTTCACAACCGTTGATGGTCAGAACCTCAAGACCACCGTCACTCGGGAGGAGTTCGAGGCCGCCACCGCGGGTTTGCTCGGCCGAACCGAGTCGCTGGTCGAGAACACGCTCGAGGAGTCGGGGCTCGCCTGGAGCGACATCAGCCATCTTTTGCTCGTCGGTGGCTCGACCCGTATGCCGATGGTGCCAGAGATGATGCGACGCCTCTCGGGCATGGAGCCCGACCGCAACATCGAGCCGGATGAGGCCGTGGCGCTGGGAGCCGCGATCCAGGCCCATCTGGAGGCCGCCGGCAGCGCAGCACCCGGCGAAGAGCACCTGCTGCCCGTGCTGGCCGGCAGCGACGGCAAGCCGATCCGCGTCAGCGACGTGACCTCACACGGTCTTGGTGTGATCGCGCTCAACGAACTCGATCGCGACCAGAACTTCGTCATCATCCCACGTAACACCAAGCTGCCGGCCAAGGGCAGCAACATCTTCTCGACCGTGGTCGACAACCAGACCACGGTCAACGTGCAGCTCACCCAAGGCGATGACGACGACCCGGCCTACGTGACGATCTTCCATACCAAGCCCATCAAGCTGCCGCACCAGCATCCGGCCGGTGCGCCCATGGAGTACCTCTTCTCCTACGACATCGACGGGCTACTGCACGTCGAGATCAACGATCTGACCACCGGTGACTACATCGGCGAGCTGGAGGTCGTGCGCACCGAGAACCTCTCGCAGGAAGAGATCGACAAGTTCCGCAAGCAACTCGATGACAAGGACATCAACTAGCTATGGCGACCGACACCTTCGTCAACTTCTACGAGCTGCTGCAGGTGCCGCCGACCGCGAACGCTGAGCAGATCCGCGAGGCGATCAAGCGGCAGCGCAAGACCTGGCAGAAGCGCCAGAACGCGCCGGACCCAACGCGTCGTGCCCAAGCTGAGGAGAAGATGCGTCATCTCGACGAGGCGAACCGCGTCCTGCTCAACGCCTCAAGCCGCTCCAGCTACGACCAGCAGCTGGCCAACTACCGTCCGCCGGCACCGACGGCTGGGCCCTCCTCGGACGGCTCCGGCAACTGGCTGGATCGAGCCCGGGACTTCTTGGCTCGTGGCGACGCGCACTCGGCCGCCTACGCCGCTCGCGAAGCCACCACCCATGACGGCTCCAACCACGAGGCCTGGGCGTTCCGGGCCGAGACCAGCCTGCTGACCGGTGAGCACCAAGCTGCCATCTTCGAGTATGGCGAGGCCATTCGGCTCAATGGCAACGAGCCGAGCTACCACTTCGATCTTGGCACTGTCTACGAGGAGATGGGACAGTGGAACCAGGCGCTCAGTAGTTACGAGCGCGCCGCCTCGATCGCGCCGCAGGTGCCGGTCTTCCGTTTGGCGGTGGCCGGCGTGCATCTGCAGAACGACCGGCCCGACTTGGCGTTGCCTGTGATCGAGCGGGTCTACGCCGAGGATCCGACCAACGAGGTCGTCAACTATTACTTGGCCAACGCCCTCAACGACTCGGTCGTCCAGAGCCTGACCTTGCTCAACGATGGCACTCGCATCGTCACCACCGAGCAGCAGGCCCGCAACGCCGTCAGCCTGCTCGAACGAGCGAAGGGCCTGACATACGACGATGTCGACACCCAGCAGCTGATCGACCAGAACCTCAAGCTGGCCAACGACGCCCTAGCCGTGAAGTGGCGTCGACCGTCGTGGCTGCGTGAGTCGTTCTGGACCATGTGGTTTGGTGGCAAGAACCATCCCGATGGCATGGGGCGCGGCCTGAAGATGGCTAGCCTCGGCTGCTTCCTGTGGTGCCTGATGCCCGCCGCCATCATCATCGGTGGTGGCATGTTGTTCGCGGCCCGTGACGCCGGCAGTAAAGGTGGCGGCTTCCTGATCGCCGCTGCGGCGATCGGCTTGTTGTACTTCATCTTCTACAAGACCTGCCGGGTGCCCGGCTGGAGGATCATGGACGCCGAGAGCAAGTCGATGCAGGTGCGGCGATGAGCGACGCGCCAGTCGAAGCCACCGATGCCCCGAGCGCTGCCGATACCGTCCAGCCGTCCGCGGCTGAGCTATTGGAGAAGATGCAGACTCTGCATGACCTGTTCAACCGCCGGCTATTGCAAGACCGCCAGAAGCAGGAGATGTACGACAAGCTGTATGCCGAACTAGAAACCGCCCGCAAAGCTGCCGATGGCATGGCAGCGATGCCTCTGATGCGCGATCTGATGCTGGTGCTTGATCGCTTCGAGCGTTACCAGGGCCCTGACGGTGACTTCGTTGACCATGCCGCCGAGGAGTTGCTGGAGTTGCTGCGCCGACAAGGTGTGGAGCCGATCACGCTTGAGGTTGGCAGCCCGTTCGACCCGGGCGTCTGTGAGATCATCGAGACCCAGCTGGTTGACGACGAAGGTTGGCACAGCCTGGTACTTGAAGTGGTGCGCCGTGGTTACCGCCACGGCGATCGGGTGGTCCGTCCCGCGCACGTCGTGCTGGCTCAAGCCGGCCCGATCGAGGCTGCCGATGAGCCCGCCCAGCTCGACTAACGGCGGTCGCCAAGTCGAACGAGCCGGGCGCGGTAGCCGCGCCCCCTCAGCCGCGCCTTCCCCGGCAGCCGATCGGGACACCAAGCAAGAAGCCGAGCTTGTAGCCCAGCTTGAGAGCTTGGCCAAGAACCTGTGTGGGGATGCGGCCGGACTGCTCGGCGTAACCACCAACAGGGAAGGTGAAGCCAAACGCCTGGCCGCCGAGGAAGCGCAACGCGCCAAGCAAGCTGCCGACAAGGCCCGGGCCACCGTCGGCAACCGGGTCGCTCAACAAGTTATTGAGCAACGTTCCCGCGCCATGAACGCTGCCTCGCAGATTGCCGCGGGACCAGCTGCCGCTGAATGGCAGGATCAGAGCTGGTTGCAAACCGCACCGGCGCTGAGCTCACCGGCCGGAGTGCGCATCGGTCAGCTCTGTCTGCCGGTCGGCAACGGCATCAACGAGGCAGTCAAGCTGCCGCTGCTGGTGCCGTTTCTCAACAGCGGCAATCTCGTCGTCAGGTCCGACGACAACTCCGTGGCCGCCGCCCAGGAGCTGATCGCCTCGATCATTGTGCGCCTGCTCGCGGCCACCACGCCGGGGGATCTGCAGATCCAGTGGTACGACCCTCGCTTGCGTGGCACCCTGGCACCGTTTGTGAGCGGACTGCGCGAAGCGCCTCTGCTGGTGACCCCGGCGCTAACCCAGGACACCGAGATCTACGAGACCAGCACCGAGCTGGTACGAACCGTTTCGCAACTGGCCGAGCTGCTCAGCGGCGAGCACAACACCCTCGGCGATCTACAACGCGCCGCCGGCCAAAGCATCGAACCGTACCGGCTACTGGTCATGATGGACTTCCCGGCTGGGATAGACGAACGCAGCTTCGACACCATCGTGCGGCTTGCCGAGCGCGGCCCGACCCGCGGTGTCAGCCTGATCGTCCACCACAACAGTTCGGTCAGCGACCCGCGCGATCGCGATCCCGAGAAGCTGTATGAGTTCGCCACGGTCGTTCCCGCTCGCAAGCCCGGTTGGCGCTCACCGCTGGCACCAAACCTCGACACCACGCTCGATCCGCCCGCGCCGGCCGAGTTGGTAGCCGCCGTCTGTGAAAGAGTCGCAGCTGCGGCCAAGGTGGCGGCCGCGCCCGCCATCGCGTTCCGCAGCCTGCTGCCGAACGCAAACGGCGACACCACGGAGTCGGCCGCTGAACGAATCGAAGTGGTCATTGGCCGCACCGGTGTGCGCAACGCTGGCTTCACGCTGGGCGACAAGATCGACAACACCCACAACGTCCTGATCGCTGGTGCCGCCGGCTCTGGCAAGTCGAACCTGCTACACGTCATGATCCACGGCGTCGCCGCCCGCTACGGGCCCGATGAAGTCGAGATGTACCTGCTCGATCTCAAGGAGGGCTTGGAGTTCAACGCCTTCGCCCCCGAACGCGACGACGGCCACGGCCTAGCCCATGCTCGGGTGGTCGGCGTGGAGAGCGATCGACCCTTTGGCCTCGCGGTCCTGCAACACATCCACGCCGAGTTCAACCGGCGCGCCACCGCTTTCAAGCGCGTGGGCGCCCAAAACCTGGCCCAGTTCCGCGAAGCCGAACCAACCAGCCGCATGCCCCGACTGCTCGTTGTAATCGACGAGTTCCAGGCCCTGCTCGAAGGCGACGACAACGTCACCGACCAAGCCGTCGCCATGTTCGACACCCTGGCGCGAAAGGGCCGGGCCTACGGCATCCACCTGGTGCTGGCGACCCAGACGCTTGATGGCATCCAATCTTTGGTGACCAAGCAAGACTCGATCTTCGGCCAGTTCCCAATCCGCATCGCGCTCAAGATCAACGCCAACGGCTCCCAGGTCGTGCTGCAGACCGGCAACACCGAAGCCGCTCGGCTGCGCTACAGCGGCGAGGCCATTCTCAACCGCAACTTCGGTGATCTCGACTCCAATCAACGCATCACCGTCGCCTTCGCCGACAAGGCCGACATGGCCAAGCTGCGCGCTGAACTCTGCCAGCGTTTCCCAAAGCAGCCACCTCCGCTGGTCTTCGTCGGCTCGGAGCCGGCCGAGTTGCTCAGCAACCCGGGCTTCTCCGCGCTCCGCAGCAAGCCGACTTCCGGCACCGTTCTGATGGGTTTGCCGGTCGCGGTCAGACGCGAAGCAGTGCGCTTCAGCTTCCGCCAGGAATCGGGCCGTCACCTCGCCATCATTGGCCCGGGCGGAGGCAGCCAAGACGACCAGCCCGAGACCACAGCCGCCGGCGAGCGCCGTGACGTTGCCGGGCACGAAGCCATCGGCCTACTACATGCCACCGCCCTCTGCCTCGGCGCTGACCGGAGCCATGAGCAACGCTTCCTGCTACTCGATCTGCTGATGGACGAGCAGCGACCAGTGGCGGCGTTGCCGCAGCTGGCCACCTGCCTGACTTCCTGGGGTCACGATGTCGACATCATCGGCGCTCGAGAGTTGCCAGCGTCAATCTCTGCGCTGCGCCAAGACCTACAAGAACGGCTCGATGGCGCCTCCGGCCCGATCACCTACGTGCTCGGTTTCGCCATGCACCGCGCCGCCGGGCTAGATCGCCCCGCCGCGATAGGAGCCGACACCCCGGTAGAGGAACTGCGAGCGCTCGTCCGGGACGGCAGCACCTTCGGTATCCACCTGGCGTGCTGGTGGGGCAACTACAAGTCCTACGAGCAGCACATCGAGTCCGACTACAGCCTCACCGGCTTGCTGCAAGGCTTCTGCTTCAGTGGCGCTAGCCGTGATGATGTCGTCCACATCACCAACGACCCGTTCGCTGACTGGCAACCTGAAGCCAACCGTGCACTGCTCTTCGACCGAGCCGCCAGCCAAGCCGGCAACGTCATCGTGCCGTTCGCACCATCCCACCCCAACCAGCTCGACCAGCTCGCCCGAGGCCGGCTGTGAGCAGCGAGCTGACCGACTACCTCGAAGCCGTTGCTGCGCTCGACGGCTTGCCTGGCTGGTACGCCGCCGAGCAGGCCCGCCTGCGCGCTGACGAGCAACAAGCCAGGCTCAAAGCCGAAGCCGACGCCGGCCGACGACGCGAGGAGGTCACCGCCCACCGCCAGCTCGTCGAGACCTCTCTCAACGATGCCCGGACGGCCCTGCGCGATGTTGCCCTCGGACAACTTGTCCCAGCCAGCATCAAGCCCACCTCGACCAAGCCCAGCAAGGGCGCCGACGACCTGGCCCGCGACATCAAGGACACCAGCGGTGACATCCGCCGCCTCAGCCGCAAACTCAAGGCCCACCGTCACGCCGCAAACGAACGCCGCCTGGCCGAAGAAGAAGCCGCTCGAGAACGGGAACGCCAGCGCCAACTCGAGGAAGCCGAACGCCAACGCCGCGAGCGAGAAGCCGCCTCGGCCGCAGCCCAAGCGTGGCAGCTCAAACGCCAGCAAGCCACCAAGACCTCCGGCATCGCCGGCGCAGCCCTCGTCGTCCTGGTGGCCATCGTTGGCCTGGTGATCGGGCAGCCAGCGCTGATCGGGGTAGGTGTGGTGGGTGGCATTGCCGTCCTTGTTGGACTCAAGGTCGCTCTCAACCCCAAAGGCCCGATGCCGTCGCCACCCGACCAACAACCCACCTAAGCCCACCTACACAACGGAGCACACGCCATGTCGCAACTGCAACAGCTCAAGTCTCAGCTCAACAGCATCAGCAACGACGCCAAGTCGACAGCGGGTGGGCTGTCCTCCTTCAAGTCCAAGTTCTCCAACGCGGTCAACCAAGTCAACGCCGCGATTGGTGGCAGCGCCCAGAACGTCGACAAGGAGATCATCGCCACCCTCAAGAACGCCGAGAAGCAGGTCGAAGCTGCCGTGCAAGCCCTCCAGCAGGCTGCCAGCTCCGCTCAGAGCTACGCCTCGTCCCTCTGATCCTTCGACCGGTGATCCTGAGCCACCATGTCCGAGCTGCAGAGCATCTGTACCGAGGTCACCTCGATTGCTGGCGACATCGTCTCGATGGCCCAACAGCTCCACTCCCAAGCCCGGAACCTGCGCCAAGCAGCAGCCCGTGCCGCTCAAACCGTGAAAGGCAGCTCCAGCGCGCAAGCTCGCCAGACGGTCCAAGCTCTCCAGAACGCTGCCGAGCAGTGCGAGCAGGCCGCCCAGGAACTTCATGCCGCCGAATCCGCCGGCAAGCTCTTCGTCAGCCGCAACTGCGGCGGAGGCTGAGCGAGGCGATGTCCGAGCTCCAAGACATCGCTGCCAACGTTGATGCCGTCGCCGGAGAGATCGGGACGGTCGTGCAGCAGCTCACCGCCCAAGCCGTACGCAACCGCCAGACCGCAAACCAGGCCAACGCCGTGCTAGCCGGCTCAGCCGACCCTCGCCCCAAGCAAGTAACCCAACAGCTCGACACGGCTGCCCACCGCTGCGAACAGGCCGCGCAGGCCCTCCAGCTCGCGCAGCAAGCCGCCAAGCAGTTCGTCGGACGGATCGCCGGTGGAGGTGGAGGGAGTGGTGCGGGTCCACTCGATGCGAGTGGCGGGAGTGGCGGATCTGGCCCAACGATCAACTCTCGTACAGCGGGGGGCGGTCTCAACTTCCTCGCAGATAGCGATATCGCAGGACAATACGCCAATAGGAATGGTGGTGTAGCGGGCTATCAGGATGTGGTCATTCATGGAAATCCCTTTCACTTCGGACTCAGCGATAAGACTCCTGTCCAGCCAGCCACTCTTGCACGATCTCTTCAGTCCAGTCCGGACTTGAGTTCGCTTCCTATTCGACTTGTCTCGTGCAAGGCCGGGCAGATCGACGACGGTGCGGCTCAGCAATTGGCCAATGAAATCGGTCGACCCGTCTTGGCTGCCACGGATACTGTTTACCCGCTTTCTGATGGTCGTTTGGTGGTCGGCTTGAATAATAGTGGCCAATGGCGCATATTTGTACCTAGGTAAGTAAGTGGAGACACATATGAAGACAACAGGCTTTATGAAAGGTACAGATCATGCCCTACCGGACGGTCCAGATATCGCGGAGATGTCGGGAACTCTACGGATTGATCAGAACGACAAGGCGACCGTAGTTCGCTATCTATCCGAAGCACCAACGGCGGTTCGTTCACTAGGCACCATCAACTACGACGTTCTCGACGAGGGTCGACCAGAGATCGGTCCTCACGAGATATTGACCGATGGTCAATGGGCTTGGCCTAACGATCTCGGTTACTACGTTGACAAGTACAACATGGGAGTTGATTCCGACTTTGTTGCGCACATCTTGAAGGTCCAGACTCCTCCATCGAGTGTCTCTGACGAGATAGTGCGGGAGGTTGAACGCACGCTATTTGGTGCGTAATCAGCCAGAGTACGCCACGTTCACAGACCCAGATCACACCTGAGGCCACTCAATGTCCGACAACTTCATAGACTTCTATCAGCTGCTTGAGGTCTCTCGAACCGCGTCTGAGGACGAGATCAAGCAGGCCTTGAAGAACCAGCGTCGCACCTGGCAGAAGCGCCAAGCGTCGGGGGACCAGTCCAAGCGCCATCTAGCTGAGGAGCAGATGCGCAAGCTAGATGAAGCCAACAAGGTGCTGCTGAACGCCGAAGCCAGAGCGTCCTACGACCAGCAGTTGGCCAGTTGGGCGGGCCCGAGCGCGGATGGTGGCGAGCGCTCCATGGGCGGCGCTGCCAACTGGCTCGACCGGGCCAAGGAGTTCCTCACCAAGGGTGATCTGCAGTCGGCGTCCTATGCCGCGCGTGAGGCGACCACCCAAGATGGCTCCAATCACGAGGCCTGGGCGATCCGTGGTCAAACGAGCATGCTGCTGGGCAACACGCAGGATGCGATCTTCGAGTACTCCGAGGCGCTTCGGATCAAGCCGAATGAGCCGGAGTACCACTTCGATCTCGGCGGCATCTACGAACAAGCCAGCAACTGGTCGCTGGCGTTGTCGTGCTACGAGCGTGCCTCCGGGCTGGCGCCGGCCAACCCCGTCTACCGATCATCGGTCGCCAGCGTGCACTTGCAGACGGAGCGCCCGGATTTGGCGTTGCCGATCATGGAGCAGGTCGTGCGCGACTTCCCCGACGCAGACGTGTTCCAGTACTACCTGGCCCACGCGCTCAACGACACCTGCGTGATGTCCTACACCTTGCTCAACACCGGTGATCGGGTGATCACCACCCAGCAGCAGGCCGAGCGTGGTGTCGAGATGTTGACCCGTGCTCAGCAGCTGCGCTTCGACGACGACGAGTTCCGGCAGATGATCGCTCACAACCTCAAGAACGCCACCGACGCCGTCACCGTCAAGTGGCGCTTGCCGATCTGGCTGAGGCAGACCGGTCGCAAGGGGTTGGCCGGTTCGGTATCGGGTACGGTCGGTGGTCGGTTCTGGGCCTTCATCGCCGCGCTGGTGTTCTGTTGCTTCCCAGCCATGATCGTCGTCTACACCGGCGCGGCTTGGGGTCAGCACCCGATCGCCGGGCTCTTGGTGACTGTCGGCCTCGGCTTCATCATCTACGGCATCATCTACATGACCGCCCGTTATCCCGGCTGGAAGCTAATGGACCGCGAGACGCGACCTCTACAGGTTCGGGCATAGGAGGCGATCCATGGACGAGACGAGCGACAACCAGCCCGAATCTGGCAGCGCTGCTGGCGGTTTGAGCGGTGGAGGGCAACCACCGCAGTCACCACCGCCACCCGAGTCCCAGCTGCCATTGCCACCTCCTCCGGGTGGCGAATCGCCGCTACCGCCACCACCGGAAACGAAGTCGGCCGGCCCCTCGGCCGTTGATCGCTTCAAGCAGCTCTCGCAGAACCAAAAGGGAGCCAGCTTCATCGGCATCGGCGTGTTGCTGGTCGTCGTGGGGATCGCCGCGGCCGCGGCGCTTGGTCCGAAGTCGTCCACCAGCCTGTCGTCCGGCTCGAATAGCTACTACAGCTCGACAACCACCACGGCGTACCGAAGCAGCGGTGGAGGCTTCTCGTCATCGACAACAACAACGGCTCGCGGTTCATCGGATACGACCGCCCCAGCCAAGCCGACCGGCAACGGTGCGCTCGTGCTCGACCAGAGCGTTTCGGGCACCTGCTACACGGCAGGCAAGTACCTCGTCGTGATCGGCAACAACCAGGCCACGTCCTACAACGGTGAGACCGGCGGCAGTTCGGCTTCGCTGTCCCAGTCGGCCTTCGGTAGCAGCAGCAACCGCTACGGCGAGGACGCCAAGTCCGTCGCCGGTGTCGATGCCGACGGCAAGCCGGTCATCGTGATCAGCTCAGTCAACCGCGAGGCCGGCACCGGCATCAACCTCGACACGGTCGCCTACTACCTGACGGCCTACGACGCGACCAGCGGATCGCAGCGCTGGCAGGCGGACTCGACCTTCGGAGCCGCCAAACTGCCGCCCGGCTCATCGGACACCCAACCACGCTTCGTACCCTTCGGCGTGACCGGGCCGGTCGTGGTCGGCCTACTGGAACAGCGCGTTGGCAGCGACAACAAGACCGACGTCATCGGAGTCAACCTGTCCGACGGCCAAGAGGCCTGGCGCTACACGCTCACTTCGTACCAGAAGCCGGACGCCGCCAGTGCCGGTGCCGACGTTGTGTTCGTGGAGGGCCGTGACGGCAACATCATCATGCTCGACGCTGCAAGCGGCGCATCGACCGGCGTGGCGGTCGACGCCTCGGACTTCAGCAGCTGGTCGATGTACCAACTCGATCACGACAACTTCGTCGGTGTAGCCGGAAACCAGCTCATCGGAGTCCGCCGCGACGGCTCGGTCGCCTGGCGGTACCCGCGCATCAGCGGTGATCTGGTCATCGACTACACCAACGGCGTCGTCATCTTCCAAGACGGTTCCTCCAACTCGGCCGGCCTGCTGGCCTACGACGGTCGGGCCGGCAACCAGCTCTGGGGTATCGACCGAGGCAGGATGAGCGAGGTCAACCTCAGCCTCAAGCAGGCCAACAACGGCTATGCCGTCGGCTCCGCCCGAGGAAAGACCATCGTCTTCGATGACCAAACCGGAGCGCAGGTCATCGCCGACTACGCGTCCGACATCTACAGCTACGGCCGCTGGATCGACAAGAAGATCTACGTCAGCTGCGGCGGCAACAGCCGGGCCACCAGCTTCATCGCTGATAAGGCACCGGTTGGCATCACCAACCCGTCGTTCTCATCCGATCCGCAGTTGGTGTTTCCACCAAGTGGCTCGTCCGGGTCGTCAGGCACAACCGTCGTCACGATCGCCGCTCCTGGCGTTTCGCAGGCCCCGGCGCAGTACCGCGTCATCTCACCCGGCTGCGGTGGTACCTGCAAGGTGTACCGACGCGGCGAGCCGAACCACAACTCGCCCGATCACGGCTACCACATCGACGGCGACACCGTCACCGTCGTCTGCCAGATCACCGGCGAGCAGATCAACGACCCCGACAACGGCAATAGCAACGTCTGGGCCAAGCTCGACAGCGGCTACTACGTCTCCGATCTGTTCCTCAACACCCCCAAGCCCGGTCCGGCACCGAACCTGCCGACCTGTACCTGATCGCATCATCCGTGGACCGTCAGGAGACTTCCTGCTGGCGATCCACTCGCCAGGCAATGCCGTAGTTGAAGTCCGCCAACATGTCAGTGAACTCGACTTCGGCGTAGCCACGCGGATCGATCTCGAACGTGTGCGGGAGGCTGCCAAACTGGTGATCTTCGTAGTCGGCCGCCTGGGCGATTGGGGCGTAGCGAGCCGGTCGGTTCGCTGGTAGCTGCAATCGGATGCGCAGCAGACCAGCTGGCCGGGTGGAGCGGGCGGTCAGATGACGATCGACATCGCCTGACGGGAAGCGGGTCACCAGTCGGACGGTGCGCGCCTCGCCGGGTTGCAAGGCCTTGCCGAAGATGATCTCGGTGACCAGCACGCCGGTCTTCTGGTCGTAGGTCTTGGCCAACTGGCCACCGATGCAGTACATCTCCATCTGGTCTGGTTGCTGCGGGCCGAGGGCCCAGGTCTTCGGGAAGTGGGTCATCGGGCGTCGAGCTACGAAGCTCCAATCCTCGATCTTCTCGCCCGCCCGACCATCCGGGCCGCAGCGCAGCGTGTAGTCCACTGCGATCACTTCGTAGACGACCGAGCTTGTAGGCGCGAGGGTCGGCAGAGGCTCGTCGAGCACGCGGGCGAGGTCGGCCGCAATGGTTCCGATCAGCTCGTGCAATTTGCGGGTTTGCTGCTTGCCTTCGAGCGGAGCGTCTGCGGGCTTGTACGGGTCCTTGGGGCGACGGTCTCGCAGATACCGGCTGGCTTCATCCCGGCGGGTCTTGGCAGTTGCGCCGGCCATGCCGGGAGCCACGCCGTAAAGGACGCGAGCCGCGGTGAATCGCGGATCGCTCGGCATGGCGGATGGCTCAGCGTCGATGCCAGCACCGGCGACGACTCGGTAGACGAGCGGAAACCAGTCCTGAGTTGGTCGCTCCGGTTGGCGGGCAATGAGCACCTGGACCAACTCGCTGCGACCGAAGCTCATGCTGCTGAGGCCACTGGCGACGAGCTTCTGCAGAGCATCTTCGAGCTGGTCAGCTGCCATCCACACTTCCTCAGGGCGGGTCATAACACCGGTCGTAAGCGAATGATCGTAGATGCCTTACAACGGCCGCCCCGTCTTGATCTCCTTGCCTCCACGCCCGCCGACCCCGGTGAGCGCTCCATCCCAACCAAGGAGGTTCTCATGAACAGCATCCCGACCAAGCGAGAGCGACTGGCTTGGCAGGCCCGAGGTCGTTGCACCGATCCGGACTGCGGCCTCAAGATCGCCGGCTGCCGCCGGGTCAAGGCCTGCCCGTGCGGCGGCAAGGTGCGCTACCGGTGAGCACCGAGATCACGCCCTTCGGGCAAGGTACACGCCTGCCAACCAAGCTGAACAGGCAACTGGCCCGAGTCGAGCAGCAGGCTCTCGTCAACGCGCACAAGGTGCAGGCGATCAACTTCGTCGGCACCGTTGCGTTGCAGGGCGTCACGCAGCTGACGATGACCCAGGCGGAGTGCGCCAAGCTCAGTCCTGAAGCCGAGCTGCGTCTGGCCGCGATCGGTGACGCCGCCACTGCCGCGATTCAGACGGTGGTGCTGCGCCTCGGGATGGAGCTGTGAACGCCGACTGGCTCCAGCTTCCCTTCCTGTTGGCCGGGCTGACTGGCGCGGTACTGATACTGGCAATGACCCTGGTCGGCGTGAAGACGCGCAACCATCGAGCACGCCGCGCAGAGATGATCCTTGCCCGGACAAATGCCCTGCGGGCTGCCACAACGATCGCTCGCACGGTCTTCGAGGCTCGGCAGGCCATATGGCGCGAAGCCGAGCGGGTCTCCCGTATGCGACACCCGGGCGACGGATGAACCCGCTCCAACTCATCGGCTGGCTCCTACTGGCCGGTCTGGCTGTGCTCATCCCGGTCATCTTCATCGAAGCCATCCGCCTTCTACATGGTTGGGTCAACGCCAAACGCCGCCTCTGGGACGCCGAGGCCACGTGGGCGACGCGCCTGGGTAACGCCGACGGCGGCCCAACCCGTGCGAAGTGAACGGCGTCGCTCGTGCCGCTGGCGTTGTCCTGCTCGTCTGCGTCGGAGTCCGCGTGGCCGCAGCCATCATCGAGCCGGTGTTGCCGGCCGTGGTGGTCATCACGGTCGCCGTGTTGTTACTCAGCCGGTTGCTTGGTGGGCCGCGTTCGGGCTCGAACTAGACGCCGCCCAGAGCCTTGACGGTTCGCGGCAGGCGTGCGAAGGCGTAGGTACGGGCGGCGGAAGCCATCGACCCTCTACGTGGGTCTGGCGTCTGCGCGCCCGCTCACACGAACTCATCAACCAAGGAGGTATCGCTTGAACCAACGCATCCGCGTCACGGCTCGTCATCGTGAGCCGGTCGATCTCGACCGGCTGGCTGCGGCATTGCTGGCGGTCGTCGCCGATCTCGACCCGAAGACCCGAGCCCGGCTGGCCAAACGCGGGCAACGACGACTCGATGCGTTGGATCACGGCGGCTCGGAGGACCCCGCATGAACCAGGCCGTCGCCATCACGCTCTACGTCCTCGTATTCCTCACTCTTGTCGTCTGGCTGCAAGCGCAGCAGCGCGCCCGTGTGCGCGAGTCGCTGGTCTGCCTGCAGTTGCGCTTCCCACGTGAGCTGGATGAGCGCTCGGTCCAACGGTTCCTCGCCGGAGTCACCGGACTGCTGCCGCCGTGGTGGAAGCGGTGGCTTGGCTCGGCGGTCATCCTGCTCGAGACCGAAGGCAGCGCAGCCGGTATCGGGCACCGCTTGTTGGTGTCGGAGCACTGGCTACGCGCCATCGAGGCGCAGCTGCAGGCGGCCCTGCCTGGCGCGCGCTACGAGCGCATCGAGATCGAGCCTCCGTCGCCGCTGCGCTGCGCAGCCGAGTACCGCTTGCATGGCCACGGCCGTCAGCTCAACATCGACGCCGCCGATCTCGCCGCCAAGTTGCTCGGCTCGCTCCAACCGCTCGACACCGATGAACGGATCGTCGTGCAGTGGCTGCTGACGCCGCACCGTCCGGTCACACCGGTACGGGTGGCATCGTCCTCGTCCAGACGCTCGTGGTGGTCGAGCCTGTTCACACCGGCCAACACCGTGGCCACTAGTGAGCAGGCCACGGCCATCCGCCAGAAGCACGCCCATCCACTGCTGCTCGGAGCTGCCCGCATCGGCACGAACGCTGGAAGCACCGGCCGAGCTCGTCAGCTCCTGCGACACGCCGAGGTGGCCTGGCATGGCAGCCGGGCCGCAGGTGTGCACCTACAACGCTGTGTGGTCCCGAATCGCCTGAGCTGTCGACGGATCGCGCGTCGAGCGCTGCCGTGGGTGGAGTGGCCCGGCACCTACAACGTCGTCGAGCTGGCCGGCCTGGTCGGCTGGCCCGTCGGCGTCACCCAACTGCCGGGTCTGCTGCTCGGCGGCTGCCGTCAGCTCGCACCATCACCAGCCATTCCCACCAGCGGCACGGTGGTGGCGGACTCGACCTTTCCGGGGCATCACCGTCCACTGGCGCTGGACGTACAAGCCCGCCTTCGACATCTGCATGTGCTCGGCCCGACCGGCACCGGCAAGAGCACGCTGCTCGTGAACCTCTGCGCACAAGACCTGCGCGACGGTCACGGCGTCGTTCTGCTCGACCCCAAGGGCGATCTCGTCGCCGACGTCCTCGAGCGCATCCCAGAACGTCGTCACCGCGACGTCGTCGTTCTCGACCCGGCTGACACCGCCATGCCGGTTGGGCTGAACCCGTTGCGGGCAGCCACCGGCACGAGCGCTGAGGTCGTCGTCGAGAACTTGGTCGGCTTGTTCAAGAGCCTGTACCGAGCAAGCTGGGGACCACGCACCGATGACATCTTCCGCGCCGCCCTGCTGACGCTGGCCGAAACCGACGGGGCAACTCTGTGCGAGGTGCCGTTGCTGTTGACCGACCCGAACTACCGCCGCCGCATCATTGGCCGACTCGACGACCCGATCGGGCTCGAATCGTTCTGGGGCTGGTACGAGGCGCTGTCCGACGGCGAGCGGTTGAGCGTCGTCGGGCCGGTGCTGAACAAGGTGCGCGCCTTCACCATGCGCCGCACCGTACGCACCATCGTCGGCCAAGCCACCCCGCAGCTCTCCATGAGTGACGTGCTGGGCTCCGGCAAGGTGCTGTTGGTCTCACTCGCTTCCGGCCTGCTCGGTGACGAGGCATCATCGCTGCTTGGCGCGCTGGTCGTGGCCGAGCTGTGGCACGCCACCAAAGCCCGCGCGGGCTTGAGTCAAGGACAGCGCCGCCCGGTGATGGCTTACATGGACGAGTGGCAGAACCTGCTGCACCTGCCGACCCCGATGGCGTCGGTGCTGGCTGAAGCCCGCGGCCTTGGCCTGGGCCTGGTCTTGGCGCATCAGAACCTCGGCCAGCTCCCCGAAGCTGCCCGTGATGCGGTCATGAGCAACGCCCGCTCCCGGGTGTGCTTCCAACTGCCAGCCGGTGATGCCCGTATCGTCGCCCGCGACCTCGGCGGCCTGCTGACCGCTGACGATTTGCAGGGCCTCGGCGCCTGGGAAGCCGTCGTGCAGGCCTACGCCAGTGGCAGCACTCAACCGCCAGCGACCGGCGCAACCCGGCCGATGCCGGCAGCCACTGCTGAGCCTGCGGCCATTCGTGGGGCTTCTCGTGCGCGTTATGGCGTGGCCCGGGAGCAGATCGAAGCGGAGATCCGCGACCGCCAGGCCGGTAGCCAGGGTGCTGAACCGCTGCGTCGCAAGCCGTCCAACCGGACGAGGAGGGCGTCATGAGGCGCATCGCCGCCTGCTCGCAATCGAACGGCAGCTGTACGCATCGGACCTGGCCAGCGGCTGCGAATGCTCAGATTTCGCGACCGACTCCTATGGGCAATTCATCTGGCAACTGTGGGGTCTGTTCATGAAGCGCCCATACGTCACGGCCGCCCGGCTCGATGCCATCCGCAGCAGCTTGTCCGAACGGGACTGGCAGATCATCGATGACATCAACCGGCTGCGGCTCCTCAGCGGTCAGCAACTTCAGCGCCTCCACTGCGGCACCACTGCATCCGATGCTGCGGTCTGTCGTCGTCAGCTCGGTCGCCTGGTGAGCAAACGAGTGCTCGTACGCTTCCGTCACCACACCGCCGGCATGGTCGGCCCAAGCTGGTCGGTCTACGCCCTCGACGTCGCCGGCCAGCGCCTCGTCGACCCTGACCGCACCCGCTGGTGGCCGACACCGAACCCCGGCAACCAGTTCATCGACCACACCCTCGCCACCGCCGAGGTGTATGTCCGCCTGCGGGGCCATGAGCGCCACGGCGGTTTCGAGCTTGTCACCTTCGATGGTGAGCCGGCGTGCTGGCGCGGCTTCCACGGTCCGGGTGGGGCACGGCTAACGGTCAAGCCCGACGCCTTCGTCATCACCGAAGCGCACAGCTACGAGGATCACGTCTTCGTCGAAGTGGACCTCGGCACCGAGACGTCGGCACGGATCGTCACCAAGGCCATGGTCTACCTGAGCTACTACCGCTCCGGTCGAGAGCAGCATCGCTCCGGCGTCTTTCCGTTGGTGCTGTGGCTCGTGCCGGACGCGGCCCGGCTCGATCTGCTGACGACCGCCCTGGGCCGACTCCCGGCCGACTCCTGGCAGCTGTTCCAGATCCGGCTGCTCGATGACGCGGTTGACGCCATCACGACAGGTGGGGTGGTCTCGATCGGAGGCGAGCAATGAGCGGCCTGCGCAACACCATCCTGCTTGGTGACGCAATCACGCGGCTGCGCGAACTGCCCGACGCGTCGGTGGACGCCGTCATCACCAGCCCGCCGTATGTCGGCTTGCGCCGCTACGGCGCGGGAGTCGACGAGATCGGGACGGAGGGTTCGGTCGAGGCCTTCGTCGATCGACTTGCTGAAGTCACTGCTGAGTTGCAGCGCGTCCTCAAGCCGACCGGCAGCCTGTGGTTGAACATCGCCGACAGCTTCAGCCGGGCGCCGCGCTGGGGCGCGCCGACCAAGGCGATGTTGCTCGCACCCGAGCGGCTGCTGCTGCGAATGAGTGAGCAGGGCTGGCTGGTGCGTTCCAAGGTGATCTGGCACAAGCCCAACGGCATGCCCAACTCGGTGCGGGATCGCTTCAGCTGCCGCTACGAGCACCTCTACCACCTCACCCGATCACCGCAGTACTTCTTCGATCTGGACGTGGTGCGTATCCCGCACACGACGAAGCGCCGGGGGTTGACAGCGCGAAGCGCCTGTGCGAAGGCGTACGTAGGGCGAACACCACGCCCGAGCAAAGAGGCCACCCGTCAGACGTGGGCCGGGCCACTGGCCAACGGCCACAACGACGGCTTGGCACGCGCCCGAGCTGAAGGGCGGGCCGGACACCGCTGGGGCCGAAACCCCGGAGACGTCTGGACTATCCCGACAGCTGGCTTCCGCGGACCACACCCCGCGGTCTTCCCCGAGCGACTGGTCACTCGACCACTGCTGGCAACCTGTCCAGCTCGCACTTGCGCTCGCTGCGGACGACCGTGGCACCAACTTCGCGGCCAGGCCACTGCACCGGACTGCACCTGCGCGGCTGGCTTCACGTCCGGTTTGGTGCTCGACCCGTTTATGGGCGCTGGCACCGTCGGTGTCGTCGCCCGCAAGCAGTCTCGGGACTGGCTCGGTATCGAGCTGAACCCGACCTTCCGAGAGCTGGCGCTCTCCCGCATCGCCTCCACCCCGGAGTCGGCGGATGAGCGCCGGCAACCAAAGGAGGTGATGCCCCTATCCACCCCATGAGAGGAGCACACCTTGAACCTTCCCAATCCCATCATCGTCGGCCGACCGCTGTTGCTGTTAGCCGAGCCCGACAGCCTGGCCGCCGGCCTGCCGTTCGGACTGTGGCTCGAACTCACCCCCGAGCTGCACGCCACCATCACCGCCGGCTGCCGGTTGCGGCTGGGACCAGTCGCCACACTGCTGCTGCCACCGGACTCGGCCGAGCCGTTGGTCGTGATCGACGGCTTCGGCTTGCTCGATCTGATCGACGGCGAACCGACGATCGAGCGCGGATGAGCAGCACGGGTGGTCCACGCATCTACGTCGCATGTCTGGCTGCCTACAACAACGGTCAGCTGCACGGTGTCTGGGTCGACGCCACCGACGAGCTCGACGACATCTGGGCGCGGATCAACGCCATGCTGGACAGCTCACCGGTGCCCGGCGCGGAAGAGCACGCCATCCATGACTACGACGGCTTCTTCGATCTGCACCTTGGTGAGTACGAGTCCGTCGCGCAGCTGCACCGACTGGCGGTTGGCATCGCCGAGCACGGTCGGGCTTTCGCCGTCTGGGCGAGCCTGCTCGACCGAGCGGAGTGGGACGAACAGCTCGACACCTTCGAGGATCACTTCGAGGGCGTCTACGACTCCTACGCCGAGTTCGGCGAGCAGGTGCTCGAACTGCACGGCTTCGATCTCGAACGGCTCGACCTACCCGAGACGATTCGCGACTACGTGCGGGTCGACACCGAGGCTCTCGGTCGCGACTGGGCGATGGGCATGCAGTGCAGTTGGTCTGAGGGACACCTGTATGTGTTCTTCGACTGAAGCGCGGGAGCCGGGCGATCAAGCCTGGCTCCCGCCATCACCCTCATCGGCGGCATGCGGCCGGTTCCAACGATCCGACAGACGGATCACCGTTCGCACCACCACCGAAGGAGGGCACCATGCCCAAAACGTTGGCTATCAAGATGAGCGACGAGCTGCACGCCCAAGCGTCGGCCGTCGCTCAGCTCGAAGGCATCTCACTCACCGAGCTCATCCGTACCAGCATCGAGGGCTACCTCGACACCAAGCGGGACTCCGGTGAGCTGCAAAGCAAAGCCCAGGCTGTGCTCGACGACATCGAGCGCGAAGCGCAGACCCGCCGCGAGGCCATCGCCGGTCTGCTCAACGGCACCGGCGAGCCCGACGAGCCCAAGCCCGCCAGCTCCCGCAGCCGGCGCAAGGCCGAGTGAGCCGGGACGCCGGGAACGAAGAACCTCCCAGGGCCATCCGGCCTTGGGAGGTTCACACCCTCACAAGTGGTTGCTGCACACATCAACCACTCACGATTACACACTCATTATACCGCACATTTCATCAACATTTAAGAGTCAATAGCCGTTCCGATCGCAACCTGTTCAATCCGCTCATGTTTGACGGGATACGAACACAATGCGAAAATGGAATGGAAGGAAAGGAAGAACACTTCCAATGGCGAAAGGAAAACAACAAAGCATCTATGTAGACGAACATCTGGCTGCACTCAGCACGCTGCCAGCTATCTACTTCCGCCGGTCGGACCGGCTCAGCGCCCGTGACCGCGCCGACCTGGAGGCCTACGCCGAGGTCCTGCGGCCCTATTACGGCATCCCCGACGGCGAACCGGTCTTCCCCGAGCAGGAGGACAGGGCACGCCACGACAGCAAAGACGAGCGCACCACCGGCGATCAGCCCAAGGCCAAGCCCGCCAAGCTGCGAGCGACCGGCATCAACGGTGACAGCCATCCCTGGAGGAACACGTTGTGAGGCCCGGCGTCATCGCCCAGCTACGCGACGTCGTGCCGTTCCGCCCGCTGACACGGATCGAGGCCTTGTCTATCGCCGAACGCCAGGCCATGAAACTGCTGGAGCTGAGTGGTATCAGCGCCCCGCCAGTGCCCGAGCGCATCGTCACGGAACTGCGAAGAGTGCAGGTCACCCGCTCCAAGGCCATGCTGCACTCCGGCATGAGCGCCTGGGAACACGGCCGCTGGAAGGTCGTGCTCAACAGCAACGACTCCCGCTTGCGGCAACGTTTCAGCCTGGCCCACGAACTCAAGCACATCATCGACCACCCCTTCGTCACCCAGCTCTACGGCGCGGTCGATCCCCAGGAGCGTGAGGACTGGATCGAGCTGGTCTGCGACTACTTCGCTGGCTGCCTACTCATCCCTCGACCGTGGTTGAAGCGAGCCTGGACCACCGGCAGCCAACGCCTGTCCAGCCTGGCCTACCGCTTCGACGTGTCCCAAGCCGCCATGCAGACTCGTCTGCACCAGACCGGCCTGCAACAACCCGTCCCACGATGCAGCCACCGTCACGGCAAGCCACGGGCTGCCCAGTACTTCCGCGCGGCAGCCGTGCCGATCTTCGTGCCGGTCGCTGATGCCGACATAGAGAGCCAGTTGCTCGCCAGTTCGTAGCAATACACAAACAAATACCGATCGCCTGTCGCGCTTTTCATTTCAAATGGATAGCGCGACAATAGTTTCAGAGAAAGGAACCTACATGAAGGGAGTAGCAACACAAGAGGTCAAGACAGAAGCCAGCACAGACGTTATGGCTGGCTTCAAACGAGCGGCGATCTACGTGCGGGTCAGCTCCGAGCAGCAGGTCAACCGGAACCGGCGCGGTGACGACGGGTACTCGATCCCAGCCCAGACCCAAGCCTGCCAGGCCAAGGCCGAAGAACTCGGCGCGGTCGTGGTCAGCGAGTACGTCGAACGGGCCGAGTCCGCTCGCACCGACGACCGACCGGAACTACAGCGACTGCTCGAGCGGCTCGAGACCATGCAGGACATCGACTACGTCATCGTGCACAAGGTCGACCGCTGGGCACGCAACCGCCACGAAGAAGCCATGATCCACTTCCGGCTCAAGCAAGCTGGTGCACAGCTGGTGTCGGTGTCCGAGAACATCGACGACACCCCGTCAGGGTTGCTGGTGCACGGCATCATGGCCACGATCGCGGAGTTCTACTCCAACAACCTGGCTGGCGAGATCCGCAAAGGCCTCGCCGCCAAGGCCCAAGCCGGCGGCACCCTTGGCCGAGCGCCGATCGGCTACGTCAACAAGCGCGAGATCTCCGGCAAGCGCGACGTGCGCTGGGCCGAACCCGACCCCGAACGAGCCGAGCATGTCCGCTGGGCGTTCGAGGCCTACGCCTCCGGCGACTACAGCCTCAACCGCCTGACCGACGCCCTCGCCGCCCGAGGTCTGAAGACCATCGAGACCGCCCGCTGCGAGTCACGGCCGCTCTACAAGGCGCACGTCCACAAGATGCTGACCAACCCGTACTACGTCGGCATCATCCGCTACAAGGGCGCCAATTATCCCGGCGAGCACGAACCGCTCGTCGACTTCGAGACCTTCGCCCGGGTGCAGGCCCTGCTCAACTCACGCTGCACCGGCGAGAAGCAACGAGCGCACCCGCACTACCTGCGCTCCACGCTCTACTGCGCCACCTGCGGATCACGGATCGCCTTCACCCGGGCCGTCGGCAACGGCGGCAGCTACGACTACTTCTTCTGCCTCGGACGACACCAGAAACGCACGACCTGCACCATGCCGTATGTCCCCGCCGAGCAAGTCGAGAACCTCGTCGAGGCGTACTACCGCGACCACGTCAACCTGCCGACGGATCTCGCCAACACGCTGCGCGACAAGCTGGCCGAGGCGCTCAAGGGCGCCAACGAGGCGGCGGAGCGAGAAGCCCGCGAACAGACCAAGCGGATCCAGAGCCTCAAGAACCGCCAGCAGAAGCTGCTCGACGGCTACGAATTCGGGTCACTCACCAAGGAACAACTCAAGGACCGGCAAGACCGCATCGAAGCCGAACTGGTCGATGCCAAGAAGCGATCGGAGCTGGCCAACATCAAGTGGGCCACCATCGAGGACAACCTCGCTGCCGCCTACGAACTCGCCGCTGACTGCGCCGAGACCTACCAGCAGGCCAAGCCCGCCCGACGGCGGCTGCTGAACCAGGCCTTCTTCACGCGCATCCTGATCCACGCCGATCCCGACACGCGAACGCCCGAGGTCGCCAAGGCCGAACTGCAACCCCTCTTCGAGAAGTTGCTCGATCCGGCCCTGCCGGCCCGCCTGGGCGTCCCAGGACGCCGCCAGGGCCGACGGACGCGGGAAACAAACAACCGTGGGCCCGTTTCCGTGGCCCACGGTTTGAAAGAGAACGATCTGGTGGAGCTAGGGAGACTCGAACTCCCGACCTCTTGCATGCCATGCAAGCGCTCTAGCCAACTGAGCTATAGCCCCTCATCAGAATTGCTACATTGTAGCGTTTTTTCAGATATAAATCAATGCTAAAGAATTTTGAATACCAAGCCTACCAAATAGGCTATGAGTATCACGATCAGACTAGCGGCCGCAAAACCCACGAAGAAGCCAAAGCCGAGTCGAAAACCATCACGGTAGGTCAGCCGAGCACCCTTCTCAATCTCTTTGCGCTCTATATCACCACTCGTCTTGACCTCTTCGGCAAAGAATTCGTCGGCTGATTTGGCTTTCTTCTTGTTCATAAGCTCTATTGTAAATGATTTGGACTTAAAAACGAAGGAGGGCCCGAAGGCAGTGAGGTGACAAACAACCCCATCTCCTTCGAGCCCCTAGCCAGCAGTGGCGTTCCATACTGCCAGGTCTGCTGCAAGTTCTGCTTGAAGCAAGCCATCGACCGCACCGTCGTGACGATCCCAGTCGATTTGGGCAGCTTTGGCGCCCATGCCAGCAATAGCCAGGTTGACTTCACGGTAGTCACCATGACGAAGTCCATACTCGAGTCGATCAGCTAGCTCATCGAGGCCATAAGACCTAGCCTCTTCCAGCATGGCATCAGCAATTTCAGCCCTTGCTCGACGGTCACCAAGCTCCAGCGCACGCAGATACTCCTTGAGCAATTCATCGAAGTCACTCATGTTGCCTCCTTGTTTTTCTACAGAGCGAAACGAAGTGAGGCGATTATATAATAATCACACTATTAAAACAACTATTTTGTAGCCATTAGTACCACATGTTTGGTGCTGCGTTTGACGATTTTGTAGTCGCCGTAGGTAGCTTTGAGCTGACGCGCTACCCAAGGCTTGATACGTGCCTCGACTACAAGAAGGATAACTCCGCCAGGGTTGAGCCGAGTCTGGCTATCGGCGATCATTTTATCTACCACTTCGCGCCCTCGGTGAGTTGGCGGATTGCTGACTATGATGTCAAAAGTTTGATCGGATGTTAGCTGGCCATAGCTATGACTGGCAAGTACCTCCAGATTGGCAAGAGCATTGAGCTTGGTGTTTTGGAGCGTTGTCTCAACAGCGGCAATGTCGCTATCGATGGCAATTACCTGGGCTTGAGGTGATTTCTTGGCGGCAAATAAGGCAATAGCGCCCCAACCACAACCCCAATCGAGCAATGAACTGTATTCAAACTTGCTCAAACAACCAAGCAGCAGCCGGCTGCCTTGATCCAAGCCTTTGGGACTAAACAGATCTGGCTCAGTTGACGCCTCGATAGTCGTACCGGCTACAGTATAGCTAATGCTCACAGCTCAAATTCCTTGCCGGCTATCTCTAGCTTATCGCCTGGCTGGCCACCAAGTTTCTCGATCTCCCGGATGACTCCCCGACGCCGCAGTATGTCCATCAGCCGCTGTACCGCCTGATACTGATCTGGGTTGGTGCGACGCCCAAAACCCTCGATGTCTTCACCGCTTATCACAAACTTGCCACCAACCTGCTCAACCTGCCATGCCTTGCTGTCATCGAGTCGAATCACAGGCATGGCCTCGACTGGTAGATCAGACTCAACTGGAATAATTTCTTGTAGCTGGGCCACTACCTGACGCATCAGTTCTGTCATCCCCTGCTTGGCCACAGCTGAGATCTGAAAAACTGCGCTTGGTCGGCAGTTGGCTGCTTTAGACAGTGCAGCTACTTTTTTCTTAAGCTCGCTTGAGGCGACAGCATCGATCTTGGTTAGGACTATGATTTGAGGCCGATCAGATAGATCCACCTTGTAATCATGGAGTTCTTGCTGGATGGTGAGATAATCCGCGGCCACGTCTTCAGATGCAGCGTCCACCAGGTGCAGCAGTAACTGTGTGCGCTCCACATGGCGCAAGAATTCGTCACCCAGGCCTTTGCCATGGCTAGCGCCTTCGATCAGACCTGGTATATCAGCCATGAGGAAGCTGTGATCATCCACATCCACTACGCCCAGATTGGGCACCAATGTGGTAAACGGATAATTAGCTATCTCGGGCTTAGCATTGCTGACCACTGACAGTAAGGTACTTTTGCCAGCATTGGGCAGCCCGACCAGGCCAACATCGGCTACAAGCTTGAGCTCGAGTGTCAATTCGTGGGTCTCACCGGGCTCGCCGAGCTCAGCAAACTTGGGTGCTTGGCGTACCGAGCTGCGAAAATGAGAATTACCAAAGCCGCCACGGCCACCTTTGGCCACCACAGCTTGCTGACCATCAGTAGTCAGATCGGCCATCAGATGATCACCGTTGTAAATGATTGTACCTGGTGGCACCTTGAACACCACATCAGCACCCCGAGCGCCACGACTACGGTTGGGCCCGCCGACCACGCCATCCTCCGCCCGCCACTGCTTGTTGGTACGGTATTTGGATAGTGTATTGGTGTTGTGATCAGCCACAGCAATTACATCGCCACCATTGCCACCATCGCCACCGTCCGGACCAACACGGCTTATCTCGCGAAAAAAGCTATTGCGGCCATCGCCACCTTTGCCAGCTGCCACTTCAATTGTTACCTTATCTGCAAACATCTTGACATTATACCATAAATATCGGATAATTGCACCACCATGTGAGGGGCTATCCCTTGCACCTTGAACTGGGAGATTCCAGATGTACATCGTAATGACCTTTGAGGATGTCAGCTTCCTCGATGACACCAACTGGCGCATTCGTGTCGAACCTTGGCTCGAGGCACAGGCAGGGGTACTCAAGGTGGAGATCGAAGATCGGCGGGTCGTTGTGACCTTTCGAGCGAACTGCTCCGACCACGACCCGCAGGATGTTGCCATGCTGATGCTGGCAGCAGAGAAAGCGGGAGGGTTGCCGATCAGGCCCGATCCCATCTACGGTGGGCAGACCAAACCACCGCGCATGCGAGCCGCAGGTCTTCGGCTGTGATGCCGCTGGCGTACTTGCCACCCCCGAGGGTGTAGCCCCCTAGCCGCATCTATCCCTGATATTGCCCACCTATCGCCCCGCTACAACAACGAACCCCGCCGTTGTGGCGGGGTTCGTTGTTTTAATACATGTGGATAAGGCAGATTTTACTGGTGTGGAATGCAAGGTGCCAACAAGCGACGACCTGAGACGTACTTACCTGTACGTTGAAGGAGTTGCGAAGATAGGCAACGCCGCAATCCGAACAGTAAACTGCCGACTTAGTAGATGTACTGGAAATGACCAGCTGCGGTAGTGCGGTAACTGCGTCGTCCCCAGCCGCCGCCGTTGCCCCAAAAATTCATCTCCGAAACAGTGACGGTACCGTCACCATTGACTGATTCTACATAGGCTACATGGCCACCTTCCCAAGCCACTGCCCCGGCTCGTGGTGCACCACCTGTAGCGTAGCCAGCAGCACGAGCAGCCGAGAGCCAGCTATAGGCATTGCCCCAGTTGCCTGGTACGGCACGGCGGCTGGCTACGTACCAAGTACAGTAACCATAGGAATAACTATTGCCAATGCTGCCTGGGCCACTGAGATTGGGGATACTAAACCCGGTACTCTTAGCTGGGCCGGCGTTGGTAGCAGCAATCTGAGCCGTCACAGCTGCTGGCGCAGATACCTTGATACCATCCGGTACAATTATCTTGGTGCCGGTAGCGGGGACTTTGCCGCCTAGGCCATTAAAACTATCTATCAGACTGGCAGTAGCTTGATATCGTCCAGCAATGCTGTCCATGCTATCGCCATCAGATACGGTGTGCAAAATACCATTGACCGGCAGTATTACTAGACTAGCACCTGGCTTGATAGCATTTTCATCATCGATACCATTGGCCCACTTGATCGTATCAGTGGTGATGCTGAATTTTTGGCTAAGCGAGCTCAGTGTATCACCGTCTTTGACCTTGTAAGTCATGATGTCGCGACTTGGTGCGCCGGACGATAATACTGGGGTTTTGCTACTTAGAAAGTCATCACCTGCAGTGGTCAGGTCGTTGCCGCTAGCATCTTTGGCTTTGTTGCTGACCTCGCGACCCAATACGCTACTACCATCTTGAAGCAATGCACTTGCAGCGATCAGAGAGGTCTCGTCATTGCCGCTTTTCTTGTTGGCTAGATCTGATTGGGAGTTGACAGTACCGGATAGTACACAAATCCCCACTCCTGCGATAAGAGCGGCATGCAAACCATAGCGCAAGATACCCTTGCGTGGTTTCAAACGATCGACAACAGTCACTACTCGGCTTGGTTTGGAGACCGAGTCTGTCTGGCTATTGGGAGAGGCGATAGCCTCACTCGTCTGGCTTTTTGTTTGTGAAAAGTTTTGTGTCTGCCCCACGCTAGAAAAATTTTCCTTGCGCACTTGTAGAGGCAATCCCATGACTTTTCTACTAATAAAGATCTCCTTCTAGGCTGTTATTTATGCCTAGAAACTGTCTGTGGCTTATCCTTCTCCGTCAAAAAAACGGACCGGGGGATTCGACCTAACTATGTTAGACCCCTTTGAGCTGATAAGGTATCACAGGCACACTACACACCGTTAAGCGTATCTGTCTATATCTGGTAAAACGCTTACCCTTGGTAATGGTACGTTCACGAGTTTAGCACGGCTGCCAAACCAGCGTCAAGTGGTATATTTTGGCTCTGTAGAGCCAATAATATTAGTTTTCCAGGTACTTTTTGATGTTTTGTTGGTGTTCAGATAAGTTTTTGGCAAAATGCAGGTTGCCCTGCTTGTCGGCTATGAAGAATATATAGTCGCTGTTGGTTGGCCGTAGCACTGCTTCAATCGCATCCGAGCTGGGATTGTTGATGGGAGATGGCGGCAAGCCGGCTATCTTGTAGGTATTGTAAGGTGAGTTGATCAACACATCTTGTGGAGTGGTGTTATTGCGGCCAGTAGCATAGTTGACGGTCACATCACTTTCAAGCTTCATGCCGCGCGCTAGGCGATTGTACAGGACGCCAGCGACTAGCTTACGATCGGCTGTTGTATTGGCCTCTCTCTCTACTATCGAAGCCAAGGTTAGCGCCTGGTATGGTGACAGTCCTTGGGGTATGACTCCAGATTGTAGCAACGGCCAGTTTTGCTTCTGAAAGGAATTAAGCATTGTATACACCACTTGGTCGGCACTATCGTCGATACCTACCTTGTAGGTAGCTGGCTGCAACAAACCTTCAACAGTGCTGGTAGCGCCAGTCGACACCACAAAAGGGCTACCAAGTTGCGCCCGTGCAGCTTGCAAGAAGCTATCCGCGCTCCCTAGACCGAGTTTGGCATAACGCGCCGCTATATCACGGACCGTAAATCCCTCTGGCACTACTAACTGGACGCGTGCGAAGTCGCCACTAGCTATCTGATCTGCAATGTTGGGTATATTTTGATCGGCACTCAGCAGATATACACCTGGTTGTAATTTGTTGCGCTGACCCGATATGGTTACGAAGGTAGCAAATAGCCAGCCACTGCGCACGAGCCTGTTTTGCTCGAGCAAACTACCAACTTGCTCGGCCGAAGACTGAGCTGGTATCTGGATACGTTGCTTTTGACTGCTGCTAGCGTTGTATGGCAAGTACAGTAAAGCCATAAATACTATGAGTAGTATGGTGATCAATACAAACACCGCTCCTATCACAACATAAGCTAGTGAAGAACGCTGCTTTTTGTGGCGCGAGTTAGCTGTTTTCTTCAAGATAGTCTTGGAGGATAACTTGGGCGGCATATTGATCAATCATGTCACGAGCTCGGCGCACTGACAATCCTTTTGGTAATAATTTTTGGGCGCGTTGGGTGCTATCAAACTCATCTACTAGCTGTACCGGTAGCTGGGTGCGCTGGGCCACCTCTTTAGCGAATTGCTCAGCTAGTGCAGTCTGGGCCGTAATGTCGGCATCGCTGTTACGAGGCCAGCCTATCACTAGTTGATCAGGCCCAAACCGTCGTAACAGAGCACGTAGTGAAGGCCAGAATTGATCGTCTTGGGCTAGAGTTGTGACCACAGTGATTTGTTGCGAACCGGCTGGCTTGTGAGCTACACCAACCCGTTTTGTACCATAGTCAAAAGCCAGGATTGATTGGGATAGCTTATTGGCTGGTAGAGACATCTATCTTGACTTTTATCCGACTACTCAGCAGTGGCGTGAATGGCATGAGCGCTGGCGTAGAGTCGACAGTGGCGCCAGTGACTTGTTCACTCTTGGTCTTGGCTATGTCACTGACAGCTTTCTTGGGTTTGCCAGCAGACTCGCGTGCAATCGCCGCTGTATCGATCTGGTCGCCATAATAGGTCGTGGTGTCGGCTTGAATTTGCATGGTGTCGCCATTTTGTTTGAAATTACTATATTTGGCATCCTCATAGCCGCTTTGATATATTTGCTGATCCGAGCTTAGTTGTTTTTTGGCTTGCGCCTCAAACAATGCGTTTAGCTCCTTTTTGAGTACGGCAAAGGCAGTGTTTTTGACCTTCAGTGTCAAAGTGACATTGCTCGTGGCTTCCGACCCCTCAGCAACAGACGGGGTGGCACTGACTGTATCGGATTTGAATGAATCCTCGAAGACATAATACTGATCACCTGCTTTGTTGATCAGATCTTGTTTCATATTGCTGCCCATTTGGCCTTGAGCCTGTTGAGTGGCTTTTTTGACATCGTCACTACTCACTACCGTCACGACCTTACTACTACCGCCCGAAGTCGAGCCAGTGGCCTTGTACAAGTTTGAAAAACCACTGATAGCAAAGGTAGCGCCGTTCAAGTTGTAACTATCGCCGTTTTGGCTAGCTGTGATTCCAACGTCGACACCACTGCTGCAGTTGACTACCCCTCCACCGGCCGTACCAGCCGGTATAGTGACAGATGAATTGGTCGTAAAAGCCTTGCCACTAGCTGTCATAGTAGAGCCAGCAGCGAGATTGTGAGTGCTGGTATCATCACAATTCTTGACCGTCACCGTGCCAGTGGCCTTATTGCCAACATCTTTTTGACCAGTGGCGGTAAAGCTCACCTGGGTGTCTTTGGTGCTCTCGAGCTTTTGGGCTGCGACTATGCCGGCGCCATAATCACTCTTGGTAGTACTAGCATCAGAGGTAAATCGAAAGTTCAAAGGCAACTTTTTGGCGTTGGCCTGGACATTGATCGTAGCGGTAGGCAGGAAGATATATGTCAGCACAAACACTAGTAAAGCGCCGATACCAATCGCCACCCAAGCCATTTTCTTGTTGAGACCTCCAAAATTGGGGACTTTGGGAGATTTGGCTTTCTGCGGTTTGTCGCTGTCAGTGACCACCCTATCTTTGGGAAGATTGGATTTGATTGGCAAATCATCTGCATCTGACGGCTTGGATTTTGTGGGCTTGCTGTCATCGATCACAGTCGGCTCATGGCTTGGATGCACTGGCGCAGCATCGGCCTCTGGCACCGCAGCGTCGGCTTTGACATTGCGGGCCACCATGAGCCCGAGCATGCCAGCTAGCCCAGTAGCAGCCTTGTCTGTAGTGACTAGTACCAGATCTTTGTTGCTATCGTGTGCGGCTTTTTTGAGTAGCTTGAGATTGACCGCGCTTTGCATCAGTCCCGAACGAGCTGGTGCTACTACACGGACTTCTTGGCCCTTGGCGGCCTTGAGTTTTTCAATCGCCTCAGTGATTTCGGTGTCGTTGTCGAGATAGAGTATGTCTGGGGTCATTTGGAAATTATTATAGCCTAAAAACCTTATCCTTGCAGGGTTGCTGCTCAGTAATAACGAGCTGGGCCTACTAAATGTGACGAAACCTCCATGTATTGACTTTAATTGAATAACATAGTATTATATCGATCAATTGTTTCGAACAGTTCGAGACTCGCACCAATAAGGAGGTGGCATGCAGGCCACATGGTATTTCGAAATCCCAGCCTTCCACATGAAGTTCGATGGGTTCAACGGCGGGAGGTTGATACAGCAGTGTCAAGCCATGTCTTTGCCGCTCATGAGCGTCATGAGTATAGACGAAGACAAGCACCTGACTGAAGCTGGTGTAGCTCTCCTCAAGTCACTTCGACGCGTTCTAGCAGAGCTAGACTGCCACGTCACGATCAATCAGAACAATCTGAATGTGACAGTGTGGTACTATCACGCGAGGAAGATCGACCCCACATCTCCGCCCGACACCAGAGAGTTAGAAGATCGAGTCGCCGAGGTGGTGAAACAGTTCCAGGTCGCCTGACTCACTGCCGCTCACCTGCTGCAAAATCTGCCGGGTGGGCGGGTTTTGCATTATAGAGACAGTGTGCGACTCAACCGCTGCAGAACTGATTCACCGATTGATTCACTACCCACCACATCCAGTCCGAGATTGGCCAATCCCATCGGGGTAATATCCTGCGGGCTATCTAGACTATCGGTATTATCCACCACGTGATTGACATCTTTGGGCATCACAAAACTTATGTTGGGCTTGCGTACAAATGGCAAACCTTTGTGCCAGTCGGTTTCATTGAGCGCGTGTTTGATCTCTGGCAGGCCTGAGCCACCACCACAAAGCATAATACGAGTAGGTAGATGCTCCAGATGGTCAAACTCACTTAGTGCCAACTCCACGCCGCTTAGCCAAGTCTCAACATCAGTGTCCAGCGCTTTGGTGATCTGACGAGACTGGGTTTCGCTAAGCTTACCGGCAGCATGCTTGAGTTTGAGCTCTTCAGCTTCATCAAAACTTATCCCAAACTCGTTGGCCAGCCGCTTGGTAAAGCTACGTCCACCGATAGCAAACATCTGTGTACCCTCGACACCACCATTGTTGACCACCGCGATATCAGAGGTGCCACCACCGATGTCGATAAAAATAGCACTGAATTCTGTACTATCATCTGTACCAACTGATTTGGCCACCGCAAATGGCTCGGCTGCGATATTGACTAGATTGAGATCCAGATCAGCCGCCACTGTCTGCAGTGCGCCCAGATGCACCATCGGTGCAAAGGCATTGAAGACTTGGATAGTCACATCACGCCCCTGAAACCCAACCGGATTGGTTACCCGATAGCCGTCGATGGTGACATCGACGATAGCAGCATTGACTAGTTTGACCTCCAGCTCGTTGTTGCCGGTCTCCCAGCTCAACTGTTTGCGCACTTCATCGAAGGCTTGTTTTTGAATACGCTCGACTATGTCCATCAACTCTTGCTGATCGATCTTGATATCTGGCTTGTTGCGGCGATAGCTAACAGCCGTGGTACCACCACGCACTAGCTCACCTGCGATACCTACTACGGTGTCTTTGGCTACTATACCGGCCATCTCCTCGGCCTGGCGTAGTGCGGCATCACAGTTCTCCACCACGCCGGCAATGTCAGTCACTGCCCCGCCTGCCATATCAGTCAGCCGCTGACGCTGTTTGCCCGCGCCCACTATTTGTACTACCTCACGCTGCTTGCCTGTTTTGGGATCTTTCTGGCTCATCACCTGCCCAATCAACGCCTTGACATACTCTGTACCAATATCAAGCGATACTAGATATTGAGGTTCGTCAGACTTGGCTGCCGATTTACCGGCCTTTTTCTTGCCCGAAAGTTTGGGTATATGAAGCTTCATATGCTTATAATTGTACCATTTCTTCCTTCTTTGTGACCAAAGATCTAGGATTTCGTCCTTGTGGCCGATCCGCTTTTTGCTTGGTCAAAAGCGGAGCAAAACCCATCGCCACGGACACAATCTAGGAGTATTCAAGAACATTGTCTTTCTGATCTAGCCGCTGCACTCAGGATAGAGACTCGCGGTCAGCGATCAGAAGCATCAATAACCTTTCACTTCCTGATTGCTTTAGTGGCGGGAGAAAGTCTGTAGTTCCGGCTCTCGAAGATCAGAAAGAGTTAGTGACAGTTTGACTCTATTTCGAGGACTGTCTGAACCCGAAAGATATTTCGAGTGAGTTC